>JAWOFX010000019.1:0-101551 GCA_046497275.1 Promethearchaeia archaeon | reverse complement strand
ATAAAGAGACCTAAACCAGATCCTTGAATATCTATAAAATCAAGATTTTGATCTTCCCGTTCGATTTTTCCAAATTGAGTGAATAAGATATTCATTTCTTTTTGGGTTAATCCAATTCCTGTATCTTTTATAGAAAATTTGGCATAATCATCATTTTTTTCCAATAATATAGATATTTTACCTTGTGGGGGTGTGTTCTTAATAGCATTCAATAATAGGTTGGCAATAACTTGTTTTATCCTTAACTCATCCATCATTAGATTCAATTCATCATGTATATTGCTATTAAGCAATAAATCACGTTTATTAATTATATGTTTTAAATCTAAAATTGAATCATTAATTATTTCAGAAAAATTAACCTTCTTCTTATCCAGTTTAAGTTTATTGTAATTTATTTTTGTAGCGTCTATTAAATTTTCAATCAATTTTTTAAGTCTTAAGCTTGCTCTTTCTATAGTTTTTAGGATTTCTGTTATATCTTGATCTAACATTGATTCTTTAGACTCAAATAAATATTCCACTCCTCCGCTAATCAACATTAATGGTGTTTTTAATTCATGAGAGATTCTCACCATTAAATTTTTTCTCATCTCATCTAATTCTTTTAACTTTTTTAATTGTTTATTAATGAGAAGTTCGGCTTCTTTTCGTTTAGAAATATCATGCAAAATTATTTGCATGAAGGACGTGTCTTCAAACTTAACAACAGACCCTTGAATATTTGTCCATATAAAATCACCATTCTTTTTTCTTAATTCAATATCGATTCGGTGTACATGAATACCCTCTACCATTTTATTAAATAATTTAGTAATTAAAGGAAGATCTTTTTTTTTAATCGCAAGAACCTCATTGAAATGTTTCCCTATTAAGGATTCTTTTTTATAGCCCGTTAAAATTTCCGTAGTAGGATTTGAATCGATAATTTTTCCATTTAGGTCAAAAATAACAATTCCGTAAGGATTCATCTCAAATAGATTTCTAAATCTTTTCTCAGATTCTTTTAATTTATGTTCAGTTAATTTTCTGAGTGTAATATCTCTTCCAATACCTAAAATAGCATAAATTTTATTGTCTTTTTTGAGAGGGATTCCGTAAGTTTCTAAATAAATAATATTTCCATTTTTCGTTTTTAATTTATATCTGCTTCTTTTTTGTTGTCTCCCTTTTTCTATAATTTCCTTAGTTGTTTCCATCGCAGTAATTAATTGTTCTTCATCAGCTAAAACATCCAAAAAACTAAGAGAAGAAATTTCATTTTCTTCATAATCTAACGCTTTTAAAGTGATATTATTCGCATCTAAAAAGTTTCCTTTTAAATCATTCACATAGATATAATCTAAGGAATGCTGAAATAAATCTCGATACTTCGAGCGAATTTCTTCCTTATTATATTCCGGATTTTCCATTTCAAAGATTGAAAAGCAATTATTTCTTAGTTTAATGATGTTTTTTTATTCCTATACTTCAAATATAAAAATAGGTATTAAAATATTTGATAGTTTTGTGAAATATTTTTGATAATATTGTAAGTTTTCAGATATTTCAAACGTTTTCTTTGAAGTAGGGAAAAAAAAGGTGGAAAATTTTTTGAATTTCTAATGAATTTAATTAATTTTCCTTATTATGTTATAAATTAAAACTATATTGTATCTTTATCTTCTTTCTGATGAAAAATGCTACAGTTGTTAGAGAGAATAGTGTTATTATAACGAAAATATTCGAAAATGGAATCTTATTATCACCTCCTCCACTTTGAATACTAAATTGGTAGATGACCTCTTCATTCTCATTTTTAATCTCTGCTTTTGATAAAACCCCTGTGTCTCTGTTAAACGTGTATATTATTGAATAATTTGTAAGATCATCTTCGTTATAGACCCATGAATTATTGACGTTATATCTGTTCTCATTTGCATCATACTCACAAAGATACTGATCAACATCAAGTGGCGAAAAATAGACATTTTTTCCCCAAGGACCTAAAAAAGGGTATGTCCCCTCGAAAGTTTGATAAGGAATATTATCTGAAATGTCTGACACTTCCGCAAAATTAGAAGTTGTCCAATGCCAAATATCAAAATCAAGATACCAATATTTTGAAGTTGAATTTATGTTGATAAATTTGTATTTCTTCGTAGCATTGAGATTATAAGCGCCAATTCCAAACTCACTCTCAAGATCTTCCTCCCAATTCATCCCAAATGTTGTGTTTAAGGCATCTTGATCTATTAGATCAACTTTCCAAATAAATTCTTCACCGATGCTGATGTTCCAAGTGTATTCTTGAGCTAAAGCAAAAGGAGTGGTTAAAATCAATAAAATAAAGATCGATACTAACGTTATCGTAAACTTTTTTAATTTCATTTCGATTAAACCATTTACGTATTTGTAAATAATTAATAAAGGGTACAATCAATTTATTAAATTTGTTAAAAATGTCTTATTGGTAAAAAAATAAAAAAAAAGAGGTTTTGATTTTACGCTTCTGAGTATGAGGAGTAGTGAATCTAATAGACAGAATCGATTCTAAACCAAATGGTATAGCGACAATCACCCATATCATAACGGTAACCAGACCAATACCATCCATTATCCACATATCCATGCCATTGAGAGGGGCTGAACCACCATTGAAAAACAGGATAATCATCATCACCAGATGTGGAATCGTATTCAGACGCCTGAACTCTTACTTTCGCATAGGAGTTATAAGAAAAGAGGGCAAAGTGTTGATTATTCCAATCTATGGCCTCATTCTTTCCTGCTCTTGTATAATCATTTCCAGCGTCATCAATTTTATCCAGATGATTGCTGTTCACATCCCCGCTAGCAGCGCAGCTGGGGAAATAAGCTTCTCCGATCCATAACTTAAGATACATTTCCCCGTCGCCCATTAACCATCCCTCGTGTTCATCATCATAATAGACTTCATCCACATAGACGGTCATTTTATAAAGATCATTAGAAGCATCTACCGCATAAGCACCTCCAGGGACGCCATTTCCATTTGGATCAGAATTCATTTCCAATGCAATAACTTGAGCATATTGAGACCAGTATAAATCTTCTGGGGATACGCCAATATTAAAAGGAGAGAAATCTCCGTCTAAATCAATCCCTATTACCGATTTATAAGCTGCCCAAGCTAATTCTGAACAATAATAACCATCTGGAGCGATTTCTGGATCTGCTGTATCAATTCCAACTTGTTTGCCGAGCCAGTTCCAATCATATCCTTCATCTAAACCAATTTTACTGGTTGCAAAATTAACGATAGCTTGTCTTTCAGAAGAGGACAATAGAACGCCACCAGGTTTTAAGATTCTCATAGCCACTACATTTCCAGCATGATCATTGACAACAGTTGTGAATCGAGATGTTCTTAAACCCGAATCAGTATCGTCCTTCGTTGAATGAACCACCCATGCCTCACCTTGCGGAACCCATGTTCCCTCTTCCGTTGCCCAAATCTGGTGATATCCTGCGATTCCACCAAATATAACTGTATGTGACCATTTTCCAGGAATGAGATAATCAAACATAGAATTATCTGTCCCTAATAAAATAACATCTCCAGGCAACAGATTGGCGCTACTCATATCATTCGTGCCAGAACTTGCGAAAGATGTTCTAATTTCAGTAGTAGAGGCATCTCCAGTTGCGATTAATCCCGCATATACCGAAGTAAAACCAAAAACCATACTAACGATTATTAAAATACTTAGTAAGTAAATTTTATTTTTTTTAGAAAAATGTCGATTTTTCAAATTTGATCAACCTTAATCGTTTTTTGATCAAATTCTATATTAGTTTAAGAGATATATAAAGATTATCATAAAGGGTTATTAATGAGAGATTCTTTAATTGATAATAATTAGAAATTTATCCTTTCTGTCAAAATTGACATTATTTCATTATATAATTTATTTTTATCTTTTTTATTAGTTCTTTCCAAAATATTCCAAATTAGTTCTTTTTAAATCTGAAATCTCGTAATATTCTAGATTTAATTTTTTACATTATACTTCAATCTCTTATTTTATCACATTTTTATCAAACAATCCAATTTTAATGGAAAAGAATTTTTAGTTTAGATTTAGAGGTTCCAAACATTTAAAAATTTAAAAACGGATACGTTTTTAATTCAGATTTACTATTTTTTAATATTAGTAGGAATACCTAATATATTTTGTTTATAAGTAAAATTTGGTGGTGAGATATTCAATTAGTTATGATCTTTATTTAAGTGGGGTACTATTTGCGATTTTATCTGGAATATGTTCCAATACTGGCGTTATTATACAAAAGAAAGTAGTTAATAAAATTACTAATGATTTACCCTCAAAAAAAAGTCTCATGAGAATCCTAATACGAGATAAAATATGGATTTTAGGGCTTCTAATTAACTTTGGGGTTGGATCAATTTTTTATTTACTAGCTCAATCGCTCATTGGTCCAGCACTCATCCCTGGGCTTATGGCATCTGGATTAATTATCTTAGCAATAGGCTCTATCTTTATTTTAAATGAAAATTTGAAAAAAAAAGAGATATTAGGAATTTTTTTAATGATTATAGCAATAACTTTCTTAGGGTTCAGCAGACTATCCATTGAAATTTCTGAAAGTAATGTTTTGGCATCAGATTTTTTGTTTAGAGTATCTATGTTCACATTAATCTTATGTATTATATCTATTTTACTTGAAGTTCTCAGTAGAAAATCTATTACTAATCAAGGAATCCCACTCGCTATTTTTTCTGGGAATATGTTTGCCTTATCAAATTTATGGGTTTCTTTGCTGATAAATACAATTACTAAAGTATTTGGAGGATCTTTTATGGTGGAAGAATTAATTCTATTTATTGTTAGCACAATTATCTTAATCGCAACAAATATGTATGGTGTAATAAAAATGCAACAAGCATTCACCGTTGGACAAGCAAGTAATTTAATCGCGATCCAACAGATCCCTATTCAAACGTTTCCTATATTGATTTATTTCTTAGTCTTTTTAATGCCTTTATTGAATCTTTCTTCTTTTGTATATTTAATACTGGGGATCTCTTTCATCATTGTAAGTGCATATCTTTTAGGTAAACGACAAGTGGCAATTGAAAAAATTGGAGAAAGCAAATAATTCTTCTTTATATCAAATATAATATTTCTCCGCTATTCAAAAATGATAAATTGTCTCTAATCTAAACTAAATTATAAAAAATATTAATGATAATGTGAATTCGATGAAAATCGGTTATATTCAATTTTTCCCAACTTTTGGAGAAAAAGAGAACAATTTTGATAAAATTATTCAACTTTCAAAAGGAATTAGCGCTGATTTAATTGTTTTACCGGAATTATTCGCAACAGGATATTCCTTTGTATCAAAAGATGAAGCAATAAATTTGGCAGAGAATGCTAATGGAGACACATTCAATTTTTTTAAAAAACTTTCGAACGAGACAAATGCTGTAATTGTTGGTGGATTTGTGGAAAAGATTGGGGAAAAAATATTTAATTCATCAATGGTTGTGTTTAGAGAGGAATTAGTTGGAACCTATCAAAAAATTCATCTATTTAATAAAGAAAAATTATGGTTTTCACCGGGAGAAAAAAAATTAAAAGTATTTGAAGTCAATAATATGAAGATTGGAGTGATGATTTGTTTTGATTGGATATTTCCTGAAGTAGCACGGAGCCTAGCTTTACAAGGAGCAGAGATTATTGCTCATCCATCAAATCTTGTACTCCCGTATTGCCAAGATGCTATGAAAATACGCTGTTTAGAGAATCGTGTTTTCTCAGTTACTGCAAATCGTATTGGAAAAGAAAAAAGAGGCGAAGATGAGTTTAGTTTCACTGGTCAAAGCCAGATCACCTCTTATGATGGGAAAATAATATCAAAAGCTCCAAAAGATGAATCAATTGTGCAAATTGTGGATATTGATCTTTCTAAGGCACATGATAAAAAATTAAACAAATATAATGATCTTTTTGATGATAGAACACCCACGCTTTATACATTAGATTAAAAAATATTATTTCTTCTTTCTAATAAAAATTTAAAGTAAAAGATGTAAAAAAAATTTTTTACTGATTAATTTATTTTAGGTATTTCGGAATCGCGTTTTCGAGAAAGTTTTTTAGGGCCAGCGTAACCAATCACCGCAATAAGATAAATTCCAATTGCTATACTTGCACTAATATAGAATATCATAGTTGGCATCAAACCCAAATAGCCCACAATAAAAGCCATATCAAAATTGAAACTAAAATGCATGATAATGGTTAATAAAACGCTTCCACCAGTATTGTTATAGACCCACGTCATAAGAATAGAAATAACTAACACTAATGGTATAAAAATATAGATAGCAATTCTTTGTGGCGGAATAAAATATAAGGGTAAATGCCAAGATGCCCATATGAAACCTAAGATAATACTTGAGAGTAATGCAGTGAATCTTGACTGTAATCTTGGCAAAGCAAACCCTCGCCACCCGAGTTCTTCACTTAATGGTCCCGAAAATAAGGTATAAAATAAATTAAACACAAGGAGGGGGAGAGTCAGTGAAGGATCTATTCCAGGAGATTCACCTCCGATTAGAATATAAATTAAGGCAAATAAAAGTGGGGCCAACATTATAAGAAATGCTGCTAAATACCATTTCAGTCCCACTCTCCATTTTAATAAGCCTTTAAGTAATGATTTTATTTAAGTCCATCCACCTATCAATCCAGAGATAAAAATTGCAGAGATTGTTGGACTCCAGTAGGAGATGAACCAAAATAATATCTCGGGAAATGCTTCACCTAGGAAATATCTCATTATGACGGCAAATGTAATTAATGAATAACTTAGAATAAAAAAGAGTATTAAACCTTGTCTTTTAATAAATTTATTTGATTTCGGAAATTCTGAAGGAGAATTCTTGCTAACATTCATGATCTAAATAATTGTTTTCCTTATTTATTTATGTTATTTAGACCATTCATTGACTTATTCTAATTAGAAAATAAGAAAAAGAATAAAATTTAGATTTCAATTATTAAATTTTAGATTTCTTAATTTTACATGTCAGTGTACTTCAATGTTGTATGGTATCCGAAATATACCTTCGTAATCAAGTCAAGAACAAGGTAGAATAAAGCAGTCCAGAATGCGTCTAGGACCAAAAACCCTGCTGGTGAAATCAACCAAATAATTGGAAAGCCGCTCCAAAATATCGCGACGAATAAAACAATAAATTTCTCTTCAGAAAGATTTTTGCCAATTTGATAAAGCACATTTACATACGCAACCGTGCTAAGCGCGAAGAAAAGCCATTTGATAAGATCAAGGGTAATGCTTGCAAACAATCCCGCGACCATCACCATAGTATTGAAGAGGATAATTTCAGCCATAGTTCTATTGTCAATCTTCAGAATCAATGATACCTCGACCATCAAGAATGAGCAACTTATCGCATAAAACGCCCATCTTGTCCAATAGATAAATTCTCCATTATTTGCAGTTATAGCTCCCAATCCGCTCAGCATAAGAGTATAGGAGATAATGGTTACGAAGTTAACTATCATGTTGATTGACGCTACCTTCGGATTCTTTTTCTTCAAAATTAAGAAAGTTAACGTAGTAAGGCTAAATATGCCTATTCCCGCATAAAAAATTATTTCCTCCATCATGGGTTTTAGATAATCTTTTTAGAAAAAATACTTTCGTTCTTTGGTTTATTAATTTAGGACTGAGTTTGTTTATTTATTATAAAAATTTTGAATAATATTTTTATAAAGCATAAAACATGGGGAACAAGAAAAGAAATTAAAATAAAAATGAATTAATGACTCGTCGGGTAACCCACATTATATGAGTTTTATTGAATAGCTTTTAGATTCATAAAACTATAATTTTTAATTGAAAAATTTAAGTTCTTATCGGAAACAAGAAAAAAAGAAAAATAAAAAAATTCGTGTGAAATTAAAAAATAAAGCCCGAAGGCATATTTAGAAACATCTATGAATTACTTGTGGTCCCATCTCTTTATATTCTCGCCTGGTTACCCACATTCTATGGAATGTTTTTAAGGAGCTCAAGATTGAGCCGCCAATCCAGACCGAATACATTCTCTCGGGTGGTGCGATGATCTTTACATCAACAGATTCTGGGATTTGTTCCTTAATTTCCTTGGTAAGTCTCTCTTTGATACCAGGGAACATCGTGGAACCTCCAGATAAGACAATGTTGCTGTAGAGGTCTCGTCGAAGATCGACATCGCACTCTGAAATGGAATTCACAATTACGTCGTCTAAAGGTTCTAATTCTTTCCCAATGACGGACGGATTGAAAAAGCATTCGGGCGCAAGAAATCTTTCTACTCCCACGTTAATGGTCTCACCATCAGGTAACATGTAGCTTTTCTCCATACCTGCTACCTTCTTGGAAAGCATCATCTCTTTTTCGGGATCAATTGCAACATAGCACAATTTCTCTTTAATATCCCGAACAATTTCTTTCTCGGCGGAGGTGGTAAATGAATAACCTTTTTGCCGTAATAATCGTTGTAGATAGGTAGTGATATCTCTGCCCGCTAAATCGATTCTTTGAATTGCGTGACTTAATGCGAATCCTTCGAAAATTGGGACAACGTGAGATACACCGTCTCCAATATCAATAACGCATCCAGTGGTACGACCAGAAGCATATAATGATAAAACTGCCTGCATCGCAACGTAAAGAGCAGGGACATTAAAGGTTTCAAACATTATTTCTGCCATCTTCTCTCGATTTGGTCGAGGATTTAATGGCGCTTCTGTCAGTAATACCGGATGTTCGGAAGGATCGATGCGTAAGTCAGTGTAGAAGGTGTAGTGCCAGATCTTTTCCATAGCAGTCCAGTCTTCAATGATACCATGCTCTACTGGAAACATGAGTTTCAAAACACCTTTCAATTGCATTGCTTCTTCTCCGATATAGTACTCTCGAGTATAATGCTCGACATCAGTCATGATTGACTCATATTTTGGATATCCAATAAGCGTAGGAAACACCGAACGTGGCTGATCTTCACCAGCGAACCCATTCTTCGAAATTCCCGTCCCGTTATCGACCACGAGGGCCTTAGCGCTGAGGAAACTCTCTTCTTCTGCCATTTTTTTCAGCCTTGTTAATTTTTTTACTATTAGATTTTTTTTAGTTGTATAATTATATTCCTAATATAATTATTTTAACTTTTATATATTTTTATCTATGAAATTTTGTTTTTTAGAACAATAGATATAAGTTAAAATTTAATGGTATAATAAAATTCTATATTTATAAATTTTTTTAATACAAAAAGTAATCTTTTTATATTCAAGGAAATTAGGGGTGAAAATTTTATCACTTTGATTTTTATCGGAATAAAATTAAACAAAATAACAATAGTGATGATATAATCAATTTAAATTTGTGAATTATGAGATGAATTTTTTATAACAATTTTTTAGTGCACCATTCAGCTCATCTCACACTAAATATTTATGGTCAAAGAGGATATCAATTTAATTGAAATGGGAATAAATTCACATTGAAACCGTTTAGGATAATAATATTTAAATTGGTTTGATTTTAGTCTAAATTATGAAAAAAATTACTGGAGTTAATATCTTAGATGATGAAATTGAGGAGAAGCTGAATACACGTAATATTTTTCAGATATTCAATAATTTTATAATCCCGCTGATAAGTAAAGAGGAAAGAGATTTCTTAGAGACTCTTGAAGAGTTTTTATTAGAAGAGGTTGAACCAAAGATAGATCTGAATAAAGAAGTCTATGATTTATTTCCTATTTTGGGAGAGGGAAATTATATACAGCGTTTAAATCAATATGGCGATACAGAACATTATGGTATGCGCTATGAGATTCTTTTAGCTATGGCAGTATCTATCGTTGATCCTGAATTGGATTTAGCACGTGTTGTGTCTGGAGTTATTTTTGCAAATCCGTTATTTCAGCACGGGAAAGGTGAACATATTGATCAGATTTTAGGGGAAATTATGTCTGGAAAGAAAGTGGGAGCAATTTGTATCACAGAACGGCAGCACGGCTCTGATGCGGTTAATATGCAAACTATTGTGGAAGAAAATGAAGATCATCTTATTTTAAATGGGGAAAAAGTATATACCACGAATGGGTCAAAAGCAGACTATTTTATCGTATATGGAGTCTCGAATCGTTATGATCCAAGAGGATCAATGTATCAAATGGTTATCGATCGTAATTTCGAAGGTATCGAAACGAATAGATTAGGGATTCAATCAATTCCCAGAGTAGAGGTAAGTCAAACGATTTTCAATTCAGTAAAAGTCCCTAGGAAATATATTATTGGTGAGAGAGGTATTGGCTATCGAAATCTATTTTCTGGTCTAGTAGCAGAAAGAGATGCAATTATAGGTTCTAGTCTTGGTATAGGATGGCTCACAGCGATAACCGCGTTAATATATACAAATCTTCGAACGCAATTTGGGAGACCTTTATATGACTTTCAAGCAGTTTCCTTTCCAATTACTCAATTATTCACTGAATTAATGGCAGCCACAGAGTTAGGATTTAAATCCGCATCAGAATACAGAAAGACTCTTAAATATGGGGATCGAAAATTCATCAAATACAATGCTGCATTCAGTTCAGGCACAAAATTCTTAGCTTCGAACCTTGCACAGAGAATCTCCTATGAAACGCAACAACTCTGCGGGGGGATAGCATTTACTGATAATATGAGAATTGATAAGGCATTAGAAGTGGCAAAAGTACAAGAAATCATAGGAGGAGCACGTAATATTCAGTTATATTTAGTCAGTAGAGCAATTAAAGATATTGTGAAAAGACTGGCTCTTTAATTGATTATCGTATAATAAAATTTTATCACTTTGATATCTATTGGGATGAAATAAGACAAACTTGAAAGTTTTTTTATATATTAAATTTTATTTGATGGATTGCTAGTAAAATTTCATATAGCATCCCAAGCTTTTCAATATTTACATACTGGTTTTAATGTTGGATATAGTTACCCTCTCATAATAATGGAAACAATTCTTACACTTTTTTATTAAAATCCATTTTAAGCTCTACTTTTTGAAGGAGAAGACTCTCAAATTCCTCTAAGAATCTTGCTCCTCCTTACTAATTAAAGGAATTATAAAATTATTGAATATTTGAAATAAATTGCGAATGGTCAATTTTCTTCATTTGTATCATCTAAAAAATTTACTCCCGTGATTTGATGTTCTAAATTTGGTTTTAAGGTAATAATAAAAGTTCTTATAGTTTGGAATCTCCTCTGTGATATGAATTCATTTTTTTGTTTTTGTTTTAAGATTTTTGATTCATTTTTGTTCTTTAGATAGATTTATATAAAAAAATGTAATTATAGAACTCATATCCATTTAAAATAGATTTTTTTTTTGGTCAAAAGATGATATCCTTTTTTTAAGGAATAAATATAAAAGAGTTGGAAATATATGCCAAATGGTTATATGGGTACAATTTTATGGATTAATTTGAGTGAAGATTCATTTAGAGAAGAAAAATTATCCGAAGAGATTTATCGTCAATATCTTGGAGGTTATGGATTAGCGAGCAAATTATTTTATGAGAATCTCCCCCCTAAAATTGAATCATTTGACCCTGAAGCGCTTTTAGGATTTTTTCCAGGATTATTTACTGGTACTGTAGCACCTATGACGGGTCGTTTTATGGTGGTGGGAAAATCTCCCTTAACTGGGACTTGGGGAGATTCTAATTGCGGAGGATATTTTGGTCCCGAAATTAAAAAATGTGGTTATGATGCGATCATTGTGAAGGGGAGAGCGAAAGAGCCAAAATATATCTTGATCAATAATGGAGAGAAGCAAGTTTTAGACGCTTCTAATCTATGGGGATTAGACGTGGTTCAAACAGAAGAAAAATTACATCAAAAGTATGGTAAGGTTCAAGTGATGAGCATCGGTCAAGCTGGTGAAAAACGCTCTTTGATTTCTGGAATCGTTAATGATAAGGCCAGAATTGCGGCTAGATCTGGATTAGGAGCATTAATGGGATCTAAAAATTTAAAAGCGATTGTTCTCGGAGGAAATAAAAAAATCGAGGTGTCAGAGAGAAATACACTATTACGTCTTACAAAAGAATATAATGAAGGTATTAATAGTGCTACTACGGGTGCAATCGTAGCATGGAAAGAAATTGGAACAGCCTTCGCAAATGTATTCAGTGCTCAATTAGGAGATACTCCAATTAAAAATTGGGGCGGAACAATAAAAGATTTTCCTATGGAAAAAATCAGTAAAATTTCTGGAGAAGAATTAATAAAATATAGAGAAAGAAATTATGGATGCTTCTCATGTCCAATTCAATGTGGAGGCATCATGAATGTGCCTGATTTGAACCTTGAAGAAACACACCAGCCCGAATACGAGACATGTGCAAGTTTCGGACATTTATTACTCAATGATGATCTTATGTCTTTATTTATGATAAATGATTTATGCAACCGAGCAGGAATCGACACAATCTCCGCAGGAACAGCGGTTGCTTTTGCTATAGAATGTTATGAGAATGGTATATTAAGTAAAGAAGATACAGGAGGGTTGAATTTAACTTGGGGGAATTCCAAAGCAATTATTGAGTTAGTTAAGAATATGATACGCAGAGAAGGTCTTGGTGATCTTTTGGCGGATGGAGTTAAAATTGCTTCGGAGAAAATAAATGGAGGAAGTAAAAAATATGCTATTCATTCTATGGGACAAGAACCTGGAATGCACTCTCCTAAATATTATAAAAGTTTGGGAATGAGTTATGCATTTGAACCCACTCCCGGCAGACATACAGTTCCTTCCTTAGATATGATGGCAATTGGTCCGTTTATAAAACCAAATGGATTAATTGAAGGTATTACTTTGCCTAAAAAATTCAAAAGACCAGGGCATGATCGAAGTGAAGCGGAAAAATTAAGTGTTGCGATTGGACAGGTATTGGCGAGTATTGGGCTCTGTGAATTCGCAGTTTTTTTTCAAAAATATCCGTTAATTGAATTATTTAAAGCGATAGTTGGATGGGATATAAATATTGATGAATTAATCAGAATAGGCTTGAGAATCTATATTCTTCGCCATTCCTTCAATTTGAGAGAGGGGATAGATGTTATTAATAATAAACTGCCAGAAAGAATAGTAGACGTGAATTATTTTGAGGATTATAAAGGATTTTGTGAAGTACTAGGATGGAACCCTAATAATGCTTATCCTTTAAAAAATACTCTAAGCGAATTGAATTTAGACTTTGTTATAAAAGATCTTTATTAATTGAGGAAATTTTAGGATTTAATTCTTTTTTTTTTACTTATTTTTGTATTAATTAATCTTTTTTATTAGTTCTATGCATTTTAGAATTAAGTCATGTTATTTAAGGATAGAATTTACAGTTTTTTTTGGGGAGAGAATGTAGAAAATAGCATGTTGTCACGTTAAATATTAATAATAGTGAATAAAATGGAGATCATAACGAAACGAGAAAGAGTAAAACAATTAAATATTTTTGATATGATTAATAAGATAGAACTGTAGATGATGACCGAATCAACCGTAAAAAAACTAGAGAAGAAACTTAGTGTTTTAGAAAAAGAGAATGAACAACTTAAGCGGGAAATAAGTGGATTCAGAGACATAATTAACAATCTCAAGAAGAAGCCTTTACTTATAGGCACTGTTGAGAGAGTTCTAAAGGATGGAAGAGTAATCATATCTCATGCTCCCGGAAATCGTTTGATTTTACCTCCAAATGATCATCTTGAACCCAAAGCAGGAGATCAAGTCACTCTTCATCCACAAAGTTATCAAATTTTAGAGATTTTATCCAGAAAGATTCGTGGTCATGTCGCAGGTATGGAACTGGTGGAGTCTCCTGACGTAACATTTGAAGATATTGGAGGATTAGATGCTCAAATTCAAGCGATTCGAGAAGTAGTTGAATTACCCCTTTTACATCCAGAATTATTTGAAAAGCTTGGTATTGATCCTCCTTCTGGTGCGCTTTTATCTGGCCCTCCCGGAACCGGAAAGACGCTCACAGCAAAATCTATTGCGAATTCAACGAATGCACGATTTATACATTTAGTAGGCTCGGATTTGGTGCAAAAATTCATTGGTGAAGGTTCAAGGATGGTAAGAGAAGTATTCACATTAGCAAAAGAAAATATTCCCGCAATAATCTTTATAGATGAAATTGATGCGATAGCAATTAAAAGAACCAGTGAAGTGTATAAAGGAGACAGAGAAGTTCAGAGAACCTTTATGCAATTGCTCTCTGAGCTCGATGGATTTGCTAATACTGAGGGAATCATGTTTGTCGCAGCCACTAATAGAGAAGATGTATTAGACCCCGCGATATTAAGACCTGGCCGCTTTGATCGAGTAATAAGATTTGATTTACCTACTGAAGAAGCACGAAAAATGATCTTGAAAATCCATACGCGCAAAATGACTTTGAAGGATGTTAATTTTATAGAACTCGCCAGAAAAACAGAGGGATTTAGCGGAGCTCATATTAAAGCATTAGTCACAGAGGCAGGTATAAAAGCTTTAAGAGAGAGAAGTGAATTTATAAATCAAATTCATTTCAATAAAGCACTTACAGATATAATTGATAAAGAACATAGTGTAAAAGATTACATATACTCTTAAATGGGTAAAAATTATTTAAAGTCTTCACATTTGGCAGCTTTTTGAATTCCTAATAATTATACATTTTGACAAATGGAATTAAATCCAAGAAATATAAAGGAACATATAGGTGAATTAGGGACTAAAGAAGCTTCATCTCTATTAATGGAATGGATTTTGAATTCTAATGAACAAAAACTTCGAGAAAAGGCATTAGAGATATTAGGAAATCTTGATAAGGGCAACCATTATACTTTTTTTGAACAATTATTCTTATCTGATGCTAATATTAAGATTTGTTTGATCTCTGGTAAAATTTTAAAAGATAAATATATTGAAAAAACGAAGCTTCTTTCGCTAACAAAATATGTTCTAGAAAAAGTTGAATTAATAGAAAAAAAACTTTTAACTCTTGAAATACTAAAAAAAATTAATAACAGAGAGTCCTGGAAGCTCCTTAAAGACTATCTTCAAAATTCTATCAAATCTATTAAGACAACTGAATTATCAGAGTATCCAGAGAAAATCTTTTTAAAATCTCATAGTCCTATTAATGAAGATCTCATTGTTTTTTGTTTAAATATCATTCTATATGATTATTTTATTAAAAAATGTGGTTTTAATGTGACTCTTCGAGGAGGAAAAATAATTCTTTTGAATTGTGAGGGTTCTGGATTTGGTTCAATAGATGAGATTCCAGTAATAGAAAGATTGACTGATTTAGAGCATTTAATACTTAAGCGGAATAAAATTACAAATATTTATGGATTAAATCATTTAGAAAATCTACAAATCCTCGATTTATCCCATAACAAACTTAAAACAATTGATAATTTAGATAAATTACAAAATCTAAAGGAACTAAATTTATCCCATAACCAAATAAAAGAAATTAAGAATGTAAATAATCTCCAGAGCATCCAAAAGGTCACATTGGATCATAATCAAATAACTGAGATAAGCGAAATATCTGGCTTAAGTAATTTAGAAGATTTAAATCTTAACAATAATAAAATCACAGTAATAAAGGGTCTTATAGATTTACCTAAATTAGAAAAATTAAATTTATCGTTCAATGATATAAAAAAGATTTCTGGTTTAGACCGTTTGAGAAATCTTCATTGGCTCCACTTAAACAATAATCAAATCGAAAAGATAGAAGGATTAGAAAATTTAAACGATTTGAAGGGTTTATATCTGTCCAATAATAATATTCAAAAAATAGAAAACTTAGATACTCTCATAGAATTGAGAAAAATTGAATTATCCAATAATAAAATTAAGGAGATTGAGGGGTTAGATACCCTTCATAAGCTTCAAGAATTATTTCTGGACAATAATAAAATCAAGGAAATCAGAGGAATTGATGCATTAACACAATTAATTATTTTATTTCTCAAGAGCAATGAAATCACTCATTTTAATAATGAAAAAATAGAAAAATTACAAAATCTAAATTTCATTTTTTTGAATGATAATCCTCTCACCCCTGAATCTAAAATTTGCTATAATCGACGATCACGATATCCATAATCAATTAGTTGCCCCCAAATACTCATCAATGAATAATTCCATCAATACCTCATCGTAATATTGGTCTTCAATTAGAAATTGCTTTCTTCTAATCCCTACGATATTGAATCCTATTGATTCATAAAGGTGTATGGCTCGTTTATTTGAAGAGAAGCAGCTTAAAATGATTTTTTCCTTTTCAAGTAATTTTTTAGATTCTTTTATTGCGATATCTATTAGTTTCCTCCCAATACCTTCATCTCTATATTTTTTTTGAACGATGATCCCTAAATTTCCAACATGAATAGCAGCATCCCATTCAACGTTTGAAATCTCACATTGCCCAATTATGTTGATTGGTCTTTTCAGATTTTTATAATCCGCGACAATACATATTTCATTATCCTTTTTAAGATTATCATACCAATTTTGCTTTTCAAAATGACTTTTAACTGGGAAAAACACGGGAAGATATATGCCCTCTTCTACCACTTGATTAAAATTATTCCATACTCCCTCAACATCTGACCTCTTTACATGACGAATAATAACTTTCTCTCCATTCTCGAGAGTATAATCTTCTTTCATTAGGTAAATATAAGTGTTTAAATAATAAAATTGTTTATAATGTAATTATGGGAGATGATGAGAAAAAGGAAAAAATGAGATCCTATTTTGAAGAGACTGCCAAAGGCAAGGAAAAAAAAGTTGCGAAAGATTTGGTAGAATTGACTCATGTGGATACGCAAAAGCAAAAACCTAGTGAGGAAACAATTAATCTTGCTCAAACATTGAGAGATGAGGTGATAACTCATGATAGCTTTGAGAAATTAAGTAATAATGAAATCACGGTAATAGAAAGCATACAAGATAAAAGGATGTTTTTAAATAGAATTGCGATAATTACTAATCAGAGTAGGATGCCGATGGGCAAAGAACCGTTTAAAAAGGCAGAATTGGAAGAGATTTTAGATAATCTCATTGCAAAAGGATATGTAAAAACTGAAATCGTGGGGCCAAATAGAGTCTATTATCTTTCTGAAAAAGGACGATACAAAATTCAATAAAATAGAATAAATTGAATTATAATTAATCTTTCTTTAGAATAAGTTTATTGATTGGGATATCTTGAATTTCATTTGAGCTAGGGTGCTCTCTTCTTATTGTTAATGGAAGAATTCTAGATTTAAGCTCTACTTGGGCGATTTTTATCGGGTCAATTAAGTCCGTAGATTTTTCAACCAAAATAGGAGCGCCAAAGCTAATCTGTAATGCTCGAGCACCAACTATTCTCGCTTTTTCATATCTAGTTAGGAATATCGGCCCAATCTTAACATATTCTTTTACTTCTTTGTATTTCTTACGTAACTCGCGAGATTCTATAAAGCTGGACAAGGTGAATTAACTCAGAAAAAGGTAATTATTTCTTTAAATATAGCATTTCATTTAATTTTTATGATTTTTATTGCGAATTTATATGTTAAAAAGATATTGAAGGATGAAATCAGAATGAACATATTTTATAGAATGATTTTTATCTTGAGCGTATAAGAAAGAATGCGCGGAGAGGGAATTCCACGCAGTATCTAAACGATTTAATCGTTTTGAACCCTCGAACCTACACGGTGTGAGCGTGTCGTTATACCAGGCTAAACCATCCGCGCATTTTTATAAAAATTAATTTCTACTCTCAATTAAATTTTCTTATTTTTCAAGGTAAAATATCGTCTTATCTAATTTTATTAAAAAGATATTAAATGTATTTAAGTTAATCAGTGGACTCTATCATTTTATATAACTGGACGCATTCAGTATCATTGAATATTCAAAATAGTATTTAAATCATTCTGGTTAATATGGTTTCAGAAAAAGAAGAGTATATCTCTCATCCCCTTATTCAAAAAGATTTAATTCTTAGAAGATCCTATCAAGAAAATATTTTTATCAGTTGTCTCAACCAAAATTCTTTAGTAGTGATCCCCACAGGATTGGGAAAAACAATAATCGGATTAATGCTGGCAGTACATAGATTAACTGAAATCCCGGATTCCAAGGTTATCTTTCTTGCTCCTACAAAACCATTAGTAAATCAACATTATCATTCCTTTCTTGATTTAACAGTTTTAGAGCAAGATTCATTAAAGCCCATAACTGGAACCACGCCCCCAGAGGAGAGGAAAGAATTATGGAGCGATCTGAAGGTTGCGTTTATGACGCCACAAGTACTTCAAAATGATATTATCTCAAATCAATATTCCTTAGAAGAGGTTTCATTAATTATTTTTGATGAATGCCATAGGGCAGTGGGGGATTATGCGTATTGTTTTATAGCAAAAAAATATGTGGAAAGTTCGCAGAATGCACATATTTTAGGGCTAACTGCCAGTCCAGGCTCTGAGGAGGAAAAAATAAAAGAGATCAAACAGAATTTATTTATTGACCATATTGAGATACGGACAGAAAATGATGCAGATGTAAAGCCCTATATTCATAAGGTTGATAATGAATGGATAAAAGTAAAATTGCCAAATGAATTCTCAGAAATCCTAAATATTCTAAACGAGAAATTAAAAAAGATTTATAAACATCTAAAAAAAGGTGATTTACTAGATTCATATGATACAAGTAAAGTCACAAGAAAGGATCTCTTAAAGCTAAATAAAAAGATTAATAGAAAACTATCCTCAGCCAAGTCGGAAGATGAGAAATTTGCATTATTTTATGCGAAAAAACTGCAGGCAAATGCGATCAGGATATCCCATATGTCTGAACTTATAGAAACCCAAGGCATTAATGCACTTAAGGAATACATAGATAAAAATAAGGAAAAAATTAAACAAAATAAGGCAAATAAATCTTTAAAGGAATTATTTAGTGATAATGATTTTAAACGAGTGATTAATCTTACAAATCAAATTCAAGCAAAAGGAATAGTTCATCCTAAAATGGAAAAATTAAAAACTCTCTTGCATGATCAGCTTACTAAGAATTCATTATCTCGTATTTTAGTTTTTTGCCATTACCGTGACTCCGTTAATAATATCGTAGATTACTTCGATGAAGATTCAATTGTAAAAGCTCATAAGTTTGTTGGACAAGCAAATAAAGGATCAGACAAAGGATTAACTCAGAAACGTCAAATTGAACTGTTGGAAGAGTTTAAGAATGGTATTTATAATACTTTAATTGGTACCAGTGTTGCGGAAGAGGGATTAGACATTGCTGAGTGTGATTTAGTAGTCTTTTATGATGTGGTCCCGAGTGCGATTAGATCGATTCAAAGAAGGGGAAGAACCGGGCGAAAAAAGGAAGGGAAAGTATTTATTTTGATGGCGGAAGGGACTCGAGATGAAGGATACTATTGGGCGGAGAAGGCTAAAGAATCAAATATGCGGAGAAATTTAAAAAAGATAAAAAATTTCCAGCAAACATCAGATTCAAATGAGCAGAAAAGTCTAATGAGTTATATTTCAGAAGATAAAAATAAAGGC
Organism: Promethearchaeia archaeon; assembly: GCA_046497275.1. Classification (GTDB taxonomy): domain Archaea; phylum Asgardarchaeota; class Lokiarchaeia; order Sigyniarchaeales; family SOKP01; genus TEKIR-8. The sequence goes on along the minus strand of JAWOFX010000019.1, from coordinate 81,851 downwards.
AAGGGAGATCCTACACAAAACGAAAAAATTGAAGGAGCTGAAAAATTTAAAGTCGTTTGTGATAATAGAGAGACTGCATCACCCATCGTTAGGAAGCTCTCATTAATGGGAGTGAATTTGGAATTAGAACAACTTGATGTGGCTGATTATATCATATCAAATCGTGTGGGTATTGAAAGGAAAAGTGGTCAAGATTTTAATGATTCTATTAAAGATGGCAGGTTATTTAAGGAATTAATTGATTTGAATAATAATTTCGAACGTCCTATTTTAATATTAGAAGGAGATCCTTTCGAAAATACTAATATCACCGAGAATGCAATATATGGTGCGATCTCATCCATTATTCTAAATTTAGGAATAACTCTCTATAGAACTAAAAATGTTGAGGAAACAGTTAATTTCTTATATCATATAACAAAAAAAGAACAAACAAATGAAAAATCAACTGAAAAACTTAGATTCGAGAAAGCCCCTCTCGATATATCATATTTGTTAGAATATGTTATCGCGGGGATACCTGGAGTGAACAAATTAAGAGCAAAAAATTTATTAAGCAAAATGGAAACATTGCAAACTATTTTTAACGCAGATATTGGAGATTTGATGAAAATTGAGAATATTGGAAAGAAAATTGCTCAAGAAATATACAAAATTAGTCGATTTAAATATAAGAAGGAAAAAACGGATTAAATTCTCTATTTCTAATCTTTGATTTAATAAGATAGTCTTTTTAAAAAAATAGTATAATTTTGCTAAAATACTAATGTTTGAAAATCCTTAACTTAATTTAAAAATCTTAACCAAATGAATCCTAGAATTTATAATCTATTTACACAATAATTAAAAGGATAATTGGATTTATATAATATGAACTCAATCAGATAAGAGGTGAATAAGTCACCAAAGTATCGGTGGAGTTCGACGGGAGGAAGTACCAATAAAGTACTTCCTTCCTTATTTCTTAATAATTTTGAAAATTCTTGTTTTTAATATATTCTGCTAAAGCTCATTTTAAATAGAAGATAATATCTTAAATGTTACAGTTTCTCTGTTAGTATAAGGTTTACCGGGATCCAAACGCTGAAAATATCTAAGTCCGTTCTTTTTAGTAGACAATCCAAGATCAGCTGATATAACTCCTTCCCTTAATGCCATAATAAATAGTCGAAGGCAAAACAAGGAGTGGATACAGACAGCATCAGATTTTTCCATATCTATAATGGACCCTTTTATAATTGTTTTATCCCCAACTATATAGACGGGACATATTCCTTCTATTTTAATAACTTCTATAATTAAAGGATGATCTATAAATTTCAATTATTGGTAAAATCTTATACAAAAAAAAATTATTAATCAATAAAGGTAATTATATTATATATATACTAAAAATGGGTTAGAAATGTCCGAAAATTCTAGAAGATTAGTCAAATTTAAGGTTATAGTTGCTGGAGCTAAAAATGTTGGGAAAACTAGTTTGATCAGGAAATATTGCACGGGGAAATTCCATTCTGATCTACTTTCAACCATTGGAGTCGATTTTGAAACCAAAAAGGTTGAGGTAGACGACACAGATATTCTTCTAAATATTTGGGACTTTGCTGGAGAGAAAAAATTTCGTATTTTATTACCTTCTTATGTATCGGGAGCATCAGGTGCCCTTATACTTTATGATATCACCAATAATGAATCCCTTATAGATTTGCATGATTGGATGAAAGTAATCACTTCAGTACCAAATAGTCCTAAAACAAAATTATTACTTGAAGCGAAAAGTGATTTGGAAAATCTAAGAGAAGTATCAAAAAAAGAAGGAAAAAGGTTGTTTGATAAATATAATTTTCAAGGTGAAATAATAAGTACTTCAGCTAAAACCGGAGAGAATGTGGAACAAGCCTTTCAAATGCTCGCAAGAGAAATATTGAATAATAGTTTAAAAAAATGTCCTAATTGTGGAAGCTTTTACCCCATTGAACAGAAATTCTGTCAATATTGTGGCAGAAAAACTCAATGATTTCTATAATATCATCCTTTTTATTAGAATAATAATATTTTCTATCTTAGACTGATTAGCGAAAATATTAGTATTCTTATTTATTCTCTGCGTTTCTTTAGAATATGGTAACCTTTAAACTTCATTCCATATAAAAAAATTATAATAGATCTAGGAAACAACTAATTTTAAAAATTTTAGAAAGAGGATCTAACTAAAAAAGATAATATAGAATTAAATATTTTTTAGAATTGGATAAAATATGAACTATGATATAGAAAAAGATATCAATGATATAATTAGAAGATTAGAGAATGATAATGTTTCATTCAAGGACCTTAAAATATTAGTGACTGGAGGTGCTGGATTTTTAGGATCATGGGTTTGTGATGTCTTAGTACGACAGGGTGCATATTGTATTTGTTTAGATAATTTCGCTTCTGGCAAATTTGAGAATATTAAACATCTAAGAAATCATCCAAATTTTAGATTTATTAATCATGATATTTCTAAACCTATTTATTTTGGTTTTAGTAATCATCCTGAAGGGATATGCATTGGAGATATTAAAAAACTTGATGTTGTTATGCATATGGCAAGCAGAGCCTCTCCCTTCGAATTTCGTCAATTTCCTATTCCTATTTTAAAAAGTAACACTTTAGGAACTATGAATGCTTTAGGCATCGCTAAAGCTCATAATGCTTTATTTTTCTACACTAGCACATCAGAGGTGTATGGAAATCCTCCAGATGAGGCTGTTCCAACCTCTGAGAAATATTTCGGTCATGTTAATCCAGTAGGTCCACGAAGTTGCTACGATGAGTCTAAAAGAGCGGGGGAGGCTTTTATTAAAGCATATGAACTTCAACATAATATGCGTGCGAAGATAGTTCGTATTTTCAATACTTCGGGTCCAAGAATCCGATATGGTCCGGAATTTGGTCGAGTTATTCCAAATTTCATCCATCAAGCATTAAATGATTTAAATATCACAGTTTTTGGAGATGGTTCGCAAACTCGTTCGTTTACATATGTCACCGATGAAATTGAGGGAATTTTAAAAATGGTTCGGAAAGACGAAGCTATTGGTGAAGTTATAAATTTAGGAAATGACAAAGAATATACTATATTAGAACTGGCGGAGATTATTGTAGAATTAACTGATTCTAATTCAGAAATAGTTTTTAAACCTCTTCCAATAGATGATCCTGAAAGAAGATGTCCTGATTTGACAAAAGCTAAAAATTTATTGAATTGGAAACCTACAACTCCCTTAAGAGAGGGTTTAAAAAAAACAATCGCGTGGTTTAGGGATATAGAAAATGAGTGATAACGATAATAATAGTAGAAAATTAAAGGAAAGTTTTGAGCATTTCGATAAGATAATAACTATCTGCTTAATTGCCGGAATCCTCATAATTTCGGGTTTTATTATATACTACGTCGTTAATCCAGAACCACCTTTCACTACGGTTTTTATTTTAAATGAAGATAAAAAAATGGAAGATTATCCTACAAACGCAACTATCGGAGAGAATATTTCCTTTTATGTCGGAATAGGTAATTATTTAGAAAGAGAAGTCACTTTTAATGTAAATATTTCGAAAGGAGATAATAATACAATATTAGGACTAAATGGAGCGGTGAATGCTGAATTGAATTTTTCAATTTCAAATATCACTTTACAGCATAATGAAGATTGGATCTCTGAAAAATTAACTATTTCGTTTTACACAGGAGGAAATAGAACATTAATAGCTCAATTATTTGAAAATACTGCTTCTGGAGAATTATTTATAAATATTGTATACTTAAGAATAGAAGTATTATAGATTGGATTTTTGAAGAATATTTCTTTAGAATTAATTATGCGGAGCCTATTATAGGTATATTCTCTATTTTTACATAGGGTGCCCAATAGGATCCATATTTTTTATATTCTTTTGAAACGGCAGAAATTTTGTTAAACAGATCTATTAGATTTATTCCAAACATAGTTTCATTTAGAGAGTGTGTAATTTCACCATTTCTTATTAAATTACCATGCAAAATTAATCCAGAAAAGTCTCCAGTTGAAATATTAGGAGAATCACCTGTATAATCAAAAAGGATGCCATTTTTAACTTCTTTTATAATTTCATCTTTAGATCTATCCCCAGTTTTCATTATAAAATTAGTTGAACTTATTGATGGGGTTGAGCTATACGATGAGCGGACTGCGTTACCCGTACTTTCAACTCCTGCTTTAGCTGCTGTATAACTATTATGCAATAAACTTTCTTCAAGAAATCTTCCTTTTTCAATAATTTTCTTATTTCTACATGGAACACCTTCATCATCAAATATAGCAGAGCCAGACGCGCCATCGATTAATGCATTATCCTCGATATTCAGCAATTCAGATCCAATTTTACTTCCCTTCTTTCCTACTAAAAAACTTCGTTTATATTGAAACGTTTCAGCATTGATTGCCGAAGATAAAGGCCTTAAAATTAAATTAATCACCCCTTTAGGAGTTAAAATGACTGGGACACTCATATTTTTAATTTTCTTTCTATTTAAATTCTGTTTCGCATCCTTTAATGCATTTGAAGCAGTTTCTATAGCGTCAAGTTCATTTAAATTTCTAACTGATTGTGTTTCAAACCCCGATGACGTTTCGTTAGTTTCCTTATCTTTTGCAATAATTGTTGATGAGATTGAAGCAATAGTTTTTTTACCAGAAATCTCTAACCCATTAGAATTAAATATATAAGTTTTAGAATAATTTGCTTTTAAATTTGCAGATTGTGAAATTGCCATCTCATCATCTTCACAAACTTTAATTAAATCCTTAATATAATCAGAAGCTTCTTCTATGCTCAATTCTTTTATATTTTCATTATAAAGTGCTTGTACTTTAGGATAATTTTTATATTCTCCAGGTATATTTTTAAAATCAGAATCTGGAGTACCAACTTCCATCATTTTTAAGGAATTTTTGACCATATGATCTAAGGAACTTTCTTGAAATCGATTTGTAAAGGAAAATCCGAGAGAACCTCTCTTATCAAAAACCCTAACAGAAATTCCATTTTCCATCCCTATTTCACTATTTTTAATTGAATTCTCTTCGATTTCAATATTGATATATTGATTAAGGTCAACATAAATTTCCGCGCATTTCACATGGCTGTTCATCCTTTCAAGGTTAGTTAATAATTTTTCAGAGATTCTATGAAAATCTACATCTGTATATTTTTCCATTATTTTAAACCTCCAACAACAATATTATCAACTCTAATATAAGGTCCACCATCTGAAACTCGAACACTCTGCCCACCTTTTCCACAATTCCCATCTGAGAATTTTAGATCCTTACTAATGGCGTTTATTCTATTTAACACTTCAAGGGTCATCCCTGAAAGCGATACATCCCTCATTAATTCTTTCTTTTTGCCGTCCTCAATTTTATAAGATAATTTTGCTTTAAATTGAAAATTCCCTGTTGTAGGATCCGTATATCCATAATTGAAATCTTCGCAAAGAACCCCATTTTTAGTTTCTGAGATCATCTCTTCTAAAGTCCAATTTCCTGGTTCTAATATAGTAACACCCATTCGTACTTGCGGCTTATTTGTATTAGATGATGCTCTACCATGTCCATTTGGTTCATACCCCATTCTTGAGGCCGTTTCTAGATTGTGTAAATAATTTTTAAAGATCCCGTTTTCTATTATAGTTGTTTTTTGGGAAGGGATGCCCTCATCATCGATAAAATAGGAACCGTATAATTCATATGGTAATTTTGCGTCCTTTCCTTTGCCCATTCGTGGATCGTCTATTACGGTAATATTTTCTGCTGCGACTTTATCCCCAATTTTTCCTTCTAAGATACTTTCTTTGTTTAGTACTAAATCTGCTTCACAAGCATGTCCAAAAGCCTCATGAATAAAAGTTCCCGTTAAACTCGGATCCATAATTACAGTAAATTTACCGCCGACTGGAGATTCTGCATCCAAAAGATTCACCGCATCTTCCGCCGATTTTTTACTTAGATTTTCTGCTTTCGGAGTTTCAAGTATTTCTAACCCACCTAATCCTCCAATAGAGTTAAATCCTCTTTGAATAATTCCATTTTTCTGGGCAAAAACAGCTGAAAACATTCGTAATATCGAAAGTTTTTGATTAATCATTGATCCACATGAATCTATGTAGAGATTTACCCCCTTACCATCAAAATATAATGTATGTGTATTATTAATGAACTTACTAAATTCATTTGCAATCTGTTCATGTTTTTTGACTATTTCAATTTTTTCAGAAATATCCATATCTTCTAAAGGTTTCTTAGAATTTAGTTTGAAACTTTTTTCTAGGGGATTTTTTTCATTAATCTTAAACTTACGTTTATTAAGTGACTCTGATAATCTTGCCAGTTTAACAGCTTTGTTAAAATTATTTTCAACATATTCTCTTGTTAAATCTTCTAAGACAAGAAAACCCCAACCTCCATTATAAAAAGTCCTAATACCACATTTGGAGGTTTCAAAAGAAGAGATTTCTCGACTTTTTAGGTCTGTAAATTCTATTGAGGAACCGGTTTTTATTCCGACTCTTATATCCCAATAATCAATTTTATCTGCTGCTGCTTTATTGAGTTTACGAATAAGATTATCGTCAAATATTTTTAACTCTTCTGGTAACTCCACATAATTCGCCATTATAAAGTAAGTTATAGTTGTATTATTTACAAATCCTTAAAAAATTCTTAGAAAAATAGTTTAAAAATTTTGTTCTTATAAATCAAATTTAGCAAAATTGAGAAATTTCTTCCCTGTATGAGTCTGGAGTTCTTTTTTAATATCTTTTTCTTTTAATAATTTAATTATTTCAATGGCTTCCCTTGTTGAACATTCTTTTGAGAATTTTTTTGCGTTTTTAAACTTAAATGATTTATTACATTTCCAACATTTTTTTATTTTTATTCTCTTTGATGAATAATACCATTCTCCACAATGATAACATCTAAAAAAATAGAATTTCTTTATATTATCCATTTTTTAAAAATAAGAAATACTCTTTCTAAAAAGAAAACAGAGAATTAAATTACTAATTTCTTATTATATAATTTAAATCTAATATTTTGATTCCACATTAATAAGATCTTTTTTCTTCCACTAAAAAATATATTTTTGAATAATTCTTTTTAATAAATATAATGAATCATAAATTTATCCATCCCATTGAAACAAGATATCGAACCAAAATCGCAGATCTTTTTACAGAAGATCAAAAATTAGAAAATTGGTTAAAAGTTGAAGCTGTTTTAGCAAAAGTTCATGCAGAGTTAGGGAATATACCAATAGATGCTGCTAAGGAAATAGATAAAAAAGCAAATCTAGATTTTGTAAAAGTTGAAAGAGTTAAAGCAATTGATAAAGAAATACATCATGATTTAATGGCGATGGTGAAAGCTCTAGCTGAGCAATGCGAGGGTGATGCGGGGAAATATATTCACTTAGGAGCCACGAGTTATGATATTGAAGATACTGCAACCGCTTTACAATTAAGAGCTGCCTTGAATTATATTGAGAATTCCCTAAAAATACTTTTAAAAGAATTAATAATAGTAGCAGAAAATAAAAAGGAGTTAGTTTGCATTGGGCGCACACATGGTCAACATGCGATACCAACAACCTATGGAATGAAGTTTGGGGTTTGGGCATATGAAATAGATCGGCATATCAATAGGTTACATCAAATAAGAGAAAGAATATCCTATGGGAAAATGTCTGGTGCTGTAGGAACTATGGCAAGTTTTGGGGAAGAAGGAATTAAGATTCAAAACATGGTGATGGAAAAACTTGATCTCAAACCAGTAAAAATAGCAAATCAAATTGTACAGAGAGATAGGCATGCAGAGGTTATTATTTTAACTGCCTTAATTGGTCAATCTTTAGCTAAAATAGCAAGGGAAAATAGAATATTACAAAGAAACGAAATTGCAGAGATGTTTGAACCATTTAAAGAAAAACAAGTAGGGAGTTCAACAATGCCCCACAAAAGAAACCCTCATAAATCGGAGAGAATATGCAGCTTGGCGAGGATTTTAAAGTCAAATGTTATTGTGGGGTTAGATAATATAATATTAGAGAATGAAAGAGATTTAACAAATTCCGCAAATGAAAGGGTATTGTTTCCAGAAAATTTTATCTTTTTAGATTTTATGATCAAAGAATTAACAAAAAATATTAAAGGATTAGTTTTCAATGAAGAAAATGTTAAAAAAAATCTCAACCTTACAAAAGGGGCATGTTTAGCTGAAAAAGTTATGGTCTCATTGGTTAAGCGGGGCATAGGAAGACAAGATGCTCATGAATTACTACGTCAAGCCGCAATTAAAGCTCGAAATGAAGATAGATTCATGAAAGATATTCTTATGGAAGAGGAAGATATTATAAATAAATTCACTAAAGAGGAAATGGAAGAATTATTTGATCCTCATAAATATATTGGCAAAGCTAAAAAGCAAGTAGAAAATCTCGTTAAAAATTTAAAACAGAAATATAAATTATAGTATTAGGATGGCAGAAAACGATAATATATATTCAAAATTAGGAGTCTCTTCCCAAAAGGAAGAGGTTCATGAAGCCATAAAAAGTTTAGATAAAGGATTATATCCTGGAGCCTTTTGTAAGATTGTAGAAGATTTGAATGGCAGAGAGGATTATTGTTCTATATTTCATGCTGATGGAGCAGGAACAAAATCAAGTCTAGCGTATATGTATTACAGAGAAACAGGAGATCTTTCAATATTCAAAGGAGTTGTTAAAGATGCAATTGTAATGAACATTGATGATATTTTGTGCGTAGGTGCAACAGGAGCCATGTTTCTTTCTAATAATCTTGGAAGAAATAGTCATTTTATTTCTGGAGAAATTATAGGAACAATTATCAAAGAATATAATGATTATAGTAAAAGATTAACAAATTTAGGGGTTAAGATGGTAATGTGTGGTGGAGAAACTGCTGATGTTGGTGATTTAGTTAAGACTGTCATGTTAGACGCTTCAATTTTCACTAGCATGAAACGTACAGATGTTATCGACACAGAAAATATAAAAACAGATGATGTAATTGTTGGGTTAGCAAGCTCTGGAAAGGCAAGCTATGAAGAAGAGTATAATAGTGGAATTGGAAGTAATGGTTTAACCTTAGCAAGACATGGTACACTCTCACATGAATATTATGAAAAATATCCCGAATGTTATAATAAGGAAATAGAAGAAAAATTAGTATTTTTTGGCAAACATAAACTTACTGATAAACCAAAAGGCTTAAAACTTACAGTAGGTAAGGCTCTTCTCTCTCCTACAAGAACCTACGCACCTGTATTATTACATATTTTGAAGGAATATAGATCAGAAATTCATGGAATAATCCATAATACGGGGGGTGGACAAACTAAAAACCTTCACTATGGAAAAGGAATTAAATATATAAAAAACAATTTATTCCGCTTGCCAAAGATATTTGAAATTATTCAAAATTCTTCTGAAACTCAATGGAAAGAAATGTATTCTGTATTTAATATGGGTCATAGAATGGAACTTTACTGTAATGAATCCATTACTAAAAATCTTATAAATGTTGCAAAAAAGTATGATATTGAAGCAAAAATTATAGGCCAATGTGAAAGATCTCCATTAAAAGAGAAAAATATGGTAGAAATTAAGTCAGAATTTGGATCTTTTGAGTATAGTTGAGTGATTATTCATGAAAAAAAGATTTGATGTTATTTGTATAGGTGCCGCCCTTGTTGATATGGTGGCGAAGGTTGAGAGGCACCCATTAGAAGATGATGAGGTTTTTGTTTCAGATTTAATACTTTTATCGGGAGGTGCCGCAGCGAATTCTGCCTTTGCTTGTGCAAAAATTGGTTTGAAGTCTGCATTTTTAGGAAAATTAGGCTTAAATGATATTTTTGGCTCTAAAATAATTGACGATTTTAAAGAAGTTAACGTATCTACTGAACTATTAAAATATACCAAGGACCATGGTACTGGATCTGCTTATGTAGCTTTAAATCAAAAGGGTGACAGAAGAATTTATGCTTATAGTGGGGCAGCAAATTATTTATCCAAGGAAGATATTCTGGAAAATGAATTAAGATTAACTAAAGTAATTTTTTTAAGTAGTTTAAAAAATTTAGAACCTTTTATTAAAGCTGCGAACATAGGAAAAAAGAATAATATCCCTACTATACTGAATCCTGGTATGCTGATCGTTGATCAAGGGTTTGATAATATAAAAAAAATTTTGGGACTAATAGATATTCTTATTCTTTCACAAAGGGAGTTTAAAACATTATTAAAAATTGACCAATCAGGCATAAATGAATCAATTGTAAAAAATAATGCATCAAAATTGTTAGAATTAGGAATAAAAGTTGTAATTGCTACGCTTGGAGAGAAGGGTGCTGTTTTAATTACTAATGAAGATTCAGAACTCATCACATCAACTAAAGTAGAGAATGTTGTGGATACTACTGGGGCAGGAGATGCGTTTTCTGCAGGTTTTATATATAAATTCTCTAAAAATCCCACTATAGAATTTGATCATTTAATCAAATGTGTTAAAATCGGAAATTTTGTTGCTGCGAATTGTATCCAACATCTAGGTGCTCGATACGGGATTCCCGATCTTGCCTTAGTTAAGAATTTTGAAAAGATTCTAAACAACAAAATTTAAAATTTCTAATTTATTACTCTTCAAATTACTATAAGAAAGGAGATTTGCATAATGAGTATTAATGAAAAACCAAGAAAAAAAATATTCAGAGATCGAGGTCGTTTTTTTATTGAGGTTATCTTAGTATTTATAGGAATATTTTTATTTAGTCTGATGCCTCGGTTGCTTCTACCAGAATTAGTAGATGAGAATTCTGTTTATTATGGTCCTCTTTATTTTCTTTTAAAAGCCATCACATATTTTCTTGCAATTCCAATATTTTTATTACTCACAAATTTCATTCTCGAATGGCAAAAAAGGAAAGTAATATTAGAAGAAGATATAAATCCTGCAAAAAGCCATCTGAAATTATATCGCTTAACTACTTCAAATTTCAAATATCAACTGTTATACGGTATTCTCATTTTATTCATTTTATTTATTCCTTTAGATTTTATTATTTATCTTTTATTACCCGGGACTATTGATTATACTATAGAATCTTTGACATATGAAACCACTTTAAATAATTACTTATTAGAACCAGATTACTTAATATTTCTATTATCTGTTTTAGTGATCCAAATTTCTGTAGGAATATATGAAGAGACTCTCGCAAGAGGTTTTATTGCAAAGAGAGGGAGCGATTTTTTTCAAAAAAATTCTGCTGTTATTATTTCCTCTCTTTATTTTGGGTTGGGGCATTTTGCATACTTTTTTAACCCGATAAGCGCCAATTATCCCTTATGGTATCCTCTGGTCTGGTTTACACAAACCTTTCTCGTGGCTATAATTTTGGCATTATTAATCTTAAGAAAAAAATGGATCTTTCCGTTGATCTTCGCCCATGCATTTAATAATATCATTTCTGCGCATGTGTTATGGAATCATCCAAACCCTTTTATCCCATTTTCACTCTATCTTTACATTCCTTTACTAATCATTAGTATCGTTTTATTTATATGGCAATTTTCAGAAATTAAATCTGCTGTGCGCATTGGTTTACGAGAGTTTAGAAAATACTTCAAAAATAATAAAAAAATTGAAGAATCAACATCCGACAAATATCTCCGTATATTAATAGATATATTTATTGGCTTACTTATATTTATTTTAGGTTTCTTTTTAATTCCAATATAGAGTTTAAATGACATGGTTAAATATGGAATAATTTCAGACACACATACAGAGAATTTAAATGAAAAAGAGATAAACGCTTTTCTAGAAGAAGTTGAAAACATTTTTCAAGATGTTGATTTGATAATTCATGCGGGAGATATAGGTTCTAAAAAAATAATAGAGAAACTGAAACTAATAGCACCTGTTAAGCAAGTTGCCGGCGAGTGCGATAAGGGTGAAAATTCAAATCCATTCTTATTTTTCTCAACCAAAGAATTTCCAAATCCGATAGGAATCATTCATAAATTACCTGAAGATTTAGAAAAGTTTTGTGACGAAAGGAAATTAACTGGGGGAATTTTGATATATGGTCATACTCATAAACCAGTGATAAAAGGAACTAGATTCAATGTATTATTATTAAATCCGGGCTCTCCAACAGTACCAGAAGCTCCCGATCAAATACCAGGTTTTGATAAACCAATTGCACGACCTAGTGTAATGAAGTTGATCATTGAAAATGAGGTCGTAAGGACTTTTATAATAAATCTGAAGCATAAAATGTAAAATTAGTTCCAAAATATCATATGTTTATATGAAATGTTATTTTAGGCAATCGAAGATAAATGAAATGAAAAAATTAAATATGAGAAAGATCTTATTAATATTACATATACCTTTTATTTTGCGAGGTCTGTAATCTATGGTATCCAAGCTTGAAATGGTTTTAAAAGAACTTAATACAAATGGTAATTTTCGCGCATCTTTATTTTCTACTGGTACAGGATTGGTTTTAGCTTCTCAAAAGGCAGAGGATATAGATGAAAGAGTTGTTGCTGCTATGTCTTCCTTATTAAGCGATTCTGCTTATAAGGCTAGAGAAGAATTAGACTTATCAAATTTGTCCAGTATGAAAATAAAATTTGAGAATGATCTTATAATTATGCAAAACATTCCTATGCCTGAAGAAGATAATCAATTTCTATTAGCAATTTTGGGAAGAGCTCCAGAATCGGAAGAAGTAGAAAAATATTATGATGATCTCATTCAATGGGCGGTAGATAATGCTAAGGAAGATTTGCGAAAACTATCATCAATTTAAATAGTCTAAAAACATACAACATTACTCTTTTTAATTTTTCATAAACATTCTTATTAATATTTTACAATAAGAAGATTTAATTAGGAGAACCTTATTTTAAAGCCTATGAAAGCTGTTTTCATCGAAAAACACGGAGATTTAGAAAATATAAAAATTGGAGAGATAACTAAACCTAATTTAAACCCAAATGAAGTTTTAGTGCAAACTAAGTTTGCTGCATTAAATCATATTGATCTTTTTATTGTTAAAGGTTTCCCAGGATTAGATCTTAAGATGCCCCATATATTAGGAAGTGATGCGAGTGGAGTAATAAAAGAGATTGGATCAGAAGTAACTACTTTACAAATAGGTGATAATGTCACCATTAATCCGGGTGTGAGTTGTGGTAAGTGCAAGCTCTGTCTTTCAGGAAAGCAAAACTATTGTGAGGAATTTTCTATTCTTGGAGAAAATCAATGGGGTACGTTTGCGGAATTTGTAAAGATACCAGAAATAAACGCATTAAAAGTCCCAGAAGGTTTTCCCCTAAATAAAGCGGCTGTACCGTTAACATATTTAACTGCTTGGCGTATGCTAGTATCAAGAGCAAAAATTAAACATAATGAAACTGTATTTATTCATGGAGCGGGAGGTGGTGTGGCAACCGCAGCTATACTAATAGCCAAATTTTTTAATTGTAAGGTGATTACATCCACAAGCAGTCAAGAAAAACTAGAAAAAGCAAAAAAGTTAGGAGCTGATTACGTTATAAATTATAAAGAAAATCCAGACTATGAAAAATTTGTTTATAAAGAGCTAACGAACAGGAAAGGTATTGATATAGTAATAGACAGTGTTGGTCAAAAAACATTTCTAAAAAGTATTCGATTATTAAAAAAAGGGGGAAGATTGATTACTTGTGGAGCAACAACTGGACCAAAATCAGATATAGATATACGATATATTTTTTGGAAACAATTAAAGATAAAAGGCTCAACAATGAGCAATCAAAAAGAATTTCGTGATGTTATGAGAGTAATTTTTAATGGTCAGATATCTCCAGCAATTGAAAAAATATATAATATAGATGATATTATTGAAGCGGAAAGATATATGGAAAAAGGAGAGCAATTCGGGAAAATTTTATTAAAAATTAGCTAAAGTAAGGGCTATGTAAGCTTCTGATAAATTTGCAAGACTATATTAGCTATATTATCCTCATATCCCCAATAAAAATGATCTGCTCCGTGTATTATAAAATATTCTTTCGGTTCTTGGTAATCTTTATAATGTTTTTGAAAATTCTGATAAACAGCGATATCGTCTTGATCTCCTTGTAAGAAATATTTAGGTTTATCTGTTTGCGAAAGTCTTTTATATTTTTGTCCCATAAAATCCCATGGAAAAGAGATTGCGATAAAACCCTTCACTTTATCAGAATAATTTACAGCAGCACATCCCACAGCTGCTCCAAAAGAATAACCACATATAATAATGGTCTGAGTATTTTGCTCATTTATTAGATAATCGATACATGCTTGAACTTCTGGTATTCTGTCATTTTTATTATTCTTTTTTTTTCTTGACTTTCCAACTCCACTAAAATTAAAGCGTAAGCAAGAGATGTCTTCATTCATAATCTTGCTAAAAATTGCAGATACTACCTTGTTATTCATATTGCCGCCGTAATCAGGATGGGGATGTATTATTAAAACTGTTCCTGATCTCTTTTGAATAGATTTATAATATTCTGCTTCTAAATTAAAATCCTCATTAGAAACAAAAAATTTTTTAGTCTCAAGCATATTTCTAAGTAATAATATAATTAGTTTAAAGTTAATCTACCTATACAGGGAAATTCTTATAATGAATCTTAATAGAGCGATAGTAGAACAAAAACTAAGAGAATTTTTAGAGGAAGATTGCCATTTTAAGGATGTATCTTCGGAATTCATTCCAGAAGAGGAAATTATTAAAGCAAAAATAATAGCTAAATCTCAAGGTTATATTTCAGGTTTAGAAATGCTTTCTCTACTATTTCAGATATTAGAGATAAAACTTAATATTCTTAAGAAAAATGGTGATCCATTTGAAAAAGGAGAAGTAATCGTTGAATTAGAAGGGAATGCAAGAAATATTTTACTTAGTGAGCGTGTAGGACTCAATCTATTAACTTTAATGAGTTCAATAACCACTACCACAAAAAAATTTGTCGAAATCAGTGAAAAATATGGTGGAAAGACCAAGATAGCTTGTACAAGAAAAACTACCCCTGGACTAAGAATATTCGAAAAAAGAGCGGTTGAATTGGGAGGGGGGGATACACATCGTTATTCTTTAGACGATATGATATTACTAAAGGATACTCATTTACGTTTTTATAAGGGAGATATTAAAAAATTATTGGAAGATGTAAAGAAACGCGCTAGCTTTTCTAAAAAGATCGAAATCGAAATTGAAAATGTTAAAGATATATTGGAAGCAGCTCAAAATGGAGCAGATGTAATAATGTGTGATAATATGACGCCTCAACAAGTTAAAGAGTCAATAGAACAATTAGAAAATGCTAATTTGAGAAAAAATAAAAATCTTATCGTAGAAGTTTCTGGAAGCATAACTTTAGAAAATATTGGAAAATATTTGGAACTCAATCCTGATATAATTAGCACTAGTAATCTAACATTATTTCCGTCAGAGAGGGTCGATCTTTCGCTAAGATTTGATTGATTAAATTCATTAAATAATTACTTCATGCATAGAGAAGCTTATATCCTTAATATTTGATAATTTATATTGTAAGTCTCTTATAAGCCCGAATTCTCCTACAGCTAATACGATTTCAATCTTTTTATCTGCAATCCGCCAATCAGATACATTTTTAATGATCTGGTGATACTGAGAATAGACTTCTGCAATCTCATTTATAATTACTTCTCGAAATGGATATACCAAATTAATAGTCATTATTCGATAACCTTCTAAATCTTCAACTTTTTCATATTCTTCAATAAAATTAACGATAGCTTCTCTAAGAGCTTGACTTTTTGAGTTAAATCCACTCCGATTTCTAACATGTTCAAATCTTTGCAATAAATCATCTGAAACTTGAAGAGAGATAATCGGCATTATAAATTACTATACTTTTTGAATATTAAAAATCTTATCCAATTCTTTTGGAAAGAAAGAAATAAAAAAATTTATTTTTGTATAATATTTTAATCTTAAGATTATTTTTTACGTGAATAAGATGCAAAAAGAGAATTGAAATGTTTTTCAAATCGTTTATAATTCTCTTCTGGAATATTATAAGGGTTCCCTACTTGCAGTGCCCCCCAATACATTTTGGCCAACTTTTCAACTAATTCTGCAAATTTTACAACATGATCTATATTTTTTCCACACACAATAACACCATGATTAGCAAGTAAAGCAGCATTCTTTATACCGAGAGAATTTAGTGCGGCCTCTCCTATTTCATCCGTATGTGCCTTTCCAAATTGAGAGATGTCAATAGAACCCCCTAAAAATATTACTTGCTCTTCCATTATTATTGGGATACCTTTTCTGACAATTGAAAGGAGAGTTGCGTAAGTGGAATGAGTATGAATAACAGCTCCCACCTTTTTTCTTGCTTTATAGATGGCAGTGTGCATTTTAGCTTCAGTTGATGGTAACTTACCGCTACTCAATGCTTCTCCTTCAAAATTCATATGAACTACCTCATCCTTAACAAGAGTGTCATATTGATTAAAAGAAGGGGTGATAAAAAACTCCTCTTTCCTTCCATTACGTATACTAACATTTCCTTCACCAGCTTCAACCAATCCTTTATTAAATATTGCTTTAGCAGCTTTCACAACATTTTCGCGTAGTTCCTCTTCTTTAGACATTTTTAAAAATCACATATTAATAAATATAATTCCTATAATATTTATTATGATTAATGAAAAATTAATCTTCTTCAAATAAAAGTGGGCTCTCCTTTTTTGTTGAAAACTGATTATCAATTTCAATGAAAATAGATTTTTTAAATCAATGCAATTAACATATTTCATTAAATTAAAAATTTTTAATAGACCCTCTTAATAAATTCTATACTAATATAGTCATATTAATCGTTATTGTATAAAATAAAAGCATCTTTTGGATTATAAGTAATGAATTCATTCATTCTTCATTTAGATCTCGATGCATTTTTTGCAGCGGTTGAAGTACGAGACAATCCTGCATTAAAAAACAAACCAGTAATTATCGGAGCGGATCCCAAAGAGGGAGAAGGGAGGGGGGTTGTCGCAACCTGCAACTATGAGGCCAGAGAATATGGTTTACATTCTGCTTTACCAATCTCCCATGCGTACAGATTATGTCCTCATGGTGTATATTTACGTCCAAATCATAAAAAATATGCCCAAGTTTCCAAAGAAGTAATGAATATTATTAACAGTTACTCAGATAAATTCCAGCAAGTTAGTATTGATGAGGCTTACTTAGATATCTCAGAAAAATGTAATAATTTTAATGAAGCAAAAAATATAGCGAACTCAATTAAAGAGAACGTTGAACTGAAAATAGGAATAACACTCTCGGTCGGATGCTCCTCCACAAAATCCATAGCGAAGATAGCATCAGATTATAATAAACCAAATGGAATATGTGTAGTCCCTCCTGAAGGAATTAAGGAATTTTTAAAAGATATGGATATAATAAAAATTCCAGGAGTCGGTAAGGTTACCAAAAAACATTTCTACAAATATTGTATTAGGACAATTGGTGATTTGATGGAAATTCCTCTCCATAAATTAATAAAGATCTTTGGAAAACATGGTAAATGGATATGGAAGGTCGTTAATGGACTCGATAAGAGAAAAGTTAAAGAATTTGGAGATGGGAGAAAGTCTATAAGTAAAGAACGAACCTTTTATCAAAACACTAAACAATTCGATTTAATCTTAGAAAAATTAGAGGAAATCAATGACAAGATTCATGATAAATTAATTAAAGAGAACATTTCATATCGAACAATCACATTAAAAATTCGTTTTGAGGATTTCGAGACTTTTACTCGATCTAAATCAATATCTTACCCAATTTGCGATAAAAGTAAAGTTTTAGAGATTGTTTTAGATTTATATAACGAATTTACTGAACAAGATGCGAAAATCCGACTAATTGGGATAAAATTATCTAATTTTGAGAGAACCTCAAAGATTAAACAAGCCACTTTAATGAATTATATTTATTGACCTATTTGGTAATTTTATAAACAAAAGGAAAAAGAGAAAGATTATGTTAAATCTAATATCTGTTTCCCCATAACTGAATGTACTATTTCCTTAAATAAAGTAGGACCTTCCGCAATTTCGTGGTATTGTAACTTTTCAAATAATCCTTGGGCATTTTTTCGAGCATTTAATTTGATATAACCAATTCCTAGGCTGATTGCATACCATTCTAAATGATCTAACAAGCTCTTCCCAATACCTTGACCTCGATATTTTTCTTTCACAGCAAGATATCTGATTTTCCCTTCATGCTCATTTTCTCTATGAAATCGGGCAGTTCCTACAATTTGGTCGTTTATTAATGCAATAAAAGGATATACTCCATCACTTTTAGAATCCATTTCATCTTTTTCAGATCCTTTTGGTTGATCCCAAGGTTTTCGTAATATTTTCCATCTCAGATCATACATCTCTTTATATTCTTTGTTGTTAAAAGGTTGTCGAATGATTAATATATCCTTCATGTTTTATCAGTTTATTAAATTTTAAGTTCTAATTATAATGACTATAGTGTAATTAATTTTAAATTAATAAAATTATAAAATTCCTTTATAAACTCATTCACTTTTATTTATCTATATAGAATTTCTCTTTTAAGATATTTAAGATTTTTGGATGCAGATATTTATTGGTTGCTATAAATCCAGGGGCTGTAAGCTTTAATTTATTTCCATCGTATCTAAGCAAATTTCCTTTAAAATCCGTGACAATTCCACCCGCTTCTCTTACTAAAAGATCCCCTGGTACTATATCCCATGCATTTATCCCTCTACTAATAGGACGGAAATAAATATCACAATTTCCTTTAGCTACTTCACAGAATTTGATCATACTATCCATTGCAACAGAATCTTGAATCCCCGCTTCTTTCATAAATTTTTCTGTTAAAGGAAGGTCAAAATGCAGAGAATGACAGATTTTTGATTTACTAAGCTTATTCTGGGATCCTACTTTAATTTCTTTAAATGTTTTCCTATCTGGCGAGCTCCAGGCGCCTTCATTTTGAATGGCTTTAAAGATCATACTTTTGTGATGATCTAATGGAGGGATTGCTATCATAGCAACTTTAGGTATAGATTTAACCATCATTCCTATCCCAATAGCATAATATCCTCCTGTTTGATAACCCTTCGTGCCATCAATTGGATCCACTGTCCATTGCCTATCAGAATTATTTCCTCTATAGAGTAATATTTCTCGTAAATCTGTAATATCTTTAATATTTAGTAAGGCGAAGGTTTTTTCAATTAACTCTATCGCAATCTCGTCTAATAATTCAACATTAGCCTCTTCAGCGATTATCTGATCAAACGGAAAATGTGTTTTAATTCGCCAAATGATATAAATTTGAGCAGCTAAATCTGCAATGGATACAGGGGTTTCATCTAATTTTTGGTAATATTTTGATATATTTTGTCTTAAATTTTCCGTGATTTTAATTGCTTGATGTCCTATATCAACAGCAAGTGAAATTTCTCTGTCATATTTTACCATTATTTTTGAGCCTTATAGTATTACTTATACATTCTTTCATTGAATTTTAATGATTATTTATAGCATTTTTATTAAAATATTGTGAACGTGTTATAGATTTTTAAATAATAATTTAGTTTAATAACATATTATGATTTTTACTTCAGAATATGAAATATTTTTAAATTTTATAGGAATGATCTATGAACTAATTGTAATAATCATTTCTTTATTTTTGGTTGTGCTAGTAATAATGAGATATAGAGAGAAAAAGAATAAATTAACTTTATATTTATTAACCATATTTTTTCTATATCTTTTGGCAATCATATTTTCTTGGCTTTCGAAAGTATTTGTGGTTCTGCGATTAGATGAAGTGGTTGGAGCATATACAATTGTGGGAGTTTTTTTCTACAGAATAAATTCATTCAGAATTAGTGAATTTTTTGTATGTATAGCTATCTTTTATTCTTACATTTTGAAAGTCAATGTTTTTCAAGAAGAATACAATAAAACCCAAAGAGTTCTTTTAGCGATCTTCGGAGCGATCACATGTTTTTATGTTTTGGTTATATATATTCCGGGTGATGATTCATTAAGTACTTTGTTGGATGCAATTGCATTTCTATTAGTATTCATATTGATGGCAAGTGTTTATATTCCGTTTATGTATCGAGCTATTGAAACATATAGAGGAATTCAAGAAAAGGAATATAAAACCGCATTTCTCTCCCTTGCAGTGATGGCTTTTAGTTTTTCATTAATATTCTTGAATTTTCTATTGGATAGGATAATAATGCTCATTACTGGTTCTCCAGGATTCACTCCATTTTATTTCGCGGCATGGGCTTTTGGAATTGTTGGAATTTTAGGAAGTTATGCCGGATATATTCGTCCTTCTCGAGAAAAATAATAAAGTTATAATAAATATATTTTTTTCTAATTCTTTTTACATAATTTAATAAATAGAATTCATTTAGTGTTTTATAGAGAGAATTGTTATCAATAAATATAACAAGAAATAGGGTTTTTAAGTGGTAAAAGTACTTCAAGACATCTGGATTTTAGATAGAAATAGTGGAGTTGTGTTATTCCACAGGGTATATGATGAAGAATTAGATGTACAGCTTTTTGGAGGGCTTATGAGTGCTCTTAATTCTTTTGCGGAGATTCTGTCTAAGGAAGGACTTACTAGTTTTGAATTATCTCAGAAAAGATTTGGGATCTTGAAACGAAACAATTTCCTCTTTATTGGAAATTGTGCAAAAAAAGTAAAAGAGAAAAAGATCATTGAAGAACTTGAGATAATCTCAGAGAAATTCTTTGAGATTTATGCAGATATACTTGATAGTTGGCAAGGTGATATTACAATGTTCCAAAGTTTTGAGAAAGAGATAGAAGATTCACTTGAAGGCACTATTGAAAAATTCAAAAAAGCATTTTGGTAGAGTTTAAATCTCTAAATTTGTTTACATCCTTCACAAGAATATTGAAATACTAAAGCATCATGCACATTTTCTAATTTCTTGATTTGATCCAATAAATTATCAAATTGTTCAACATTCTTTGATGAAAAAAAGATTCCAAAATAGCAAAGATTTTCACTACTACAAAAACCTGTTGATGTAATAATATCCTTACCTGCTTGCTTAATTAAATTTAGTGAGTCATGTAGTAATTTAGGTAGTATGGTTGATGTTTCCACTTCTAATAAATATACGAGATCATATTTTGTTGGAAAAAGTGATATGTGAATATGATCATTCCCATGTTTTTCTTGTTCTGTTGATGTGGTAAGGAAGAAATATTCATATTCATCTAGTCCTAATTGTTCTTCTAAAAATGGAGGTAATTGCCAATTCTTTATGGTCTCCTTATGATATAATTTTCCATTAAAATAATCTAAAATGTGCTTATCCATCTTAATTTTTATAAATTATCGTAAATTAAAAACCTAATTTTATTTCAGTACATTCTACTCATTTATTTTAGAAAAAAACCGATTATTCCTTTTCTATTGAATAGAGCTTATAATCCATTTTTTTTAAATTAATAATTACATAGTTAAGGAATTTTTGATAGTAATTCGATTGCCCTGGCTGAATACAAGTCGTTTTTCCAATTTTATTTACCCATTTATTTGACATTTTTGGGGATTCATGTATATGACCATGAAGTGTTAATAATGGTTGATTCTTTTTAATAAAATTATAAATAGCGAAGGATCCAACACGTCTTGCATCACTACATACATCCAATGATACTTTAGCTGGAGGCATATGCATGACATAAATTGTCTTTTTCATATCGTCTGGTTTTTTTAATTCTTCTAATTCCTCTTCAATCGTAGGAAGCGATCGAGCATATGAAAACCAATCATCAATTTCTTTTAATCCTTCTTTCGTTGAGATTAATGGTTTTCCTATTTGTTTTGGGAATTCAAAATCAGGTGTATCCATTCTTGCTCTGTCTTTCAATCCAAATGGGAGATCAGTGACGAAATTAAATCCAATAAATTCATAATCTTTGATTTTGATTTTTGTTTGAGCAATATTCTCATTAAAATCATACTTCTTCGAAACTATATCAAGCAAATCATCATGCATACCTAAATCATCATTTGCTGGTTGGAATAAATGAAAAATGCCTGCCTCCTCAAATTCTCTGAAATAATCATCAAATAAATTAATAATAAATTCATCTTGGATGAAAAAACTTGGTCTTGTAGGAAGTAAATCTCCTCCATTAATCACAATATCAACTTTATTTGCGACTGCTTTATCAAAAATAGATTCATATTTCCATTTTACCCCGTGGATATCAGTCACATATAAAATTTTCATAATTTAATATTATATTCTTTGCTAAATAAAGCTATCAAACCCATTCTTCTTAATAGAGAAATAAAAAAAGAAAGATAAATAATTTATAACTTTAATTTTTTTATGGCTTTATTATATCAGATTTGCTTAATGCTGTAATCTCTTTGTCTATTGGCTCGGGTACGGATAATAAGGAGATAAACACTCCGACCATTGCTATTAGACTTAAGGTCATACCAGTACCAAGAGCTTGAATTGAGTCTGCTGGATTTAGTAATCTATCTGCTATCGTCGTATAAGGATTTAATGCATCGGCGATAAGCCCCACAAATAATGCCCCAAAACTTAATCCTCGAGCGATAGAAAATATTATTGAATTCGCTGATGCGCGCAATTCAGTATCATACAATTCTGAGGACCAAACCCCAAATATTCCGTGTAATCCAAAGCCTAATGTAATAATTATTGCTGAGATTAGGATAATAGTCTGGTTGAAGATTAATAAAGTAAATATCACAAAGAGTAGACCCCCAATTATTCCAATAACATTATCTATGCCAAATGCCTTTTTCCTTCCAATATAATCACTTAAAAAGCCAAAAAAGAATAATCCAACGGCCGCTATCATCATTATAACAAGCATGAAAAGTAAAGCGGTAGTCTTAGCATTGGAAGCTCCTGCTATAGTAAATAAGTATTCGAAAAATTCAGGTGCGTGATCAACGAGAGCATGGTATCCTGTCTCCGCAAGCCAGAAAAGAATTGTTAATACAACTGTTAATTTTAGCCATTTTTTGCTAAATATTTCTCTAATTCTGAGTTTTTGTTTTTGACCACTTTCTTTTGTGATTCTGTCATATTCTGACCAAACAGCCGATTCGGGTAGATAAACCCAGAATAATAAAAGGAATGGGAAAGGAAATAGAGCAGTAAGGAAACACCATTGCCAACCATAAGGACCTAAAACCATGGATATTAAAATTGCACCTATATAACCAAAAACAAAAGTTGAATGTACCAAACCTCCAACAGCGCCCCTTCTTTTGGGTCTAAAGTACTCTGAGATAAGAGAAAATGAAATCCCCCAGCTTACACCTAAACCAGATAATAATCTTAATACTGCAAAAAGCCAAAACATATTCCTTGGTACTAATGCTGTCATTGATGAAAAAACAGCATCCCAAGCAATAGAAATGAGAAGTGCTTTTTTCCTTCCGAATCTATCACCTATTTCACCAAATAATATTGCGCCAGGTACAGTAAAAACAAATTGTAAAGAGATTACTAAACCAATTTGAGTAGTGGTTACACCAACAAAAAAGTCTTGCAAACTGGTGGAAAGTGTTGAGATTAGGACTAAACTGTAGCCATCATGCATCCAAGCGATGCTAGCTGCCAAAAGAATAACTATTATAGTAAATTTTGATAATTTTTCTCTCTCAGTCATTTTATTTACCAAATTTTTAAGAAAATCGATTTTTTAATAGAATATATTTCTTTTTTTACTATTTAAATATATTCACCTAGTTACAATCGATCATTATGATTAGTGAATATTTACGATTTTCTATAATTATTCCTGAGGTATCCTTGAACTAAAATTAAAGTATAAATAAAAAAAACTCAATGTATTAACTAATCAAAATAATTTTAATATATAATGTCGAAAATTGAAAAAGCGTTTAATGAAATAAAGACTATAGTCGGTTTAGATCATATCACTGACAAAGATTTCATGAAAGCAGCTTATTCGAGGAATGTAGATCCCGCATTTCCAGATCGATGGGCTGATATGATTGTTCGCCCACAAAATACAGAAGAAATCTCAGAAATAGTAAAAATCGCTAATAGATATAAGATTCATATGGTGCCTAGAGGGGGTGGAGCAGATTTAGTAGGGGGGTCCGTTACCGAAGGAGGAATACTTTTAGACTTAACGCGTTTGAATAAAATTATTGAAATTCACGAAAATGATTTTTATTGCGAAGTGGAATGCGGTATCACATGGGGAAAATTATTATCAGAATTATTCAAGAGAGATTTAACGACTGGAATTGTCGGTCCTGGAAGTGGCTACTCCGCAACAATAGGAGGGGGGCTTTCAAATAGTACGGCGGGATTTGGATCAACTAAATATGGATTAGTCACGGACAATTGTTTAGGCGTTGAGGTGGTATTACCTAATCCTAAGGGATCAATTATCACCACTGGTGCAGCAACAAATAAATATGCTTCCCCTTTTTGTCGATATGGAGTTTCTCCCGATTTTACTGGACTATTTATGGGAGATGTAGGAACTATGGGAATAAAAACAAAAGCATTTTTGAGATTATACCCAAATCCTCCAATAAGAGTTCTAAGAAATTATATACTTAATAAAAATGATTACGAAATAGTAGCAGACTTGATGTTGAGAGTGCAGAATGAAGTTCGTGATGGGATTCAAGATTTATATATTAATCCACTTGTGGTGGTTAGACTTCTCGCTTCAATTGCGGAAAAAAAGCCTAAGAAGAGAGCTAAACTTACAGGTCCAGTATTCATGTTTATTTTAGAAGCATTTGATGAAAGAATAATGGAAATTTACATAGAAAAAATTGATAATATAATGCTAAAAAATGACAGAGCACGTCTTTTTGAATGGACTTATATTGATGAAAACGAAGTATCCTCAGAAAAATGGACATTTAAATTAAAATTTCCATATAGTTATTTCAATAAATTTGTTGCTTTAGCTCCTCCTAAGATTTCCTGTACAACTTGTCATAAACTTCCTATATCAAAGATAGCAGAAAAAAGAAACTTTAGTAGTCAATTCGATGTAAAACATAAAGACGAATTTCCCGATCAAAGCTTTTCTCTTTTCGCGAGATCAATCCATCTTTTACCTAATGGTCATTGTGTTGTTGCTGGAGGTTTTAATGCAGAAAATGTTGACAGCCAAAGAGATATAGCGATGAATATATGGCATAAAAAAATTCGCGCCCAAGTTCGCTATGGAGGAGTTCATTATTGGTTAGGAGAAGCAATATCACAATCTCTTGTTGAAGCAGATGCATATACTCCTGAATTTATAGACTTTTTTAAAGATATGAAAAGAACGGTTGATCCCAATTTCATTCTAAGTCCTAATAAATTCCATTTATACAATTTTCAAGATAATATATCAAAATATATTGTTAAAGATGCTGAATGAGGTAAAAAAAATGAGTGAGATTAATTCAAAAGAAAAATATAAGCATTTAGCAAAATTAGAAGATATTGTTATAACCTGCATTAGCTGTGGTGATTGTAGAGAAGCGATTGATTATACAGCAGAACCTAAAAAGGATGGGGTATGTGTGGTATGGGAACAAGCTCCTGGATTTGAGCCTTTTTTTAGTAGAGGAAAAATGCAGATTATTCGTTCTCTTTGGCAAGGAAAATTAGATTTAAGTAAAGATATGGCAGAAGTAATATATCAATGTACTACTTGTAATGCTTGTGCTGATGTCTGTTCCTATGATATGGATAATTCCTCACTTTATGAAGCATTACGCGCTGAATTAGTAGATGCTAAATGCGCATTAGAAGGGCACATGCAAATGAATAAAGCAATGGTTGAATTATTAAACCCATATAACAGAAATAATGCCCAAAAAGCCGAATGGTTAAACCACCTAAATTTTGAAATAAAGGACGCAACTAAGGAAAAGTGTAAGATTCTATATTATGTCGGATGTACTGCTGCTTTGACTGAAGAAATCAAGACCGTAGCAATAAATACAGCGAAAGTTTTAAACAAGTTAGGCGTAGATTTTGCAGTTTTAGGAGAAAATGAAGTATGTTGTGGAAGTGTTGCCATGCGTACGGGAGATAGAAATGCATTTAATATGGTAGCAAATAAAAATTTTGAATTATTTAAAAAAGCTGGAGCAAAAATAATAATTACTAGTTGTGCTGGTTGCTATAGAACCTTAAAAGTAGATTATGCTGATTATATGGATGAGTTAGGAATTGAGGTCTTACATAGTATTGAATTGATTAAAAAGGTAATCGAGGAGAAAAATATAAAATTGGAAGATCTTGGTATTAAGACAACTTATCACGATCCATGTCATACAGGAAGGCATATTGGCTTGTATGAGGAACCTCGAGAAATATTAAAAAATATAGCTACATTAATAGAAATGAAAAACATTAAGAATAATGCTAAATGTTGCGGAGCAGGAGGAGGAGTAAAGAAAGGATTCCCAGAATTATCTATGGAAATAGCAAAGTCTAGAATACGAGAAGCAGAGGGAACAGGTGCTGATTATTTGGTAAGCATTTGTCCTTTTTGTTTTAGGAACCTTAACGACGCTATTAAGGATTTAAATTCTAATTTAAAAATGATAGATTTATTAGAGTTGATAAACCAAGCACTTTAAAGGAGAAATGCTATTAAAATGCAAATTATTAATAAAAGAAAGTTAAATGTAAATTATAAATAAAATAAGATGATAAAAAATGAGTTTTAGAAGATCACTAGAGGATATCAAAAAGAAAAAGGAAGAGATGAGAACGAGTTTATTTAAAGGTGCAGAGATGATATGGGTATTATGGGAAACAAAACAAGAAATTATTAATCGAGTGCTTCCACCTCCTTTGGAACCAATTGATCGTCCAATAGCATTAGCTTTTGTTGCTAATTATCCTTCACATTCCTATGGATTACCTTACACAGAAGCTGCACTTATTCTAAGATGTCAATTTAAAGGCGAGTTGGGCAATTATTTTCTTGCTATGCCCCTTACCGATGATAGAGCAACATTTGCAGGTCGTGAAATTTGGGGCTTTCCTAAAAAAATAGCAAACGTTCATTTCAAAAAAAAAAATAATGAAATCTATGGATATTCTGAACGATTAGGTGTGAAAAATATTGAAATAGAATTAAAGCTGACTGGTAAATTCAATGACGAAGAAACTCCGAAGATTGTATCTGAAATTCAAATGATCCCGAAACGAGGAAAGGGAACAACAAATTATCTCTTCAAACATTTTATACATCCGACTAAAGAGGGATTTGATTATAATCCTTGGTTAGTAAAACAAAAAACAACTTCGAAAATTAAAGCTATGCAAATGGGTGAGGCAACAATAAATCTGAAGTCTACTATTCATGATCCTTGGGGGGAAATTGAAATAGTTAAAATACTTGGAGGAATGTATTTACAGTCAGAAAATGAAATGTTTCCAGGGGAAATTGTTGCTGAAGTGGAGGCTGAAAAGTTTCTACCGTATTCATATATAAAATGGGATTGGTATTAAACTTCAAACCTATTTGATCTTAATATTATTAAATAAATATTCTTTTTAATGGGACAATTTCTTCAGATTTCAATATCCTTCATATTTTGGATTTTTCTTTCTTAAAAAAGCTTTGATACCTTCTTGTACATCTGAGGCAGCTGAGTTAACACCAAATCCAAGTTGTTCAAATTGTAAACCAATAGATATAGGTACTTGGGTTCCAAATCTCAAGCATTTTTTAATAATACTCAATGAGGTAGTAGTAGAATTTCCTAATTCTTTTGCTTTTTCATGGACTAAATTTTCAAACTCCTCGCCATCCTCAGCAATAAAACTCACATATCCCCATTTAAACATCTCTTCTGCAGAATATCTTTTTCCAAAATATAACATCTCTAGACTCCTTGCGAAACCGAGATTTCTCACTATTCTCTGTGTTCCTCCCCCAGAGGGAAAGATACCTCTTAAAATTTCTGCAAACCCAAAAGTTGACCTCTTACTTGCGATAATTATATCACAAACTAAAGAAAGCTCACATCCTCCTCCTAAGGCAAACCCATCAACAGCACATATTAAAGGTTTGGGAAATTTTTCGATTAGATCGAAACAAGTATGTAATAAGGTAATTGCATAGGTCATATGGATGGGAATATTTGGTTTTATCCCAGGTTCAAAAGGATTACTCAGATCAGCTCCAGTGGAAAATGAAGGTTTTTTAGTATAATTTTTAGTCCCTCTTAAGACGACGCATCTTATATTCGAATTTAATTCCATTGATTCTAAAGCATTTACAATTTCCCTTAAAGTTATTAGAGTAATTGCATTTAATTTATCTGGACGATTTAAGGAAATAACGGCGTAATTTTCTTCAATATTTCCTCCTTCACTCTTAGGAAATTCAACTTTAATATGACTATATTCATAATTCATCGATATTACCTCAAATTAATAACTCTAATTTGTGAGTGTTTTGAAATAAATATTTTATCTAAATCTAAATTTTAATTTTTAAGAATATCTTACTATTAATTTTAATTTACATAAATAAAAACTTTAAATAAATCGAATGTGTTATGAAGATAAACAAGATTTATGAGAAAAAGTTGAATTTTTTTAATCATTTTAAATAAAAATTAATTTTTTTATAGAGAGAGTTTAATTATGGATCCAATAGGGATTGTGTTTCTGTTTAATATGGATGAAGGTACTCCAGAAGAAGTTTCAAAAAAATTTAGTGATTATTTTTCCAGCGTAACAGAAAATTTAGTAAGAGAAGATCTTCTGGAATTAGTTCAATTAAAAGAGATCATCGATGAGAAAAAAATATTTTGGGGCGGTATCAAGAAAGATTTCGAAAAGGTTGTGGAAAATACTGATATGATTGGAGAATTAGCACTACAAGTGTTTAAGAAACATACTGATATTGAAGGTTCTGAAGATGTTCACTGTTTAATCTATGATGGTGCACAGGCGCCTTGGAATTTTACATTAATGAGTTGTATAATTTATAAATAATAATTTTTATCTATTTTTTTAACAAAAAGAAATATTTGAAGATTTTTTAGCATAATTTTAATCCATATCGACAGCACTAATCAATGCTAAAATAGTAGCCCCAATTCCTATATAAAATCTTATTTCTTATAAATTATATTAATCTATGGTAGAAATAATAAAAATTATAATAAGATTACTTTTTTTAACTTAATTAAACTAAGGAAAGTCTATTAGATTAAATAAAATAAAAAAAAGTATAATTTAGATTTTTAATCGTCTTTTTTCAAGGGTTAGTTCGAATGCCTCTTCCATTCCGCTCTCATATATATCGATTGGAAATTTATTATGTAAAGGACTTATTCTGGCACCTAATTCGGCAGATTTATAGATTCCTCTGGCAAAATGTCTAATTAAAGGGGTTTTGACCATAGTAGACGCTTTTTCGAATTCTTTGAGGGTATTATCATCATATCCTCCCAAAAGACCCTCTATAAAGGCATAGAAGAATATAAAAATAAAGACACCCACTAAAAATATTAATGCTGTATTAATGATTTTATCTCCCAATTCTAAATTAAACACCAGATTTCCAAAAAATCCAAGGACGAAGAAGTTTATTACCGCAGCGATAAAGGGGGTTATGAAAGTTTTGAATGGATAGAGCTTGAAATCTGAAATTTTAGATCTTACGATAATCCATGCTACTATATCCTTAGTTAAAACAGCTGGCCAATAAGCAATGATTACCATTCTCATATCATAGAAAATAGTGACTAAAACCCACATAAATAGAGCTCTAATTGCTTGTTCCAAAATCCAAACTGCGGCAGCATAACCAGTCCTTCCAGTACCTTGGAAAACTGCGTCGACTAACCAAGAATAGATTCCGAAGCCATGGAATACTAGAATAAGCGGTAAATACTTTGAAGCAGGTCCTCCGATATCAGGTCCAGCAGCACCGACTAGGAAAAGATTTCCTACAGCAAAAAGTACAGATATTAAGAAATAACCAAAATAGTTGCCCCAGCGAAAACCTTCATATATATACAATTTTGTCAAGTTTTCTTTTTCATGCGAATATGCTTCACTATACCCTCCTAATAAAGATTGTCCGTAAAGAGTGATAATTTGAATCATCATCCCAACAGTCCACGCGAGTTGATAATATCCTAATTCTTGAGAATAATTTGCTATATATGCGGAAGTTAAAAGAATTTGTATAAACCATCCAATTTGGACGAAAGATTCACCGAAAGCCAGCCTTGAACCATAAGACATTGTTTCTTTGAATTCATCTTTTGTAAAATCGACTCTAAAACATGTATTTGGGGAATATCCTTGTTTCTTGAAAAGATACAAACTAAAGAAAAAGGTCATCCAATAATCAAAATAGCGTGCGAGGGCATACCCCACCCCAGCACCTAATGCTTCACCAAAAATTGGATTTGCTGCGCCCCATAATCTTCCTAAAT
The DNA here is from genome assembly GCA_046497275.1 of Promethearchaeia archaeon. Classification (GTDB taxonomy): domain Archaea; phylum Asgardarchaeota; class Lokiarchaeia; order Sigyniarchaeales; family SOKP01; genus TEKIR-8. The sequence goes on along the minus strand of JAWOFX010000019.1, from coordinate 51,126 downwards.
AGCAGAATATTGCTTGACCTATTAATAACCAAAAGATTTCCCACGAGACATAGGTAAGTAAATGTAAATCTGCTCTCTGTAGTCCTTGAAAAGTATACATAAACACCAAAAAGAACCCTGGATATTGAACAAGAGAAAACATTACAAAAATCCAAGTCATGTGAGCCAGATTAGTCAATGGAAACACTATGGAACCTAAAAATGCAAAAATACTAATTTGAACTAATCCAGTAAAAAGCTGCCACCATACAAAAATTTGAATGTAATGTATAGCTTTCTCTGGATTATGTACTCTATATTCTGAGAAGTATTTCGCAAGAGCATAGGAAGTTCCGAAATCAAAAAGAAGCCATGCTATCTGAAATAGATTATAAGCATAATTATACCATCCACTTGCTTGAGCATAGGTATAATCAAGCAACAGGGGTAAGATATAAGATGTTAAAAGAAGTTGCGGAATAACAAGGATTAAACCTATAAAAAATGTGAACAAAAAGCCACCTAATTGCCGATGTATACCAATAATTTCCCAATCGTCTTTTAGATCTTCTCTGCCTCGCTCTTCAATCTTTCTTTCAAGTTCCGCTCGTTCAGTAATTTCTTCCTCAAGTTCTTCCTCCGCACGTTTTTTAAGTGCTTCGATAGTTGCCTGATCCATTCTTCCACCACTTTTTCTCTTCACAGTAACAAATAACGCAATAGCTAAACATCCTAAGACAACAACTATAAGAAGTAAAATAAATTGCTCTGTAATATGTGGTACGGGTGAATAAGCCCAAACAGCATAAGTATCAACTTCTTGATCTAATGTCTGTTGTGCCATTCCATAGAGGAGATAATTGAAATAAGGCCAAATAGAGAATTCAATATTTGCACTCTTTTCAGTGTTACTTGGATCTCTCTGAAGCCAACCTGTAAATAACATAATAGACCCATTAGATTTCTCTTTTTCAGCAATAAAGGGAATCCTATTTGATTCTCTATTTAAACTAAGAGAAGTGTTATAGACATCAACGATCCTATTCATCGAAATGTTCATATTTGTTAAAGGTATATAAGTCATATTATTCGGTTTCAAATCTGGAGCTGAATTCCATGCTATTTTACTGCCAATTGGAGTACTTGCGTTTTTTACCAAAGAAAGCATTGATTCTCTATTCAGAGTCAAATCATTGGCATTATTTATTAGATCCATGTTTTTTAAAAGGGTTGCATTAGCGTGTAGTTTTGGTCCCATAAAAATAATTGAACTTCCTCCAGATTCCACATAAGTGACAAGACCGGATATTTGCTGAGATGACAGATTCGCATCAAAAATTATAACCAAGTCATATCCACTTAAATTAAGTGGATTAACCCCATATGTCCTATTAACCTCAACATTAAAATTACTTGAATCAATTTTTAAACTCTGAATAAATGATTGATCTTTCCCGCCACTTAATACTAAAACTTCTTTTGGTTCATTTGTTTGTCCTACAGTTGGAGTAAGAAACAAAAAGAAAAGCATTCCCCCGGTTAAAATCAATGTGATAGTACATATAGTGAATAATAAAGAGGATTTGTTTTTCAGTTTTGACATTATTTTCTCATTTTTTTTAGATTATAGTAAAGAATATTGATATGTTATTATTTATAGCTTTTTGAAGATTAATGATGTATCAATTAATCTAAATATAAATAGATTTCTGGATACTATTATGTGAAATTACCTATCTGTTTGGAAATATAATCAATTATATCAATCCAATAAGATTTAGTTTTATATTACTATTTATGGAAATAAATTATTAATGTATAGCTTTTCTAACTATTTCCCCTCTTGGTTCTGTTTCTTCGAAGAGTATTGCTTGAAATTTAAAAATCTTGGTCGATTCTTCTTTCCAACAGTCAGCAGACAGCCATGCTTTCTGGCAGGTCTGCTCAAGAAACGTTTTTGCATCCCAATCCCTTCCATGTTCGACTGGAACTTGGGGTAATAATAATCCTCTTCTCATACCCTTCTCAATAATTAATCCATCTTTTCCAACTTCAATATTTTTAATTATATCCTCAGGATTCTCAACTTGAATCGAATCAGGAGGGGTTAAAATTGAAATTTCAATTACAATATTATCCATCTCTTCTATACTTACTGAAGGAAAACGTGGATCTTCACAAGCCGAATTGATAGATACCCTATGTAATACTTCACATAAGTCATATTCTGGCTCTATATATCCAATACATCCACGTAATGGATTTCCACTAACATTATGTTTATTTAGAGTAACGAATGCTCCACATTTTGTATTAAATTTTTTTTTTAACTCATCTGGAATTGGAATTCGTTTTCCCGTCTCTAAGTAATTTTCGATGTTTTTCCTTACAAATTTAACTAATTTTTTTCCATCTTCAGTAGTAATATTCATTTCCTCAGACATGTTTCGTATAAAATTTATTATTTTTTTTTTAATAATTATTTGGGTAATAGTCTATAATTTTTCTCTTTTAATTATCTTTCCAAAAGGCTTTTTATTTTGTTTTATTTCTTTTCCTCTAAGAAAAACTTTCCATATTTGAATGTTAGTTGTATAATTTTCAAATGGAGATATTTTTGCTTTGGATTTAAACTTTTTCGGATTTATTTGATATTCTGAAGTTTTATCAACTATTAGAAGGTCTGCATCATATCCTTCTCTAATATATCCTTTACCCTTTAAATTAAAAATGTTTGCGGGGCCTTCGCAGGCAACTTTTATAAAATTCTCTAATGATACTTGAAATTTATTTACTTTATGAAGAATAACTAGTGGATATGTTTCTAAACTCGGAAATCCCGAGGGAGCATCAAAAAATTCTCTCGATTTTTCGTCTAAACTATGAGGAGCATGGTCAGTTCCTATAAGTATTAGATTTCCTGAGATAAATTCTTTAAATAGAAAATCTGGATGGGTTTTATCTCTGAGAGGGGGCAGGACTTTAGCAATTGCAGGGTTACTTAAAACAATATCATTTGATAATAATAAATGATGTGGGGTTACCTCGTAACTAATATGAGGATGTGAATTTTCTTTCAAAGCCAATTTAATTAAAGAATAACTTTCTTTACAACTAATATGACAAAAATGAATTATAGGATATTCTTTTTGTTCTAAATGATTTATTTCTATGAAATCTTGATAATTCTCTATAGCAAATTTTACAAAACGAGTTTCTGATTTACAAGGGTTTAACTCATCATGGATTTTTAATAGGTTAGATTTTCTGAAAATATAATCCTCAAAAATTTCTTCCTTTTCTTCCTTTGAAAGGGGCCATTCTGGATGGATAAAAATAGGAATTTGGTATCGAGAGGAAAGGTTTAAAAGTAATCTAAAATTTCCTGAAATTTTCCAATCTAAATCAGTTAAAGGATCATGAGGATATATTTTAAAGCCAATCACTCCCAAATCTACAATCTTTTTTATTTCCTCTTCATTTAATCTATTCGGTAGTCCAGAAATAAACCCCACATCTACGTGTATATTTTGTTTAGCTTTATCCATCCACTCTTTTACTGTTTCAAATGTATTCGCAGGAGGATCGGTATTAGGCATATCAAATATAGTTGTAATTCCTGAAATAGCCGCTGCTTTTGTTCCTGTGGAAAATGTTTCTTTATAGCTTTGATTTAAATCCCTTAGATGAGCATGAATGTCAATGATTCCAGGTAAAATTATTTTGTTTTGACAATCAATTTCCTTGCCATCATCGTTCTCAGATATTAGATATTCCATTTGCTTTTCAGAAATATCAAAATGAATACTTTTAATAATTTCATTTTCAATATGAATTGCACCCTCTCTTAAAAGACTGTTATTATAGATTTTCGCATTATATAGAATCATCGTAAATTATCACTCTCCTCTAATAAATCTAAATAGAAATTAAAATATAAGATTTTATCTTGCGGTTTTTTCCATTTCTCTTGATTTGTGAAGGTTAATCTCATTTTCGTGGTCGAATTTCTCCATTTTATTAAGAATGGAAAATCTTCTTCTAATTTAAAAAGTGTAATAATAAATAGTGAGTTATTTATTTTCGATTGTTTGTATAATTTATCTAAAGTTGAGATTTTTCTAAATTTTTGGGAATCCTTTGAATCAATAATCCATACGATTTCTTTAAATTTATCTGGGGTTAATTCATCTAACAATCTTTTTGGATTTCTATAATATTTAACAAAGATCCCAGGTGTAGAGGCGATCCAATCATCTTCATGCCTTTTTTGTAATAAATTAATTGCTTTATTTAACAACAAAGCTTGAGATCGTTCATCAGACCCTAGATAGCGCAATTCAGAACCAATTAATTTAATAGCATAATGATTTTCAACAAAATATAGATACAGATTATTATTTTTTCTTATCGAATAAGAAAGACAAAAGGTATCTCGGATACAGGAGCAAATTTTATAAATCTTTGGTGGCGTATTTCCTTGGTCAATAACATTTTTATCAAAATTTACAATTCTTTTGCTTAAAAGAAGAAAATTTACCAATTTTATCAGGGAAATTTATGATTTAATTACATTTTAAAATCTTTACCAAATTTTTTCATCATATTTTGCATTTGCTTATTCATACCCGGCATCCCCGCACCTTTTCCTTTACGTAATTGGGTTACCTGTTTCATAATCTTTTTCATTTGGTTATACTGGTCTAACATTCTATTTATCACAGAATAATCAGTTCCAGAGCCAATGGCTATCCTTCTCTTTCTCGATTTTTTGATGATTTTTGGATTCTCCTTTTCATATTTACTCATAGAATTTAGCACAACTTCCCATTTTTCAATATTTTTTTCAGCGTCTTCTTTTAAAGCATCAGGAATATTTCCACCCCCCATCATCGAGAGAATTTGTTTAAATTGCCCAACTTTTTTCAGATTTTTTAATTGGTTATACAGATCATCTAGAGTAAATTTTCCTTGCATCATCCGTTTCATTGCCTCGGGATCTGGTACCGCTTCAGCCTCTTGAACTTTTTCAATAAGTCCTTCAATATTAGGGACACCTAATAACGTTCCAACAAAATTAGTTGGATCAAAAAGCTGAAATTCATCAATTTTCTCTCCAGTTCCGATAAATCTTATAGGTACATTCGTAGCCGCACATGCTGATAGTGCTCCTCCACCTTTTGCAGTTCCATCCAATTTTGTGATGATAATGCTTCCCAGTTCTGTAGATTTAGAGAATTCTTCTGCTTGTGAATAAGCTTGTTGCCCTAGTGTGCCATCAATAACCAAAATCACCTCATTTGGTTTAAGAACTTTCTGTATTTTTTGCATCTCCTCCATCAATTCCTTCTCTTTCTTATGACGTCCAGCAGTATCTACTATGAGAAGATCATATCCTTGATTTAAAGCTCTTTTAGTTTCTTTTACTGCGATCTTCAATGCATTTTTTTCTTGAGGATCGCCAAAGCATTTAACTCCAATTTGATTAGTAAGTTGATCAAGTTGTTCATATGCCCCAGGTCTCCAAGTATCTGTCGTTAAAGCCGCCACTCTGAATCCTTTTGTTTTATAGAATCTTGCTAATTTAGCTACAGTAGTTGTTTTACCAGAACCTTGAATCCCAACCAATAGAATAACATTTTTCTTTCCGGGCTTTATTCTGATAGGTGCCGGCTTTCCTCCGAGGATTTTTATAAGCTCATCATGTACAAGCTTAATAACAAAATCCTTTCGTCTGGCTTTTCTAAGATCTGTATTCATAGCTTCTTTCTTTATATTTTCAGTCATTTCAAAAACTAGCTCTACTTTGACATCTGCACTCAATAAAGCTCTTTGTAAATCTTGAATCAATGCATTTATCGCATCCTTATCTACTTTTGGAAGACGCCTAATTCTACGAATCGCATTATCGAGGCTACGTCCTAAGTTTTCTAAAACCATTTTGATACAATATTTTTATTATTTAGATTTATTTATTTGATCTCTAATATGATAAATTAAGAAAATCAAAAAAGCTTAATTATGGAATAAGGTTATTGAACTATTAAATTTTAGTAGATAATCTAATAGTGTCTAATATAATGAAAATTTACCTTTTTTTAGATCTATCGCAAAAATAGAGCTATCTCTCTATTATTTATTGATCAAATATTTAAAATTGTAAAGAGAGTAATTTTTAATGAAATTTTAATAGATCTGTTTCTAGAGAATAGATAAAAATTCTAAAACAAAACTTTTTTGGAAACCTTTTATAATATTATTTAAAACATCAAACTAATTTTTGATTTTTATAGGTTATTATAGGTGTTAAAAAATGTCAATCCGTAGAGAGGAAATTCAGAAATTAAAGGACGGAAATTATATAATGATTGAGAATGAGCCTTGTGTTATAAAGAGTACTGAGCGAAGTAAATCGGGTAAACATGGACATGCAAAAGTGAGAGTGGTATGTGTTGGAATATTTGATGATAATAAGCGTTCATTGACCTTTCCATCGGGCAGTTTAGTAGATGTTCCCGAAATCAATAAGGGAAATGCTCAGATTAATTTTATAGAGGAAAATACAATTAATATCATGGACTTAGAAACTTATGAATCTTTCGATGTGAAATGGCCAAAAGACCCAGAAATGAGGAAGAAACTGGAAGAACTAAAAAATAATCCAGCTGAAATGTCAAAATCTCAAGTTGAATACTGGCAATTGGCTGGTAAAACATTAATAAACCGCGTCTTACTCAATAAATAAAAAAATTTACCTCCCATTCTTTTTAATGAAACCATAATCTTTATTTTTATTTAAAATGAAATATTTTTAAAAAGCAATTAAACATCAATTCATTAATTTTTTTATGAAGGAAAAACCAATTGCCTTAGCTTGTCGGATGGATTCTGATAAAGCCATAAACCTAATTAAAGAGTTATTCAATTATTTAATGAAAGAAAAAGGAGAAGATGTGGTTTTAGAAACACGAATAGCTCCAAAAATATTGGCACATAATGCTATGGATTTAAAGGAAATGAAAGCTGATAATATAAGGTTCCTAATTAGTGTTGGTGGTGATGGAACACTTCTTAGAGTAGTTAATGGATTAAATCAGAGAGATCCCCCTCCTATTTTAGGAGTTAATATTGGATCCATTGGATTTTTGGACGAGACCAATAATAGAAAAGTGTATAATGATTTGGATAAAATCTTAGAAGGTAATTATGTTATTGAAAGTCTATCTAAAATAACCCCATATTTGATTAGAAAAAATTCAGAACCAATTAGACTTAGCAATGCTTTAAATGAAATCTTGATTGTTTCTTCAAAAAACTCAAAAGTATTACAAGTTTCGGTGAAAATTAATGGAGTATTTTTGAATAGAAGCTATTTAGATGGAATAATAATTTCAACTGCTACAGGTTCCACAGCATATAATTTAAGCGCTGGAGGTTCTATAATATACCCTGAACTTGATATTATGCAAATCACTTCTTTAAATCCATATGCTCGTTCTGGATTAAAACCTATTGTTGTTCCAATTGAAAGTGAAGTAGAAATAACATTATTACGCCCACGTTTAAACGCCAGAATCGTGATCGATGGACAAGTGATAATTAAACAAGTCCAACCAAAAACTAAAATAATAATTAAAAAAGCCAATTCACGTGCAAAATTTATTAGACTTTCAAAAAATCTCTATACAAATTATTTTAAACGCCTTAAAAAAAAGATAATAGGACAATTAAGAGTTCCTCTAGATGACAGCCCAGAAGAGTAATGCCTTAAATAATAATGAAGATAAAATCATTGTATTAGATACTAATATTTTTCTTTTAGGAATCGATTTTAATATGATTAATGGGCAATTATATACTGTTCCAGGAATTTTAGATGAGATTAGAGTTGAGAGGTATCTTGAAAAAAATAGGAATATTTTAAATAGAATAGAATACGCTCTAAGCTCTAGAAAACTTATTTTGATGAATCCAGAAAAAAAATATATTGAAGAGGTAAGACAAGTAGGACAAAAAACAGGAGATTTAAATGTTTTGTCAGAAACAGATTTAAATTTGATTGCATTAACTTTAGAGCTTGAAAGAACAAAAGGGAAGAAAGTTGTTCTTTATACTAATGATTATTCAATGGAGAATGTCTGTTCTGAATTAAATCTTCGATATTCTCCTATAGCAAAAGATGGTATAAAAAAGAAGAGAAATTATGAGATTTATTGTCCTTATTGCCGGGAAATCCACCCGTCTGAAGACTTAGGGAAAAAATGTGAGAGATGTGGGTCGAAACTTAAACGACGCCCTAAGAAAAGTAAAAAGGATTGAATTTGGAAATAAATAGTATTTATTAAATTTATATATTGAATAAGATTGATATGATATATTATGGGAGTAAAAATAAATGAATTAGTAAAAGAAGTTAAAAGATCCATAACTTTTGAAAACCTTTTTCAAAAACGAATCGCAATAGATGCTTTTAATACGATATACCAATTTTTAGCTATTATTAGGCAACGTGATGGAACACCTTTAAAAGATTATGAAGGCAATATTACTTCCCATTTATCCGGTTTATTTTATAGAACAATTAATTTTATCGAACATAATATAAAACCAATATATGTATTTGATGGAGAGCCATCAGAACTTAAATCAGAGACAATTAAAGAACGTCGACAAGTTAAAGAAGAAGCAAAAGTAAAAATGATTGAAGCTCAAGAAAAGGGAGATCTTACAGAAGCTAAGAAATTTGCCCAAATGACTTCTAAACTTGATTCCGATATGATTGAAGAGAGTAAAAAATTAATTAATTATATGGGTATACCCGTTGTACAAGCAGCTTCGGAAGGTGAAGCTCAATCGGCTTATATGGTACAAAATGGAGATGTTTGGGCTTGTGCATCTCAAGATTATGATACTCTTCTATTCGGAGGAAAACGGTTAGTAAGAAATTTTGCAGTTAGTAGGAGTAAAAAGGTTAAAAACACTACAGTGACTCTGGATATTGAATATGTTTCTCTAAAAAATATGTTGGAAAAATATGAGATTTCAAGGGAGCAATTAATTGAGATGGGTATTTTAATTGGCACAGATTTTTATCCGGGAATTAAGGGAATAGGCCAACACACGGCTTTAAATTTAATAAAAGAATACAGAAGTATAGAAAACATGGTCAAAAATGAAATTGAAGCGGCTGGAAAGAAAATTGACTTAAATTTAGAACTTGTTGGGCAAATAAAAGAAATATTTCTAAACCCGAGAGTGAATGAAGATTATCAGGATTTAAAATGGGAGAAAATTCAATATGACAAAATAAATGAATTACTAGTTGAATTTCATAACTTTTCTAAAACTCGTGTTGAAAATGCGTTAGAAAGATTAAAGAAATTAGATGATTCTTCCCAGCAAGTTTCTTTAGATCAGTTTATGGGTTCAAAAAAATAAGAATCTTGATTTGAAATAGATAGGAGTTATATTTCATTATTTTGTCTTAGTTTATCAATCCATTTTGTCATTTTTTCAAGAAATTGATTTCTCGCTAATTCAATGTGCTCAGGAAGTTGACGAACTAATTCTTTTTTCTTATTTCGTCCATTATCTCCACAATCCCAAACTTTATCAGTTCCGCAAAAACAAAGTGGCATATCAGATAATCCATCCCAATCTTCTGTAGTAAAAAAACCGAGTTTTTTAAGAGATTTGTCAATTGTGACATCAACTTGGATCCAAATATCATTTACAAATATTTTGACATAGTTATGAAAGTCGATAATTTCGTGGTCTTCTAACATCTGTTTTAATTCTTCAGGAAATTGTACTAATTTATATTTATCAGTTGGAAACCATATTAAATCTTTCCAACGCTGCATGCAAATCATATCCTTTGTTTTTAATCCAATTCCTTTATATAATTCTCGCAATAAAAAGTTCTTTCCCGAACATGTTCCTTTATTCGCTTTATAGACATCTAAGGGGTCTCTAGAGCCCATTCTTCCAAAACGGATATCTCTTACATTTTCAAAAATTTTGACTATTTGAATGTTTAATGATAAATCGTATAGATCCCAGTCTTTTAAAATTTGTATCCTTTCTTCCTTACTTAAAAATTCCATATTAAAGAATAACTCCATTGAAAAAAATTGTTTAAACATTATTAATTTACGGTAAAAAAATTAATACAACCTAAGAATTTGTCCACAAGAATAGTCCCCAATTCCCGAGAGCCAGAGATTAATAGCCCATAATAATCTCTCAGAATCATTCACATAATCATTTCCGAGAGCGATTCCATTAACAGATATTCCTTGAGGAATAATATCTGCTGCGATTGAAGTTAGCATGCCTGTGATTCCACTTGAACACGCATTTTCATGAATAGATCCATTTAGATCTATCCTTCCTTCTCCCTCCCCTTCGCCTGTATATCCAGTCGTTGTATTGATAAAGATTATTTTTCCCTTTTTGGCTTTAATCATCAATGGAACAACAGCTTTTAAAATGAGAAAGTAATTGATTAACCAATCTTGAAATATACACTCCCAAGTTTTTAAGGATAAATCATCATCTTCAATATTAGATCTAATATCTTCTATATAGAAAGAACAGATCAGATAATCAATATTTCCAAATTCTTTGTATAAATTCTCAATTACTTCATTTATCTGATATTGATTGCTGGATTCGACTGTTTTATAGATAACCTTATTATTATTAATTAAATTCTTAGAGATTTGTCTCTTCTCATACTTTTTAAGATCTATTAAGCCTAAATTTGCTCTCTCCTGAGTTAGAAATTTTCCAATTATCTTTCCAACGAAGCTATTTATAGCGAAAATAATACAATTTCTACCTTTATAATCAATTTTTTGAATAATTTATCACCTCTATTTTAAAGATAGGTTATCCCCCCGTCTGAGAGAAGAGTTAAACCATTTACTTTGGATGATTTAGCGAGACAAAAATAAGCATAAATTTCAGCAACTTCTTTTGGAGTTATCATTTTTCCAGTTTTAGACTTTTTATTTAATTCTTTAATAGCTTTATTGATATCTTTACCTCTTGCTTCCATGACTTTTCTAATCATTGGAGTATCGCAATGTCGTAAGACTAAAGTAAATGTTCTGATATCATATTCTTTATATTTTTCGGAAATATATTTCGCTAATCCAATAAAGCTAGATTTCCCCGCAAGATAAGGACATGGAATACCCGAAGAAGATAAAGGAGCTCCAGTAAATATTATCCTCCCCCATTTATTTTTTTTCATATAGGGAAGTGCTTTTAGGGTACAATACATAGCACCAGAGAGATCAATCATAATGGTTCTCAAAAAGCTTTCGTAGGAAATCTCCAGAAAGTTACCACTTCCATGAATGGCAGCATTGTTAATAAGAATATCTAATTTCTTCTTCTCCTTTTCTATTTTCTGAAACATTTCTTCAACCCTATTTTTATCAGAGATGTCAAATTGTGCGGGGATCGCTCTTTGGTCATCAAAATTTTTATTTATTTTTTTTGCTAAATCAACCGTTTCCTTGATATCACACATATAGACAAAAGATCCTAATTCTGCAAATCTCTTACTAATTGCAGCTCCAATACCTCCAGTAGCACCAGTAATAAGAACTACTTTCCCCTTTAGAGAAGTATCATTTATAAATCTCAAGCTAAATTCATTCATTTCAATAATCTATAATATGAGTTTCTTAAAGATTTTTGATTTTTAAAATAGATTTTTTAAAAAAAATAATTAAGAATTTTATAAAAGTATCGAATATTTACTTTCCTATGAAGAAAGATAAGAATATCTGCAGATGGTATGATGAAACTTCCGCAATAAAACGTGCTTATGATCAAGGTTTAATTGATAAAAAATGGGTTGAAAATTATTGTTGGAATGGAGGTAAAAATTGTGTGAGAAAAAGAAGGTTTGAAAAAGAAGGATATGTCTCACCCGATTACATATTACCAAATGGAAGCGAAGATATAAAATTAAAAAAATATTATTCCAATCATCATTAGAATTCCAAATCATACTATTTTTAGATTTTATAATAAAGCTTATATGCATAATTAATAATGCTATAGATATGGAAAAGAAAAAGGAAATCGAACCCAAAGATTATGCACTTTGCTTTATACCGGCACCAGTTTATTTAATCTCAACAGTAGATGAACATAATGTTTACAATATTGCTCCTTATGGAATGGTTATGCCCGTTTCATATTATCCATTAGTTATATCAATTGGCTCCTCGAAAAATAGAGATACTTATAGAAATATTAAAGCTTCAAATGAATTTGTATTAAATATTCCGAATATTAATTTACTGAGAAAGGTTAATAGGACAGCAGATCCCATCCCTTCTGATATGGATGAATTTATTCATGCCGATTTAACACCTATTAATTCTAAAACAGTGAGACCACCAAGTATTATGGAATGTTGCGCACACATGGAATGCAAAACTATCTGGATAAAAGATATTTCAGAAGAGGCTGAAAATCGCGTTATTATAACAGCAAATGTCGTAGCTCTATTTATTAATGAAAATCTTTTTTTAAAGAATTTATGTAAGCAAAAAGGACTTATGAACCCTCTTTATTATGAGAAACTAAGTTATTTTACTTTAGGGGGATATGTTGGAAATCGTAAGATGAGATAATTTAATGAATTAAAGATTTAAAAAAGATAATAATTGAGATTTATTTCTTATAGGTTTTAATAGGATGGTAAAAATAAAAATCGTTATTATAGAAAAAATACAAAAATTTTTCTAATTTTAATAATATTCTATATTATATACACAAAAATTTTTCATAACTGATTATTTATGACAGCTTCTGATAGTAGCGATGGGGAAAAGAGAGAAGAGGAGGAACCGGGAAAGCAGCTTAGAGTTCAAAAAGCTAAGAAAAGAGATATAGGAAGAAATATCATTCGTATTGATCCCAAGACGATGGAAGAGTTAGAGATTCAAACGGGCGATGTAATCGCAATAAAAGGTAAAAATGAATCAGCTGGTATTAGTTGGCCCAGTTATCCTCAAGATAATGGGCTCGGAATTGTTAGGATTGATTCACGATTGCGTAAAAATACAGGAACGAGTATAGATGATACTGTTACAATCCGTAAAGTTGAGGCAGCGGTGGCTCAAAATATTGTCTTAGCACCCGCAAGTGTCAAAATAAGAAGTAATCCTCGATTTGAGACATTTGTGAAGCGTAAACTTAACAATTACCCAGTAACAATTGATGATATAATCCTAATATCAATAGGAATTAGTAGAGAAATAACCTTTAAAGTAATCAATCTGAGACCAAAAGGAATTTGTATAATAAAGCAAGATGAGACTAATTTATCTATAAGTGAACATGTCACGGAAGAGGAAGAAAAAGGTGGCATATATATCACATATGAAGATGTAGGAGGATTAGATAGAGAAATCCAGAGAGTAAGAGAGATGGTAGAACTTCCATTAAGGCATCCATCATTATTTAAAAGACTCGGGATTGATCCTCCGAAAGGTGTTTTACTCCGAGGACCTCCTGGTTGTGGTAAAACCTTACTTGCAAAGGCAGTTGCGAATGAAAGCGAAGCCCATTTTATATCTATTAATGGTCCAGAAGTTATGAGTAAATTCTATGGAGAATCAGAGAAAAAATTACGTAAAATCTTTATCGAAGCTGAAGAGAAAAGCCCTTCAATTATATTCATAGATGAAATCGATGCTATTGCCCCGAAAAGAGAGACAGTAACTGGAGAAGTTGAGAGGAGGGTTGTTGCCCAACTTTTAGCTTTGATGGATGGATTACATAGCAGAGGGAGAGTAATCGTAATTGGTGCAACGAACAGGCCTAATAGTTTAGATCCCGCTTTGCGAAGACCAGGTAGATTTGACAGGGAAATTGAAATTAAGGTTCCCAACGAAAAAGGTAGGAAAGAAGTTTTCCAAATTCATACACGTAATATGCCTTTAGACGATAAAAAGCAATTAATTAAGGATTTCTCACAAATTACTCATGGTTTTGTGGGTGCTGATATATCTGCTGTGTGTAGAGAAGCAGCTATGTCTGCTTTAAGACGTTATTTACCAAAGATCGATTTAGAATCGGAGATCATTGATCCAGAGCTTTTGGAACAAATCAGAGTAACAAGAGAAGATTTTGATGAAGCGATGAAAGAAGTTTTACCATCTGGGATTAGAGAGGTTTTTGTTGAAATTCCTAATGTAAATTGGAATGATGTTGGTGGTTTGGAAGAATTAAAGCAAAAACTAATCGAAGCGGTGGATTGGCCATTATCAAATCCAAAAATATTCAAAAGAATGGGAATAAATCCACCTAAAGGAATATTGTTATATGGCCCTCCCGGATGTGGAAAGACATTATTAGCTAGAGCTGTTGCATCTGAGAGTAAGGCGAATTTTATATCTGTAAAAGGTCCCGAACTCCTTTCTAAATGGGTGGGAGAGAGTGAAAAAGCTATCAGAGAAGTATTTCGAAAAGCTAAGATGGCGGCACCATGCATTATTTTCTTTGATGAATTTGATTCCATAGCACCAAGTAGAGGCAGATATACCACCGATTCAGGGGTAACAGAAAAAGTTCTGTCTCAATTCCTAACAGAATTGGATGGATTAGAAGTTATGAAAGATGTGGTAGTTATTGCAGCCACTAACAGACCAGATATTTTGGACACCGCATTAATACGCCCTGGAAGAATAGATCGAATACTTTTTATCCCCGCACCGGATGAAAATGCACGATTAGAGATCTTAAAAATATTCACGAAGTTAATGCCCCTTTCAACCAATGTTGAATTAAAAAAACTAGTAAAAATGACTGATGGATTTTCGGGAGCAGATATCGAAACTTGGTGTAGAGAAGCGGCAATGAAAGCTTTAAGAGAAAATATTCGTGCCAGAAAGGTATCTCTGGAACATTTTGAGGAGTCACATGGAGAAATCCATCCTACAATAACACCTGAGATAACCAAGTGGTATGAGGAATTTGGTAAAAAACTCAAACGTAGAAAAATTGAAACAAAGAAGGGAGAAGGCTTATTCGTTTAAAGAAGAAAAAATTAATTAACAACTGATCATCTTTTTATAATGTATTCAAATATCTTTTTCTATATGACTATTAAAAATTTAAATAAAAGGAGTTGATTGATCATAGATAGATGGCAAAAACGACCCGTAATAAATTCTATTGTGGATATTCTTGTAGAGGCAAGAGGAGAAGCTCTCGATCGAAGAATTGAAGAGTTATTAAAAAAAGAACATCCATATATTAATTCAGATATTTTACAAGAAATTTTTATGAAAATGGAGAGCTCTAACATGATTAGTGTATTTCGGGTTTCGAAAAGTAAAAAAATGATTGTTCTTAATCGAAATACCAAAGCAATAAGGAAAAAAATTATAAAGGAACTAGTCTAAATGGGTTTTTTCCCAATTTAAGCAAACCTCAGAAAGAGATACATCTTCATTTTTGGATTTGTATTTTCGTTTTCTGACATCAATAAAAACAGGATAATTAACAGCATTTCCCATTAATAGCATTTCCCCCACACCAAGACTCGATATCATATCAGCATATTCTTTCGTAATTGCCTCAGAACTATCCATTAAATGCTTTAAATCGTAGGGGTTTTTAATATTTAAAATCAATTTTGAGTTCATTTGAGACAGCGCAGTTGTACTTAATTTTTTTGGCCTTTGAGAGATTAAACATAAACAGGCCATAAATTTTCTTCCTTCTCTTGCAATTGTTTCAATAATATTTTTAGATATTGCTTTGGAATGAGCGGCTTCTGGGCAAAATTGATGAGACTCTTCAATAATCACTAAGAAAGGGGGAATTTTATTCATTCGGCGTAAATAAAAAAGCTGATTGCAAATATAATCCACAATGATTTGTTTTTTTTTGATATTTATCTCTTTTTGTAATGAAAAGATTGTGAGTTCTCCTTTTTTTATAATATTCTTAATAAGTGGATTCTCTTGCGGACCGAATAAATTTAATCTCTCTAATTGGGACAACCAACCTATTAAGGCTTGTTTTGTGCTTTTATTACCATCAGAATCATTATCTATGAGTTGGATAATATCATTAATTGAATATTTACCCTTCTTCTCTTCATCTTTTTTTAATTTCTGAATGAATTTCGATAATTCTCTAACTTGTACATAAGAAATTTGTTGCTGATATTTCTTAAAAGACCATGGAGATACCTTAGGTGTAGCAATTTGAAAATATGTGGTATCTTGTAAATTAACCTTTCCATTTAATTCTGGAATATCTTTTAAATATAAATATTCACCATGAACATCAATTAAAATTATTCCTGGATTTCCTTCATCCTTCAGCAACAATTCTTCTATTAAAACTGAAGTTAGATAACTTTTTCCACCACCAGATATCGAGAGTATGGCAAAATGCTTATTAAGAAGTCTATTCATATTTACATTTGCTCTAAAGTTCGTAATTTTCACATTTCCGAGGTGTAGCCCTCCCTTTATATCAAATCCAATAAATTCGTTCAAAATCTGTTCCTCTATGAGATAAACGTCGGATCCAGGAGTTGCGGGAAAGGTCATACGATGTATTCTTATTATTTCCTTAGATTCTTGTTCTTTGAATTCTACAATGCCAAGAGATTTTACTAAAGCTATCGCAAACTCAAAATCTTCACTTGGAAAAAGGCCTTTCAAAATATTGGGGTTATTATTTTCATTATAGGCTTTAATAGTTAATGCATCAGAGAAATATTCATTTATCAAAATTATCTTATCAATAATACCAATTAAAAAACCTTCAGAGGAATACGTATAAACAAACAATCCCTTTTTAACTACATTTTTTTGAGTTTGTTTACTAATAATAAAAGGAAATTTACCAACATCAGGTAAATCTTTATAATTAAATACTGTCCCAATGTGTTTTTGTGCCATTATGATCAATTAATGAAAGAGATTAAATTTTTAATCTCAATAAATGAGAAGGTCTAATATAAATTGAATTGCCCCGCTGATTTTTTAATTTAACAAATTAATACTTATTAGGTGAATTATTAAAAAAATCTAAGAAAAAATTGGTTAATAATATAAAGTTTAAAGAAAAGAGTTTTAAATAATTATTTATTGTGATGTTTCTTTTTCTATTATTCCGAAGATCTTTAGCACGAGATAATAACCGTTTTTTATGAAATAAATAATAAATACTATTATCCCTATTACAATGAATAACCCAATTCCAGCAAAAAGTACTAACAACCCATTGGAAAAAGTTTCCAATATTTCTACGATAGAGAAAAGTGGATTTTCTGCCCCTGAAAAAGTATCCCAGAGTAATGCAATACTAATACCCACAATAATAGCTACTATACATACCAGAAATCCTGCAGCGACAATTTTTATATCCAGTCTGTTTTTATATTTTTCCTCTAGCTCTCTCTTTTTATAAAGGACTTTGAGAATAGTACCAGTTCCTCTCTTATAAAATCCAATAAAGAAGATTAACAAGAAAAATAATCCTGCTAAGAAACCCCCAATAATTGCTATTTGATAACCTATATTGAAATCCAGAAATGCTTCTAATTTACCAGTCGGGTTAAGAATATCTGCGATAGTATATATTGCTCCAGCAATAGTAACGATCCAAGCAACCACGAGAGCAATATAAAATCCAGTAGCAACCATTTCTTTTCTATTAGAATACTCACTAATTATATCGTTCATTGTTTTATACTCACTTTTTTATTTAATATAAATATGGATTATAGGATATTAAATTTTAACATCTTGAAAAAAGGGAAAAGAAAAGATATAGAAATTATAATCTAATCTTCGGAAAACTCAATTTCTTCATAAAGATCATTATAAATCTTGTAAATATTCCTTCCTTTTAGAGTATTATATAAATCATAAGAAAAGCGATATAATTTTTCGTAAATCTTATTATTTTTTTCTTTTGGAATATATCGTTGATCAACTTTGCAAAGATTCTTAGCTGCTTCCGAAATGTCTGGGAATATTCCAGCTCCAGATGCTGCTAAAATTGCTGCTCCGAGAGATGTTGCTTCTTCAATCGCATTCCGAACACAAGAAACATTCAAGACATCCGCCATAATTTGATTCCATAAATCAGAACGGGATCCACCACCAGTTAATTTTAATTCTGAAGGTTCGATACCAACTTGTTTGAATACTTCAATATTTTTTTTAACTTCAAATGCAACGCCTTCAAGAATACTTCTATATAAATCCCTTCTTTTGTGACCTAAGGAAAGTCCAAATAGAATTCCCCTTGCATAAGGATTCCAATGAGGAGCCCCTGCTCCAACTAAATGAGGAATTAATAATAAGCCATTTGCACCGGGAGTGGATTTCTCGGCTAAAGATGTCATGAGATCATAGGGATCAGCACCTTCTTCTTCCGCTTCTTGGCATTCAGCATGACCAATTTCATCCCTAAACCATCTTAATACTGCACCTGTAGTGAAAACGCTTGCTTCCTGAACCCAACTGCCAGGAATGGCATGGCAGCTACATAAAACACGTTTATCAGAGTCAAATTTTGGTTCGCTTAAATATGCTAA
The DNA here is from genome assembly GCA_046497275.1 of Promethearchaeia archaeon. GTDB lineage: Archaea > Asgardarchaeota > Lokiarchaeia > Sigyniarchaeales > SOKP01 > TEKIR-8. The sequence goes on along the minus strand of JAWOFX010000019.1, from coordinate 32,549 downwards.
AATAAAACTTCCAGTACCGGTTGTACATTTTATATCTCCAGGTCCAATTACTCCAACACCTAAAGCAGCCGCTTGTTGGTCACCTGCACCAGTTACTACTAATGTTTTTTCATCAAATGAAGTCTCATCATTGATAATTTCACCAATATCTACTCCACTTTCCACAGGATCGGGCATCTTATCTAAATCGATTTCCAAATCAGAAGCTATTTCTTCAGAATATCGTAAATTATTAATATCAAAAAGCATTGTTCGGGATGCATTTGAGAAATCGGTTATAAATTTTCCAGTCAATTTATTTATAATGAAATCTGAAACCAGAAGAAATTTGTGGGTTTTTCTGTAAATTTCGGGTTTATTGTCTTTAAACCAAAGAATTTTAGTTGCAGAAAAATATGGATCGATAGTTAATCCCGTGGTATTATATATTTTTTCTTCTCCAATTTTCTTTTTAATAAATTCTACTTGTTTAGTTGTACGTCTATCTTGCCATACTAATGCATTATGTAGAGGATTTCCCTCTTTATCAACGGGAACTATAGTTTCCCTTTGATTGGTTACTGAAACACTTACTATTTCAGTAATATCAATACCACTCTTTTTCAGAGCTGAGTCTATAGTTGATTTAATAGAATTCCACCATTCATCTGCGTTTTGCTCAACCCATGAGGGTTTGGGATAAAAGCTTTGCCATTCACTATAATCCCAAGCAATAACTGTTCCAGCGAGGTCAAAGACATAGGTTCTGCAACCCGTTGTCCCTAAATCTAAAGCACTGACATACATAATATGAAAATCTCTCTTGATTTTACATTTTAATTATACATTATAAAATTAAGATTTTAAATAAATCTCACTATTAATAGAATTTTAAATCTTTAAAATTATTTGTTCAAGTGGTATCCACATTGAGGACATACAAGTTTTTTAAAACCAAATTGATATTCATCCAATTCTTTCATAGTCGCATTACATATTGGGCATTTAGGACTAAAATGAGGGAACCATTGTCCATCTATATTAGGAATAGTTTTCAAATAGTTTTTAATATTAACTTTTTGCAAGTCAGCTTGATTTAATTTAAATAATTGTTGTTCTTCTGCGAGTGATTTTCCTTTTGAACCTAAAAGTTTCAAGAATTTGATATTTTTGGGAGAATTTAACAGAGTAAGAGTTTTTAAAACGGCATCAAATTTGTGTTTTTTATATAATCTCCCCAATTCAGGTGGGGCTAAAGCAACCAAGATGCCTTGAATTTTCTTTTTTAATTTTAATCGTTGGAAAAGAAGTTGGAAAAACCGATTTTGGATGTCCATCGCCCAAATCAAATGCCAATTTTCAATTTTATAATCCTCTCCATCTGGTCCAACAATTCTTTTTAAGGTTTTCAGAAAGGAATAGTGAATGTGGTGTTTAATATTTCTTGCAAGATCGTCAAAAAATTGTTGTTCAATAATAGGATATTTTGAAAATAATTCAGTTATAGTTAATAGTCTGACTTTTGATAAAATTTCCTTTTTAGGATTATCCGGATCATAAGTATAGATTTGAAAGAATTCATTCATTTGTTAATATAAAGTATCCGAAATTAATAAATTATTCAAACAAACTAAAAACATTAAGAAGGGAAGATTTTCAATGAAAAACAACGACAATAGTTTGCCGGATTATCATTAATTCCTAATTAAAAAAAAAATTGTTATTTTATAAAAACAATATTTAATAATTTACTTCTATATTTTTCATTTATGAGCCCAGAATTTAAAATAGTCGTTAAAAAAAAGTGTTATTTTTGCGATATGCTCTTAGATTGGTTAAAAGATAAAAATGTAGACTACAAGGTTTTAGACTATCAAGACCCAAAAGATTTTAATGACCCTCTAATGAAAAATGAGGTTTTTGAGAATATTTATTGCGATATGGGAGCATGCGTAGAAAGTTTACCCATAGTTGTGAAAAACGAGGAGAAATTTTATTATGGAGAGTTATGGAATTTAAGAACTAACCAATTAAACGAAGAAAGAGCGAAAGAGATATTTGGTATAAATTAATACAATTTTTTTATTATATTATTTTATAATCTTGGAAAAGATGTAATTATTGAACGCGATCTTTATTTAAGCTATATTTTTTATATAACAAATTTATAAACACAATGGATCTAAATTTCTATGAGTAATATATGGGATATAAGGGCAGATTCGAAAAAAAATGGAGATAATTTGCGAGATGTTGCTCCAGTAAAAAATTTTGAGGATAAAGAAGGATATACCCATTATGTTTTTACTAAAATGCTTTTTAATAATCCTTGGTATAATATCCCAAAAGATGATTTAAAGTTATTTAAGAATTTTTTAGAAGGGGGATCTCGCTCTTATCCATCGGATGGTAACATTCCATGCGATATAATAGCGAATGAGGTTAAGAAAATATTTGATAAAGTGAAGAAATATGCAAAAGATGAAAATAGTATATATCATGAAGAAGCCAACAAAATTCTTGAAGCAGGGAAAGAGAATCTATTTAGAGGGACTATGAAAATCTATTTAGGCAAATATACTTCTCGAGATTGGCGAAGAAAGAGATTTACGGATGATATTGATTTCTGGACATTCAATATTAACCTATTGGATACCATGCTTAGAGAATGTGGGTTTAAATGGGATAAAAAATCTAAAGAATGGGATAAAAATATTATCTGGAAAAATCCAAAAACAAATGAGACTCGAAATGAAAAACTTTATGCTGCAAATAATTTATCTCAGCTACTAGATTTCGGTGCTGGAAGCTATTTGGAAGGTGCGAGTTTAAAAGAAGTATTTCAGAAAAAACTAAAAAGAGGGCACGATGTGGATTTAAGTGATATCATTAATGTTGCAATGGCAAACGATTTACAGAATGTTGGAGACGTGGGAGAATGGGAAGATATTTTTAATGCATTTGAGGAAGCAGCTAATACAAGGAATACAAGAACAATCTCAAATATGATAAGTTTATGTCGGTTTTCTTATGCTATAGCGGATCATTTGAAAAACGTAAGTAAAGCGATAGTAAAATATCATAATTTAATCTATGATGCTTCAGAATATTCAGATGAAAAAATAAGAGAAATATGCATGATTTCGATACAGTGGGAGAGATTTTTACAGGAAAATGGTATCGAGGCAACAAGGAACATGATTCATGATTTTCTTTTGGATCAAATTGAAGAAAGAAAAAGTTACGCAGATAATTTGATAAATTTTGCCGAAAAAGTCTTGAATGTAGTGAATTCTAAATTCAAACACCAGAAAATATTATTTGAGATAGAAATTTAAGTTTTGTTTACATAATATCTGTTTATTTTCCCAAGAATATATGAATATATTTAAAAGATCGAGAAACCCTTCTTTCACGATCATTTTAACATTAAATAAGTTTAATAATACGATATTGGGTTTTTCAAATCATAACTTTTTGACTATCAGAAGATAATTATTTAGTTTAAAGATTATTACTATTCATAAAGAATTTTTAACAACAAAGATCAAAAATGTTTGACTATATCATAAGTGAATCAGAAAAATCAATTAGAGATGAAACGCGTGCTTTTGTGAAAGATGAGGTGCCCCATTCACTTTTACAAAAAATGGATAGAGATGAAGTCCAATATCCTACTGAATTTGTTGAAGATTTAGCGAAACATAACCTAATTGGATTACGATTTCCAGAAAAATATGGTGGAAGAGGCTTGGATTGGAGACATGAAGTGGTAGCTTTAGAGGAGATTGGAGTACTAGGTATGAGTCTTGGCTGTTTATATTCACTCGTAAGCATTTGCGGAGAAGCTTTGAATATGTTTGGAAATGAAGATCAAAAACAGCGGTATCTTGTACCGATGTTGAACGGAAAAAAATTCACAGCAGAAGCATTAACAGAGCCTCGAGGGGGTTCTGATTTCTTTGGAGCAACCACAAATGCCAAAAAAGAGGGAGATCATTATATTTTAAACGGTCAAAAGAGATTCGTGGTTGGTGCAGAGGGAGCAGATTTCTTCTTAGTATATGCTAAAACAGACCCAGAAGCTCATCGCCATAAATCGATCAGTTTATTTATAGTTGACAGAGATGATGGCGTCAGCACAGAATATGTCTACGGATTAATGGGCACTCGCGGTGGAGGTGCCGGAAGACTAAAGTTTGATAACGTAAAAGTTCCTGTAGAGAACATGATTGGAAATGAGGGAGATGGTGGTAAAATTTTCTATCAGATGATGGTTCCAGAAAGATTAACCACTGCTGCGGGAATTCTTGGAACTGCTCGTGCTGCATTACGAATAGCCGCGAAATATAGTACTAAAAGAAAAGCATTTGGTAGGGAAATTAAAAAATTTGAAGCAGTTAGCTTCAATATTGCGGAAGGAATTACATTATTAGATGCGTGCAGAAATCAAGTTTATAACACCGCATTATTAATTGATAGAGGAGCTCCACCACAAGTTCAACGAAGATGTGTTTCAGAATCCAAAAAATTCTCAACAGAAAAATGTTGGGAAGTTATGAACTTAGCAATGCAAGTTATGGGAGGTGTCGGCTATACAACCGTGTACCCGGTCGAGCGACTTCTAAGAGATGCTCGATTAGCTATGATTTGGACGGGAACCTCAGAAATTATGTCTCTTATTATCCAACATGAATATTATGAGGAAATATTAAGTGAAAAATGGCGTGGACGTGATGTAGAACAAGATGCTTTAGATCCTCAAGAAGAAGAAAAGGATTACGGGTAAACTAAAATTTTTTTTATTTTTATTTTTTAATACAAAAAGAGTTTAAAAATGAAGAATAAATAAGCTCTTTATTAAATTTCTCTTGATTTATAACGTATTTTCACCATAAGGTTTCGCAATTCAACTATATCGCTATCTGTTCTTACATATTTCTTTTTAGCTCCTTCTTCAAGCGGGAGGCTTTTTATTTCATCTCCCTTCAGAGAAACCATCATTCTAAAATTATTATTTAAAACAAGCTTCATCGCAGCCAGGCCCAATCTGAGACCAAGAATACGATCGAACGAAGTAGGCGTGCCTGCACGCATTGTGTGGCCGAGAACCACACTACGACACTCATAATTCGTATTATTCTCTTTAAACTCCTTATTTAATTCCTCATTTAAACGTAATTCACTGACTAAAATTTTAGACATATTAAGTTTTGTCAGTAAAGGATTTCCAAAGGTATCTTTCGGTAAATCATCTAAAGTTTGTTGTGAAATTGTCTGGAAATCTCTTTTTAATGACTCATCTGAAGGATAAGCTCCTTCCGAGCATGCGATAATATGATATTTATGACCTGCGTTGACTCTTCTTTTTAGAACTTCTATAACATGCTTTCTAAGATCAAATGGAGTTTCTGGTATCAGAATTATATCTGCTCCACTAGAAATACCGCTATAAATCGTTAAAAATCCAGCATCTCTTCCCATTACTTCGACAACAAATATTCTTTGATGAGATCGAGCTGTTGTGGTAAGATTATCCATTGAATTGGAAGCTAATTGAACGGCGCTCCAAAATCCAAATGTGTAATCAGTTCCTAACAAATCATTATCTATTGTTTTAGGACAGCCAATAATTTTTGCATTTGTATACTTACAAATTGTATCTGCCACTCCAAGGGTATCATCGCCACCTATAGCGATTAAAGCATCAATACCTAATTCGTTAAATTGTTCCACCATTTCTTTGGCGATTTTTTCTTCAAGTTGCTTTTTCTCTTCTTCTGTTTCGACGGCTGCAACTGGTGAAAATGGATTAGTTCGACTTGTATATAATAATGTTCCACCAACCGTATGTAAATCGTCATATTCTGCAATATTTAAAGGAATTGTATCATTATTCATAAATCCTTTCCATCCTTTCAGTATTCCAATACACTCTACATTAGAATCAAATGCTTTGAGCATAATGCCGTATAATACACTATTCAAGCCAGGACAATCGCCCCCTCCAGTCAATATACCTATTTTTCTTTTGTCTGTCATAATCTTTCACGTTTTCAAATTGGTTTTTTTGGTTTATTAAGCATAGTTATATTAAAAATCTTATTCGTTTAGAAATTAATCATCATTATAGATTTCTAATTTTGAAAATGAAAATTTTTCTTTATTAACAGGGATTATGTAGCTCCCTCCGCCAGGATCTTCAATAATTAGAGTAAATGGAAAGTCTCCTTTAATTGCTTTTTTTAAATCATATAAAATTGATTTAATTTCACTTTTTTCCGGGTCATTCTGCTCGAGACTATTTATATAGGTGTATACTGCTTTTTCAAATCTTAGTAAAACTCCTTCAACATTAGTGAAATAAAATTCAGCACTCGGACCAGGCTCCACACTTAATTCTAATTCTGGAATTTCTATTTTAGCTAAAGGAGAGCGGTATATTTTAGATTGAAGATCGGATTCTTCGGTTATCTTTAATTTAGATAATCCAGGATCTGTTCGAGTAGTCATTGGAATGATATCAGTTTTAAGGAAATTACACTTATCGCATTGTAGTTTTATAATAAGCATTTTATCCTCGTCTGGTAAATCATACTCCTTCTGGGAAATACGAATTATTCCATCTGTACATTTGGGGCATTTGAATCCATAAATATCAGTTGGTTTATCATTTTTTTTAGACATTTTGATCTCTCTGATGAATTATTTAGAAACCTTTATTAATTTAGTATTTAAGAGTTAATGAGGTTTTATATGCAAATTGATCATATCGCGTTTGATTTGCATAAAATAAGTTCTTAGATTAGTCAATTTATCCTTAAAAGAGACTTTAACATATCAAATGAAAGAATAAATTTTTAAAAGAATAACTGATTTAGGATATTAATATTTTTAAAAAACTCCTTAACAATAATTAAAGTTGAAAAATATGGAATTAGCACTACATTTAAAAAAAAGTTTTGTTCTAGACTCAATATTATTGTTAAGTTTAATAATAGGTTTACTACAAATCGTGGTAATTATCTTGTCTTTATAAAAAGCAACCAAAAATTTTCGACTTCGGATTTTTGTTGGTTGCTCTTGATGATATTAAAAATCAAAAAAGAAAAGTTGGAAGAAAACAAATGGAAAACGAAATAATAGAGATTTCATTTGCTGCGCGAGGGGGTCAAACTGCCATTACAGCAAGTCAGCTTCTTGCTCAGTTTGCCTATGAGACAGGTTTTACAGATACTATAGCAATTCCAATAATAGGTGCTGAAAGAAGAGGGGCACCCATATCGGCTTTTACCAAGATATCAAAATCGCAGCAAATAAAAACGTATGATAGTGTCAAAGATCCTGATTATATGTTAATCTTTGATACAACTTTATTGGAAATCCCACGAATTCGTGATTCCATAAAAGAAGGAACAACATTAATTGTTAATAGTGATAAACAATTTGATCAGAGCAATTTGCCAGATAATATTAAAATTTATATTATCGATGCTACAGGTATTTGCATTGATCATAATTTCATGCTCTCAAGTGGCCCTATTCTTAATATCCCAATGCTTAGTGCTTTTGGGAAAATAACGGGATATTATGGACTTGACACTATGGAAAAAGTAATTAAAGAAGAGTTTGGAGAAACACGTTCTGAGTCTAATATGAAAGTTGCAAAAGAAGCTTTTAATTCAGTAAAGGAGGTTAAATAATTGAATGAATCAGATGAGAAAGAATGGAAAGTTATATGTAAATCAGTAGAGGAGCGCCCAGAAATTCAGGAATATAAAAATTGGAAGGAACTTCCACCAATACCAATTTCTTTTCCTCTGAATGCGAGTATGGGAATCACAGGTGATTGGAGAACTTTTCGTCCTAAAATAAAAGAAGGGTGTACTAAGTGTGGTATTTGTTGGTTATATTGTCCAGAGGGTGTGATCAAAAGAAAAGATGACGGATCTTTTGAAATTGAATTAACTTATTGTAAAGGTTGTGGAATTTGTGCCAAAGAGTGTCCCACTAATAATATAGAAATGGTTAGAGAGAGTGAGGTTGAAGAATGACTGAAACAAAAAAAAAGGATTTTATTCAAAATAAAGAAACAAAAATCATTAAAGGAAATATCGCAGCTGCATATGCTGCAAAATCTGCAAGGGTTCAAGTAATTAGCGCTTATCCTATTACACCTCAAACTACAGTAGTAGAAAAATTAAGTGAATTTGTTGATGGTGGATTAATGCCTGGAACCCAATATATTAAAGTTGAAAGTGAACATTCAGTTATGGCCTCGATAGTTGGCGCAAGCATAGCTGGAACAAGAACATTTACAGCAACAGCGGGACAAGGATTATTCTATATGTATGAGATGATTCATTGGGCTAGTTCGAGTAGATTACCAATTGTTACAGCCATTGCAAGTCGTGGTGTAGCACCACCTTGGAATATTTGGGCAGACTTCACAGATGTAATTTCAGCTCGAGACACTGGATGGATGAGTGCATTTTGCGCTAATCATCAAGAGATTTACGATGAAATTTTAATGTCTTATAAAGTATGTGAGGATCCAGATGTAATGTTACCTAAGTTTGTTGCTTATGGTGGATTCATTCTTTCACATACATCTAAACCGGTTATAATTGAGGATCAGGATTTAGTAGATGAGTATTTGCCCCCTCTTCCTGATGAGAAAGGATGGGATCATATATTCATTGATCCTGAAAGACCTATGATGCATGGAAATCTAATCATGCCCTCTGGATTCTATAGTGAATTTAGGCTGAAGATGCATGATGTGATGATAAAAGCACAAGAGAAAATTAAAAGCGCTGCGAAAGAATTTGAAAAAACTTTTGGAAGAGATTATGGTAACGGACTTATAAAAAAATATCAACTTGATGATGCGGATGTAGCTATGATAATATATGGGGATTTAGCATTACAAATGGAACAAGCGGTTGATGATCTAAGAGACAAAGGTTATAAGGTCGGAATGGTTAAATTAAGACATTTCAGACCCTTTCCGGTTGAAGATATTCAAGAGGTCGCTAAAAAAGTTAAACTTCTTGGAGTAGTTGACCGTGCAACTGCATTTGGATCTCCTACAGGGGGACCTGTAAGCAGTGAAGTAAAAACTTCTCTACATAATACTGGAATCACAACAAAAGTATTACCAATAATTTCTGGACTTGGTGGGCGTGAAGTTAGTTTAGAAGAACAAAAGGATCAATTAAAAATATTAGTAAAAATGCATGAAACTGGAGAATTACCAGAAGATTTAATTCATGGTACTCTTTGGCATGGCAAATTGGAGGTAAAATGATAATGACATCTATTAAAGACGCGTTAGAAAACGCAACTGAAGAATATTTTCTACCAGGAAATTCTTGCTGTGCTGGCTGTGGACTTGAGATAGCACTTCGTTGGGCTATGAAAGCCTTAGGTCCAAATACGGCTATGGTTGCACCTGCTTCATGTTTGAATGTAGTAGTTGGATTATGGCCAAAAACTGCCCCAAATTATCCATTTTTGAATATGGCATTTGCAGCGGGTGCTGCTGCCGCAACGGGTCTTGATGCGGCATTCAAGGCTAAGGCAGAAAGATTTCCAGATGGTCCATGGAAGGATATGACGGCGATCACCTTTGCGGGAGATGGAGGAACAACAGATATAGGAATTCAAGGATTAAGTGGTGCTGCTGAAAGAAATACAGATATGATATATGTTTGCTATGATAATGAAGCATACATGAATACGGGAATTCAAAGAAGCAGTTCCACTCCACATGGAGCGAAAACAACCACAACACCATTTGGTAAAGAACAGTATAAGAAAGATGTTCCAAGAATTATGGAAGCTCATGATATCCCCTATGTAGCAACATGCAGCGTTTCAGAACCTTTAGATCTTTATGATAAATTCAAAAAGGCGAAACAAATCAAGGGATGTAGATATATTCATATATTAGCACCATGCCCCCCCGGTTGGGGATATTCTGCAGAAAATACGATCGAAATTGCAAAATTAGCAGTAAGTACGGGTTTATGGGTACTCTATGAAGTAGAAAATGGAGTCAAAACACTCTCAAAGCGAAGTAAAAGATTACTAGATCCTGAAAAACGAACGCCATTAATTGAATACATCTCACAGCAAAAGAGATTTTCGGGAATCTCAGAAAAAACATTGATGGAACTACAAGATGAGATCGATAAAAATTGGAAAAAACTTTCAGCAGAATTGAAATGCCAAGAGGATCTATAGATTTTTATTTTCAATTGTTTTCTTAATTATAATTTTAACGAATTAATTTTTTAGATTTTCTGAGAATATGGGATTTTTAATCAAAATAAAAAACAAATCTATTGAGGAAATTAAAGTATTTTTAGATATCACAATAGATCACCTTATTAAAGGAAATGTAATCGGATTTCCTACGAATTCTGTATATGGTTTAGGATGCGATCCAACTAATTTAGATGCTGTTGAAAGATTATACAGATTAAAGTTCAGAGATCCATCAAAAGGATTTCTTCTATTAGTTTCTGATTTTGAAGAAGCTAAAAGGGTTGCAGATTTTAACGAAGCTGGGTTAAAACTAGCCTCTCATTTTTGGCCTGGGCAGTTGACATTGATACTGAATAAAAAAAAACCAAATATAATCCCATATGAAGTTACTGCGAATGAAGACACAATTGGATTAAGAGTTCCAGAAAATAAAATAATTCTTGAAATTTTAAGGAGTTTGAAGAGTAAAGGATTATTTGGAGGGTTGGTTGGTACTTCCGCAAATTATTCAGGCGAAGAACCTGCAACAAGCGGTCAAGAAGTATCTAATACATTTTTGGGTCCAATTGATATCATAATTGATGCGGGAGAATCTAAATCAAAAATTCCAACCACAATTGTAGATTGCACAGGCAATAAGATAAAAATTTTACGTGAAGGAATGATTAATAAAGAACAAATTAATAAAGTCATTTCAATATGAAAAAATTGAAGGCAGATATATGAAAAATTTTAATTTACTAGTCTCGTCACCAAGATATAATGAAACAAATGCGAAAGCAGAATTATGGTTTACAATGCTAATTTGTGATGATCCATATCCTATCATCTCAGATTTAGAGTTTCAAGGCTTAATTACGGCTTTAACAAGTAAAAATGAGTTTGAAATAATAGAAAAAATACAACAAATTCTTGTAGAGCAACCATATTTTTTTAATTACGTTTTAAAAATAATCCCAATTCAGTTTGTATGTGAAATTGATTTAAAACAAATTGAAAAAATTATAGAAGAAAACTATTCTAAATTTATTTCTGAGGGAGAAAAATTTCGGATAAAATTAAGAAGAAGGAAGAATAAATTAATAAAAAGAAAAACACTCATAGAATCTGTTGCCAAATATATAGATAATCCTGTAGATTTGGAAAATCCGGAAAAGATAGTAAGAATTGAATTGTTAAAAAACCTCTGTGGCATTTCCTTTTTAAAACCAGGAGATATCATTAGTCCTAAAAATAAATTTTTGGAGTCTTAATCAAAAGAAACTCCTTCCAAACTCAATAATGCCATTTTTTCACAGATAAGATCCAATATTGCATCATTTATACTCGAAGGATCAACTTCATGGATATTAGTTATTTTGTCTAAATTTGATGTTTTCAGAATTGAAAATATTTGGTTATCAGAAATTTCGAAGAATTTTCTTATTTTGTTAATTTTTTCTCTTGAAATTACGTTGAAATTTGTTTTTAGTTCTTTGACATTAATTAAATCTATTAATTCTCTATATATTTCCCTAACTTGATCCTTTTGAGATGCAATACAAAGATTTAAAATTCCTCTTTTTAGATTTTGAATTTTAATTCCAAAGGATTGGATAGCAATCTTTATTTGACGATTAGCAGATAAATATAACAAAAATTCGATGCTTTTTTTATTTGAAATATTAATTTTTTGTTTGAATGCTTTTTCGGAAAAATATATTGCATAAAAAATATGTTTATTATTCAACACATACTCATCATTAAAAAATTGGATAATAGAATCCTCAAATTTATCTTGTATCTCATTAATTATTCTAAATAACTCATCTAAGGAATAAATATTTTTTTTCAATTCTAAAGTACTTATGATTATAGAATAATTCAAACCAGGCTCTTCTAAAGAAAAATCTTCATTAATCATACAGGTAAACTCCAACTGACCCAATTTGGTAATAAATTGAAATTTATTTGAATTAAAATACAAAAAATTAAAAGTGCTAACAAATAACCTGTCAAAATCCAATCTTTATAAGAGAATTTTATTTTATAATAATACGTTCTTTCCTTTTTACTACCAAATCCTCTGGATTCTAACGCTTCAGCAACATTAAAAGCTCTTCTAATTGAACATATAATTAAGGGAATTAATAACGGAAATAAGTTTTTAATTTGAGTTAATAAACCTTTTTTTTGCATTTCATAACCTCTACTCTGTTGAGCATCAATTATGTTTTGTGCTTCAATGGAAATTGTTGGCACGAATCTGAAAGCAAGGGAAAAACTGAATGCAAATTCATAGGGAACTTTCATTGAGATTAACGATAGTGTTAATTCATTAGGATCAACGGTTAAAAAGAAAATAGAAAAAGCAGAAATCATGGTTATGATTCTTAAAATCATAGCGATTGCATATGTTAAATCTATAAACAAAGTATTTAATATAATAATTAAAATAAAGAGAAATGATAATCCCCGTATGCTTCTGAGCCATTGATAAAGGATTTTTCCAGATAATATAATAGGAATTAAGCTTAATAATAATATAAGAAGAGGGATTATATTAAAAAATAAGAGGGAATTAACGGTATAAACTAATGCTAATAATAGTTTTGATCTTGGATCAAGATTATGAAGAAATGTCTCCTTTTTAAAGAATTTAAATGCATTTAAAAATTCAAAAGACATTATTAGTTCACCCTCGATTTTGATTTTTTATTCTTGAAGTACATTGACAGATATTCCACCAAATTTTGCTCAGTTTTAATATTTTCGGGAATAGTCAATCCAATTTTTTCTAAAGAATTTTTAAATTGAATGATTTGCGGTAAAATCAAAGATGCTTCTCTAATTAATTTTTTATTTGTTAATAGTTCTTGAGTTGGTCCATCTGCGATTATGCGTCCTTCCGACATTAATAATATTCTTGGAATGAAATCATATGCAAATTCGATATTATGAGTAACAATAATTATGGTTTTTCCTTGATCTCTTTGTCTCTGTATAAAGTCAATGAAGAATTCAATTTCCTTTTTATCCTGACCCAATGTGGGTTCATCAAAAATAAGAATTTCAGGATTACGACAAACCACGGATGCTAATGCAAGCTTTTTCTTCTCTCCCCCTGATAAATTCAAAGGAGAACGGGATTTATACCGTTCATAATCAAAAATATTTAGAATTTCATTAGTTTTTTCTTGAAGCTCTTTCTTATCAGAATAAATATTTTTTAGAGAAAATTTAATTTCTTCCTCTACAGTGTTTGAAAATAATTGATGGTCAGGATTTTGAAAAATAATTCCCGTTTGTTGGGATAATTGAGCAATGGTTTTATTCTTAATATTTTCTTGATTAATATAAATTGATCCCCGCTTAGGACGAATTAACCCATTTAGAGTTCGAATTAAGGTTGTTTTTCCTGCCCCATTCTTACCCATAATTCCAATTAATTCCCCTTTAGAGATATTTAAACTTATATCTTTTAACGCATGTGTACCAGTGGAGTAAGTATAATCAATATTACTTATTATGATAATTGGTATGTTTTTTTTAGTCATTTTCCATTATAATTAATTTTTTTCATTAAATTAAGGGCCTCATCTAAACTAACAGGAATATCCTCTTTAAAGAGATTTTTAGATTTTAATTGATTAAAAACAGAGTAAATAAAAGGTCTATTAATATCCATTTGCTTGAAATTGGTATTATTCACCACCTTTTTCTTTTTATCATGTTCTATAATTTTTCCATCTTTCATTAAAATTATCTCATCAACTAGAGGTAAAAGGAGATCCATTCGGTGCTCAGCTATTATGATAGTGAGTTTTTGTTTTTTATGGATTTCGTGGAGAAGATCTAAAATTTTTTTTGCAAAAAAAGGATCTAAATTTGATGTTGGTTCATCCAGTATCAATATATCTGGATTTAGAGCTAATATGGAAGCTATTGCTACTCTTTGTTGTTCTCCCCCGCTAATTTCAAAAGGAGCTTTATCTAAGATACTTTCAATACCAGTTAGTTTAACTACATCATCAATTCTCTGTTTTATTTGATTTTCTGGGAGACCTAAATTTTCTAAACCAAAAGCAATTTCATGTTCAACGTTCATAGAAACGAGTTGGTTTTCAGGATTCTGAAATACTATACCCACAAAAGTGCTGAGATCCGAAATAGCAATTTTAGTTGTATCAAAACCATTAACTTCAACCCATCCTTTATAATAACCAGAATAAAATTGGGGTATTAACCCATTCATACATCTAATCAAACTTGTTTTTCCGGATCCTGTCTCACCGGCAAGTAAAATAAATTTACTATCTTCAATCTCTAAATTTATATTATTTAAGGCATAGATCTTATTTTCCTTATATCTAAAATAGAAATTATGAAATTTAATAAGAGACATGGTATGTTAACAAATTAGATATATTAAGATATTATATGTTTAAAACATCTTTAATTTTTGCCAAAATAATGTCTCTGAGATTTCCCTTTTCTTTTGGAATATTAATCGATGCGGCACCATCATGCCCTCCCCCGACAGTGTTGTATTCTTTAGAAATCCCTTCTAAAATCTTTCCTAAATGAAGATTAGTTTCAAGGCATACTTTTTTTTTAGCCCTTAGACTCACTCTATATTCTTCTTTCCGTTCAGAAAATACTATCGCAATATCAAACCCAATTTTAATTAAAGTATTTGCTACACTTGATTCAAAACTGCTAACTTCAGAAATTCCAATAAGCCAATTTTTTTCTTTTATAAGTTCTACTCTTTGAGATCCCTTTACCTGTGCAATTTTCTTCGAGATATCAGGTTCAGTTTTAAGCATCATTAAGATTTCTTGATAATCTACTTCATTATCTAATAGTTCACTAATCGTTTTAATTGTATGATTATTCGCAAATTTAAAATAACCTGAATCAGATAATATTCCGGCAATTAAAAGATATTTGAGAGGTTTAGTTATTTTAAAATTAAATTTTTTTAAAAGATCTACAATAATTTCTGCTGTCGAAATATAATTGTCTAAAATAATCCCCGCTTGATTATTTTTTACAGTAATACTATCTCTATAATGATGATCAATAAAGAAATAGGAGATATCACTCCTTTCTTGCTTTAAATCTTCAAGAAACACAATTTGATCTAATTCATTTGCATCTAAAATGATGATTCCATCGATCTCCAAATCTCTAATAGAATGTTCTATGTTAAATATGAATTTAGGGAATTTCTCCTTGAATTTCTCTAAAAAAAATTCTGTATGTTTAGAAATTTGCGAAAAATAAAGAGAAGTTTCAAGATTTTTTTCATTTTGTAAAAAAAAATTAAGACAAAGAGAAGAACTCAACCCATCTAAGTCTACTAAATCATGGGATGTTATCAGAATATTTTTGTTAGTTAAAAAATCTTTAAAAGAATTTATATAAGAGTTCTCCATAAGTCTAAGTTGATTGTTTTTGTTGAAGTTCAGACTGAAGCGTTTGACTTAATTGTTGCAATTGATTTCTTGTCCGCTCTTCCTTCTGTTTTAATGTTTTTACTCTCATTTCTGCTGTAGCTTTATCGTTTTTCTTCTCAGATAATAATTTATCCTTATTACTTTTTACCATTATACCGCCAATAGATTTATAAACTGTTTCTTCTGGACTTGTCTTTTCTAGCTCTTCTATTGCAAGTTCTGTTTCTTTAAGCTGAGACTCCAATTGGATTCTCTGATTAACAATAAATTCCAAATTATTCTGCAAATTCTGCAGATTCATCAATTTTTCACGTAATTCTTCATCAAGTTGATTCGGATTAATAGTCATAGTTTTTCAAATTGTTTTTATTTTCTATGCTTAAGATATTATATTAAATAATAAATTTTTTTTTAATTATTTATTAATCATCATCCCGTTTTATCAAAATTTAATTATGTTTTAAACAAGAATGTAATTAAATTATAATTCAATAATTATATCCCTTTAATTTAATAAATAAATTATGTAAAATCAATAAGCTTTAAGGTATTTTCTATAATTTTACCAAATGTTATAATATCATTCATAGATGCTCTGAATGCAGTTATATCCTTACTATAAATATGAAATTCTAAAATGTTGTTTTTTCTTTTTTGCATTACTATTTTAGAACGCTTAGCTCTTGAAGTTCCATATTCTGGTAAATATGAGTCATATGAAATATCTCTTATTTGAGGTGTTTCAAAGGAAAAAGTAATGGTTGATTCTATTTTATAATAGGAAATATCACTCATTCTTCTTCTACAAGCTCGATTTCCCTCTGTTTTCTCCTAGCTACTCTTTGAGATTCAGCGCCTCTTGGAGTCACAATATCATACGCTCCACCCGTAAATTTTGCTTCACATTTCTTACAATGCCAGATCCCCGTAGAAACCCTATGTATTGAACCTTTAGTTTTGCATTTAGGACACACGATATTTTTGCTTTTCATACGCACAAAAATGTCTCGAGCTCGTTTTCGAACCACAGAACCATAACGAGCACCATATTTCCCAGATACATCTACTTTCTTGGTTTTTCCCATAAGAAATCTCACTTTAATTGAGAATTTAGATTACTATTCATAATATTTTATAAAATAAATATTTTCCCTAATTTAAGGTTTAATGCGAAGAATTCTATAATTTTATAGAATTAACGATATGAATATTTTTAATGATTTTTAAATCTATAAAAGTTGTCTATAAGATTTATAATAAATCATTTTCATTACCTTACCACTTTTAAGAATGAAAGAGTTCTACAACAAATAATATTAGGAACTTTAGGAATATCTAATCGTATTTTTCTTATAAAATGACGGAGTAAATTAAAGAAAACCTTTATATGAAAAGTTATTTTAACATATTTTAATACTTTATTTTTATAATTCCATTATGATTTAACTATTAGGTGAATAAATGTGGTAAGCTCGGATGCCTTAACTGTTGGTCTTGATAGTATTAATATAATGCATAAGGATAAAATTGGCGGAAAGGCATTAAATTTAGGAGATTTAATAAAAAATAATTTTAATATACCAAAAGGTTTTATTCTCACCACAGATGCATACACTTATTTCATAGAAAGAAATAAATTGGAAGAAAAGATAACTGACTTATTAGAAAAATTAAATTTTTCTGATTCAAAAAATATCGAAGAGATTTCCAAGAAAATCCAAATAATTATTGAAAAAGGTGAAATTCCAAAGAAACTTGTTGATGAGATCAAGGATGATTTTAAGTCAATCTCATGTGAGAAATTTGTGGTAAGATCCTCTGCGATCGGAGAAGATTCTGAAAAAGCCTCTTTTGCGGGGCAATATGAATCATATTTAAACCTGAAAACCCTAAAAGAGATACTTCATCATATTAAAAAATGTTATGCTTCTTTGTGGTCAAATCGAGCTATAAGTTATAGAAAAAAGAATGAAATCCCTCATAATGATACAAAAATTGCTGTAATAGTTCAAGAAATGGTTCCAGCCAAAAGTGCAGGGGTTTTATTTACAATCAATCCAATAACTTCTGAAAAATCAGAGATTTTGATTGAATCGAATTTTGGATTAGGTGAATCTGTGATGGCTGGGATTTGTTCTCCCGATCAATTCATTATTAAAAAGAATTCCCAAAGAAAACAAACAAAATTTGAAATCATTGATAAAAAAATAGGGAAAAAAGAATTCATCGTAAACCCTAATAATAAGGAGAATATGTGTGGAATAGAAACAATTAAATTATCTGCACAAGCAGCTTTAAAGGCATCCTTATCAGATGAGGAGATTCTTACTCTTTCAAAATTAGGAACAGAAATTGAAAATTTATTTAAAAAACCTCAAGATATAGAATGGGCCATTGATGAGAAAAAACAAATTTCGATCCTACAATCACGACCCATTACTTCTTTTCGGAAGAAAGAGGGTCCAAAAGAGGTAATCTATAGTCGAGGTTATTCGGACGATTATTGGAACGATAATGTGACGCCCTTATTCTTTGACCTTTTAGGAGACCAACTGACGGATGTTGTAAATGTAGAATTAAATAGTATTATGGGATATAAGAAAATGGAAATACAACTTCTAAAACTATATAATGGACATGTCTATTTTAATTTAGAAGTATTAAAAAGAAAAGTGGAGAATGAGATTCCTTCTATTATGAGAAATGAAGATATTTTAAATTATTTCCCTAATGGAATAGGGGAATATGGCAAGGAAACTATAGAGGATCTTCCTTTTCATACTGTAAATCGTATAGTAGGGGAACTAAGAATAATGATCCACGATCCTAATGGCTCTATTACAAAAACAGATAAAGCATATTATGAATGGACAAGAGAAAAATTCAATCCATATTATACTGAATTCAATAAAAAATTAGAGAGACTAAGGAATAAAAAGAATCTGAACGAATTATTCACATTAGCAGAAGATTTAGATATCCTTATGCGAGATCATTTTAGACTGGTTCGTTATGGCATTCCAGTTCATAATATTGGAATGAATCTTTTAGTTCAATATCTTCTCACGAGATTCCTAGGAAAGCAAGAATGTTATAAATTTTATCCTATATTGATTTCTGGGCTAGATCATAAATTAACGGAAACAAATCAAGAAATTCACAACTTAGCAGCATTTATTCAGCAAAATAATCAATTAAAAGAGATCCTAACTAAAGCAAACCCAAAAGATCTCTACAAAGAATTAAAGTCTTATGATAATGTAGTAATTAAGCAATTTATTGATAAATTCGATAAATTTTTAGAAGAATATGGAGATAGAGGATTTACTCGAGAACCTTATTATCCTCGCTGGCGAGAAGCGCCTGAATATGTTTTTGAGATATTAAAGTCTCTAATAATGGAACATGAGAAAAATTTAGAAAATATTCAATCCAAAAATGATAGATATCGGAAACTGGTAGAAAAATATGTTTATAGTAGATTTAGGTCTCAATTTTTAGGCTTTCTAAAATGGAAGATATTTTCAATTATTTTAAACCTAAGCAAGAAATATATTAAATTTAGAGAGGAGCAAAGATTTAATTTAGACAAGTGGATCACATTGAATCGGGAACTATTTCTTGTAGTTGGGAGTATTTTCAAAGAGAAAGATATTATCAATAATCAAGATGATATATTCTTTTTAAGAAGGAAGGAAATTTATAACATAATTAACGATAGCAAAGAAAACATTGATAGAGAAGTCGTCAAATCTAAAATCAATGAAAGAAGGAAGATTTTTATGGATTATGAGGATAAGATACCACCAAAATTCATTTCGGGTAAAAGAGAATATAATGATTGCTTAGAATATGAAGAGGATAGTTCATTTTTTAAAGGAATACCTGCAAGCCAAGGTGAAATAACCGCTCCAATAAGAGTTTTAGCCACAATTAATGATATCTCTAAGGTTAAGCCAGGAGAGATTCTCGTAGTTCCTCGTACGGACCCCGGCTGGACGCCTATTTTCTCAAAGATTGGAGGTTTAATCACAGAGACTGGAGGTGTACTATCCCACGGAGCTGTTGTATCGAGAGAATATGGAATACCTGCAGTAACAAATATTTCGAATGCATGTAAATATTTCAAAACAGGGCAAATTGTCAGTTTAAACGGTTATAATGGAGTTGTTAGAGTTAAATAATCTCATATATTTATTTTAAAACCTTCTTTTAAGATTATTTAATATAATTCAACTTAATATGAGTTCCATCATTATCTTCAATTACTTAGATTAAATTTTTTAAAATGAGAAAATAAAAATGGAACCTATTATTCATCCAAATGAACTCACAGATCATCTTGAATGGAATGAATCCTATTATTTAGCGTTTTATGATAAAGAGAAAGAGATTGGAGCGGTCTCACGTCTTGGTTTTAAACCGAATAAAAAGGAGGCTATGACCTTTTTCTTTTTATTCCTCCCAGATGGGTTCGGGGGAGGATATTTTCAAGAAAAGAAATTGAAAGAATTCAATGATTCTTTGAAAGTTGGGGGAATGAAGCATGATTGGAAGCCAGATGGCACCTGGAATTATAAATTTAAAGGGAATATAATCCTCTTAGATGATACGGAAAACCTTCCTGAAGTACGCAAAAATCCGAAACTTATTTCTGCTGCTAAAAATGCAGAATTGAATATTAAGTTCAATCCCATTAATGATGTGTATGAATATAGTGAGTATATGACCGAAGAATCCTTAGAATTGGGAAAAAAAGCCGGTGATAAACATTGGGAACAAATCGCGAAAATAAATGGTACTCTGAAGGTAGGTGAAGAGACGTATGAATTTAATGATATTCTCGGACAGAGAGACCATACATATGGCGTTCGAGACTGGACAGGAGTCGGTGATTGGTTATATTATGTAATCTGGTTTGATGAGGATCTTGCTGTTAATCCTGCAGCAATTATTGGTGAAGATGGAAAACTATCTACAGGGGGGTTTTTATTTAGGAATGGAAAAAATATTCCCCTAAAAACGATTAAAGTTTTAGAGCAAACTTTCAGAAACGATGGGATAATGCCAGTTAGTTCAAAATTAGAATTAATTGATAACCAAAATATCACGCATATTTTAAAGGCAGAAGTTGGACCAATAATTCCTGTACCATTTCAAGATAAAAATAATCAACAATCTATTTTAGTCCAATCATTTGGTCAATTTCAACTAGATGAGAGGACTGACGGATATGGTACATTTGAAACCCTTCGACGCGTTTCAAATTAATTATTGAATTTACCATATTTAAATTACTAATTTTTTCTTTCTTAAAATAAAAAATATAAAAGTACAAAAAAACAAGAAATTAAATTAAAAATTAAAAAAATTATTCGATAGTTTTTTCATATTGCCATAAATCTAAGTCTTTACGCAAGTTTCCAGCAATTTCAAACGCTTTTTCTCCTAAAAACTTAATTTCCTCAGAAGTGAAAGTAGCTGCTCCACTTTTTTGTATACTGGTTATTTCATTTTCGGTCACTGAAATTGTTAGTCTGCCATCGCTGACTAATTCTTCCGGTAGGCTTGGATCGACAAATAAAACATCATCAATTTTTCCGAATGTAATTGGTAATGGTAATTCATTCACTATATCACTCCCTTTGAAATATTTCCCACTCCATTGAGGGCCGTCCTTAGTCCATTCTCCTTTTGGTAAATGAGATGATATTAAAGATGTTAATGCACCTACGCCTCCACAATCAATCATATTTCCGCCATGGTTAATGACATACATATCTACAAATACAATATAGACAGCCTCTCCTTCTTTAATACACAGTTTCTTAGTTTGGACGCAGTCTGCATGTCTAATTCCCCGATCAACGACTCTTGCCAATTCAATGGATTCTTCATCTGGAGGGCCCCGTTCAAAAAGTGGAGATGCTAACGGAAGTAATTCTGCCATGACCGTACATACACCTTCATCGCGCATGTCAGGATAAGGTTCCCCAATATCATATTTCACTCCTATTATAATTCTCGTGTCTCCAAGTGAGATATCACAAGATCCCTCAGCTGCGGCGATTGTATCAGTTTTTATATCAAATTCTCTGTATTCCCAAAGACCTCTACCATCAATTCTTTGATCTTTCTTTAGATTTTCTTTGATATAACTTTTTTCTATTGTCGATATAACTCTTTTTATATCCATCATTTTATTCTTCTACCCCCATCTCTTGAACATCTTGTTGAATTTTAATATATTTTCGTTTTAACGCATCTAATTGCATATTATATATTTTTTCTAAAGCATCTTGAGCCATTTCAAGCGATTCATTAAGTTCAGATTGATTTATTTTTCCATCAAATTGTAATAGTGAAATTTCATCATTAAACCAAGTTATAGCTGCTGGTAAATCAGCTTCCCCAGCTTTATCTTCTATTCCAGATAAATCGGTCACTAGCTTACCATCAATTTTCCCTACTGCGCAAGAGGTGACTAAACTTCTCATCGGTACTCCTGCATCAGCTAAGGCTAATGCGGCAACAGTAGTGCTTGCACATCGCGTTCCACCATCGGCATCTACAACTTCTATAAAGATCTCAAAGCTCGTACCCGGATATAATTCAAGAAAAAGAACTGGCTCCAAACAATCAGAAATAATCATTGAGATTTCTTTTTCTCTCCGTCCAGGAGCTGGGCGTTTTCTGTCAAAAACCGAAAAGGTTGCCATTCTATAAAAAACACGTAATATCCCTTTATCAGGTTTTGCTAAATGGTGAGGATGTACTTCTCGTGGACCATAGACGGAAGCGAATATTTTATTATTGCCCCATTCTATATAGGCACTCCCATCAGCATTCTTAATTACATCTACTTCCATTTTGATAGGTCTTAAATCATATACATCACGCCCATCAAGGCGTTTACCGTCTTCTCGAAATAAGTTTTTTGGATATTCATCAGGTATTAATAAAGTCATTTATTATATCCCTCTTTTTTCTTTTTCATTTTTGATAAATTCTTCCATTCTATCTGTTAATCCTTGCGTATGCGCCTCTCGTTCAATCTTATAAATCGCTTCGATTAAAAGTCGCTCTTTTTCTATATCGTTTCCCTTGATCCAAATACGTCCATTTTGGGTCACAAAAATATTACAATCAGTAAGACTTTTCAGCATTTTGATCATGGAACCATTCCGACCAATAACTCGTGGTACTTTAGGAGGATCTATTTGTATTATAATTCCTCCTCGTACTTTTCCAAGATACCTTCCTACCGTTGTTAATTCTGGGCTATTTAATCGATCAGCAGATATAATTTTAGCAATTACAGCATTACCGATGTCATATTTCTCTGTGTCTGGTCGTGAATCACCCCGTATACGGCGTTTGCTATGCTTAACCGTATTTCGAGGTTTTAATATTGCTTCATACTTAGCATTTATATCGCAACGATATTTTACCGGATTTTTATCAGTTATCACAGCAATAACTTTATCTCCTGGATGGGCTGTATAAAAACCATTTAATGGGATAACATTAATATAGTTCTTTTTTATCTGTTTTAATCCAACCATTACAGATATAATTTTATCGCCCTTTTTATTAAGAATTGTCCCTCGTCCTGGGACATATGTTTCCAAATCTTCGCTTAATACCTCTCCTGGTGCTACGATTTCACGTAAAGTTTCTTCGTCTTCGAATTCGTCATCTTGGTCTTCTTCGTCTTCTACTTCCTCGTCTTGATCGTCTTGTTCCTCTTCTTCGTCGTTTTCCATATTATTTCACAATTTACAGATAAATGTTAATAAATAAAAGAGATTTTTTTACAAATTATTATATAAAAATTACTCATCATTATTGAATTTTATTTAATAATCGGAATTAAGACTAAATCATTCAAATTAATTTTTAAAATCCAAGGAAAAAAATTTTAATTTTATCTCAGAGTAAAAACTGGCTTTCTAGTTATAATAATAAATTTTAATTATGCAAGAAATATGAAAATAGAAGAATTTGGTTTAAGAACAAAGAATTATATATTAAGATTTCATTAATTTTGTTTGGACTCGTCCATGCGTCAATTTGTTTAATTTATCTAAAAGTTCCATTTGGAAACCTGCTGGCATACTAATCACAGATACCCAAGAACCATCGCTTTGCCATTCCTCCTTTTTTATTTGCGCAAATTGAGCAACAATATTATAGCCTTTTGCAGTATATGAAGTGGGAATTTTGATTGCCATCTCTATTTGTTCCATTTTAATTGGAATAATTGTTTGTATTTTTTTTACCACATCATCCACTTGTTCTTCCGCATTTCTCATTAGATCAATTTTTACATCTGCCTCTTCAATAGCTTTTTCTATCCTCTCTGGGGGATGTGGTTTATTATTCTGTGGGTTAATGGCATTTTTAGAAATTATATTGATGATTTGTTTAAGTTTTTTCTCCCTTTCTTCTTCACGCTGTGAACGTGTCCATTGGATATCGCCCTCTAATAAGATATGTGCCCCGATTTCTTTTCCATCGGTTGTTCCGAAGACAACTTCCATATCTCCATCAGTGGCTTTTTTACCTCTTTTTAAATCCTCAAAAACAATGAAACTTTCGAAAATTAGCTCCAATGTAATATTTGGATCATTAATTATTTCTTTAGGAGTTAAACGAGATCTTTTTTTACCTTCCTTTAATCTCTTATTAATTTCCTCTCTAATATACTTCTTAGCCTCCCAAGACTTCTCTGGATCCATCAACATTTCAAAAGATCTTCCACTATTTTCCAATCTACCAATAATGTTATTACCTAAATTCATTCTAGCGCGGTCAATCAAGAATAATCACTTCTCTGTTCAAAAATCTTTTTTTTCTAATAATTTTTATTTGAATATATTACATAAAGCATTATATAAAATAAAAAATAGGGAGGAACATTAAAATGTTGTTCTATAAAAAAATTTATAATTTTGCTAATAATTCTTTCTTTTCTTCCAAAGTTAAAAGTGTGAATTTTTTATCCTCTTTTAGAATATAGGCAACATCACAAGTATTCTCATTTAAGGTTTCTTCACTCATAATTTCTTTTAACGTTCTTAAAGGTAATAATTTCAAGTCTTCGTCTGATATCCCAATATCATAATTCTCTTCAAGATATGTTCTTGCTTCATTGGCCCCTGATCCAATTGCAAAAGCTTTATAACCCCATAGCGCACCAGATGGATCAGTAAGGAAGAGTCCGGTCTCTCCATCAGAATTTATACCAGCAATTAAAAATGAAACTCCAAATGGTCTTACTCCTGCATTTTGAGTATATGCTTGTAGAATTTCACAAATTTCGAGGGTCAATTCTTTAACTGTTATTTTCTCATCATAATTCAAAAGGTGTACTTGTGCTTGTACACGGCCTTTATCAATGAGGACTCTTGCATCAGCTGTTAGTCCAGCGATTGCTACCCCAATATGGTTATCAATTTTGAATATTTTTTCAGATCCAAGTGTTTCTTGTAAATCTGAGCTCTTTTTCTCAACTGCAAATACTACAGAATTTTCATTACGAGCGCAAATTGCTGTAGTTCCTCTTCGTACAGCTTCAATAGCATATTCCACTTGGAATAGTCTTCCCTCTGGTGAGAACTGTGTAATGGCCATATCATAGCCACGTCCCTGTTGTGAGAACATTTTCATTTAACCTCTTATAAAATTCAATAATCAAATATTTATAATAGTTATAATTGGAGAATAAATAACTATTTTTATAGTTCTGTGTAATATATGATAAAATATATAATTTGCTTAAATAATTCATAAAACTAATTCCTAAAAATTTTAGACCCCAAAATTATATAAGAAATCCTTTTGTGAACATTAGCTAAAAATAATAAGAAATAATTAAAAATTAAAATAAAATTAGATATATTATTTCTCTTCTTTTGTACGTAGTTCCCCGATTTTTTCTTTGACATCAGTTAAAGTAACTCCCTTTAATTGCGCAAACTGATATATGAACATTATTGAGCTGGCTATAATGCCTATAAGGTAAAATATATCAATAGTCCAGAAATATTCAGATATGGCGGTATAGAAAACCCAGTCAAACACATAAGAGAGTATTGCGATTACTGCGATTGCGATCATCGAAATTAGAAGCGCAATTCGTTCATAAGACTTTGGATCTTTATCAAAGATAAATAGCTTAATCCAAAACACAATACAAACAAACGCAATAGGAGTAAAAACGAGTGAACCAATACCAATTGGGATTAAAAGATAAACGGCTAATTTATGTCTCCAAATTGTTAAAATTTCTTTTATTGTTGTTTGATCTTGAATATGCGCTTTAGCATATTGCTTACTTACCGCATAATATTTCTTCTTTACTTTTCTCCCTACTTTTTTAGCACCTCTTTTAATACGAGTCCATAATCCTGCTTCTGCTGATTCTTCAAACTCTTCGCGAATTAAGGGGATGATATAGAGGGATAGTGAAATAGAAAGAATGCCAAATACAAATAAGCCAATATCAAGCCAATATGCCAATCCCGTATTAGGTGTTGGGGAGGGATTAAGACTTGAAATTATTTGATAAATCCCAAATATTATCAATAAGGCAGGAATGATAATTTGAATTATAATAAAAATATTGACTTCTCTCTGCTCTATTTTATCTTTAATTAGATTCAGAAGGAATAGAAACGCACTTGTAGCGGTAAGAATTAGTCCGAAACCAGAAAGTAGTTTTGCTGCCCAAAAAAAAATTACATTCGTAAATAACAACACTGTAATACCAGAAAATAATATCCACAGCATTAATCCGGTGGTGCCCAGTAATCCAATTAGGTAGAAAATATCAAACTTATTAATTTTCATATTTCCATTTAGTAAAATGTAATATTTAATCGTTATCATAAAAAAATAAATATAAAGAGAAAAGGTATAAAAAAAGGTTAATATGTTACTCCGATAAAATCATATTCTAATATTATCTACCAATCTTAAAATGATTTTTTATATAGTTCCTTATTGATTCCAAGCTATTTTATTTACAAGAATCGACCATTCAAGGAGAATTAAACCAGTTTCTTCTTGAATGTGGATTATTAAATAATCTCCATCTTTAGTGATTGAACCAGCAATGTTTCCTTTCCCTGAAAAATTTTTTGCTGCTAGCTGAATCTCATCATTTTTTAAAATCGCATATCTTTCATTCATAAAATGAATAGAAGGTTGTTTTTCTTTCCATGCTTTTAACAAGGCTTTACTCTGCTCATTATTAAATGAAGATTCTTTAGATTTAAATGTTATATGTCCATCAGAATTTAATAGAAATACTTCTTCAATTCCTTCATATTCGTTAAGCTTCTCGACAGCTGCATCAAATTGCTCTTGATTCATATTTAGATATTTTTAGATCATTTTGTTTATTCAGAAATGACAATTTACTAATTTAAATTTTCATACTTTTATATTGGAACATCATCCCAAAAAGTATATAGAATGATTCATTTCAATATAACAATAAGGAAAGAGAATTTTCCTATTTTTAATGTGATTTTTTTTATGGTAAAAAGACTAATATTACTTGACAAGATATACCAAACAAGTTCGCGAAGTAATTGGCTTAATTTACAAACTCGCTATAGAAAATATTTAAATGAATTAACCCATGGATTTCCTAAAACTGGGATTGAAATTAGAAAAATAAGAGAGAAAGATGATCGGATTGAGATATTCATTCAAGGACCAGATGAAGAATTTGTTAAAAATATGTTAGTAGCAGAAATTGGCAGTTGTGTAGAATTCGATAACCTAAATGAGGGTACTATTCTAAAGGGAACTATGGTCGATGTGGGGGATACAGGATTTGGAATTTTTCTAGACTGTGGAATTATTAAACCAACAACAGATATTTTACTCCCTCTATACATTCTTCGTGATCAATTAGCAAATGGGAAGAAAGTTTCTATAAGAGAGATTATTAACACTTATGATTTTATTGAAAATTTTCCATTATATTGTAAGATTAGCGAGATTGATAAAGAGGAAAAAAATATTAAAGGTAAAATAGCAAAAAAATCGTTGGAGATATTTGATAAGATACAACGTGAAAATATTGAAGGATTATTTATGTGTGGTGAAACCAAAGGACAATTTAAAAAAGCTCTTATCAAGACTGGGCACCTCCAAGATATCGTTTCAGTAGAGCGGTTTGGATTTTTAGAAAACCTAGTTTTATTCAAACAAGGTACAAATGCTCGTGGAATAATCAGTGAGATTGGAAAGTATCTTGAGAATTGCAAATTTAGTGTCTTACTTCCGAATCGGATTAAAAAGTTAAAATAATTAGAAGAAGAATAAAATGAGTCCAGGGAGATTTCCGTAAACGCTCTATTTGAGCAATTTTTATTCGAACTCCCGATCTTCGCGGTGTAAGCGCGACGTCATAACCAGCTAGACTATGGACTCTTTTTTTTTCCGATATGTTATATCTAAATAAAGCGCTCAGGGTGGGATTCGAACCCACGCACGCATTCACGTACTGGTTTAGCAGACCAGCGCTGTTGGCACAGTTTTATCGTTCTACCAAGCTAAGCGACCTGAGCTTGTAAGGAGGGGAATTACTTTTCCTTACTATAAATAATAACATTCTAAAATTTTAATAGTTTACCATAAGATTCAGTTGTATGACAAATTAAGAAGAATTAATTACTCCTTTTTGTCTAAGCTTTCTAAAAAGAAATAAAAAGAAAATAATTTAGTACTTTTCACTCAGAAATAATTTCAAAAACCATCTTTTCAATAATGATACGTTCTGACATATTAGAAGAGTAAATAACTTTGAAAAAAAGCAATTTAAAAATATCACGGAAATGGATTGGGTGCGTCCTTGCGTTCGGTACTATTGGGACTATATTTGTACCAGTATTGGAGCTTTTCATAGCAATCCACGCAATACCAATTCTTATCATAGGGGTTGTGGATCATGTCGGAGGTCGTGGACGCACATTTGGAGCATTTGCATATCGAGGCGTTGAGTGCTCGTTGGAGGGATTGAACTTTATCATAAGGTTCTTGTTTTTTACGTAATTTATCTAATCTTCTATATGTTTCTTCAACAATAACGTATCTGAGTGAGTTTCTTATTTTGCGTAAATGCGGGTGCTTAATTTCCAGCCTTCTCTTCTTATCCATTTTTATTTTCACGCACTTTATTATCTTTCTTTTCCCATTATATTAAACAAAAGGAAGTGTATTTAAAGTTAACGGGTGCCTTGTTTTTTCGGTTTTTATTTGTTTGAAGATTAAACCTTGTATATTGCCTTTATGCGCTCGTGGAGATATTCGGGCGTGAATTGGCTATCGTATAAACGATTGATTTGGGACGCTGTAAGCTTGCCCATTTTTGCGCTACCTTCGAGCCCGAGCGCTTTTCTGATGAGATCAAGGGCAATAGCATCAGTATAAAGGGGGTAATGTCTCTTTGGGGTCTTTGGATCTTGTAGGAGAGAGTCCATACCCTCCGCGCCCTCAATGAAGCGGGAATTCATATTGGGGTCGTCCGCCATATTATAGACTTTTTCTAAGAATTCTTTATATTTCCCATCTTTGAGGAAATCATATCTCCTTCTATTAAACTCTTTTAGCTGGTTTTTAAATGATTCCATCACCTTAATTGACCCGTCAGCGTTTGTCCACTCATCGAGACTGCCTTGGGTCGGATCAGCACCGTTCCACAAACTCCACACCTCCCCAACGAGTTGTTTGTATGTTAAGCGCTCATCTCGGTAGTTCCTTTCACCAGGTTGATTTAACCCTCTGACAATGAACGGATTCACTTTTCCATCAGACCCTTGATTAAGATCGAAATATAATTTCATATGCTTTTCTAACGAAACTCGAAGGTCTTGGGCGGTAATACCCCCAATCCCGTTTTTATCGCTATATGGAATCTTGTCATTGAACATTACCTCTTTTATAGCATTCATCACCGCAACCATAAAGCCTTCCTCATATTTTTCGTAATCATTATGCTTCCTTGAATCCGTAATAATCACGTCCCTTGCATTACTAGAGACTTTCCGTATTGGAGAGTCTCTGAAATGATGCCTTCTATAATCTCCTGTTTCGAAGATTTCCTTATCTAATGCTTCAAAAAATAGGGGATCAAACCCCAAGAATTCACATAGACCAAATATGATATGATAACTTCTCACGCGCTCATCATTCCATTGAGTATCAAAATATTTATTCTCAAGAGAGGGCATATTCGAATCCATAAAAAGTGAAAGCCCACGCTCTTTTGCGTAATAATTCAACTCATCGTATAAATCCATTAGGATATCTAACTGCAGACTTAGATATGCGGTTTCTTTCTTTTTTAGAAAAAAGGGCATTTGCTCGATCTCCGAATCATAATAACTCGCTATCTCCCCAATTTTATTATGGATATATTTTAGAGCTCTTTCGATAGTGATTGGGTCAAAATATATACCATCTTTTATATTAGTATTAGGTCTATCAATACCTAAAATTTCATTAAACTTGTCAAGGGAAATAAATTTCTTAGTGTTGATATTTCTCACAATAACTGGTTCGCCTTGACTTCTTAAAAGTTTAGATTGTTCTAAATACTCAAGCTCGGCTAAGTCGTTAAATACACTTAAGACTAAATTATATTCGAGCATAATGTCCTTCCTTGTTTTATCCTTGTTCATCCTTTGAAATTTCATAGCAACATATTGATCAGTAGATAAAAGTTTATCATCAATTACCTCTATAACGGCTTCTTTTATGTAATCCAATTCTTTTTCTGTTAAATCAATATCTATACTGCTATGATCTCTTTTTCCCAAATTATCAACAGTGAAATCCTCTATAGTCCATTTTGACACCAAAAACCTCATTCTCAACAAATCAGAAATGTTGTTAAATTACTAAAGCATCTTATGGATGGCTGTCAAGAAGACGCTCGCAAGGGATTATCTATAATAAAAGATTTTCCATTATTAGATAAGTACTTTTCGGATGAAGAGCTAGCGGAATATGAGGAGTATGTAAGAACGTATTATCATAAGTGCTAACCTTTTTTTCTTTTTTCTTTTGGTTAGAAGTACAGAATATAAAGCCTATAAGTTAATTACACAGCAGCGGCAATATTTTTTATTACCAAAACTCAGAAATTATGTAACTTTATTTTGAAATTTTTCTCAGTATATTATAAGATAGTTCTATTTTTTTTGTTATTGTTGAATTGTAGATAGGATAATTAATAATTTGTACCTGAGAAGAGAAGAAAGAAAAAGAAAAAAGAATGACAACTTCAACAGACCATCGCCCAAAGAAAAAAAAAGGGTGGATGCATATGAAGAAAAAAACGTAACGGGGTGGGATCAGATCTGTAATTGTTGTCATACTATAGGCATAATTTTTATAATATGAATGAGGGGACACCTTCAATTTTTCATATTCTTCAGGGCACGATTTTTCCTCCTCATTCACAATTTAGCAAACCAGCGCACCCTTTGGAGATTAATATCATTCTATCTGTCTATCTTTCAATTCAAAAATCCAATATTCACGAGAATAGAATAAAATGTTAGATACAGCCTCCCCCGAACATCTATTTTCAAAGCATTCCTTAGGAAAATTATATGGAATAAATGTGTTTGTAGTGCTTCATGAAAAGGAAGTAAAAGCCCATATTAAACTAAAGTTTTTACCGAAACAAATTAAGGATAGAATCCAAAAAATCAAGGCACAATCGCAGAAGATAACGTTAGGATCATTTATCGACAACAACACCGATCCCGAATATGAATTAAGTCATAATGAGTATTATGAGCAAATTGCCTTTCAAGATTCAGTAATTTTTCACAGATCCATAGACACCGATCCCTTTCTAAAATACCTCTTCCAATCCTTAACCACCGATCAACTCAAAGATATTTTTAGAGAACACGACATAAAAGGATACTCTTCACTCAAGAAAGATGATTTGATCGGATTGCTACTTCTCAATTTATCGCAAGAGGAGAAAATCGAATGGTTACGACGGAATGAACTGAAAATAATTACTGAGGAGCTTCAAAAGGCAATTGACATTCTTTTTCATCATTCCAAAGAGACTCTTTCAGAGATTAAGGTTACAAATAATAGCAGAAATGAAATCGAAGCAAGATTTAAAGGCTCAAAATTAGAAACAACTAATTTTCTTTCTATTACCAAAGATAATATCGCCAATCCGGATCGGGATTGTGATTGTAGAACGGGATCAAGTATGGGATTCTGCCCGTATTTTTGGATCGCTTTTTTGAAAGCCTTTCAATTAGGATATTTTCAATTGAACGATTGGAAATTAACCCAGCTTCCCTATCATTTCAAAAAGGCAATTCCAACCTTTATGCAAGCAGTATCAAAATTCTAATTTTTTTAAATGATGTGTGTGATAAAATTAAAATCTTTTGCCGTATTTTATAGTGTGAGTGAGCAAAAATTGAGCGCTGAAGATTTTAGGTACCTTATACCAGAACGCATTTTTAATGAGATTACTCAGAAGGCAGCGGATGCATATCCTAAGATAGAACATTATTGGATTTTTGCGGATCGAAAAGAAAATTTCGGTATCGTGAATAAATTCATCGTAAATAAGGATATTAAGTCAACGAAAAAACACGTGAAACCACGCAGTTGGATGCGCTATAAAAAATCAAAGATCTATAATATGCGTAAATTCAAGGAGGAATTGGGAGTGGACATTGTTTGGCAGGCCCATACACATCCCAGTGGAAGAGAAAAACTTCATGCTATTGATAAACGTATTTTGAAATATTTGTCTAACGGCGTTATGATTATAATAATTCCACCTGCAGAAGA
>JAWOFX010000176.1:0-33821 GCA_046497275.1 Promethearchaeia archaeon | reverse complement strand
TCTCCGAACGGTTTTAAATTTCCGGCAAAATCTTGTAGGAGAACGGAAATTTTTGAATATAAATGTTTTATTGTTATAACTAATTTGTTTTTTAAATTATCTGATGCACTGTCTTTAAGAATTAAAAGAATTCTTAATTCCTTATAATCACATAATAAAGTATAAAAATATTTAAAATCTAATTCAGCAACTTTTAATTCTCTCTCAGAGATTCCCTTTTCTTTCTTTTTTTCTTTTCCTATCTCTCTGCCAAATATCATAATTGCTTGAATAAACCCTGAGAACAAACTCTGATCTATATCTTTTAAATAGGAATATCTTTCAAAATAGACAGATAATCCCGAATCTTTATGTATTACATTAATCCCAATTATATTTCTCGCATCTTTAAATGGTTGGATTTTTTCTTGAAATTCTTTTTCTATTGCCTTTTTTCTTGGGATATATACGTAAGTTCTTAAAAGTAAACTCGATGCTACTCCAACAATGATGAAAAATATGACAATTATAATCCAAAAATTAAGAGGTGAGGAAGGCGGCTCCGAGATCACAATAAAATATGAAAACTCAACAATCTCATAATTTGAATTTTTTGAAACTGAAAATATGATCTCATAAGAGCCATAAAGAGATCCAGGAACAGATAGCGTTTCTTGATATGTTCCTTCCGAGATCTCATCTAATCTTCCAATACCATACTCCCAAGAATAAAATACCGTAGCATTCGTAATACTGATATTTGTTCCTTCTTCAAATAATTCTATAATGATTGTTGGCGATTCTCCTGGTTTTATGTTAATCGTATTTTCAAAACTCACAGGATTTAATTCTATAGCTATTTTGTTTAACGATATTTCAAAATCAAATATCTCTGTTTGATAATCGTCTTTTTGGAATCGTAATTGTACGAAATTTACACCATAGGAAAAATGTTCACTAGTTAATATTATTGAGTCATTATACCAATAATTACTCTCTCCACCTAAAGTATATTCATAAGACCCACATAAAAATTCTATACTAGCGTTATTTATGAACGTATTATCTATTGGAGAATAAATTCTTAAAGATATATTCAAGATAGAATTAATTTTTTTTTCTATTCGAAAATTTTCAGATCTTTTTTGATTATCTATATAAACATTTAAGTCAATTTTTTGTTCTATTATCTCAAATTGATAGATATATTGCTGAGATTCAAAACCTAGAGCAGAAAAATCAAAAGTGATTTGATATGTCCCTAATGAATCGATATAAGAAGTAGAAAAATCAATAATATATGTCCCGTTCAAAGGACTGGATATATTATAAAGTGATTGATCCAAATCAAGAGATACATTAGCATTAGCAATTCCAAATCCATTAAAACTTGTATAATTAAATGTGATTGAACTAACTGCATGAAGTTCTATAAAATTCTCAGATGAGAGACGCTGAATCATAGTTGATTCAACTATATTAAGCATTAAAGTTAGATTTGCAGTAAAATATCCTATTTTCGAAGAATTTATAAAAATTTTATGTAAACCTCGAGTTAAATTTGTAGTATCCAAATATGTTTCATAAATTCCTGATGCAGCTTCGTCAATTTGAATAATTCCATCAGTCCAATTTAAAGTAAGATCTGCGTTTGGGATTTGATATTGATTTTCAGAATCTTTATAAATAACTCTGATTGGGATAATATCACCAGAAAAAGCTTCAGTCGTCAGATCTGATATCGCATCGGTTGGTTTATTCAGTACTAAATTAGAATAATGATTTAATATGAAATTCTGTTTAATTCCTCCTAAGGAAGTTCCATTATTCCAGAAAATAGTAAAATTGTATATTCCAGCCAACAAATATGGAGTTAAGGATAATTCAGTAAAATTTACATATCCATCGGTACCTACAGTAAGACTTTCTTGATACCATATTGTACCATTCGGAAAAGTTAAGGCTAATTTTGCTGAAGTCTCTTCTACATTTCGGGGAATATATCCAGAAAAGTTAATTTGAGTAGATATTTTTAAATTATCTCCAGATAAGAACGTATCATCACCCAAAACACCATTTTTCCATAATTTTGTATTCGAAATATTTATATAATTAGGTGAGGTAGCTTTAAATCTCCACGTTCCTGAATTTATAGTATATGATTCATTAATTAATAGGTATTTGTCATTGGAAGTTCCCCCTTCAAAGGGTATTTCGGAAAAAATTGGGTCTAGTACCTGAATGAAACTCCAGTCTTTAGGTTTTTGAATAAAAATTTCAAAATCATCATATAAACTTGGTTTACCAAAATTATGAAGGAATTCCCAATATATGGTTCCATTCTCTAAAATTTCATATGATATTCCTTCATCTTGGAATTCATTTAATAAAGTTGAAGAATAATGATATAAACTAACTGAAATACTTATGTCAAAGATCAAATAAGGGGTTGAACTATTTATTGATAATAAAATAGGATCTTCTGTCCAAGTTTCATTTAGAGTAATAGATGATTTTCCCCATTCATCGGAATCAATAAGGTTATAATTATTAATGGTGAGATTTATATCGCTTTGAGTCGAATTTACTAAGGTTGTTAACTCTAAATTTATATTATCAAACCATATTAATTGTTCGCCTTGTTCTTCTTGATCAAATTCTAAATTATCAGTTGTTTTTATTCCAAGCGAAATCTTTATATTTTCATTATTAAGCGCATTATCAAATACGTTTGGAATAACATCCCATGAATTCATGGTTACTTTACCAGTAGAAAACCATTGATTCTTTCCTTGACTTACAATATCATTAAATCTTTTGGAATAAATTACTTGATCATTTATTTCCACATACATTATAATCTGATCTGTAGAAACTCCAAATTCGAGTAAAAAATCAAATGAAATTGATCCGTCAATTGTCCTTCCTCTTGGGATACTTAGGTTTTGATATAATTCAATGTAATCTCCACTCTCATATTCTGCTTGGAATTTTGCTGGGTTTTCTTTAATTGTTCCAATTAGATTAGCGTACATCCCTGCTTCATCCTTTATATCACCATAACCGGAAAATGTTCTTTCTTCACTCCCTAGCGTATAACTATTTTCATTCCAATATTCTGAATTGTTATAATATTGAGAGCTTCCATTTATAAACTCATAATAATCGATATAATAACCATCACTGGAAGTTCCTCCTTCTGAATTAATTGTGATTAACGTCTGGTTTCCTTTTATCCATGGAGAATAGAAATTTTGCCTCACTCTTCCATTTCCACCCTCATGATAAATTAGCGTATAATTATTATTATACATAAACAAGTAATCTTTATCAGCAGCGAATGAGATATTTTTAAAGTGTACTCTTATTGCAATTGCTCCGCTGACAGTTATATTTGATTGTATATTGCTTGGGACCGTAGGGTCATAGTCTATTTGACTGCTAAATGTATGAGTACTTTCATAACTCTCATTTACAGTGAATGTATCTATAGGAAATAAGTCACCATTTTCAACCCAATTCCATTTATCAGATATATTAATTAAATTTGTTTCTATTTTGGTAGCTTCCCACTCATCTGCCAAATAATACGATAAATTCTCCTCATTTTGTCCCGTTAATATAATTTCTTGATTATCATAAAGCATTGCTTTATCCGTTATATTTAATGGGTCATTAACACCTTCGGCTAAAACAAGATCATCAGAAGAAGTATTAATATGATTAAATTTATCCTTATCTTGGGAATATGGAAATTCATGAGTCTTTTGAGTAAAGAATATTGAGATTGTAAAGGATAAAAAAATGATAAAAAAGAGACTTATAATTAGATGTTTTTTTCTCAACATTTTTAGCTAAATTATTTTTAGATAAATTATATTTTTTTTGTCTTTACTTCCGTAATAAAACCCCATTTTACATCATAAAATCTCTAATCATTAGTATCATAATTTTATATTTATAAATTACTAATTTCTGTTTTAATTCTTAG
Source organism: Promethearchaeia archaeon (assembly GCA_046497275.1). Lineage (GTDB taxonomy): Archaea > Asgardarchaeota > Lokiarchaeia > Sigyniarchaeales > SOKP01 > TEKIR-8. The sequence continues at coordinate 29,851 of JAWOFX010000176.1, read as the reverse complement.
TATCGTTTTCCCCGTTATCTTAGTTTTTCCTTATATTTTATACTAAATAAACAGTATAAGCTATAGAACTCTAAGTGATAAACATAAAAAAACAAGATTATTCTTATATTTAAATCTATTTTTAAAAAATTATAAAAATTTAATTATTTTGACAACTGAGTAAAAATCTACTCATATTTGTTCAGAGAATTGGACTAGATAATCTATAATACTTCTATAATGATCAGAAAAAAAAACCTGAAAAGAAAATTGAGTGTTTTTATTTTTAAATTTCATTAATAAAGTTTCTTAATTATCACTATTGATACCCCCGCAACACCAATCAGAATGGTCGGAACAAAAACCAAATCAATCCTTAGATTTGGAGGGGATTCCTCAATAATAATATTAATGTTATTAAAAGATGTTTCATAACCTGGTTTATCTAAAGTAATTACAGCAGTGTAATTGCCTTTTTCAAGTCCTAATGTTGAAAATGAGATAATAAATCCACTTGACACTCTGGTGATATTAGCATTCTTTAGCCAATTTACAGAACAATTAGCATTAGATATCAGTTGCCCGGATACTTCCTCTGTGAAATTTACTTTAAGATTAAAAGTTTGATTAATATAAACCTTTAAAATAGAAATATTTAAATTAACTAATGTTTGAATTGGATTGATTGAGATCTTTAAAGATTTTGATGTACTTATATAATTTGTTTTATTAGCATAGATTTCTATTGTATAAGATTCTGTTATTCCGCTTTCAGGAAGATCAGCAGTAGAAAAATCAAGGGTAAATGTTCCATTATTATGATTTATGACATTATAATCCTTAGACCAATCCGTAGAAATATTAGCTGGTCCAGAAAGTAATCCAGAGATGGAGCCCGTTAAATTGATATCTAATAAAAAATAACTGTTGCCTAATATGTTTAGCAGAGTTTTAGAGGTCTCTATATTCATTGGTTGAGGATTTACGATAAAATCACCTGTGAAATTAACAGTATTTCCCGAAGTATCATTTATTTCAATTTTATAAATTATTTTTCCTATTTTATTTGGCTGAAAGCTAAATTCATAAAATTCTTCTGTGAGATTAGTTAATAAATAGCTATCATTATCTATTGTTATATTAATAGAGTCCAATGCAAATTTCTCTCTCACATTGAAACTTAATTTTTGGGTTTCACCATAAAATAAATTATCTGAATTCAATGATAAATTATGTATCTCGGGAGCTTTGTTATCTATTACAGATAACTCGGGATCTCCTAAAAGGTTCATAATTTCAAATTGTAAGCGTGTAGTAGATTCTGATGCTGACCATATATAACCCTCTCCATTCGTGAGGTAATATTTATCATACATAAACATTTTTCCAAAGTTCAAAATTCCTCCTAATTCTGTAGTTCGAGTGACATTACCATTGGAATAATTTGGATAATAATCTGGCCAAATCGAAGCAAATAATCCTTTATTTAATTCATCATTGTATCCACTATAACTCACGGTAGATGCTCCAATAAAAGCACTTATTCCTTTATTTTCTGTCTTTAGAATAGCCTCTCCAAAACAATCGGATGGATAATCAAAAGATCCGCTTAGACAGTTAATAGAAAACATAACGGGTTGAAAGTGACTATTATTGAGATCATCAATATCGGAGATTGTAAATGAAGGATAACTCCACCCATTGACTCCCCCATGATCCCTATGATTTAACAAAAGTGCCCCTTGATTTATACAATTAATAATATCTTCTGTTGTTCCCGTGTAATCCCCTCCTGTATAAACGCAAGTGGTTGTATATGAATTATTTTCTAAAAATTCTCTAATTGATTCAGAAGTGTTTATATAATATCTTCCATATTGGTCATAGGCTGCTAAAAGAACATCTGAGAACATAGCTTTTGAAGGATCATAATTCTCTTCATAATTTATCGTTTTATTAATAATTATTTCAAGTTCTTCATTAGTTTTAACGGGAAATCTGCCGACATATAAATCAGGAAAATAATCCGATCCGTTAACCGTCGCATAATATAGATCTGTACTTACATCATATACCGCACCAGTATGAGCTGGGATATATTCAACATCTCCTACTAATAAAATGTATTTTGGTTTCGGATTCCAGGTATCATAAGCATTCTGAATATAATCAGAAATATTCTCTGGAGTGGGATTCTCGCAAATAGAAGATGAATTCACAATTTTAGTCGATATTCCGTGTTTAATCTTATCTTCTGCTAAAATTTTTATAGTATCAGAGAAATTCTCATGAGTAATAATTAAATATTCGCTTCCATTCATTTCTGAATCAGAAGAAAACAAATTTGAGTTTTCTGGAGAAATAAAAACTGATGTGTGATTTTCTGTCTTAAAACTTCCAAAAACATTAAGGGTCAATGGAATAACGAATAATATGATGAATGGTAGTAAAATTTTTAATTTTTTAATAGATCCTCTTGTTTTCATGATCTTAAATATGGATATCTTTTTTCTAAATTACATTAGAAATAGATGCTTTTATAAAAAAACTTTTTCATTACTATCAAAAGATTGTTTGAGTTTTAGAAGCATAAATTCGAATCTTAGTTAATCAGATACAAGATTATATTTAATAGCATATTTTTTAAAGAATTTTGTGCCTCCAGCTTCTTGCAGAACCCTAAAACTCGCTTCTGAATTTTTAAATTTCATCCCACCGATTAGATCTATACCATACTCAAAAAAGATATCAGGGATCATGCTTGCAGTTGGACCTATTAGAGCTATAAAACTCGCCTTATTCCTAAATGTATCTATAATTTTTTCTAAAGTGTCGTTTATTATTGATGTCCCTGTACAAATTAATATATCTGTATCTAAATCATCTTGAGAAATCTTATCAATGCTTCTTAAGAGCTTAAAATTTTCAAAGAATTGCGAGAATTCCAAATTTTTTTCAATAATCAATATATTTTTAGTTATTTTAGAAAATTGTCTTATCATAGGTTCTATTAATCCAATAAAGGTGACCCTCGTATGATTATTCAGACCTAGATATTTTCTTAGATCTTTATTTAAAAATTTATATTCAGAAGTTTTGCTCTGTAAAATATATTGAGAAAAAGCATTTAAAGTCGCAATACCAATAACTTTTTCCAAACTTGGCTCATTTTTAGCCCAATTTAATAATTCTTGAGCTTTTTTTTCAGTTAATTTTCCCGCATAATTAATTTTTGAACAAGCCTTATTTTGAAGTAATTCTGGAAGGGTAAAAGCCACGCCTAATTGAGGGGGGACACCACTAAAATTTAGTTCAACACCAGTATAACCCAATCCAATCACCACTTTTGATACTTTTGGAGGTGTTACTTTACTTTCGTCCAATTTTTCTGTAATTTTTTCGATTGTTTTTTCGATGATCATCCTTATCAATTATAAATTCTGCTAATTGAATAAAATTATTATTAGTTTGAAAAATAAATTTAAATTATCGCTTGTCATAGAAAAATTGATTATATTAAAATAGAGGTGAAAAAATTATGGGACATAAAAAGAATTGGTATAAAGGAAAAGTATTTGTAATAACCGGCGCGGGAGGAGATATAGGTTCAGAAGTTTGTCGAGTATTTGCGCCCTTAGGGATGCGAATGTATCTTTTAGATATTCCTGGAGCAGATTTAAGTAGTTTAAAAAAAGAATTAGATGAGCTGGGAGCAGAGAGTGTCGATATAATGGAAATGGATGTTACGAATCAAGAAGAAGTGAAAAGTGTAATAAAATCCATTGGGAAAAAGGAAAAATATATAGATATAATTCATAATAATGCTGGAATTGGTAAAATGGTTTCAATCACGAATGGAGGAACATTTGAAGAATATAGAAAGATAATGTCAATAAATGTCGATGGAATGTGGTTAGTCCTTCAAGCAGCACTTCCATATATAGGACATCCCACCCCAACTAAAGAAAATCCCAATCGAAGAGAAGGTCAATTAATTTTTACTTCCAGCTCTGGAGGAAAAACGGGTGTTCCAAATATGGGTGCTTATTGCGCAAGTAAGTTTGCGATTGTAGGATTAGCAGATTCATTAAGAAGAGAATATCGTATGGCTGATCAAGGAATAGAAGTAATTACTGTTTGTCCAGCTCCCACGAAATCTAGATTCTGGGATTCGGACCCTGCTTTAAGAGAATGGGTTCAAGCTTACGAGGAAAAAGGTGGACTTTACAAACTTATAGAACCTAAAGATATCGCGGAAAGAGTTCTAAAAGCATCTCGAAAGTATAAAAGGGAAATCTTCGTTCCTAGATGGTGGTGGATTATTTCTTTCTTGCAAATCTTTAGTCACCGCTTAGTAGGAAAATTACTCATTAATATTGAAGAATCCAAAAAAGAGATTTATGATAAAAAAAATCAAGACTAATTGATAAATCCTTTTTAATTCATTTATTTTTTATATTCAAACGATTTTTGCAGTTTTATATCACGAGAAGAACTTCCTATTAAAATATTGTATTTTCCTTCATTTGTATTCCAAGAATTCAACTCCTCATCGAAATATGCTAAATCATCCTTATTTATTCCAAAATTTATTTCTTTATTATTCCTTGAAGTTAAAAACACTTTTTTAAATCTTTTTAGCTCTTTTAGAGGACGTTCCACTTTAGGATTTATCTCTTGGATATATAATTGAATGATTTCTGCCCCCGATTTATCACCAATATTTTCTATTTCGAGAGAGATTTCTAATTCCTCAGTATCTTTAATTTGATTTTTACTAATATTGAGATTTGTATATTTAAAAGAAGTATAAGATAAACCAAAACCAAATGGAAATAATGGTTCAATACTATATTTATCAAAGTAACGATAACCCACAAAAATACCCTCATCATAGATAACCTTTTTATTGCTTGGATATCTTTTCTCAGAAATATGAGCAGGAGAATCCTCTAGCCTTTTAGGAAAAGTGAGCGGTAATTTTCCAGAAGGATTGACATCTCCAAAAATTATATCTGCGATTACTTTCCCGCCTTCCTGGCCGGGATACCATGCTTCTATTATTGCGTCTACTTTATCAATCCAATTATCCATTGTAATTGGACTACCATTAATTAATACTATAATAATCTTCTCATTTTGTTTAGCAACTTGATCGATTAAGTTTAATTGATTTTGAGGTAATTCAAGAGAATTTCTGTCCCAATTCTCAATATCATTATTCTCTTCATGATTGAGTCCAAGTACTAATACTACTACATCAGCTTGAGATTCATCGTCAATTACTTTAATATTTCTAGCTATTTTCTGTCTTATGCCTTCAAATGGGGTGATTTCATAAGGAGGTTTTACGGCAGAACTCCCACCGCCCTTTGCAAATTCTCTATCTGCATTAGATCCCTTTATTGAAATTGTCTTAATTTTATTTGCATCTAAAGGAAGTAATCCCCCCTCATTTTTAAGAAGAACAATCCCCTCTTCGGCAATTTTTCTAGAGATATTTTTATGTTCAGCAGTATTTCTACATCCTAATGGTAAACTTTCTTTTTTGTCAAATATTCCCACCAAGAACATTACTCTTAAGAGACGCTTTATATCTTCATCTAAATCTCTTTCTTCAAAAAGTCCTTTAGAAAAAGCCTCTTCTAAATATCGGCGTTTATATATCTTTGCTCGAGGCATTTCTAAGGATAATCCAGCTTTAACACAATCCTCAACATTTTCTATATTGTGTGTTGCATTCCAATCGCTTACAACAAACCCTCTAAATCCCCATTTTTCCATAAGATTTCTTTTAATTAATTCTTCATGAGCACATCCATAAATCCCATTTATTTTGTTATATGATCCCATAACAGACCAAACATCTGCTTCCTTCACAGCCGCTTTAAATGCAGGGAAATAAATTTCCTCCAATGCTCTTTGACTAACGACTGCACTGTATGTATATCTATTCTTTTCTTGATTATTGCAAATGTAATGTTTAACACATGCTGCAATTCTTTCACCCTGAACTCCTTTTATAACTGGTAATGCTAATTTTTTATTTAGATAAGGATCCTCTGTTTGATATTCAAATGTTCGACCACAAAGCGGTGTTCTGTCAATATTTACTCCTGGACCTAAAATCATATGAGCACCGATTTCTCTAACTTCTTCGGCTAAGGCTTTTCCAAATTCAAAAGAAAGGCTTGGATTCCAAGTAGCGGCTCTGCAGATCCCTACTGGAAAATATGTACATTCCCTCCCTCCAGAACTATGGGGTGCTACTCCATGTGGTCCATCAGTCATTAAAAAAGGTTCAATTCCTAATCTCTTAATAGGTTTTGTTTCCCATTGATGGCGTCCAGTTAATAATTTAAATTTTTCCTTTATAGTTAATCTCTTCAATAAATCTTCGATTCTCTCTTCAACACTAAAGTTTTCATCTCTAAATGGAAACTCTGAATGGTTCTTTGAATTTTGATTTTCATTCATATGTTATATCCTTTAATAATGAATTAAGTAAGCTTATCTGATTAAAAGAAATAAAAAAAAATAAGTAATAAATCTTCATATTGGTTTTCAAATGCTCATTTTTGCTTATAATTGACTAAAAACTCAATAAATAGACATGCAAATATGAAATCCAAGGTTCCCAATAAAACTATTATGAATGTTAAATCTCCTACTGCGAAATATATCACACAAAAACTAAAAAATGTCAGCTTACTTAATATTCCTAACCAAACGCATCCCCGATTTTTATTGATATCCATACCTACAATAAAATATCCAATTCCATATACAAAAATTAATCCTAATAATGAATGTAAAAAAAACAATGTCGGTGGCTGTGATGATCCAAATAATTCAAAAACATTTGGTAAAATAAGACTCAAAATCAAAAATGATAAAGCCATAATCCAGTTAAATATCCCACCAATCTTAAACAAATATACATAATAGGTCTCTTTATCCAAATTTTTCACCTCTAATTTTGGTTTATTCAATATATCATAATTTAGAGTTTCTTGAATTTAAATCTTTTAATATTTTAAAAAAATAATCCTTATTTAGTTGGGTTTATTAAATTTTCTCAAATAAATAGAGAGTTTTTAGAAATGGAATATATAATAATTGAAAATGAAGAGATTGGAGAAATTAAAGCAATATTATTGAAAGAAAAAAATCCGAAAACTTGCAAAGTTATTTGGGATTTCTTACCCTTTGAAATTAACCTCTCAAGATGGGGTGAAGAATTATATGGGCCTATTCCTGTTGAGATTGATGCAGAAAACTCACAATTAGAATGTGAAGTTGGAGATGTTGGTTATTGGATGAGTGGAAGCGGTTTCTGTATATTTTTTGGAAAAACTCCCGCAAGTACAAGTGATAAGCCAAAAGCGGCGTCAGCTGTAAATGTTTTTGCGAAAATTGAAGGAAAAGACCCCAAAATATTTAAACAGTTCTCTGAATTCTCGGGTGTAGTGAAAAAAGGAGATTAATCTTATCTTTTAGTTAAAATGTAATAAGATTCTTAAATAAAATAAAAAAAAATTAATAATCTGTGTTTTTTCCTAATTTTTTTCTGGCTTTCTTAAGATCTTTATCAAGGATATTAAAAACCAATTTGGGGAGGTGCCTTTTTGCCCAAAACAAAAAACCCACATCTCCGGGAGTGATATAAAAATCTTTATCCAGGATTCCTTCTACAAAAGATTCAGCAACTTCTTCTGGTGGCATCAGTTTACTTTTTTCTGAAATTATTTTATTTTCTTCTGGTTTTGATTCATTCTCTCTTTTAAAACCTTCTGTGTCCATATCACCGGGTAATATAACAGAAATATCTATTTTGTAGGGTGATAGTTCATTTTTTAAAACTTCAGCAAATCCTAAGAGTGCTGCTTTTGTTGGAGTATATGCGGCATATCCAATGAGACCAAGAAAAGCCCCAGCAGAAGAAACGAACGAAATATGACCTTTTCTTCTTTCTATAAAATGTGGGAGTAAAATTAAGGTTGGAACAACTTGACCATAATAATTTACATCCATTTGTTTTTTAAAATCCTCAAGTGATAAATTCTCGATATACTCAGGCATTGCCATACCTACTACATTTATTAAATAATCTGGAACTCCTCTTTTTTTTATGAACTCCTCGATTAATGGTTTTAATTTTATCATCTCTGTGGCATCACATGAGATTGATTCAATGTATTGAGATTCATCTGATATTAAGGTTTCTAATTCCGATTTAGCACTATTCAACTTCTCTTCTCTTCGAGCATTAATACATACACTTCCTCCTAATTTCACAAACTCTTTTGCTGTAGCTAAGCCCAAACCCTCACTAGCTCCGCATATAATTGCACTTTTATCTTTGAACGGTTGCTTTTTTAATAATTTTTTCTTAGTCATAATCTCACTTCTATTCATATTTTTATGGTAGAAATAATGCTCCATGCATACCAAAGAAAAACTGGCCCCAATATTACACATATAAGATTAATAAACAAGTTCATGATTGTTTCAGAAGGGGATTTTTTATATCCTCCATTTTGGATATTAAAGGATATGTCCAATAAACCTAAAAATATCAATGCGCTGCCTGCAATAATGGTAAAAAAAATTCCAAAAGTTTCATCTAAAATTAATCCTATAGCAGCTACAAATAAGCATGGTGTAATCCATCCTAAGTCAGGTACCGGGAATGAGCGTTCGAAAGCTAAGTAAATTTCAGTATTTTCAGGATTTCTATTCTCAACTACGAAGAAAAAAATCCAAAAGCCAATAAATCCTAAGGCAAGCAATATTTGTAAAATTGCTATTATAATATTCAACATTTTATTTATGAATCTATATTTTTTTTTATTTATTAGATTATAAGTTTGCTTAAAAGCTATTTAAATTTAAGCAAGGATTAATAATAAGAATATTCTGAAAATTCATTTATTCAAAATTTTAACACACTATATTTAAACTATTACCTCTTTAAATAATTAAAATTTTTATTAAATTACATATTTATTTAATTATGAATGAGAGCTCATCAGATTCGTTTTTTAACGATCTCAGAATTGAAATAAAGAAAACTGCTGAAGAATGTGAATTTTATAGAAATTTATGCGAAGAGAAAGATTATAATTTCGACCAAACTGTCAAAGAATCAAATTTGGAAGAAATCCCCTTTGTCAATTGGAATTATTTCAAAGAATCTAATGGGACTTTTGACCAACTGTTAAGAATTCCTCTTGAAGAATTATCACATTGGACTATTAGTTCATCTACGTCAGGAGATCCTAGTGTAGTTGGCAGAGGACCAAAAGATATAGAAGTTTTTAAGAAAAATTATAAGGATGTATTTGAAGATTATTCAAATATGAAAAATATTAAGAGATTGATTCTATTCGCCCCTTCTATTGCATTTATGAACAGAATGCCCGGGGAATGGTTAGGAAAGCGTGGTTATCTCTTTTATCGTGATATAGCGGAAATTTGGGAAGATTATGATATAGATTATCTTTTAGAATTTAAAAAATTGAAATTTATCCTCTATTTCATTACTCATTTTAAGCCAAAAGCTTTTATCGAAATTAATGCTAAGAAAATGAAAAAAGCTCTCAAAGAGGTTGAAGAGAATAAAACTCCCACCTTAATTGCTAATTCTGTGCCTCTCATGTATAAGAATTTCATGGATTATAAAAAAAAATATAAAACTGGTTTTGATATGGATAATAGCTTTAGAGTTCAGTTAGGAGGAGGCGGTTGGCAAGGAGTAAAAGGAAGGGTTAAACTTGAGAATCCAGTCGAAAAATCAGAATTTATGGAAAAAGTTTCAGATTTCTTTAACATTCCTTATCAAAATATTATTGATAATTATGGAGCTACCGAAATTCCAGTGGCTTGTGGAGGGCATTGGAGTGAAAAATATCAAGATTTTCTTTTTCATCTTGAAAAGGAGAAAGCTTATATGATTCTTAGAGATATGGATAGTTTAGAGAGAATTAATAAAGTTAACGAACCTGGTGTAGCAGAATTTATAACTCCTTATGGTGTAAATTCTTACGCAGGAGTTGCTATTTTACTTGATGATATTATTGAAATTGTAGATTTTAATAAATGCGAAGAATGTGGTAGAGAAGGAATTATTTTCAGAATTATCGGAAGAATGACTCCAGAAATAGGGAAAGGATGTAGTTCCTTTACGAATTTATATCCTTTCAGGTAATATTCTTATAGAAGCCCTAATTAATTTAATCTATTTTATATAACTTTAACTCTATTCTTATAGTTTAAAACCATGTACTCTTATTTCAAGCACAGATTTAATAACTTCTAACCGAATATTTATTTAATATGAATTTAAGTAAGAATAAAAAAACACAATCACAGCCTATAAATTGGTTACTTGTAGGAATTTCTTTTTTGGTTTTGGGAGGGTTAAGTATGATCTTCATCACTCAAATGGAGCTACAACCCGGTTGGTTCTGGGATGATCTTCAAGGAACCTATTCAATCAATTTAAAAGGATTTGAAACAGATGATATTAATGGTGATGGAAAAAGAGATATTATCTCCTATGCAGATATCGATTATAGAGAGAATTCAGACGAAATATTATATGATACACCTCAATATGGTGCTATAGTTGCAATTAATGGTTTAAAAGGAAAGACCATATGGAATAAATCCTTCCAAGGACCAGTAAAAAAAGTATTTCCAATACCTGATTTAGATGGGGATGCGATTCAAGATTACTTCATAAATGTTGCTAAAGTGAATGAAAGTTGGTATTTTGATTCCCATAATGGAGGAGGTGATTGGAGAGCATATATGTTCATTGATCAATTCACGAATAAGATTATATCAGGTAAGAATGGTTCAGATCTAATATATGGGCCATCTGAAGACTTTCCAAAAACTGGTTTTATTGATTTGTTGAGTTTCGATAATTTTGAGGATGGAGCAGAGGATTTAATTTGTTTAGAGTTTTTTAATGGTTCGATAGAAGGTTTCGATAACTATGATGTTAATATAACAAGTTATTTTATAAATGGGACGCAGAAACTAAATTATTATATGAGTTCGGAATACGATTCACATGGTTTTTACGTAGAAAATAATTTACCACGGTTAGAATTATTTTTACATCATGGAGAGGAACATATTATGTATATTGATCATGCTAAATTTGCTCTTTTAAATCGAACTACCTTAGAACCATTCAATCCGATATATAGTTCCCTAATAGCAAGTTTTCAACAACAGATATCAGATTTTAGGATAATTAAGGATCAAAATGAGGATGGTACTGATGAATTTCTTATTTTTACTAAATATTTTGAAAATGAAGGGTTGAATCTAAGTATTTATGATGGAATAGATGGATCTCTCAGAGCTTCGTATAATATAACTAATGATGATGATTTTGATTATCATGATGCTACAATTAATGAACTGAGATACACAGAAGATAATAATAAAACCTACATCCTTATATTATTAAGGGGTTATAAAGAACCAAGAACGAATAAAATTAAGGCTTTTATACAAGAAATTGATTCTTATAATTTCAGTGAAGAATACCTCTGGGAATACGAACAAGTATTTTCTAATGGAGAAGCAAAAATATTCCCCCTTAATGAGGATCTTGATGATGATTCTTTAGGTGAAATTGTCTTAATGAAACCTCATTATCCATTACTCTCCCCAAATGATGTTACTCGATATTATATCATCAATCCACTCACTAAAAAAAATTTAGCAATTATAAATACAGATCAATGGGCTGACACATGGCAAACAATGGAGGATTTCGACGGAGATGGTGAAAATGATCTTCTGATTTTCAGTTGGCAATCAATTATGACATTATCTTCGCAAGCCCCAACTCCTATATTTCTTTCAAACATTTTCCCCCTAGGGATTCCTGTTTTTATTATCATAATTGCGATGCTATTAATTGGATTGTATCTGGTAATACGAAATGGTAAAAGACTCAAAGTTAGGCGCGGAGAAGTGCTTCAAAACTTAAAGAAACGAAAATTGGCAGTAATTGTAAACATTGTGATCATCTCTCTCATGACTTTAACATTTTTATTGTTCTTACTTCAAATCAATGTGTTTAACCAGACATTAATAACTGGACATTATATGACTCAAATTTCGACAGTATATTTGACCACAACCATAATTTGGTATACTTTATTACCTCTCACCGCTGCTATTTACAATTATTTCGCCCCAAACTTTGCTTATTTCTTTATAAAGTTGAGAGATCTCTCATTCAAAATTTCGAAAAGATACTATAATGATATAATTGTGCTAGATATGGAAGGAAGAGATGAGTTAGGATTATTATTAAAATTAAAAAGAATTCTTTTACCTTTGTTATTATCTATCGCGATAGGTTTCTATACTTATAATACTATAGCCCCCATTTTAGGATATCCAACGGGATTTGATCAATTTGCAACTGAAAAATTTTTCAATTTTATAGTAGGCTTCAATTTACTCTGCATCTTACCAATGATATTAACCTATATTGTATTCTCGTTTTTCATATCGGGGAACTTCCTATTAGATGATACCGGATTAGTGTATTTTCGCCAGCCTAAAAGCCATCGTCAGCCAGCGGATATAGAACCAATCAGTATTTGGGCTCAGAGCATAATTAAGGGAGTAGCAGGAATCTCTGCGATAATTACTTTCATTCAATTTTTCTCAACTGTAGATTTTTCAGGATTTTTTCAAGGAGAAGTTATGAATATAGTTTTTGGGTTTTTTATGACATTAGTATTTTTTTGGGGTATTCCTTTCTTAACTGGATTCTCATATGTGTTACTTGCTGAAGAGATAATGGAATCCTCCTTAAAGAAGAATACAGAAAAACTATATAATATTATGGAAAAAAATGGATATAATACAGAACCTCAGAAAATAACCAATTTACAAATTCCAGAAGCGAAAATTAATAGTGATAATAAAGAATCTTGAATATTTAATCTTTTTTTCTTTTTCTTATTTTCGAATAAATTGGCAATTCTTTGTAATTAATTAGAAAATATTTAATTTTGTTCTACAAAATTATAAATAATGGCTGAGGATTATATTGAAGATTCTAAGTTTTCGATAAATAAGCATATGTGGCCCATTTATCCCTTAGGGGGTTTCCAAATACTCGCTTTTAGCGGTATCTATATTATTATAGTTCCTCTGTCCAAGATTTTCTGGCCCACCGATCCTTATCATGCATTTGAAATGGGAATCTTGATAACTTCTATGTTCTGGATGATGTCTATAGCGGGACTCATATTTGGAAGATTTATCGATAAATATAACAGAAAAAAGATTTTATTATTAGTTGCTTGCGCACGAGGTTCGGGTATGTTATTATTATCTTTTACATTGGAAGGTCAAGGGATTATTTCTTGGATTTATTTTTATATTTTTGCGTTAGCTTTTTCATTCTTCGCAGGTGGGAATTATCCCACAGTACTATCCCTTGCACATGATATAGTTCCAATGAATATAAGGTCGAGATTCTTCGGTATTTATGGTATCGTGCGTAATATCTTCCAATTAAGTGGGTTTCTCTTTTCTGGATATTTGGTCCAAGTAGGATTATGGAAGATTTATTTTAGCTCAATAGGTTTAGCACTCATCATTTCTGGAATTGTGATGTTTCTGCGATTGGAAGAACCAAAAAGAGGAGCTCAAACAAATGAGTTAAAAGAGGTATTAAAAGAGAAATTAGTTGAATATAAATATCAAATCGATAGGAAGACTATGCGCTCCACAATGCTGAGTAAAACTAATCTTGTGGCTCTGATTGAAGGAATCTTTACGCAACTTTTTATGGGGAGTTTGACTATATTGTTTTTACCTTATATTCAAAATCCCCCTCATAATGTGTCCCCATTAAATACGAGTCTATTTATTACCATATTTGGTATAAGCGCAGGAGTTTTAGGAAGAATATTCCTTGCTCGTGCTTCAGATCAATGGGCATCCAAAAATCATAAAGTTAGACTATATCTTATTATAATTGCTCTGTTTGGAGGTGCTTTATTTTTTGTTATTTTATTTTATATACCAATTCCCATATTAAGTGAAGAAGAAGGAACAGATCTCTTATATGTGTTTAGTTTTCCTGTTTTCTGGATTATGGGACTATGTTTTTTAATCAGTCAATCTATATCGGCATTATATGAAATTAACCAAGGACCTGTGATTCAAGAAATAAACCTTCCTGAGGCACAAGGACAGATTATTTCATGGAATAAATTTCTAGAAAATATCAGTTTTGGTGCTGGTCCATTAGTTAGTGGTATTTTTATCTCCTTTATTGGGGAGAATTATCAGATTGTTTCGATCTTTATAGCTTTTTTTACGATTCCAGGGATCTTGTTATGGATCTTTGCTTTAAATTGGTATAAAGAGGATAAAGAAATGATTCAAAACCTTTTAAGAGATCGGGCACAAGAGATCTCTTCTATAAATAAGGGAAAACACTTCTCAAAATAAGAAAAAAAAATAGAACAATTAAATTTCTGACTTAAAATAGTAAGGAGGAACACCTACTTCCGCTATTCCACCATCGCACGGTAAATTATGTCCAGTCATAAAATCTGAGAGTGGAGATGCTAAGAATAATGATGTGTTAACTACATCCTCAACAGTTCCAATTCGGTTTAATGGGGTTTTCACATGTCCCTCATCCATAGTCATTTTCATTATATCTAGCCTGTTATCATAAATTCCAGTGACATGATATCCTGGAGAGATAGAATTAACGGTAACCCTTGGAGCAAGAGTCCTCGCAAAGAGCTGCATCATAGCAATAACTCCTACTTTACTTATACTATAGATGGGTAATCCCGCATCTACTACCATACCCGCAATCGAAGCAGTACATATAATCTTCCCTGCTAAGGGTTCAAAATCTTGTTTTTTCATTTTTCTGGACACCTCTTTAGCGACTAACCATTGTCCTTTAAGATTTACGTTGATAATCTGGTCAAATACACTTTCTTTAATCCTGGTAATATCTTTTCCAAAATTTGGACCTATTCCTGCGTTTGTATTTAGGATATATATGTTATCCATTTCAGAAAATGCATCTTTTACTGTCTGCTTAACTTGATCTGACTGAGTTACATCACAACCTTTCGGGATCACTTTTTGCCCGGTTTCACTCGAGATTTTCTGGGCTGTCTCTTTTAACAATTCCTCATTAATATCCACTAGAACCACATTTGCCCCTCTTTGAGCGTATGCAAGCCCAAATCCACGACCAAAGCCGGAAGCGCCTCCCGTGATCAATGCACCTTTCCCTTCTAAGAATTTCTCTTCTAATGCCATATTTAATCACTCTAAATTAATTTTTTATGTATTATATTAGGCATATTCTAGCATATAAATATTAAAAAATTAATGTAATTGAAATCAAGCATAAAAATTTAAAAGAATATATATCTATAATCAAAATAAATTAAATTTCTGAATCTAAATAATTAGGGGGTACTCCAACTTCAGCAATTCCGCCATCAATCGGAAAATTGTGACCGGTGATGAAGTTTGATTTATCAGAAGCGAGAAAATTCATCAGTTTAACAACATCATCAATTGTTCCCACTCGATTTAACGGAGTCTTTACATTCCCATCATCCATAGTAGCCTTCATAGCTTCATAAGTTTTATAAATTCCAGTTACATGATATCCAGGCGAGATTGCATTTACAGTAATAATTGGAGCGAGCGTTTTTGCTAACATTTTCATCAAAGCAATAATCCCTGCTTTACTAATACTATAAGCACATAGTTTTGGATTAAATGTCATTCCCGCTATTGAAGCTGTGCAAATGACTTTCCCTGCTAATGGTTTTATGTTTTGCCTTTTCATTTTCTTACATACATATTTTGCAACAAGCCATTGTCCGCGAAGATTTGTATTAAGAATTGAATCAAATATATCTTCCTTTATTCTTAAAAGGTCTGGACCATAAATATTACCAATACCTGCATTATTGAAAAGAATATAAACATTTTCAAGTTCATTGAAAGCTTTTTTTGTCATCTTCTGGACTTGTTCTGAATTTGAAACATCACACGGAATTGATATGATCTTAGATTGAAATTTTTTGCGTAATTCGCTCACTGTTTTTATAAGTAATTCTTCATCAATATCAACTAGAACTAAATCTGCTCCCAATTTTGCGTATTCATCAGCTACTCCTTTTCCGAATCCTGATGCCCCTCCCGTAATTAATGCGCCTTTTCCTTCCAAAAACTTATCTTCTATTACCATGATTCATCATCTGAAGAAATTTAATATGTTTATATTAGGAATTTTAAAGAATATAAACTTTTTAACCAGATCTAAAAAAAAATTTCTAATTTGAATATGAAAGACACTGCATTTAGAAATAAATTCTTGCTTTTCACTCAAAGATTTAAAATTATTGAATTATATTTGTCTCTATGCTCGTTAATTTTAAATTAGTGGTTTAAAAGCAAAAGCTTAATTAACTAGTCTTTTTAAAGAATAATATAGAAAATTTAATGTGATTTAAAAATGGCTATAGATAGAGTCGTTCCATATTTTTTGGATTTGTCTGAAATAACTGCACGTTCAAAAGCAGCACTTATAGATGAAATGGCTATGGGGCTTATTGAACTCATTGATATTTATGGGAAAAAAATAACTGATTTAGGAAAAGTCCATCGCATTACTAATTGTTTTTGGCCTGTTCGTTTAATTCCTTTAAATGCCACAAGAGCATGTGTGTGTTCCTATTTGCTTAATAAGCAAGAAAAGCTTGAGGTTGGTCAATTCAAACAAGTGCCTGCAAAACCCGATAATGTAATCAAGGGAGCAGATCCCGAATCTTTTCTGCAATCTTTAGAAAGTTATGAGGATAACTATTTGGATTTAGGTGGGTTTTTGAGTAGTAGCAATTTCAAAAGAGGAACAATTATACAAGAGGCTTTATTTAGTACTGATGAGGTTGGATACTTTAAGAGCTTCTTTCTTAATGAGTATAATATATCATCATTTTCAAATCCATATTTTGTATTAGAGGGAGATCCAATTGCTAAAAGTGTTAATCAAGTAAAAATAGTCCAGGATATATATGATTTTGTCTCATTAAAAGATGTTAAAATGCTTGATGAATACGCTGACATCATTGTTTCTCTGTGTGATAATTGGATAAAAAAAGGATCCAAAAGAGCTGAAGATTATAGAGAAACTACGATAGATACTTCTGAAGAAGAGAAACAACTAGCTATGTTGAATGAGGAGCTCCGCCAAGAAAAAGAAAAGGATTTGCATGCAACACCCGAGGAGTTAGTAAAAACGGGAAAATATAAAATTAATGATAAGACAGGTGAATTGCATGATAATACGAGTGCAATCGATAATTCAATCGATAGGTTGAAAGCTGCAATTTCCAAAAATGACTTATTCTTGTTGGAAGAAGGGATCAAGGATGTGAATCTTAAATATAGTGCTTTAGGAGATTCTATTAAACGATATGAGAGTGAAATTGCTCAATTAAAACAAAATATTCAACGTGAAATTGCGGATATTGAAAAAACCCATCAAAGGAAAATAACTGAATTGGAGAGAAAAATTGCTGAAGTAAAGAAAAAAATTGATGAAAAACATTCAGATCTAAGCCAAAAAACAACCTCAGCAGAAGATATTGTGTCAGAAATAAAAAAGGAAAAACAAAGTATCTTACAAAATATAGAACAGGTTAAAGATGATGAGATGACACATGTACAAGACTTCTTATCTAATTATACTATTGAAATTAAGACAAAAGATATTATCGTAGGAATCCCAATTTTCATATTCTATTTTACTGATCCCAAAACTAAAAAGACTACAAAAAGAGTTCCAGTGCTTCCAATCTTGGTAGATAATGGAAAGGTCGTAAGTACAAAAGTAAAGGAGACATTCCGAGGAAAACTGGAAGATTTAATGAACAAATATAGCCCTTTGATTAACTTAGTTGAGAAAGAAGGAGAGACAAAAAACCTAATGGATGAGATCAAAAATCTTGATACAAGACTCGAAGAAGCGATAAACGACTTACGTATTAAGAAAATCCTTAAAAAGAAGACAGCACTCAAAGCGAAGGATATAATAGTTAATTTGGTATGGTAAATTTTAGAATTTTATTTTAGTTAATCATTTTTATTTTATTTATTGTATATGGAGTTTTCTAATTATCAATATCGAAATATTTTCTGAAAAAATTATTTGATTATATATTTTAAAAGATTAATATATCTATAAAAAAACAGAATAAGATAAAACTTAAAATGAAGGCTATATTACGAGTGAGAATGAGCCAGAGTGATGCTCATTATGGAGGAAACCTTATAGACGGAGCAAGAATCTTAGAATTGTTTGGAGATGTAGCCACTGAACTCTTAATCAGAAATGATGGGGATGAAGGTTTATTTAGAGCTTATGATAATATAGATTTCCTTGCCCCAGTTTACGCGGGAGATTATATTGAGGTGGAAGGAGAAATTATCAAAATTGGAAATACTTCTAGAAAGATGAGATTTGAAGCGAGAAAAATTATTTCTACAAGAAATGACATTAATGATTCAGCTGCAGATCTACTAAAGGACCCTCTTATTGTTTGCAGAGCAACTGGAACCTGTGTGGTTCCAAAAGAAAAACAAAGGAAATGAGTTGAGAATCATTTGGAAGATTTAATCATAACAGCCGCAATTTGTGGAGCGGAAGTATCTAAAGAACAGAATCCTTCTATTCCTTATACTATAGAAGAAATAGGAATAGAGGCAGAAAAAGCTTATAAAGCGGGGGCAAGTATTATACATTTACATGTGAGAAATGATGATGGGACCCCTACACAAAATAAGAAAAGATTTGAAGTTTGTATAAAAGAAATAAAGAAAAGATGTCCCGATGTGATTATTCAACCCTCCACAGGTGGTGCAATAGGAATGAATAATAAGGAGAGATTGCAACCAATATATTTATATCCTCCTCCAGAAATGGCTAGCTTAGATTGTGGAACTATGAATTTTGGAGGAGATGATATATTCATTAATACAGAAAATGATATAATTTATTTTGCTAAAGAGATGAATAAATTAGGAATAAAACCAGAATTAGAATGTTTTGACAAGGGAATGATTGATATGGTGTTGAAATTACATAAGCAAGGAATTATAAAATTACCAATGCATTTTAATTTGGTTTTAGGTGTAAATGGTGGTATTAGCGCAACAGTAAGAGATTTAGTCTTTCTTGTAGAATCCTTACCTATTGATGCTACTTATACTGTTACAGGGATTGGCAGATATGAATTCAATATGGCTACAGTGTCTATAATAATGGGGGGACATGCCAGGGTTGGTTTTGAAGATAATATATATATTTCTAAAGGGAAATTGGCTGAATCAAATGGAAGCTTAGTGGAAAAACTTGTAAATATTTCCGAAAGTTTGGGTAGAAAAATTGCTTCACCTCAAAAGGCTCGGAAAATTTTGGGAATTAATAAAAAAGATTAGGTAAAAAAATATGTACGAAAAATTTGCAGAAATTTACGATTTAATATACCAATTTAAAGATTATAAGTCGGAAGTCGCAAAATTAAAGAAAATAATAAAAGATAATAAAAAATCAGAGGGAAATGATCTTTTAGACATAGCTTGTGGTACAGCAGAACATTTGAAATATCTTAAGAAGGATTATAATTGCGTTGGAGTGGATATAAATGAAAATATGTTAACCATTGCTAAAGAGAAATTACCAGACGTCACATTTATCCGATCTAATATGCTTGATCTGAATCTAAATAAAACTTTCGATATAATTATTTGTTTATTTAGTTCAATAGGATATTTACGAACTTACAAAAATTTGAAAAAAGCCATTCAGCTATTTAATGATCATTTAAAAAAGGGTGGAATAATTTTAATTGAACCATGGTTCACAAGATCTGTATTTAGAGAAGGGAGTCCTGGTATGACCACCTATGAGGATGATAAAATCAAGATCGCACGTTTAAATGATTCCAAGGTAGAAGATAATTTATCTATAATGAATATGCATTATTTAATAGCTAAATTTGGTGAGGAAGTTGAATATTTTAAGGAAAAACATATCTTAGGACTTTTTGAAATAGACAAAACACTTCAAATTTTTGAAGACGCTGGACTTAGTACTGTATTCTTAGATGATGGTTTTATGAAAGAAAGAGGATTATTTATTGCTCAAAAATAAATATTTAATCATAAATTCATAATTAATTCATTGATTAATAATAATTAAAAAAAATGTTGAAAGAAAACAAGTATGGGTCTCATCGAGTAATTGAACCAGAAGGAACTTTACCTCAAGCAGCAGATAAAATATCTAATAAGATGGAACTTTATGATAATGAGATCTTAATTGATGTGGATTATTTAAATATTGACTCTGCCTCTTTTACTCAATTAATGAAAGAGTCAAAAAATGATTTAGAAAAAGTTAAAACTAGAATTATGGAAATTGTGGAAGAACGAGGGAAGATGCAAAATCCAGTTACAGGTTCTGGAGGAATGCTTATTGGGACAATTGAAGATATTGGTAGAGATCTTAAAAATACGAGAGATTTAAAAATTGGAGATAAGATTGCGACATTGGTATCACTTTCTCTTACTCCTCTTAAAATAAAGGAGATTATAAAAATTGAACCAGAAATCGAGAGAGTCAAAATTAGAGGAAAAGCAATTTTATTTGAATGTGGAATTTATGCAAAATTACCTGCGGATTTTAATGAAACTTTAGCTTTAGCAATATTCGATGTCGCTGGTGCTCCAGCACAAATTAAAAAATTAGTCAAAAAAAATGATAGAGTACTAATATTAGGCGCAACTGGTAAATCTGGCTTAATGTGTTGTTGTATGGCAAAAAAATTAGTCGGGGAAGAAGGATTAGTCATTGGTGAAGCAAGAAATAAAGAAAGAGCAGATTTTTTAAGAAGTACGAATTTCTGTGATGAAGTAATAATTGCAGAAGTATTAAATCCTATTGATGTTTTAGAAAAAACATTGAGAGTTAACAATGGAGAAGAGGTGGATAAATCAATTAATTGTCTTAGCATCCCTAATACAGAGATGTCAACTATCCTACCCGCAAAAGACGGGGGTATTGTATATTTCTTTTCTATGGCTACGAGTTTTACCAAAGCTGCTTTAGGAGCAGAAGGAGTTGGAAAAGATGTCAATATGATTATAGGAAATGGCTATACAAAAAATCATGCTAATATTGCATTAGATCTAGTTAGAGAAAATGAAAAATTATATCAGATCCTTAAAGAAAGATATACCTGATCAGATGTGATTTACTTTTTCCTATATTTAAATATCTTTTCATATTTAAATTCCCACAAATATCCCAACCTATACCGAAATTAGAAATATTATCCTTTCTTTCATTTATTTATTAATTAAAGTGATTTAAATTAATTTATATATTAAGAATTATGGAGAATTGGTTTAAGTATGAAGATAAATAGAAGATATGAGTTATTTAAAGATGTTAATGATTCAGATTGGAATGATTGGCACTGGCAAGTTAAAAATAGGATAACGACTATAGAAGAATTAAAGAGATATTTACCTCTATCTGCCAAAGAGGAACAAGATATTAGAAAATGTTTGGAAAAATTAAGGATGGCAATAACACCTTATTACCTTTCTTTAATTGATCCTAATGATCCAGATGATCCAATACGTAAACAAGCTGTTCCCTCTATTAGGGAATTATATAAATCACCGGCAGATCTAGAGGATCCTCTTCATGAAGATATAGACTCACCAACTAAAGGATTAACTCATAGATATCCAGACAGAGTTCTATTTTTAGTCACTGAAAATTGTTCTATGTATTGTCGTCATTGCACTCGTAGAAGATTCGCGGGCCATCATGACCAAGCGCCTCCACAATCGCAAATAGATAACTGTATAGAATATATTGAAAAAACAACAGACGTCAGAGATGTTTTATTATCTGGAGGTGATGCTCTTCTTATTTCAAACAAAAAATTGGAAGAAATTTTAAAAAGGTTAAGAGCAATTTCTCATGTAGAGATCATACGAATAGGTTCTAGAACGCCCGTTGTTATGCCTCAAAGAATCACATCCGAATTATGTGAAATACTTAAAAAATATCATCCATTATGGTTTAATACTCATTTTAATCATCCTAATGAAATAACTGAGGAATCGAAACGAGCTTGTGAGATGTTAGCAGATAGTGGTATTCCTATGGGAAATCAATCAGTTCTCTTGAGAGGGGTTAATGATTGTACATATATTATGAAGCAATTAGTTCATGAACTAGTAAAGATCAGAGTTAGACCTTATTATATGTATCAATGCGACTTATCTATGGGTTTAGAACATTTCAGAACCACAATTGCTCAAGGAATTGAAATAATTGAAGGGCTACGAGGTCATACCTCTGGATTATGTGTTCCAACATTTGTAGTAGATGCTCCAGGTGGTGGTGGAAAAATTCCTGTTATGCCTGATTACACAATATCACAAGGGAATCAGAGAGTTGTATTAAGAAATTTTGAAGGTGTTATAACAACTTATGAAGAACCAAAAAATTATGAACCCAAATGTGATAATGAAAATAAAGAGCCATTAATAGGAGTTGCTGGTTTACTCAATGGAGATAAACTCACGATAGAACCTGAAGATCTTAAAAGAAAATTAAGAAGAAAAAAGCTAACTAAATAAATCAATTAGTTGGTGGTTATTTGAGAAATGGATTTCATGGAATTTTTTTTTGACTTAACTAAAAAAAAATGTAAAGTAATATCAATAGTCGGATTAGCAAAAAATTCTGGGAAAACCACAATATTAAATTATATTATTAAAAATCTTAATAAAAACACTAAATTGGGAATAAGTTCAATAGGAAGAGATGGAGAGCCCTACGATATTATTACAAATTTACCTAAACCACTTATATTTATAAAAAAGAATACCATAATAGCTACAGCCGAGGATACGATTGAAGCAAGTCAAGTAAAAGTAAGAACTATTAAAACTTCTCCTTATAATACCCCTCTAGGATATATAAAAATAGTTGAAGCCATCAATGATGGATTCATAGAATTAGCGGGTCCTTCGATTAATAAT
The DNA here is from genome assembly GCA_046497275.1 of Promethearchaeia archaeon. Lineage (GTDB taxonomy): Archaea > Asgardarchaeota > Lokiarchaeia > Sigyniarchaeales > SOKP01 > TEKIR-8. The sequence continues at coordinate 6,703 of JAWOFX010000176.1, read as the reverse complement.
CAATTGTTTGCTATTATTGGAGAATTTAAGAAATTAGGATGTGATCTTATACTAATTGATGGAGCTTTTGATAGAAAATCATATGCAACACCTCTGATTTCCGATTATGTTATCCTTTCTACGGGTGCATCTGTATCGGAGAAAATGGAGGTTGTCATAGATAAAACCATACATACCGTTAACATTCTAACACTTCCCAGAGAGGAGAGCATAAAAATAAGAGAACTTACGAAAGATATTTTCAAGAAATCAAAAGTAGGGTTTATAGACAATTCTTATAAAACAATTTACCTAAATATATCAACCTTACTAGGACATGAAAAGCAAATCTTAGACAGAATAAATGAAGATACTAATTATTTAGTAGTGAGAGGAGCATTAACAGATAAATTATTAAAAATGCTAATAAAAGAACACAGATATAAAAAGAATATTACCATTATAATAGAAGATGCAACAAAGTTATTTGTAGAAAGGAACGTTTTTTCAAATTTCCTACAGACAAGAAATGAAATAAAAGTTATGAAAGCTATTAATTTAATAGCAATAGCCATAAATCCAACATCACCTTACGGATATAGGTTTGAGAGCTCTAAATTTATGAAAAAATTAAAATTGAAAACCAAAATACCTGTATTTGATATAGGGATTCAATAAAATAGCTTAATTAGTAGAATAATAAAAAATGAATTGAATATATTATGGATAGAGAGAATAAATTCAGAAGAAGTAAATTAAATTTAGACTTCGCCTTAGTAGATAGGGCTAGAAATTTAGCAAAAAATATAGCACTAAATACTCAGAAAAAAATAAATAAATATACAACTACTACGATTGAAAGAACGATTTGTAGATTACTCGGTATAGATGGAGTAGATAAATATGATATCCCTTTATCAAACATAATTGTAGATCATATTAAAAAAAATTCAGACTTAGGTCAGGGAGTAGCTTTATTCTTAGGAAATGCTGTCATACAAAAAAACATCACATTTCAAGAAATCGCACAACGTATTTCTGAAAATGAACTAAATATAACTAAATTACCATTCGAAAATATAAATGATATAAAACAAGTGGTTGAGGAAAAAGCAAAAGAAACATTAAGAATCATCAAGAATAATAAAAAAAAACGGAATAAATTAATTCATAGATATGGAGAAAAACAAGGACCATATTTATATGTGATTGTAGCTACTGGAAACATTTATGAGGATATAGTTCAAGCACAAGCTGCTGCAAGACAAGGAGCAGATATAATTGCAGTAATTAGATCTACAGCTCAAAGTCTTTTGGATTACGTTCCTTATGGTCCAACTACCGAAGGTTTCGGTGGAACTTATGCAACTCAGGAAAATTTTCGATTAATGAGAACTGCTCTCGATGAGGTTAGCGAAGAGATTGGAAGATATATTAGATTGACTAATTATTGTTCTGGATTATGTATGCCTGAAATTGCGGCAATAGGAGCACTTGAACGATTAGATGTTATGCTTAATGATGCTTTATACGGAATATTATTCCGAGATATTAATATGAAAAGAACCTTAATTGATCAACATTTTTCCCGTATGTTAAATGCTTATGCTGGAATCATTATAAATACTGGAGAGGATAACTATTTAAAAACTTCTGATGCATTTGAAAATGCTCATACAGTATTAGCATCTCAATTTATTAATGAACAATTTGCTCTTCTTGCAGGTTTGAAAGAAAAACAGATGGGATTAGGACATGCTTTTGAAATGGATCCAGCTATTGAAAATGGGTTTCTATATGAACTAGCACAAGCTCAAATGTCAAGAGAAATCTTTCCAAATGCCCCACTTAAATATATGCCTCCTACAAAGTTCAAAACAGGTAATATTTATAAAGCACATATCCAAGATGCCCTTTTCAATATGATTACAATTTTAACCCATCAAAAAATCCATTTACTTGGCATGCTAACCGAAGCGATACATACGCCTTTTCTTTCTGATAGAGCATTATCAATTGAAAATGCTCAGTATATCTTCAATAACATGAAGTCATTTGGAGAAGAGATATCATTTAAGGAGGATGGTATTATTCAAAAGAGGGCAGAGAATGTTTTATATGGAGCTTTTGAATTATTAGAAAAAATTGAAAAAATCGGTATTTTCAGAACAATTGAAAATGGAATTTTTGCTGGGATTAGCAGAAAATTAGAGGGAGGAAAAGGTTTTGAAGGAATAATTAAGAAAGATCCCAATTATTATAATCCATTTATAGATTTAATGAAAAGAGAATTGTTTAATGAGGGATGAATATGGCTAATAATTTTAATTTAAAAGAAAATAAAGATCTAAGGGCAAATTTGGATTTAACGAGGGTTAAACCTTATGGAGATATTATGAATGATGGAAAAGTTCAAATTAGTTTTACTCTTCCACTCCAAGAAGATGTTAAAGCGTTAGAAGCAGCTAAGATCTTAGCTATAAAAATGGGAATACAAGATCCACTGATTACATATCATAAGAAACTAGATAAAGGATTTACTTTCTTTATTATTTATGGGGAAGTTGACCATTTTATTAATTATACTAAGATTAAAATAGATTCTATTGATTCAGATGTAATGTCCTTCAAAGAAATTAATGAATATATCAAGAATCATTTAGGAAGAAAAATAATTGTTTTAGGGGCATCTACTGGAACGGATGCTCATACAGTTGGTATTGATGCGATCATGAATATGAAAGGATATGCCGGCCATTATGGTTTGGAACGATATGAGATGATTGAAGCATATAATATGGGAGCCCAAGTTTCCAATGAAAAATTTGCGGCAAAAGCTATAGAACTAAATACTGATGTGCTCTTAGTTTCTCAAACGGTAACTGAAAAAAATATTCATGTGGAAAACTTAACCAATTTAGTTGATTTATTAGAGGCGGAGGGTCTAAGAGATAGAATTATATTGATTTGCGGTGGAGCAAGAATTGAAAATAAATTAGCAAAAGAATTAGGATATGATGCAGGCTTTGGCTCAGGAACCACTCCTGAGATGGTTGCTACATATTTTGTAAAAGAATTATGCAAAAGAAAACTAAATCATAGTAAGAGTTAACAGACTTTTTATAATTTAAACATAGAAAGTTCAAAATTAAAAAAACATTGATTAAATTTTACATTTACACACTTTTCTTTAAATTTTAGTGATATGATTTTTTTTTACTCGTTCTAAAGGAAAATGCAATTAATATTAAAAAAAAAAATTTTAATATTAAGCGAGAATCATTTACCTTGCTTTGTTAAGAAATGATTAATGATAATTATAAAAGGTTCAAATCTATAATAACTTAATATTTAACGAGTTGATAAAAATACAAATATTAGAAATATTTGAAGGGATTTCAGATTGGTTTTGGGAAAACATCTGGACTTTAATTATGTCTGGTTTAACGATTATAATTGCTTATTTTATTTATTTTTTAATTAAGAGAGAAATATCACGATTACAAAGAAAAGAACGAATACATGAATCAACAGGGAAGAATATTTTAAGATTGTTGAAATTAATCATCTTTATAATTGTTCTAGCGATACTATTGATTCAATTCGCTGATACTCTAAGTGTATTTGCGGGTCTTGCCACTATTTCTGCAGGTACGGTCATAGGATTCGCATCGATGAATACACTTGGGAATTTAATTGCGGGAATAATAATTATTATGAGTAAACCGTTTAGAGTGGGAGATAGAATTTTCTTTTTAGGAAAAATTGCTGATGTAGTTGATATCAAACTGATTTATACCATTTTAGAAGAAATTAATGGTGTTAAGATTTCTATTCCTAATCAAAAACTTTTAAAAACAGAGATCCAAAATTTTGGGAAACATAAAATTTTAAGACGAGAAGTTCTTATGACTGCGGGCTATAATGTTGATCCTAGATTAGTTGAAAAAGCATTATTAGAAACAGCTGAACGATTTTCGAATGTGCTTAAATTTCCTCAACCACGAGTGGATGTTTTTGAGTTTCTGGATAATGCCGTTCAATATAGGTTGAATGTTTTTATAAATAACAGTAAAGTTATTCCTAAATTTGATTTCCAAATGAAGAAAGCAGTTTTTTATGCTTGTCAAGATTACAAGATCGATATGAGAACTCCTGTTTTAATTGAAAACTTTGACCACTCAGATGATATTAAGGGTCAGAATCTGGAACTTTAAAACCAATACTTGAAGTTCTATATTAAAAAAACAACTTCTTTTACATATTGTGAATCAATTTAATAAAATCTAAAACTTTGGCTAGTTTCTTTATAAAAAATAATACAAAGCTTAAGGATTTTTTAATTGAATCATTGGTTAAAGTCTCTTATTTTCTTAAAATTAATTTATTGATTAATCATTTATTCATACAACTAAAAAAAATATTTGTTGTTTTTATGAATAAGGAATTGTTAAAGCTCACTAAAGAAGAATTGATTGATTATATTGAAGATATATCGAAAAATTGGCTCGCCATTGATGGAACCTGGTTTCAGCAAGTTGAAAAAGAGTACGGTTTAGAAAAAGCAATAGAGATCGATGTCGCCCAATGGAAACGTTTCACTGTAATAGAAGCAAAACGAATTATGGAGCGTTTTAATATTAAAGAGAAAGGAGGCATTCCGGCTCTTATAAAAGCTTTAAAATTTAGGGTGTATGCCAATATAAATGAATGGGAATTTGTAAAAGTGTCTGAAAAAAGATGCACCTATCGAATGAATAATTGTCGGGTTCAATATGCTCGAAAACAAAGAAATTTACCTGATTTTCCTTGCAAACCAGTTGGATTAGTAGAATACGGTTTTTTTGCGAAAACTATTGATCCAAGAATAAAAACAAAGTGTATCTGCTGCCCTCCAGATGAGCATCCCGAAGAGTATTATTGCGCATGGGAATTTTATATTGAGGAATAAGACTTGCTCGTTTCTATTAAAATTTTTTATGGATTGATTAAAAGCAATGAAATTAAAAATCTAATCCTTGAAATTAAAAAAAAAAAATATGGTGTATTAAAACAATACATGCAGTTATAATGAAGCATAAACCCATGCATCGTTATAATAACCAAAAAGACTTTTTGCTTGTAATGCGGTTAGATCCCAACAAGTAACGGCTACTCCAACTGGACCATTTGGGTCATCATAGTAATTGTAATTGGGAGGATGCAAATAATCCATTAATTCAGCCCCTACCTCAAGATCTATAGAGCCATATACATCTAAGGCTTCATTAGTTAACCAACTATATCTATCTTTTGAATCATCGATAGCTGTTGCATCTGCCCAATCATTCATTCTGCGATAAATATAATGATTTGCATATGTGATTAAATCGTTTTTGTGCTCGATTTGATTGTGTGAGAATATTGCCCACCAAGGATGTTCATAACTCATTGAACGGACAGAACAATAATGTTCTGAGGTTTCTAGTGCTACTCCTCCAGTCTCTCCATTACGCCCATCTCCAATACCATAGATCCAGGATACACCTCTTATAGAATTTTGAATATAACTAATTGCTTCACTCAATTGAGATTTATATTGCATTACATGCCGGGCAGTAAGAAGCGTTCCCATACCAAAACGTGCAGGATTGCAATCTTGTGCGGGAACCATATCATTTCCGATACCTAAACCTTGGTCATTCATCGCAGAAGTAACTCCTATGAATCCTGGTGCAGATGTACTCAAGAATGAGTACCCATTAGCAGGGACAAATTCCATAAACATCATTTCTTCGTTGATTAAATAACTGGTAAATTGCCAATGACGACCCATGATGGTGTGACCTCCCACAGTTGCATCATCCTCAGCAATAAAACCGCTGCATGAAAGGAAGGCAAATAAATCCATCCAGAAGAGCCAAGGCTCAACAACGGGATATGCTAATGCTAACATTGCATCCATACCCATATTTAAAAGCAATATATCATCAAATGGAACGTAATAACCTGCATCAATCACGCCATCGTAGACACCCCACATCTCATCAATATATTCAATAGGAACATATTGAAGATTTTCCCATGCGAGTAATGTACATAAATCCATCATTTTTTCTAGCATATCGTGGATAGTATCACCCGAGGAGGCAGCAAGTTGTTGAAGGGACACATCATCAATCACGCTTCCAACAACGTCTTGTAAGCGACCATAGTCCATAATATCTCCTAGAATTATTGACAAAATCCAATCCGGAGCATCCAAGAGATTCATTATAACTGCTTCGAACCAATCTTGACTCGCTAATTTTGTGACGCTTATTGGATCTAAATATCCTTGTTGATATCCCATTTCATATGGAGTCCCTTCAAGGTGCATAAGCTCTTTGCCATTTCCGAGATCTTGAATATACGCCTTGGCCAGAATATCATCTTCTATCGCCGAACCGAATTTAATGAACGTCAAAGGAGTAAGTCCCATTATCATTACAAGACTTAAAATCACTGTTATTTTAGTTTTACTTTTCATAACAATACACATTCACTTTTCTATATATATTTAGATTTCACAGATCTTACAAATCTGTAATCTATATTTTTGATTTTTTAATATTTAAATATTTTTATTGACTGTATAAGAAGGTAAAACTTATCTTGAGTTAACCGTGGAATTATTAAGATAAAACTATTTATATAACCTAAATGCATTTTCAAATAGTTATTCAAAAACTAAATAAATAATAAA
>JAWOFX010000073.1:0-4278 GCA_046497275.1 Promethearchaeia archaeon | reverse complement strand
CAAATTCTTTTTGATGCTCCTTCTTTATAATATTTAAAGTCTAAACCATTTTCAATAGATCCAGAATTTAATAGTGTGATTGTCGGATGGAGTAGCATCCCAATGTTATTTAATGTAAGCTCAAGATAATTATCAACGGGTTGGAATTGTGGAAAAATATCATTTAAAGTATCTTTAATAAAAAAATTATTTTTTTCAGGATAAGAACAAAAATTAATAGCATCTTTTATCTTGAATATTCTAACTTTGTGTTTTTTTAATGCTCTGGCTGTGAATAAAAGAGTCTGAGTTTCTGCTATATATACATTCAAATTTTTACGTTTTTCGTCAATAATCTGTTTAAATTCAATAGTACCAAACGTTCTCCCAGGATTTAATATTATGATTTGATCAGTTTTCAAATAGGGCGCGATTTTTTTAGCAATGTCCTTATGGGCAAAAGCTGGAATAGCAATCATTATAACATCTACGTCTTTCACTGCAGTTTCTAAATCTTGAGTAACTTTCTCGAGATCAAAGGACCCTTTTAATACTCCTTTTGTTTTAATTCTCTTTTTCTTCTTTATATATTCCATCCTTGAAAAAGAACGATTATATAGATTCACCAATCCTCCTTTCGAAGCTAAATAAACAGCAAAGGCTCTGCCTCCAGAACCTGCTCCAATTACACAATATCTCATCAATTAATTACCTCCAATTTTTTTAATTCTTTAATTAGGGAATCATCAAAATCAAAATTCTCTAATTTATTTAAAATCTGTTTGATTCTTTCGATCTCATTTATGGGTTTATTAGTGATCCCAATAGAATCACACGCACCATTAATTATACGTGTTTTAATTTTTCCTTTTCCAAATGGATTGTTTTTCAGATGGGGCGCATCAAATATACCTAATTTGACTAAACGATATAAAATATTAGGATTTATCCAAGGATCTCGTTGTTCTGAAGGATGTTTTGTTAACTTCGGAATTAAATTTACAATCCATTTTGCTTGTTGAATTAGAGATTGTTTCCTCTTCTCGATATGCTCATTTTTAAATGAAATATTACTTGAATACATGCGTTGGACTACTTGATCGACAATATCACAACTCTCAATAATATCTTTTGGTAGCGCAGCATGGGACGCCTCTGAAAAACTAACAATATGTATTATATCTGGTTTTAATAGTAATTGTATTAATGTGGCAGATGCTAATTGTCCTTTTGCTTTATTTAGATTTAAAGGAAAACTAGCTAATCCTGTTCTTACTTGTTTTATGATTTTAAAGGAATTATCTTCCAAAGATTGTAGGAGCTCATTTTTGGCTAACATTTTGGCTAAATCCATATCAAAAGAGATGTTTGGGGGTGTATTAAACATATATTGAGCGACAAAGTGTTTTACTCCCAGTTTTTTTGCGATTATTCCACATAGATACATATCAGCAACGGCAATTGCATCTGGTGCATTTCTAAGACTCCAATGATGTGGATCATTTATTTCAACCGGAATTGAATGTTTACCATACCATTTTATTGTGTCTAAATGTTGTCTGATTGATTCCTTTAAAGCTAAAGGACCTCTTCCATCCATTTGATTAAACCAAAAAAGCGGTATTGCCGCCCATGCATTCTTTATAGTTCTTTCATAGAGTTTTGCTAATTTTATAAAATCTCGTGTACCAGCATAAATTCGTAACATTGGTTTATTACCACATAGGCGAGCCTTATGAATGTCTTTAAAATCATTCTCTGTCCGTAAAGGTACACCTCCCGCCCCAGTTAGATCCTTATTCTGTTCATGTGGATGAAAAAAACTTTCTTGTGTGTTTTGATCTGGGGCTATGGAAATTATATCCAAAACTTTTGCTTTTGCTATTTTTTCTATCCCTTCAATTGTTTTTTCTAAACTAGGAAGACCAAAATGTGCTCTAATTAAAGGAAAAGGTTTTTTCCATTGTAAACGTCTAATAAGATCAGAAGGAATTTCCGAAAATCCATCATCTTCAGTTCCAGAATTATTATTTTTTAAAATGGAAATGATGTCATACCGTGATTCACTTCCAATAAAATACGCATCAAATTTTTTGAATTTCTTAACTTCCTCTATTACCTCCTTAGTTCCAGCAAAAAATAACCTACTTGGAACGCTCTCCAATTTATCTATCTCCTTGAAAAAAGCCTTAAGTAAAGAGTCAACGGTTGATGGAGTTAATCTGTAGCTTAATCCAACTATTTCTGGAGTATGTATCTTAATAGCTTTTATTACGTCTGAAATTGGTTGAGCGGGTCCTAAAAAGATACATTTATATCCCAACTTTTCCGCGATATTTATAAAATTTTGCGATCCCGCAACATGAACACATTGACCAATGCAAGCAGTAAGTATAATTCTTTCTTTTTTAATTTTTAATTTATTTATTTTATTATTCAACATACCATCACCTCCGATAAGGTATTTTTGAAAGATTTAATTAATTCAATTTATCTTAATTGAATTTGAAGAAAAAAAATCACAGAAATCAGTTGTTGAACTTGTGTAATTTAATTTTTTCTTAAACCACATATTATTATACATTATCTTTAAATATAAACATAAATTTAAATATTACTCTATAGATTAAAGCCTTTTTATTAAAATAACCAATGAATTAACTAAAAACCATATATTCCGAGTAATATTTTAAAGAATTCTTCAATTCAAAATAATAGAATTTTTTTTTGATAATCTCTTAATACAGTATAAATAAATGAGATATCAAACATTAATCTTTTCCTATATTTAATAATTATTTAATAAATATGCAATTTTAATACCATTTGCATAAGATAATGAGATTCTTACTAAAAGAAACCTTAACTCAAGAAGATCTAAAAAAAGGCCTTAATAATGTTCTCATAGATGGATTTACATCTCAAATAATGGTAAACTTAACTACAGGTACTTTTTTAATTTCTTTTGCCTTAATTCTTGGAGCTTCTACTTTAATAATTGGAATTCTCTCCACAATTCCTGCATTATGTCAACTAAGTCAAATATTTGGAATTTTTTTAGTTGAACGAATTCGTAAAAGAAAATTAATTACATTTTCTTTTCTTCTATTATATAGAGTCTCTCTTTTATTATTTGCCTTTATGCCTTTCTTTATCAGATCTGATTTTGCAATTCTCTTCTTTATTCTATTCCTAACCTTCAGATATCTTTTTGCATCCATAGGACATACTGCATGGTCATCTTGGATGCATGATTTAATTCCAAAAAATAAACTTGGGAGGTTTTTTGGTAAAAGACAATTCATATCATCTATATTTATTCTCTTTACAAGCTTAATTGCTGCTAATTTCATTGAATTTTGGAAAAATAATTATGTTGAATATGAAATAATCTCGTATTCTATATTGTTTTTCACCGCTTTTATTTTCGGAATGATAAGGTTATTTTATATATATAAAGTTCCAGAACCTATCATGAATTTACGTGAAAATAAATTGAAATTTTCAAAACTCCTTCTGAATCCTTTAAAAAATAAAAATTATAAACATCTTTTAGGATTTTTGGCTTTTTGGAGCTTTGGAACAAATTTGATTACTCCTTTTTTCGTGGTATATTTGTTAGATACTTTGAATTTTTCTTTACCTTTTGTAGTGATTTTAACAATTGTTAGCCAGATTTCTAATCTGTTATTCTTAAGACTATGGGGGCGTCTTGCTGATATTTATAGTAATAAAACTATCTTTAAAGTATGCTGTCCTCTATTTATTATTTGTATTTTCTTATTCTCACTTTCCTTTATATTCAATAATAGCATATTCTTAATTCTATTATTAATTATAACCTATTTATTAATAGGCATATCAACTTCGGGCATTCTTCTCTCAACTGGAAATATAAGCTTAAAACTAACTCCAAAAGGAGAAGGAACGTCTTATTTAGCAATAACTACAATTATTACTTCTTTTTCTTTAGGAATAGCACCTATTATAGGAAGTGCATTATATGACTTTTTGAAAACAATAGAATATAAAATAGATTTTACTCAAAGTTTATCATCGATAAATATTAATGGAGTCTTTATTCTATTTTGTATTGCGATTATTATTGGGATTTGTTCAATATGGTTTCTCCTTCAAATTGAAGAAAAAGGAGATATTAAAGGTATACAATTTTTTCGAGAATTTATAATTGAAATGAAAAATTCTCTTTCCAATTTTTCCATAACAATAGGATTTCGGGATATTTTGTTTGTCACTTCTCTCTCTTTAACCTATAGAGCTCTCAAAAGAAAAATAAAA
>JAWOFX010000046.1:0-7897 GCA_046497275.1 Promethearchaeia archaeon | reverse complement strand
ATAAATAAATTAATTGCGAGTGGAGCCTTAGAAGCATCTGAAGGAAAATCCATCCAAAAAATTCAAGGAAATATTGGAGAATTAATAAGAAAAAGATGAAAAAATAGACGTTCGAATAAAAATCAAGAGTTTTTAATATATATTTTATAAGAGGAATTTTTAATATCTACATTTTACATTATAAGAATAGTAGAATATATTGAAATGTCAATAATTAACAAAAAATAATATTTTTTCAAATTAAGTCTTGATTGATCCTGACTCACTTTTAAATGAATTGAATAATATCGGTCGACCAGAGTTAATTGAGCGCCTTCACAAAATTTATCCTACCACCGATAAAGAAACTAGGATAAAATTTCTTACTCTCCTAAATAAATTACGTGATAATTCTCATTTTGAAAAAGTTGAAAATTATTTTATTTCGGATGAGGATCCAGAAGTTAGAATAGAAGCTGCTAAATTATTAGCATTTAATTACAATGGAAAAAAAGCCATTAAACCTCTTATTTGGGTTATAGAGAATGAAATGGATCTTGATGTTCGATTAGCTGCATTACGATTATTAGTTGCCTTATGGCATCGTGAGGAATTTAAGAATAAAATCGAAGAGACACTACTGGATTTATTAAAATCTAAAGAGCCAAAATTAAAGATGGAAGTAATACAATCTATTGGTATTCTTAAAATCAAAACAGCCACCGAAGAATTATTAACCTTACTTCAATCAGATAAAAAATTAGTAAAAATTAGAGCTATCCAAACTATTGGCAAATTAGAAAGTGTGAAAGCAGTTCCTTTTCTTATTGAAAATTTAAGAACTGAAAGTTATGATATATGGTTTTATTCATTTAACGCATTAAAAAAAACTCTTGGAAATGAGCTACTGAAATTGATTATTAATAAATTAGAACATATAAAACAAAAAGAAGATACTTATCAAAAAGCACTTTTAGAGAAAGGGTTGATCAAAGTATTGGGTGAAATAGGAGATAAACAAAATTCGGAATTAATATTAAAATTTTTGAATAGTGATTATTATTGGCTTAGTAACGAGGCTAAACAAGCACTTGATAAAATTGATCCAAAATGGCGTGAAAAATATAAAAAATATATTCGGTAATATCTTAATTTTACAAAAAATGTTTAAAGTGGGTCAAGAAATTTTTTTTATCTGCTTTTTAAAAAGGTATTTAATAAGAAATTAAAAACATACTAAAGACAATTACATTTTATTCTAAAATCTAGTTCTTTCCTTTTATTACATTATAAGTAGATTTAATACAATAGAAGGTCTTTAAGTTAATATGGAAACTGAAAAAGCTACTTTTGGAGCCGGTTGTTTTTGGGGTGTGGAAGAAAATTTTAGAAAATTAAAGGGTGTTATATCAACAACCGTCGGATATAGTGGTGGAGACTTTGAAAACCCTACTTACAAGGATGTTTGTAGCGGCAAAACAGGTCATGCTGAGGTTGTAAGAGTTGAATTTGATCCATTTATAATAACTTACGAGGATTTACTTGATGTTTATTGGAGTATACATGATCCAACACAACTTAATAGACAAGGATTTGATATTGGGGAGCAATATCGATCTATAATCTTCTATCATTCAGAAGAGCAAAAAGAAAAGGCTCTGGAATCGAAAGAAAAACTGGAGAAATCTAAAAGATTTAAAAAACCGATTGCAACTAAAATTGAACCTGTAAAAGAATTCTATAGAGCTGAAGATTATCATCAAAAATATATTCAGAAGCAGTGTCAAACACGCTTTAGAATCTAAAAAATTATTTTGAGAAAAAACATCTGATATTTCAATATATTACCCCACACAAAAAAAATATAAATTTATAGACTATTTTTCATATTTTGAGAATATTGAATGAATATTTACTCTATAATCTCTTGATATGGGGATTTGGATTAATAAGTATAATATTATTTATTATTTTATTTTTTGTATCCGCACCTTATGGTCGCCATAGAAGAGACAATTGGGGTCCAGAGATAGATAATAAATTAGGTTGGTTTCTCATGGAATTCCCTACTGTAATTATCTATTTTTATTATTTTATTATTGGAAATAAAATTTTAATGTTAGTACCGATTATCTTTTTAATTCTATGGATGGTTCATTATATGCAAAGGGCGTTAATATTTCCTTTCTTAATAAGGGGAAAAAACAAGATGCCAATAGTAATTATGACGTTTGGTTTGACTTTCAATAAAATAAATTCTTATCTGCAATCTCGCTGGATATATTACTTTTCAGAAAATTATTCAATCAATTGGATATTTAATATAGCTTTTATTTCAGGGGTTATTGTATTTTTATTTGGGTATGGAATCAATTTGCATTCCGATTATATTATTCGTAATTTAAGAGAACGTGGAGATAATGCTCATAAGATTCCTCGGGGAGGATTATTTAAATGGGTAAGTTCCCCTAATTATTTAGGTGAGATAATAGAGTGGGGCGGGTGGGCTATAATGACTTGGTCCTTACCAGGATTAATATTTTTTTGTTGGACCTTCGCAAACTTAGCTCCTAGAGCTCATGCAAATCACATATGGTATCAAGAAAAATTCCCCAATTATCCTGATGGGAGAAAAGCATTAATTCCATATGTTTTCTAAATTTTTTACCTTTTTTCAATTTTTCCTATCCTCTTTTAGATTCTGAGCCTCTTAGACTCAATAAATATTTCTTAATAAACCATCTAAACACTCTCGCGAAATATCGCTTAATTCCAATCCATTCTCTTACTTCTTGATAAAAATCTTCTAAAGAATGTTTTTGACAATCTAATAAGTTTTGAAGATATTCATTATTTGAAATATATCCGCAATTAAAACCTCCCTCTGCAAAATATTTCTCTGGCAAGTAATTTCTCCCTATTCCCAAAATCTCTAAAATATCATTTAAATAATCTCGAAAAAGAATTCTACAGTCTTCCCCCCCTCCAAGATTATATACATTATTCCATAAACTCTCTTCTTTAATGGACTTTACTATTGCCAAAGGAATATCTTTTGGGTGTATTATTTCAATAGAGGATTCTAAAGGCATTCTAAATAGGACGGGATCAAATCTTAAAGTATTAACTGTTGCAACATAAGATAATCTAAAAATGATATATTTTAATCCAGAATCTTTTATTATTTTTTCCGCTTGTACTTTAGTTTTACCATAAATATCATTAGGTTTCAGTTCATCCTTTTTACTAATCATTGGACTATCTACTCTATCTCCATATACCACAATAGATGAAGTGTAAATGATCTTTGGATTTGTGTTTAATTCTTTTACTGCACTTATAATATTTCTTGTTCCGTTAACATTTACTTCATAAGTATAATCCTCATCTTTATAGGCTTGAGGTGGTATTAATGCTGCAGCGTGTATTATGAAATCTTGATTTACTAATGCTTCTTTACATTTTTCAAAATCTAAAATATTACCCCAAACAAGCTCTATCTCATTGAGAAATGGTTTGAAGAGTTTTCTGTTTTTTTTAGAACCTCTAGCAAATACTCTGATTTTATATTTATCTAATTCGGTCATTAATTTTTTTAAAATGGCAAATCCAACCGTACCAGATGCTCCTGTTAATAAAATCTTCTTTTTTTCCATATTGTCAAAAAATATCCCTTTTGATGTAAAATAAATTATCCAATTTATAAGTCTATATTAAGCTGAATGTTATTTAAAGAGGAAAAGAAATTTTGACTAAAAAATTCAAGGTGAATTAAATTATTTAGCACCAACATTAGAATATCTATTTTGGAGTACAGAATCTACTCGATATTTGATTTGTCCGCCAAATTTATTTGAACTCTTCAAAATGTTTTTATTTTCAATGAAAATTGTGGTTGAAATATCTTTAACTAATTTTTGATCACATTCACCCTTCATAAAAAACACGAAATAAATAGATTTACCCTCAGTTAATAATTCTTTCGTAACAATAAATATATGAGATTGAGTTATCCCTGTACCAAAAGTAATGTTTGCAATTTCTTTTTTAAAGAGTTGTCTACCAAGTGTACCAATAGTGGATATTAATCCACTCAATAATGCTTGATCAATAGAAGGGATTTCAGAATCAAAATCTTTGGTATAAAATGGATATCCTTGGCTGTCGCATATTAATAATTTTTGAATCATTTAGATCTCTCGATTTGTCTTAACTATTTCTCAGTTATTAAAAATAATAAATCTTATGTTTAGCTCCTTAAGATTAACACATTAATATTTAACGCTGTATTTAAGTTTAGATAAATACTATTTTATAAAAAGATAAAATTAGTTGTATAAAAATTTAAGCCATTTAAATGGGTATTTATGATTGATCCTCTAGATCTAACTGAAAAAGTTGAGAGATATGTGTGTAAAGATCACTTAAGAAAATATTATCGTTTCAGAAAAACGAGATTTTATGGAGGTTGCGCAACAGCAGACTGCCTGGGATGTAATTTACGATGTATCCATTGTTGGGCTCAAAAAAAAGTATGGAATCCAAAACTATTTGGTGAATTTTATCAGCCAAAAAAAGTCTGTCAAAAACTACTACAATTTAATCAATCATCTATCCGTATTAGTGGTGGAGAGCCTACACTATGTAAATCTCATCTATTTAAAGTTATTGAGCTTATCCCAAAAGAAATTTTGTTTATTTTAGAAACAAATGGTATTCTTTTAGATGAATTTTATGTGGAGCAATTAAGTAAATATAAGAATTTATATGTTAGAGTTTCATTAAAAGGAGTAAACGAGGATTCATTCCAAAAAATAACAGGCGCTAAAGGAGAATTCTTTCAAAAACAACTAAAAGCCTTAAGGCTTCTAGAAAAATATAATATTAACCTTAGAGCTGCAATTATACCTGATTTATTTGAAAAAAAAGATATAAGCAAACTAAAAATCCCGAATCTTGAATTTGAATCTTTAATTGAATATCCTTTTGTTAAAAAAGCACTAAAAGATGAAAAAATTATCTAATTCAATGAAAATCCAAAATAGGAAAAATTTTTAGACTTTTATAATCTATAGAAGATTATTTTACGAATTATATTACGAGTTTCTTTAGAAAATACATATTTTTAGGATTTAAATTTCTAATAATAATATGGATAAAATAGAATTTGTAAGAATAGGAATTCTCCATTCTCCTCTGAAAAAAGATCATAATGTTCCCCATCAAACAAAATATTCCGATGTTGAGGGTTCAATTGAGATCTATGAAAAATACAGTGAAGGATTGAAAGATTTGGAAGAATATGAATATATTATTTGCATTTCTTACTTACACCTCATAAAAGGTCCCATTTCATTACTCTCCTCCTCGTCAAGGGATAATAAAATGCATGGCATATTTACCATTCGTACGCCTAGAAGACCAAATCCAATAGGATTTTCTGTCCTGAAACTTCTTGAAAGGAAAAATAACATTTTAAAGGTTAAAAATCTGGATTTGATTGATCAAACACCAATACTTGATATTAAACCTTTTATCCCGAGGATTGATAATAGAGAAACTGAAAAAGCAGGAGAGATTAAAAGAAAATAAAAGAAACTTAGGCTCCTCATAATAATTTATTTATAATTTTAATAAACTATATCAAATTCTCGACCTTCATTAATTCTAGTCCAGCAAATTTACCTTTATCCTCAAATACTAGTTCATTCTTAAAATTTTTAGAATCTTTTTTATAAAGCTGAACTAAAATGGTGGAATCTATACTTTCAATAGATCTTGAGGTCATTGAACCAAGATTCGGTGCCTTTAGGCTAGCCGAACGTCCTCTTTTGGCTTTAACAACAAGAATATTTTTTTTATCTTCGATTATCAGATCTACGTAATCTTTTCCAAATTCAATTATTCGAATTTTTGCTCCCGTATAGGTAGCAAAGCGATATATTTTTTTTCCATCTAAAAGAAATGATAAAAATCCTATAAATTTTAAACCCATCCATGGTATCTCCGCAATTGATAACATAAAAGACTTAGGTTTCTCTTTGAAATGATTTGTTTGCATCCATATCCAAGCATCTGGAAAAGATGAACCCCAATCTTTTTCTATATAGCCTTTAGATCCTTGTTCATATATGATTTCTTGATTATTTAAGTTCAAATTACCTCTTATTTGGTGATTCATGCTGATGATTCCATGATAAGTTTGCATAAATGGTAAATATGAGAATGGTCCCATCGCTCCTGGAGATATTAAAGAATTAGGAATGGGAGTTTGCTCCATAAATGTGATTTCACCTTTTATTGTTGTGTTATTATGATCTATATCTAATTTGATTCTGTCTTTGGAAAAATAACTATTTCCAATTTTAATAAGGAACTGGGAATTTGAACCCCAAAACTCTTTTATCGGATACTCAATATAATAAACTTTTGAACTTATACCATCCAAAATTTGGATGAAACAAGTCTTTTGATATTTATCTTTATTTAATGCCACTGTTGGGATAAAGGCTAAAACGCTATTTAATTTGTGGTTTACACATTTAAAATACCATCCTTCATAATAAGATCGTTTAGTTAAGGATCCCTGAAAAATAGCAGGATTTCTTATTTTCCGATAGCTTCTCAAGATTTCTCCTCTACAAATATAATTTCTAATTTGAGAAATGAAGCAATAAGATTAATATTTTCATTCTTTAATTTATAAATAGTCGCTTAAAAACAATTTATGAATAAAGGAATAAAAATTGGGTTTTTTTCGTAAAATCGATTAAATTTATGTAATTTTAAAAAAAGAGAAAGAAATTCTCAATATTTTTTATTCTAAATTTCATTTGTACGCTTTTTGTAATTTTAATATATAGATTATAAATGAAAATTTTAAACATCAAGGAAGGAAAATATAGAATATGATAGGTTCAATTTCAAAAGAAATGTTAGAAGGAATTTTAGAGACAATTCCAATGGATATTTCCATATTAGATGCAAATGACAAGGTAATTAGTTGGAATCATCATGAAACCAGGATATTCAAGAGAACAGAAACCGTATTAGGTAAGGATGTAAGAAATTGTCATCCGGAAAAAAGTTTAGATAAAGTAGAAAAAATCATAAATGAAATGAAAGAGGGAATAAGAAATAAGGCTCAATTTTGGATCGACTTTCAGTTAGGCTATGAAGAGCAGCCAAGAAAAATTCTTATCGAATACTATGCTTTACGCGATCCACAAGGTACTTACGTTGGTGTAGTAGAAGCTTCTCAAGATGTGACAGGCATACAGGGTTTAAAAGGAGAGAAGCGATTATTGGACTAACTTTACAATCATATTCTCTATGGTATAAATTATTACTTGATCTTAGAGAAAAAATATTAGTGCTCTAATTTAGATAGTGATTGAAAAATAATATCTTGGATTTTACTATCAATTTCACGATTTAAATTATATAATAACTCCTCTTCTATATTTTTAAAATATTCATTAATTTCATTATGAATTACGGGAAGTATTTTTTTACTAAGATTCTCAACTTGTTCATAGTTATTGAGATACATTTGATTGTGCCTTTGTAGAAATTTTTTATTAAGAGTTTTGAGGAAAACAGTTCCTTTTTTAGTTAACTTATGAATGGTTTCTTTCGATTCTAATGAATTATAATTTTTCAAGGATTCTCCGAATGCGGAAAACGTATCTTCAAAATAATTAATAATCATCGACTTTTCATTTGAGTCTAAAATCGTGTTAGAATTTAGAAATATAATTATGATAAAATCTTCAAATTTGAAATATATCTGAACTTTAATATTGGAGCCATGGATTTCCAAATGTGATAAATTTTTAATATTTGTCTCTCCTGCAAACATTTTAAAAGAAGAGAAATACATAGAAATGAGATCGATATCAATTAAATTTGCATCGTC
>JAWOFX010000042.1:0-6363 GCA_046497275.1 Promethearchaeia archaeon | reverse complement strand
TCAAAAATCATAATATTAAACTTAATCCTTTGTATGAAAAAAAGAATTTGAACAGATTAAGTTGTAGATTTTGTGTGAAGACTCCTGCTACTTGGGAAGAACAAGGGATCTAAAAAATTAAAAGACCTTTTTTTGCTGGAGATCAGCAGAAGAAATATATAGAATTCTTGATCAACTATATAGATTGACTCCTGATCTAGAATTTTCTTAAGGATCGATATTCTCCCAAATCCTCTTTAAACAAATTCTCTCCAAGAAGAATAACCGAAAAGTATTTATGGAATGTTTCATTATAGATCATAAGGATTTAGTCAAATAAAACAGAAAGGAGGTGAGAAAGGAAAAATGCCTTTACATTGGGACTATTCTGAATCCTTATTTCCAAAGGAAGCATCAGAAGATCAAAAAGAATGGTTATTCTCTGGTGTATTAATGTGTCCTTTAGAAGCAATATCTAGATTCCTTTATAATGAAAAAATAGGATCGTATTGTGATAGAGGTGAACATATGCTTAAAGGGAAATATGCGAAATTAGAAGAAAAGGACATAGAGAAAATCATTAATGAAAAGATCTTCATCATAAAAGGAAATGAAGAGAAGAAAGAACTAAAAGAAATGCTTAATATGTTAATTGGATTAAAAGTTTGGGGATCTAGGTAATCATAAATTAATTCTACTCTTTTTTTTTAAACAAATTACTAAATTAATAGACTCTTCCTAAAGATGAATCTTCATATCCTACTTTCTTGTAATTATGGCTACAAACAAATTAGAGAAAGCATTTGATTTAGGCTATGAAAAATATCTTAGTTCATATTTCTTTGTAATTAACGAAACTGATGTGCCTACTTATCAAAAACCAAAACAAACGGTAGATCGCATCAAGTATCTAGTAAAGCATATCATCGAATAAAGGCAATTGATCCCAATAATCCTGCATTATCACAATTAAGATCATTTTATAATTATTCTTCTAAAATAAAAAACATTGATGAAAAGATAGAAGATGCAAAAAGATATCCCAGCTTATATGCAAAAATAGGCATAAATATTAGTGATCATATTAGTGATTTAAGAAAGGAACGAAAAGCGATAGAGAAAGAACTCAAACCAATAATATAAATACAAGATACTTTATTTTAACAAATTATTTCTATTAATGCTTAAATATCTGTTTGTTTTATTTTTAAGTAAGATAATCACTTATATTTATATTAGATAAGTTATGCCAAAAATTATAAAGAAAAAGAGCGGATACATTCGTAAGAAGAACGGGAAAACAGAGAAGGTAAAACCTCATAAACAACACTATCATATCAAAGGAAGAAGATATAAGAATATAGATGAAACAAAAACAAAAAGAGAACCAAGAAATCATATTTTAGAGGAACTGAAGACAAGAACAAAGACCCTCTCATTAAAGGAGAAGATTGTATATTTAGATGAGAATTATTATGATGCAATTAGTATGCTTTATGATTGTGGGTATAGTAAGGATGATATAACTGATATTCGTTTTCTATATTTATCTCCATCTTCGGAGTTATGTGCATCTGAGCATTCCGATACACATCATATTCCTGATGGGATTTATGATTATATAGAATCCATTTCTCCAGTTACTAGAATATGGGATGATGAAAGAGGATATTTAATGGGAAATGATGGAAATCATAGAATTAATACTTGTCATTATTATGGACATAAAGTTCCCCTCATCTTGATTTATGTAAATCAATAATATAAATAACAAAACTGAAAACCAAATAATTCACTAAATCATCACACTCTTTCTAAAGATGAATCTTGATTCAGAAAAAAAGAATTATAATTTATTCTGTATAATATATTCAAAATGTTGATAATCATCTAAGAGAAGTTCTACTAAATACGAAATCTTTTCAAAAAGAATCAAATCCTTATCATATCGGTAAAGAGTAGATTGACTACATTTGTCTATTTTTCTTTTGAAATGTCTAAATTCAATTCTAAACTCGTGAAGATATGTTTTTGTTATATTGTATTTTTTGATAGCTTTTGCATAATCCATTAAAGATTTTCGTTCTTGTTCCTCTTTATCTTCATAGAAATCTTTTAATTTTTCATATTTTTTTTTAAAGTTCTGAAAGGCTTCTAATTCAAATTCATAAAATTTTCTTGGCCTTCCTGTTCTCTCTAGATTAGTAAAATTATATATCATATTTTCAATAGACTCTTCAGTAAGATTCTTTTCTTCTAAAGATTTACAAATATCTTCATTCCAAGACAATCTATATGCCAACAATAAAAATGGTTTAATATGTCTTAGAAAATGTTCAATATAATTAAAATTCTCTGACTTCTGACGATAATAACTTTCTCTCTCATTTGGATATAGGAAATCATCATGAAAACGATCTTTAATCTCTTTCATTTCGAAATAATCTAAGATAAAATCAATGAATTCTTCAATATTCCTCATTCTTCTATTTAATTTCCAAACTCCTTCTAAAGAGTTATTATAGTTCTTTATTTCTTCTATAACTTTTTCAATAGTCATTTTTCTCAAGAAACTAGAGGAAGTTCTCACTTAAATATCTTTCTCAAAAGTGGCACTTTTGAGAATTATTACTATAAAACCAAATAAATCACTAAATTACCATACTCTTTCTAAAGATGAATCTTGATATTTTATTTTCTTATAAGTATGGCTACAAATAAATTAGAGAAAGCATTTGATTTAGGATATAAAAAATATTTGAAACACTATTTTTTTATGATTAATGAAACTGATGTGCCTACCTATCAAAAACCAAAACAAACGGTAGATCGTATTTTACTATCACGAGAAAAGAATATCGCATTAGAATTAAAAAAAACCAAACGAAAATTGATTTCATTTTCACGATTTAAAGATCATCAAATCCGGGAATTAATTGAATTCAAGAAGAAATCAGGAGATGCATATTTCTTAGTGAGTTTACATGAATTCGAAAAAATTGTATTAATAGATATAGATCAATTTAAATTACTCCGACAAAAACTAAATAAGAAAAGTTTCAATAAAGATGATTTATCATTAATCGATCATAAAATTATCCCAGCAAAAAAACTTAGAACTAATTATAGACTACATTTAGAGTTTTTCCTTCCTGAACAAATGATTCTTTCATCATATTTATAACTTCTATACCAGGAAAAAACTATTAAAGTTAAAATAAATTAGTTTAAAAATTCATATTAAAATATATTATATGATAAGTATGCCTAACACATTACAAGTAAGAATTAGAAAATTTATAAAATCTATTGGTCAATTGAAAGAAACACTCCACGATCCTAACTTAGAGTTTGGCTTTCGATTTCAATATCCTAATAAAAAAGGGAGAACCTTTATAATCGCCAAACCTAAAAAGAAACAAGGGATAGAGATCCAAACAATGACTAAAATCTCTCCCGAACATCTTAAGGATTTGAATGAAGATAAACAAAAAGAGCTTTTTGGGATCATTTCT
Organism: Promethearchaeia archaeon; assembly: GCA_046497275.1. Classification (GTDB taxonomy): domain Archaea; phylum Asgardarchaeota; class Lokiarchaeia; order Sigyniarchaeales; family SOKP01; genus TEKIR-8. The sequence continues at coordinate 2,869 of JAWOFX010000042.1, read as the reverse complement.
AAATTTTTTATGATTAAGGAGATTCATCATAAATTAGATTTCAAAAATAAAAACTATGGACTAGTATATCATCTACATTATGAAGATGATTCGGAAATTAAAGTAAATACTCTCTCCGATACTATACGAAGGCTCTTTTTTATTGATGTGTGTGCAGTTGGAATTATTCAAGAATTCTCCTCAGGGAAATTCAAATCTAATGGATTTGGAACTCCAAATTTCTATTCATAAAAATAAAAAAAATATAATAAAAAAAAAGAAGGTTATTTTTCTATCCATTCAATAGTTTGAAGCTCAAAATCTACTAATGCTTCCATTCTACTATATAATTCAATCACTCTTTTCTGATGTGAAGGTAAGTTTCGATAACGATCATTCTGAACTAAAATACCATGTATTACTGCAGGGTCTGGAAGCCTTTTTTGTCTCCTTTCGATCTTTCCTGCTTCATCGTGATCTTTTGCATAGAAATATAACTCATTCCAATTAATATATTCAAATTCTTCTTTCATTTCTTCTAAACTCATTGTTATATCTTTTCCCATTTTTTTTCATTTTTTTATTTTAGTTTATTTTTAGAGAATTAAGAAATAGGCTTCTCTATTCGCCTTTGATTATATTAAAGTTAATTTTCTCTTCTAAAAGGGTTAATTTAACACTTTTAGCATAAAACTCTCGAAAATGGTTAATAATTCTTTTCTTTATCTCAGGAATAAATGGTTTCATATCGATCCCATTCATCCCATAGAGAGAAATGGCTCCCTCGATTTCATTGTAGGGTGCCCTCAAGGGTGTAGAGATTCTTGAAGTGAATGTATTAAAGAATTCTCCAATTTTTATTTCATTGGGGATCTCTCTTACATATCCATAAAGATATATGAGAGATTTCCCATTTATATCAATCCCCCATCCCTTCGCAGAGATGAGATGATCGATAGAATCAGGGTCTCTGATCAAATGTATCTTTGATATTATGTATTTTGAGAAATTATCTTTTATGATATTTCTCACTAATTCCTCCTCATCAAACGGGGTTTCCTCCGTAAAGAGTTGTTTTCTCACGAGTTCCCTCTCTTTCTTACCTTTTATATTTTCTACAGTTATATCAGGCGGGAGATCTAAATAATAGGTCTTAGATGGAATATGTCTTCCGTCATTATATCCTGTATGGATATAACGAAAGGGATATGTTTCATACCCCCATATTTCTTCGTTAAACCATTTGGAGTAAACCTTTCCAAATGATTTTTTTTTATTTTTTATCATTTTTTTCACTTTTTTGTTTTTATTGTGTCTCCCTGCTCTCTGAAATAGAAAACAGAAAAGAGAAATAAAAAATTATTTTATTTTTAAATATTTTTTTCGATAAATTATAATTATATATAGGTTTTACAATTCACTTCTTAATATTGCATTGATAATTTCTGAAGTTCTTTGAGATAATTCCATATCGGTTAAATCATTTAATTCAGGGAAATATTCAGAAAGGAGATCCCAATTTTCCCTATTTATGTCAATTTCAATTTTCATTTTCATTCCTCCATTTTTTTGTATGCATTTTTTCTCCCTTATCTCTTTTTTTTATAATATTTTTTTTATTATTTTCCATAGATGTTTATCAGATCGCAATAGATCTAATAATTCATATTTGTTCTCAAATGTAAACAAATACTTTCTATTAGCAATCTGTTCTTTTCTATTTTCTGCGTTAGGATCATCTTCAATGATCTCAATCTGCCCGTTGGTATAGTAAATCAATTTCATATTTCTGTTATATTCTGGTGCCATCTTAATACTCCTCCTCATATTCATTATGTAAAACATCATTGATGAATTCTATAATATCTTGGTTTGGTCTATATGCATCCCTCATCTTACACATTTCAGTAAAAACATTTTCTTTAATCTCTACTTTCATTTTTCTCACTTTTTTAATTTTTTTAGTTTAGTTATGTTACTAGATATGATTTAGGATATATAAATGTTTCGGTTAGTCGAAAGACTTATATACAAAAAAAGATTCTATAATAATGATGACCATTGGAAAAAAACCCAAAAATGGGTCCCAAAAGGAGCGGGATGCCTCCTCACAAGAAATATCCTTAAACGATTGTGTTTTCTGGTGTTATGAATGCCATACTTCGTATCATTATGAGGAATTAGATCATTATTTAGAGGGTATTACTGAACGAATCCATAGGATTTGTTGTCCTAACTGCAAGAATAATAGACTAAGGATATCATTATCTTAATTTTTTTAATATTATTTTTCTATTAATAGAAAGAGGTTATAAATATAGAATGATTATTCTCCCATATATGAGTGAACAATTAGAAAAAATCTATGAGAAAATAAAATGGATCGCAACGTTAAACCAAGAAGATGCACTTAAAGAGATCAAAAAACTCATTCAAGAATTAGACTTTCCAAATGTCAAACATGTAGTAGATAGGAATTGGACCTATTTTTATATTTATGATACAGAATATAATCCTGAAACAAAAAAAACAAAAGAAATTAATTTACAACCTATCGGAAAAATACCTAAAGCATTATATGCAAAATATCCTAAAAAAATAAAAGATTTAAAATTACCTAATCTCTTAGACTTCATCGAGAGATATGGTAAAATAACAACAACAAAAGAGAGAGGGATTAATAAAAATGAATAAAGAGATGAGTGAGAAATGGAAAGATAAACGGATAGAGATAAATAACAATACATGGGTTGTATTTGATGAAGATTATGTAGATTTCAGTCAAGAAGGTGGAAAGTTAGATTTTGTATCACTTTCCAAAAAAGAGTTTGAAAACATAATAAAAGAATATAATTCCTATCAAGAAAAAAATACAAGAAAAAAAGGAGGC
>JAWOFX010000006.1:0-25203 GCA_046497275.1 Promethearchaeia archaeon | reverse complement strand
TACGCTGGAAATTGGCAAATCTCCATCTTTTTTGGTAAAATACAACCATCGGAAAAAGGACACGCTAATAAATGAACATCAGGGTCAAATTCAGTGTTAGACGTCATTATCTCAACCTAAGAAGTTTTTAATATATAAAATCAGTAATTTCGGGTTTTAATAATATTAACTGCTAAAATTTTGTAATTTTCGGTTTGATTTTTTTAATCAATCCATTATTATTATTAATTAGATTATATCAAAGTGTTATTTAAACTTACTTGTTATTTTAAAAATATGTTGCTATAGAACACCTTAATAAGTTTTAAGATGGGTTATTTAAATTCATGTTCTTTTTTAATAGTAATTGAATACTCTAATTTTCTTTTCAATATTTCTCAAAATAAATAGAATTCTTCATAAATATGCAACATCTTTCAGGATATAATTTCTCAATTCATCTCTTAATGCGGGTTTAGAAACTAAATCGACTTTCTTATTAAATGTCTTTTCCAAAAATAAGTTTAGCCCGATATAATCAAATAAATCAGCGCCTTTATAGAATTCAACTAAAATATCGATATCACTTTTTTCTGAGACATCATCATTTAAATAAGATCCAAAAAGGCCAATTGATTTAACTTTATATTTCTCCTCTAATTCAGGTTTTAATCTTTTTAACTCATCCAATATTTTTTCTTTAGTAAGCATTTCCAATAAAAAAGTTATTTGCATTGCTTTTAAAGTTTATAGAAAGATTGCTCCATTCCAATAGATTGAAAATAAATAAATTATCAAGAATTTTCTTGTTTTTTCTTATTTATATATCTTAATTTGATAGAGATGAATTAAGGGAAATTTAAAGGATTGATACAAGAAAAAAGGAGTGTGGCGGGGATGGGATTCGAACCCACGAAGGCCTTTGCCACTGGATCTTAAGTCCAGCACCTATAATCGGTCTTGACCCATTTATCAAGCGACCATTAGCCTGTAGGACCATTGCTAGTCAAAACATTTGACCAGACTCGGTAACCCCGCCAATTTGTTTTTGTTTATTTATTTTTTATAAAAACTGAAATGGTATTATAATTTTTGTATGATCTTCTATTCTTAGAAAGTATATTAATCAAAAATTATGATTTTAATTTAAATTTTACCTAATTGCGTATTTTATATTTTGTCTAACTTGTATTTAAAGATTAAGAGGAATTTCAAAACTTATTCACTTAGAAAGAAATAGCTGATTTATTTTTTTAGTGAATCTTGAGCGATTGATTAAATGAAGCATATTATCTTAATCAATTAGATTCATATTATTCTTAGTTTCTGATAAAAGATTGGATTCGAACGATGAAGAATATAAATTGTCTTAAAAAGGAAATCATTAATTTACCAACGAGTATTTAGATTCTCTTTTTTACTTCTTTAAAATAGAACTATGCAAAAACTTAATTTAATTAGATTAAATGGATTATATAAAAATTGAGAGGTAGAAAAAAAGCAATTATGAGTGATTATTATATCAGAATTAGGATATAGATGGTATAAACAAGCGAAAGCAGACTTAGATGCGGCTAAAAATAGTTTAAAGACACAAAATTATGAATGGAGCTGTTTTCAAGCTCAACAAGCTGCAGAAAAAGGTATAAAGTCATTTTTATATAAAAATGGATACACCTCAATTCTTACGCATTCATTAAAAGAATTGATTAGAGAAGCAAAGAAAATTGAAAGTGAGTTTTCTACAAAAGAATCAGAAGCAAAATCTCTCGATTTATATTATATCCCAACTAGATACCCAAATGGACTTGCTGGAAATTTAGCTCCATTTGAGTTTTATGAAGAGGAGGATGCCAAAAAATGCCTAAATTATGCAGAATCGATATTACAAATCGTGAAGAAATTTATGGAAAGATAGAGGAATTTATAAAACAATTAAAAGCAGAATTACCAGTTGATTTTATTTATCTATTCGGATCTTTTGCTAAAAAGAAAATTCATGAGGGGAGTGATATCGATTTAATCATAGTGGGAGATTTTAAAGAACCCTTTCTAAAGAGGATAGAAAAAGTTTTAGATCTAACAGATTTGCCAATTGAACCCTTAGTATACACAAATCAAGAATTTAAGGAAATGGTGGATAATAAAAATCCTTTAATAACCGAAGTATTGAAAACAGGTATAAAATATTGAGTTTATTTTTATTTTATTCTCCCATTCTTTGTAACAGAAACTAAATGATTGAAGGAATGATTTTGCTTAGAAATTCCAAAAACCATTCAGTTAGTGGTAAATGGGTATTTTACCTTTTTGATAAATTAAAACATTTTTATTTTCAAAATTGTTTAAAATGAAATTGAATTACTGATATTGGGTATATTTATTACCTTTCACAATTAAATAACTATATAAGGTAAAAAAATATTATAATGATAAAATTATACTACCCATCACATTTTATAAATCTGAATTAGTTAAATCAAGCTTAAGGTGCTTATAAAATTGCCAGTTGGAATTCTTGTTATTAGGTGGGACAACGAGATCGGCCCGATTAATGAAGGTTTTTACCCGGACAATCTTAAAATTACCAATAATTTATTAACCCAAGTATATAGTTCACATCGATATCAATCGTTAAAACCAGGTTTTGCGTCAATATCATTAAAGAATAACAAAGTTGTATCCTTTTTCTCGGGAGTAGGAGAAGATCATATCTCAGTTGAGAACTATGTTGTTGCTTTATTACTGCGTCGGGATGAGAAGCCTCAAATTTACCGAGAAATGCTAAAGAAAATAGCAGCTTCTATTCTTGATAAAATTGAAGGGGGAGAGTTTCGAGCGATACTTCCTGAATTATATGATGAATTAGCGAAGATATAATAATTTTTTAATAATGGTTTTTGTTGGAAATTTCTTTTTATAACAAATTTAGTTTAAAAATAAAAGAAAGTAGATTAATCTTTTTCAGTTCACTTCAGTTTCTTCTGCGGACCTGACTACCAGTTTTCCGTCCTGATTTTCCTCTATTAAATGACTCTGTTTCAATTTATCAACATGTTTTTTAGCAACTACAATCGGTACCCCTAAAGAACTCTTTAAATCGTCTATAAAAATTCCTTTACCACCAATATCTCTAATAATGAGAAAAGCTTTAAAAAGGGCTTCTTCTTCCATTAATGACGTGAGTCGGTCATATTGAACAATTTTATCAATGTTGTTTTCCCTAAAATTTCTTAAATCAATTATACTATCTTTTAATTGATTGAATTCAGATTCCTTTTCTCTAAGTTTATCCCTCAGTTCTTCAACTTTGCTTATCAATGAATCATATTTATCTTTGACTTCTTTAAACCTTGTAGCAAAGTCCTTGGCTTCGGAAGATTTTTCAGTTGAAGTCAATTTACTATCAAGCAATGCAGATTCAATTTCATTTAATTGAGACTGTAATTCATCCTTTTCTTTTTTATTCTCTTCCCTAATTTGTTCAATTTCCAAAGCATAATCATTTTTTAATTTATCAGAAAACGATTTTAATTCTTGAACCTTTATCTCCAAATTTTTTATTCTATCGTCCTTCGCTATTATTTTCGATTTTAGTTGGGCTATTTCGGCTTTTAGTTCTCCAATTTTTTCGAATGATTGATTATATTTTTCTTCTAAAGGCTTAGTTTGTTGACCCATTAATTCAATCTCTTTTTCTAATTGTGCTTTAGTTCCTTTGAGATGCTCAAGTTCCATATCTTTTTCTTTTAATTGAGCTCTTTGAGTTCCAATTATCTCTTTCAATTGAACGACATCTTCAGGGATATCTACCATATCTCCCGAAGCTTGCTTCTGTTGGTCAATTAATTGTTCTTGCTCATCGATTATTTTTTTCTGTCTATTTACTAATTGAGTAAGCCTTGCTATTTTTTCTTGTAGCTTTGCAGTTTCTTTCTCACTAGATTCAATATCATCCAACACATTTTTTAAATCATCAGGCATAATTTCTCTTCTCTAATTTTTCAATAATTTGTAACTATATAAGTTAGAAACACGTCTCTATCTTAAATTTATTTAAATTAAAACTATCATTAATAAGAGAGAATTGGTTTAAATAATTAACGATTCGATAATATTTAAAACCTAAATGAATTTATGATAAAAAATATTTTTGCCTTGTTTATTCACCCAGAAGAATTTGATATCAATATCATTATTAGCTTTGAAATACTAACGAATAATGGTTCTATAGTTCTCAATTCAGTTGAGATTCTTGACAAAAGCAAATCTATTAAAGATCATTTTAAAAAAAGTAATTTCCTTGAAGTTCCTGGCAATTTAAGGACTAAAGATTTAAGGACGCTTACAAAACTTAAAAATTTGTTCTATGATTATTTTAAAGGAAAAAAAACAGATCTCTTTCAAGAGATGATAAATTTAGGCATTCAAATCCCGTATGAAAAGACATTTCGGACAGCATTTTCAGCTAAAGTAATAGAATGGATTCTTAAGAATTTAAAATATGGAGATTTGACAAGTTATTCTCAAATAGGTCAAAATCTCGATAGTAAAGCATATCAAGCTATAGGAAATATATTAAGAAAAAATCCTTTCCCACTTATTATCCCTTGCCATCGTGTGATAAAAAAAAATGGAAAAATTGGGGGATTTATAGGTAAAACTCGAAAGTCCTGGCAAAAGGATTTAAAAAAATCCCTTCTGAAAATGGAAAAAATAACAATCCAAAATAATAAAAATTAAAAAATGATTAAGGTTAATTTTACTTATGCACTACGCAAATAGATTGGAACGTCTGGGGACTGAAACTGCATTTAAAGTACTTGAAAAAATACAAAATTTTCCCGAAAAAAGACGAAAAAATATTATATCGTTCGCAATAGGAGAACCAGATTTTAATACCCCCGAGCATATAAAGCAAGCGGGAATAAAAGCAATAAATGATAATTTTACTCATTATTCTCCTTCAGCAGGAATTCCAGAATTAAGGGAAACAATTGCAGAATTCGCCTCAAAAACTAAGAAAATTAGAGTATCTCCTCAGAATGTGGTTGTTCTTCCTTCCGCGAAAATTATCGTTGATTTGGCCATTCTTTCTTGTACAAATCCCGGAGATGAAGTAATCTATCCAAATCCGGGATATCCGATTTATGAAAGCATAATAAATGTTCATGGTTGTAAACCCATACCTGCTCAAATATGGGAATCGAAAGATTGGAATTATGATATTGAGGAACTAAAAAAGCAAATATCCAAGAAAACAAGAATGATTATTATTAATAGTCCACAAAATCCTACGGGTTCAATTCTAAATAAAAAAAATTTGGAAGCTATATCCGAAATCGCATTAGAAAATGATATTTGGATACTTTCAGATGAGATATATTTTAATATTGTTTTTGATAATTTAGAATGCACTTCAATCGCAGCTCATCCAGATATGCAAAAGAGAACTATAATATTAGATGGATTTAGCAAATATTTCGCCATGACTGGATGGAGGTTAGGATACGCAATAGTCAATGAGGATTTAGCTCATTATTTTGGAAGATGGGCTACTAATACAATTTCTTGCACTTCAACATTTATTCAGATGGCAGGATTAGCTGGGATGAAACAAGATAAATCTCCTTCTGAAGTAATGGTGGATGAATTCGAGAGACGGAGAGACTTAATATATAAAAGATTGAACGAAATTAATGGAATATCGACTCTAAAACCAAAAGGCGCATTTTATATTTTTGCGAATGTAACAGAAGCATGTAAAAACCTCGGACTTAAAGATTCTTTAGAATTTCAAGAATATTTATTAGAAAAAGCAGACGTGGCAACATTATCGAGAGTCTTTTTTGGACATAAAAGTCCTGATGAGAAAGATGAATATATTAGGTTTTCCTTTTGTGTATCTTATGATGATATCGTTGAAGGGATGGACAGGATCGAAAAATTATTAGGTTAATTTTATGAAAAGAATTTAAAAACAGTGCCTACACTAACATCAAATCCATAAATTGAAGGGATCTTTTTTCTCTCCAACTTTTTTAAAAATTTATCGCCGGTACAATGAATTGGAAAAAGATATAATTCGTTTTTATATTTAGGTATACCTTTTAAATAATCTATACTAGAATTTAAGCGTTCTTCTGAGGAGCTCGCCATATGAAACCCTCCAATGATGTGACTTATCGCCTTATTTGTGTGGGAGATGATATGTTTTAAAGTATTTTTCAATCCTGAATGGCAGCATCCATTTAAAACAATGATTCTGTCTTGAAATTCAATTATTATACATCTATCATCTAAAATTTTATCCTCTTCAAGTATTTCATTCTTTTGTAATGAGAAATAATCTCTAAAATCCTCGTCATCAAAAACACGTGGAATTTCACCACTAACCCAAATTTTTAACCTTTCTGAATCTAAGATTTTTATATTTTGTGTAGTAAATTTAACATCTCCTCCAAGATTTTCAATTAGAGCAAGATCAATTGGTTCTTGATTTACAATTTTTGAATCTAAAAGGAGGGGTTTTATTTCCTCATAAGATTTTCCCCTTAGATCAGAGGGTTTAACATCATTAGATCTTCGAAAAAATCTTTCAAATTTAGCAAAATAATGAGTATATATTGGAATTTTTTCTTCTATTTCTTCCAATACTTTATGTAATCCACCAACATGGTCATAATGCCAATGAGACAAAACAATGGAATCCACATCTTTAATACGTAAATCCATAACAGATAAATTATGTAAAAAAGTTAGATTTGTCCCACCAACATCAAAAATGATCTTTTTAACCAATTTTTTATCATTCGAGCTATTTGAATCATTATTTTCCCAGATATTAATTAAAAATCCCAAACCATGTTCAGCAAGGCATTTTGTCACATGCAACTTATTAAATTCAATAAATTCTAAAGATTTTTCTTTATGAAATTTCTGAAATGGCTTAACAACATTATTTGTGAGTAATATTATCTCTATTTCAAGCATTTCAAAATCATCTACAATTAGAAAAGCAAGATATAATAATTTTTAATAATAATTAAATCTAAGTCAAAAAAGAAAATCATGAAATTTAGCTATTTTCTATTAAAATCTTTATATACAATAAATGAATTATAAATAACTAAATATAATAAAATAGGTGAGAATATGGACGAAAATTTAATAAAAGAAGTTTCAAAACTTATGGAAGAAGGTATGGAGGGTCCCGAAGACATTTTAATCTTAAATGAGCTTTTTAAACAAGCATCCTCAGAGATCGAGGATTTAAAAGAGGAGTTAGCGGATATAAATCAATTTGTGGGTCAAATGATAATCTCGGATAAAGATTTCAAATGGTGGGTGAAAATGGGTGATGGAGTATATGATTTTAGCAAAGGGGAGGCGGAAGATCCCTCATTTACTATGTCTGCTAACTGGGAAACTATGTCAGGTATGATGATTGGAGAAATTGATGGTACTTCTGCTTATATGTCAGGTGATCTTCAAATAGAAGGCGATCTTCAAAATACTATTGCATATGGGGACTATTTGGGATTAGTTGCTGATATACTCCAAGAAGAGTAAGAGAGATGTTTTATAAAAATAAAATAATGTAATTTCCAACTATAATCAAAGCAATAGCAACTACAAATCGTTTTCGAAATTTTTCTTTTAGTAATGTTAGAGAGAATATTTGCTGTACCATTGGTGTATTAGCGGTGATAGTGGATGTTAAAACTAAACCATTAATCTCGGCAGCTTTATAGAAGAAAGAATCTGCCAACCCTAATGAAAGGGATCCTGCAATTCCGATATATAAGAAATATTTTAGATTTTTTCTATTTTGTTTTTTAAACCCTAAGAAAAAGTCATGGTCGAATAATCCCAAAATCCCAATCATAATCATCCCAAATAATACACGTATAAAATTAGTTGTAAATACTTCATTTGAATATATCCGTGCTTGATTAAAACTCACAATCGCCAATGCCCAAAAAAAAGCAGTTGCGACAGCCATAATTACTCCTAATAGTAATTCTCGTGAAATAATCTCATCCTCTTCATCTTTTTCCTTTTTTTGATTCTCATTAACTTCATAGAATGCACTTTCTTTAGGTTTATCTTTCTTGCTTAAAAAAAATACGCTAGATAATATTAAGAGCCCTCCTATTAATATCGAAGATGTTATTTGTTCCTGAAAAAAGATAAAAGCAAGTGGGTACACAAAAACTAAAGATAATTGAGTCAATGGATATGCTCTCGAAGCATCTATTTTTTTGAGGGCAAAGAAATATAATAGATCTCCTATAGTGACAGAAACTCCAGACAAGATACACATTAATAAATACCACAATAAATCTTGATTATTAAGATTTGTAAGAAAAAGATAATCTCCAAAAAATAAAGAAAAAATAAAAGTTGCAAAAGACACGATTACCAATCTAAAGAATAAATTTGCCTTTGCTTCTGTTTTTCCTAATCCAAATTTATACACTAATGAGGCTAATCCCCAGGTGATAATCGCGTTGAGAGCAAGTAAATAACCAATTAGTTCTGCCATACTAAATTCATATGATTAAAATATTAACTAGGAAAAAGAAGGATATAAGAAAAATTTAAATTTTTATAATTGCGTATATTATCAATAAATCCTATATTCATTTACTTTTGATTCTTATATAGTATATAAAAGAGATAACTAACATTCCATAAAGAATGGATAACATAAGAATTAGAAAAAATCTAAATTCTAAATAAAAACTTATCAATCCAATACATCCTCCAATCAAAAAAAAAATTACATCCATTCCTGAATTAAAAAAACTGTCTTTTCTATTTCCAAATTTAATATTAAATCTTATTAATACTATATTCTCGGTTAATTCCCAAATTATACTAAAAAAGATTATGAATAATAAAGAGTGTATATATAATAATTATATTCAAATTCCTAGTTATAATCAAATTTGAAAAAATTTTTCTTAGAATTCTTCTTCAAAACTTATTTATTTGTTCTCGAATTCATCCTCAAGATCTTTTAGCTCCGCTGAAGAAATCTCATTATTTTGAAGATAAACAGTTTCTAATTCTGGTAGAGATTTTAGAACATCGAAATTCTCTATTTGATTATTTTTTAAATTGAGAATTCTAAGATGGTTTAAATCTTTTAAGCCCTCAATTTTTTTTATTTTATTGTTACTTAAATCTAAATTTACTAAATTTTTCAATTTTGATAAATCTCCCGTTTTCACTTCTAAAATTTTATTTTTTGAGAGATTAAGTATGTGTAAATCGTCACAATCATCCAAACCCCTTATTTCTAAGATTTTATTATTTTCGAAATTAAGTAGCATTAATTTAAATTGTTCATTTAATCCAGAGATCTCAGGAATATAATTATTGCCTAATATTAGGGCTTCTAAGCGATATAATTCTTCTAGATTTTCTACTTTCTTTATTTCATTATCATTTAAATTGAGTACCTTAAGATTACTTAAATTATCAAGATTTTCAATTGTGGTTATCTCATTATGTTCCAGATAAAGTTTCGTAAGACTCTTTAGATTATTAAATCCACTTAACTCAAAAATTCTATTCATATTCACTTTCAACATATCAAGCTTGTATAGATGGTCTATATTAGAGATTAATCTTAAATTATTACCACTTAATTCAAGAATTTCTAAATCCTTCTGGTTATCTAATCCTTCAATTTTGATTATAAGATTATTGTCCAGATATAATCTTCTTAGATTTGGTAACTGATTAAGATTCTGAATTTTACCAATTTGATTAGACGAGAGATCTAAATATTCTAAACCATTTAAAGTATTTAATCCTTCGATATGCTTTATATCATTATAACTTAAGTCAAGACTCTTTAAATCGGATAATTTTTCTAAACCATCAATATTTTTGATATCCACAATGCCTTTTGCTGAAAGATCTAAATGACTTTCTATAACTTCAAATTTTTTTCTATTATGAATAACATAATCCATTGTTTCAATTGCAAGAATTAGAAACTTTTAAAATTTCTTATAATAAAAACAAATTTCTTGAGATCTTTTTTATAACATCTCTCTCTTTCTAAAAAAATCGTAATTTTGGAAATAATAAGAAATTTAGATAAATTTTAAGAAAATTTATAGAATTAGAAAAGACAGCATAAATAACAAATGAAAAATCCACTCTCTCTGGTAATTTAAATTAAAAAATTTCTTCAAATCTTTTTAATTCTAATCAAAAATCCAAATGAAAGAATCAAAAAAACCAGGCTTAGTTTAAATGAATTACCTTAAAATAATTCTATCGACTTTTGTTTTATTTATGATTACATTTTTCACTATAGTTAGAAATCCATCTCCTAAAAAAGAATATAAAGTAAATGAATATATAAAGCTTAAACTTGAGAATGGAGTGACCAATATTTATGTTAAAAATCAAAGATTTCGTCAGTGTATGTACCTTTTATTAAATATCCCTATGGATAAAATAAGAGATTATGAAGATATTGATTCTATTGATAAAGCTGCCGAACATTTAGATCGCTCAATGGAGGGAAATAGAGTGGGACAGCATGGAATAACACCAGAAGTTGAATTCTGGGGTCACTGTTCTAATATAACTGCTTGGGCAGAAAACGGATATGACACTCGTATTTTACATAGAAATTTAGCATTCCCTTTACTCAAGAGATTAGTCGAAGTTGGTGACCCAGAAGCAAAAAAAGTATTTAAAGAGGAGATTGCTTTAAGATTAGCAAGTAATCATCCAACAGTTATAAATTACTTAATACAGGAAAATTATTTGCGACACTTATCTAGCGATGAATTAGAAAGCATTATGGATGATTTAAGTCTCTCTTTTTTAGATAATTTTGTTAGAAATTTAAATACATATTTTAATCAACCGCAACGATACTCAAATCAATATCTCTTTTCTCTATTTCAAGGAATTCTCAATAATTTTAATATAAAACATATTCCATTAATATTTTCAAAAATAAAACAAAGAATCCCCGATGATAAACAAAATGAATTAGCTTTATTATTGTATAATCACTACAAAAAAAACTCGACCTTTCCAAAAATTAAATTTATCAATAATAATATTGATGCTTTTAATTTAGAGGAATTTGAACTCATCAAATACAAATCAAGAATAATTGGTATGCTCGATGATGATAAGTTATTTTTAAATGATAAAAAAATCGTAGATATAGACTGTATTGAAGGTATTGAGGACTCAATATCAACGATTATAGAATTAGATTTATCAAATAACTTAATTACAGATTTGAAGGGCATTGAAAAATATATTAATCTCAAAATTCTTAGATTGGATAATAATATGATTGAGGACATTACAAATATCAATAACATCACCTCAGTCGAGGATTTATCACTTCGGAATAACAAAATCTGCGATCTAAAAAACATCGAAGGTTTAGTGAATTTAAAACGATTAAACTTATCTGGAAATAAGACATTAAAAAAAATTCCAGAAACTTTAGCCCAATTGCCAAATTTGAGGATTCTTAAAGTATGGAATTGTGATATTAGAGTTTATGAGGAAGCTACGAACGAATTGTTTTGGAATGATCAAAATTATTGTTATTTCACAGGATTTACTCAAAAGGCTGTTGATTATTATGAAGAAACTCATAAATCAAAGGCGAGATCCAGATCAGATGATAGATTATACAAGGATTTTACCAAATGGGTTATAAAAATGAATAAACTTATGAAAAAAAATAAAATCACTTATGATGAAATTGAGGATTTCGAGGAAATTTACAACTCAAATGCAATATGGGGGGGAAAAATTACAAACAAGTTTAAATACTGGCTATTTAATAAGGATCAGACTAAAATCACTGATTTTTTTTAATTTTTATGATATATTTTTTCGAGGTTGAAGTCTAACTTCTATTTATTTAAATAGATTTTTCTAAACAAAATTACAAGGCTTAATGTTTCATAATTAAGTATTTTAATATGTAAACAGACTAATATCTATATGATCGCTTATGGATCATATTGATATCATAAAAAAGATGCCAAAAATCCATTGTGCTAGAGGGCCACAACATTGTACAAAATGCAAAGAATATCAAGATGATATTTCATTTTGTTTGATTCGAGTTTATTTAGAACCCCAAAATGAAGCAAGACCTATAACTGAAATATCTATAGGATGTAGAAGAATAAAGGGTGAGTATTATATTATGAAAAGATTTGACTCTGATAAGGAAGCTAAAGAATATGCTATCAAAAATAATCTTGAAATCTCTTTTGAATAAAGTTTTATATTCTTTTGTCAAAAAAATAGAAGTAGTAGAAATTAAAATTTTAAATTATTAATTTGGTGCTGAATAATATATTGGGGAAATCGATATTATATGGAGTCATATAGAAATTGCCTATAAGTTCCTTTCCTAAGAGTAATGTATCAGATACATCTAATAAGACTTTAAAATCTTCTTTAGTAAAAGCATGTCCTCCAGATCTATAATGAATTGTGTTATTACTAGTAGCATTAAGAAATTCATAAACTTGTTATTACATAGAGACCCTTAAATAAAAATTACGTTACTCATGAGCATAGGAAAGTTTTCGAAGATTTTTTCGAATTGACTATTGGAACAAATTTATAGGGCTTTAAGCAGACCACTTTAAAACAGTTGTGAGTATTCTTTATTGAGCTAAATTGCCCCCAAAATATAAACTCTTATGATATTAATTCTTTGTATTTCGCTACGCATTTATCGGCTTTTTCTTTGTTTCCTATATGATTATAGCACACAGCTAAGGATTTCCATGCTTCAGCTAAATTAGGTTGAAGTGTTATCACACTTTCGAACGTTTCAATCGCTTTGGACACGTTTCCTCCATTTCCAAGAGCCGTTCCTAAACTAAACAAAATTTCGTGATTATTGGGATGGGTTTTGGCTAATTTTTCAAGCTTTTTTACTGCTTCTGAAAATTTGTTAGTTAAAATATCAATTTTGGCAAACATGAATAAGGCATCGTGAAAGTTTGGGTTAATCTTGAGAGCTTTAGCTAGTTTCTCTCGAGCAAGCTCAAATTGTTCACTATTGCCATATAATTCTCCTAATCTTAATAGTACGTGAGTATTTTCTGGTAGTTCTTTTGTTAATTTTTCAAAATACTCTATTGCTTTTTCATTTTGACGCGTTCTAAAATAAGCTTCAGCAATTCCTTGCATAGCATCAACATTTTGGGGTTCTCTTTTTAAAGCTTTCAAGAATTCATCAATTGCTTTTTGATGTTCTCCTTGGTGCCAATATAATTTAGCGAGATTTATCCATCCGATCACAAAGTCAGGTTTTTTCTTCAACGCAGATATAAGTATTGGTTGAGCTTCAGATAATTTGTTTAGTGCGAGCAATGCGAAAGCTTGACCAAAATTAGCTTCATTTAAACTTGAATCGTACAATAAAGCTTTTTTAAAACTCCGAACTGCATTCTCATAATCTTGTGCTTCATAATAAGCGGTTCCGAGATTTTTCCATGTAGTTGCATGGTCAGGGAGCTCATCGAGAATTTTAAGAAAATTTGCGATTGCGTTTTTAAAGTCTTTCTTTTCTGCAAATTCAATCGCTTTTTTATGCAGTTTATTTAATTTGGCATTTTTAAATACGGCACCAATTAATCCAAAATCCAAAATACACTTCTCCTTTAATATTAACTAATATAATTAATTTATAATGGTTTTTATTGTTTTTCAACTATTTTTATACTGATATTTTACCAATATAATTTTGCCTATTATATCTCATAAGAGGAAATGCATAAAGAAAATAAGAATATGCCAAACTCTTGAATTAGCAGAACGTGATAATTAAAATCGGTTGGAATATAATTATTGTATACTCATTAAGAAAAGTTTTAAGTTTGAACTTATAATTATTTTTAAAAAAATATCATATACTTTATTGATTTTTAAATCTCTATATCTCTTTCACTAGTTTTTTTCTTTAGTCTCTTTGCTTTATTTATTAAATTATGAATTGGCTTATTGAAATTAAAATTTTATATACTTAAAGATTGAGTTTTAATTAGAAAGTATTTCTTATAAAATAATTAAAAGGTGTTTCTAATTTGAATCTAAATATAAAATATATTAAAATCTACGCAGAAATTACTATAGGACTTAATATTTCAACTATTATACTTGGAATCCTTCATTATTTTTTAGGACTTATTCTTTTCTACGGACTTCTGTTGAGTATTGTTATTTTGTTAGCGTGGCTTTTTAATATTTCTTTAATTGTTCTCGATGAATATAAAACTGTTAAAACTACAGAAATGGGTAAGAAACTTAATTTACTGAGTTATGGATATCTATTTTTTCAAATTATTGCTATTCTTCTTTTAGTAGCTGGTTTATTCTTTTTAAATGCAAATTGGTTCTCTCCTTTACTTCAGTTTTCTCTGATTTTCTGCGGTTTTTTTGGACTTTTTATTTTTGGCTCAATTTTCTCTTTTAAAAACTATAAAAGTCTTCAACGTAGGGAGGTTTGGAAAATTGAATAAAATTAAAGTCTTAAAATTTCTCATGGGTGTTTTTTGTATTCTCATTCTTTTATTCGGTACTTTTTGGATATATATGTTAATAGTTGGAGGGAAGCAAATTAGAGGAATAACTATAGTTATAGAAGAATTTGTTGCTCAGAGTTCTGTATTGGTTGCTGGATTATGTGTATCTGTCTCTTTAATTTTAATGAAACTCTTAAGTTTAAGAAGAAAATCGCACCCAAAACAATTTTACGCAATTCTATTTATCGCATTATCAATTTCTGGATTAAATTTAATGTCCTTCTTCGCAACTCCTTATACTATTACAAATGCAGAATCAGAATTCCAAGAAGTATTTGGTTCTGATTGGGAAACATATATTCCTAATGATGTTAAAAGGCAATTTCTTCCCACTCCATATTTATTATCATCACATTTCTTAACGATACCGAAAGATTCAGTACAAATAGATAAGGATGTTCTCTTCTATACAGGAGAGAATATCTCTCTTTATTTCGATGTCTATAGCCCAATTAAACCTGCGAATGAACTACCTGGAAATGGAAGTATAATTGTGAATCTACATCCTGGAGCATGGATGTCTGGAGGAAAAGGAACGTGGAATATGATTTCAACAAGTAAATATTTGGCGAGTCAAGGATACATTGTATTTGATATTGAGTATGGATTAATTGATTGGTTTGAATATGTTGCGGAAGCTCCAGATACTCCAGAATATTTAAAAGGTAATTTTACAATTCAAGATCAAATACGTCATATCGGAATTTTTGTTAATAAATGTGTTGACGAATACGCCGCCACTTATGGGGGTAATATCAAATCTTTTTATTATATGGGACGCTCAGCTGGAGCTCATTTAGCAGGAGTAGCTGGTTTAGGAAACAATTATGATTATCATAACAGTACTTTCAATCCAAACATCGAAGTAAAAGGAATTATCCCTTTATATAGTCCATCAGCAGCTCCCGCAGCCCTCTTGAGAGTAAATCGTACACTGAATCCAGAAATTTATAATGCATATAATCTTTCTCATATCTCAGATCCATCGGATCCTCCCGCCTTATTCTTCCAAGGGACGAGTGATAGTCAAGTTTCAATAGAAAATGTTATAAAATTAGAAAAAAATATGGAAGAAAAAGGCGTTAAATGTTGTTTGCTGAAATTTCCGTTTGCGGGCCATGCCAGTGATTTTGTTCTTAGTACAAATATCGGACAAGTATGGATGTATTATTTAGAACGATTCTTGTACCTAACTCAATAAAAATACTAAATACTTTCTTTTTTTATTTTTGATTAAATCAAAGAACTAAGTTTCTTTTATTATTCGATAATCTTACAATTCAAAGTAGTTTATTCAATTTCTGGCAATTAGGATATTATTATAGTATTACATCTGTATTATTTTCATTTATGAGTAAATTATGTTGTTCTTATATTATGATTGTTAATGAATTGAATAAGAAAGTAAAAGGGAAGTATTATAAAGAAATAACAATCGAAGATGATGGAGATAATATAGCCTATATTTTTCCGAATACAGAGGAGTTTATAAAAATACTTAAAAGACGATCAATAAAGAAAAATATTAAAGTTAAATAGATATTTGAAATCAAAATATTCGAATTTCTGATAGATATCCAATTTTAGTTCCTCATCTTTTTAATCCATATCGAGATTCGTTAAATGCAGTCATTTTCTCAAGAGATTGGGGAATATGCATATTTGTAATATTTTATTTTCCTAAATTTTAAAAATTCTTTAATTTAATTCTATCTATGAGATTTCTTTCTTTTCATTGTGAGTATTTTAGATACCAAACGACAGATCGAAGCCGCTCCAATGTATTTGAAGAATTAACGGCTAAAAATAAAGAAGGGAGCTTAGAAAATGTTCTTGTCCTTTTCATAAGTATTGAGAAAAGTGATCAAACGGATACAAATTTTTTAAAAAGATCAGAAAAGGAAATTGAATCACTCATTTCTCAATTAAAGGTTTCAAATATCGTTCTATTATCATTTGCACATTTATTTGCAGAATTAAGCACTCCTAAATTTGCCTTAAACGCTCTCAGAAAATTAGAAGATTTATTAATTAATAGAGGTTATGAAATTCTAAGACCTCCATTTGGATGGTTTAATGAGTTAGAAATGAAGGCTAAGGGGCATCCTCTTTCAAGAATCTCCCGAAGAATTTAATGTTAACTTGATAATTATAGTAATCGTAATAAAAAACGCTCAAATGTAAAAATAACAATTTAAAATTGCTCATATATTCTTCATCTTTATTCAGTTAAACCTATTCTCTTTTATAAAAAATTATGAAAAAGTTATTAAACCATTTATTAATTTATGAAAATATGAAATATGAAGAAGTTCTGAAGAATTCCGAAACGAATTTTCAAAAATTACCACATAATCAAAAATTTCGTTTACATAAAAATAATAAAACCTTTAAATCTGGCACAACTACGGTGGGTCTTGCTTGTAAAGATGTTGTTGTGTTAGGAACTGATAAACGGGCAACAATGGCATATTTTATTGCTAGTAAAACAAGTGAAAAAGTCTACGAAATTCAACCACATTTATATATGACAACTGCAGGTGGTGTGGCTGATGCTCAACAATTAGTGGATTTATTACGTGCTTACGCCTCTCTTTATAAGATGGAAAGACAAAAAACTATTCCTGTGAAGTCAGCCGCTCAGCTTCTTTCAAATATTTTATATAGAAATAAACTTACTCCATATGAAGTTGGGTTAATTTTAGGAGGAGTCACCAAAAAAGAAGGACCCATTGTATTAAATATTGGCGCTTATGGGTCTAGATTACCAGAAAAATTTTGTGCTGTTGGCAGCGGTCAAAATTATTCTTATGGAGTATTAGAAGCTAAATATAAGGATGATTTATCTGCAGAAGAAGGTAAGGAAATAGTAAAAGTAGCAGTAAAATCCTCAATTAAAAGAGACATAGCTTCAGGGAACGGAGTGGATATTGTAGTCATAAAGGAAAGCGGTCCCGCAGAACGAGAATTCTTCCCGATCGATAAATAATAAAGTTTTTCTTCATATTATACTTTTTAAACCTTCTGATTATTAGGAAGCAATGATTTATATTCTCTTTAATAATACTATATTCGGAAATAATTATGATATTAAAGTTTTAAAAACTTAATGAATAAAGTTTAAAAATCTTAATTATAGTAATTTAATAAGTAGATAATTTCTTTAAATAAACATACATTAGAAAAATACAAATCATCGATTACTATGTCTTACCGAATTTTAGTTGATCTCACTAAAAATGAAAAGATTGAATTTCCCGAGTTTTCTTTAGGTGAGGATCTCTATGAAATAGATTATTTAGATAAAAATGAAGGTCCAATTGAATTCGGGAAATTAGAAGACTATGATGTCTTATTCATTGGGTATATAAAACATACTGAAGATAAAAAAAAAGATAAATTTACTCCTGAAGAACTAAAGGCAATAAAAAGATTTGTTGGTGAAGGAGGAGGTCTTTTCCTTTCAACGGGAAAAGGAGGAGATCTTGATATACCAATGAAACAAGGATCTATTCGAGTACTCTATAAGATCACAGGAGTACGAAGATTTTGGAATGGTGTGATTTATGAGTCAAAGGAAAATTTTCATGTAAAAAAACATAATCTTCTTTTTACGGACTTATACACACATCCAATTACAAAAGGAGTAACTGAATTAATTTTACCTCACTGCACTTTCTTAAGTCTTACAGAGGATGCAGAAGATATAATAATGACCTCTGAAAAAGCGGAATTTAAATATTTGAGCGATGATACAATTGATTTAGTGGGCCCCGTTCCCGTATGTGCTACTAGTGATTTTTATAATGGAAGAGCATTTTCCATTGGATCTTCAGAATTTATGCTTGAAGATAACGACTTCGGTTTAGATGCTGGAGATAATTTGAAGTTCTTCACAAATGTAATTCGATGGCTTTGTTTTGAAATCTAAGACATAATACTCATTATAGACATACATTTAATGATCTTATTGGTTTAGTTCTTATTTTATATTTAAAATATTAAACGAATTAATTATATATTGTTGATGAATTACTAAATAATATGTCTTTTAGATTTCTGCGGCCGGATGCATCTTCAGCGTGGAAAATATCAGAAATTAGGAAACGCTTTTCTAGATATCGAGATATAATCGATGGAAAACAAACTGCAAGATTTTTAATCGCAAAAACCTTACAATGTGAATTTAAGCAAGATGATACAATTGAAGAATTAGAACAAATTATGAAGCAAAAATCCGATGAATTCAATGATCTGATAATAGAAAGTGAAAAAGAATTAGAACTACGAAAGTTTCAAGAAAAAAATTTAATTAGTTTAGCTAGTACTTTAGCGTATAAATATCTTGAAAGCTGTATTTTTTGTGAGCGAAGATGTGAAGTTAACCGAATAAATGGCGAAAAAGGATTTTGTTTAGTACCAGAAAAATCGTATATCACATCTGCTTTTCTGCATTATGGAGAAGAGAGTGTATTAGTACCATCAGGTACTATTTTTTTTCAAGGATGTAATTTTGGTTGCGTATTCTGTCAAAATTATGATATCTCTCAAGCATGGAAAGGGAAAAGAGATATTTCCGAAGTTGCACGAGAAGCAGAGCCTCAAGACCTTGCTGATACAGCAGAGCAACTAGCGAAGGAAGGAGCGCTCAATATAAATTATGTTGGAGGAGATCCTATCCCCAATCTTCACACAATCATAGCCAGCTTGCAATTTCAGAATAGCAATATCTGCCAACTTTGGAATTCTAATTTTTTTCTTTCGAATAAAGCACTCTCTTTGATAATTGATTTTATGGATTTCTGGCTTCCAGATTTCAAATATGGTAATAATGAATGTGCTCAAAAATATTCTGGAATAGAGAGATATTATGATATTTTAACAAGGAATCTTAAACGAATTCATGATGAAGGAAGCGGAGAGATCATAATTAGACATTTAGTCATGCCTAACCATGTTGAATGTTGCTCCAAACCAATTTTAGATTATGTGGCGGATGAAATTCCTAACTGTGTGGTGAACATTATGGGACAGTATCGTCCAGAATATCATGCATATAAATTTGATGAAATAAATCGTCGTCCAACCTCTGAGGAGATGCTTGATGTTAAAAATTATGCTGATGAATTAGAGATTTTATGGAAACCTGTTTCATAAGTCAATTAATTTAATTTTAAGCTGTAAATATCCAATTAATTTTTCATTATTACTTTCACAAAAAGTAAAATTTAGAAATTATGGTAAATTGTTTTAAATAATTGATTTTCGATAATAAAAATTGTAGGAATGAATTCAAATGAGTTTTAAATTAGAAGATGTCAAAGGTTGTGGAAAGAAAACCGTCAAAAATCTAAAAAAAGCAGGTATTAAGTCAGTTGAAGACCTAGCTGACTCAAATGTAGATGAATTAACTAAGATTGAGGGTATTGGAAAAGCTAGCGCGACTAAATTTGTTGAAGAAGCAAAATTAATGTTAGGGAAAAAGCCAGAAAAAGAACAAAAATCCGAAGTGGAAGAACCAACCTTAACTGAAGAAGAAGAGAAAGAAATTGAAGAGCAGGTAAAAAAACAAGAAGAAAAAAGAAAAAGGTTAGAAGGGAAAGAGATAGAACAAGGAGATTTCATATTAGTTAAAATTACTGGAAAAACACGGAGGGGAAATGTTTTCCGAGTCTCTTCTGAAGAAGATGCTAAAAAGGTAGGAATTTATGATGAACAAGAGGCAAAACAAGGCCAATATACTCCAGAATTTGTAGTGGTTGGAAAACCTGGCTTTTTAAATGAAGGTCTTATGCAAACGGTTGAAAATATGAATTATTTCGAAAAGAAGTCTGTAAGAATACCTCCTGAGAAAGCATTTGGAAAGAGGGATCCTAATAAAATTGACAGGATAGGAATAGCAAAATTTCGAAGAATGAATAACGGAAAAGCTCCAGAAATAGGTCAAGAATTTACAAGAAGAACACAGCAAGGGGCTCAAAGGGGAAGAGTTCGAAATATCGTTCAAGGGAAAGTTTTAGTTGATTATAATCACCCTCTTGCCGGTCAAAATGTTGATTATAATATTGAGATTTTAGATAAGATTGAAGATTTTGATGAAAAGATTAAATATTTTATGCAAAATAAAGGAATTCCACCTGATAATATTGAAGATTTTGTAATAAAATATGATGAAAAAGATAAAACTGTTGAGATAACAATTCCTAAAATGTATCTATTCCAAAATCTTACTTACCTCAAATTTGGACTTGCTAATGATTTACAGACATATATTTCGGATCAAGTTGATGATGTTAAATATATCGAACTATATGAAAAGATGCCCATGCCCAGCCCGCAAGATACTGAAGATTCGGTTATGAAAAAAGTACAAGAATATAGCGAAAAACAAGAAGAATTTGACGAAACTGAAGAAGAAAGAATAGAAGATAATTTAGAAGACAAGTAGTTTATTTTTAGATTATATTTATATTATTTATAATTTAAATAATATTTTTAATTCGTGAGAATCCTTTCTTTATTGTCAAAGTTGTAATGCTCTTAACTTTTTTAACCCCCCAATCACTAATTTTTATAATTTAGAGAAAAGATTTAGTGAGGAATTTTGGATATAGAAGAGAAAAAGATATACTTTGTAATTTCGCCCCATATAAATTATTATCATTCCTATCGAGGTGATAGTCGAGGACCAACAGGGTTTGGAAAAGATATGAAACTTATGAAAGCAATTCTTGATAAAATAGATGAAATTGAAAACCAAGGGCTTTGTAATGGAGAATTACGTCTCACTTGGGACTATGCAGATACCTTTTGGTCAATTCAATTACAACAAGAATTTCAACCAGACGTCCTTCAAAGAGTTATTAAACGATGTAAAGCAGGAAAAGATGAAGTTTTAATTGGATCATGGGGAAATGTGGCACAACCAATTTTGGATACAGAACAATTTGAAATACAACATAAATGGTTTTTAGAAAATACTATGGGAATGGGGGTGAATCAGTTATTTGGCGATCGAGTGGTTCCCTATGCAAGAACTCAAGAAACCATGTTTACTCAAGGGATGATCGAGCAATATAATAAATTAGGGGTAGAGGGAATAGGGATTTATTATTCAGTTTATCCTTTTGATGTGGGGCGCCCCTTTCTAAATCCAAGATTGGATGCGAACCAAAGATATGGATTAGTTGAATTTCAATCTGCGGTCTCAGATGCATCTATGTTGATGATTCCAATGTATGGATTTGGTGATATCCTTGATTATTATTCTTTGAAAAAATGGTTTGAGAAGATTAGAATTTATCAAAAGAAGAATTTAATTGAAGGACATGCACTTCTATTTCTTAATTTTGATATGGATTATGACAATTGGATTGGAATTAATTTACCTAAATTTTTAAGTTGGATGCCTAATACACAGGGATTGGATGAATTTGCTGAAATTGTCGATGCTTACGATTACGTTGAATTTGGCAATTTAATTGATGTTATTCCAAAAATGAAGGTTTATGGTAGAACTATTCTTAAACAAGATGCTGCTGACGGGAATTGGAATGGTTTTTATAATTGGGCTCAGAAATATAATAATACTCGCTTTTGGACTATTGGACAAAGAGCACGATGGTTTAAATGTATTACTGATACCTTAAAATCAAATTATTTAACTAAAGAAGATAAAGAAATAAATAGATTTATTCATGATAAGAACGATGTTGCAGATACTTATATTAAAAACCAGATACTCTTTGCCTCTACTACTAATTTTGGTATGTCTATGCCATTCCAACATCCACATCGACGAAAGACTGCTATGAATTATGCAATTCGTTCTCATTTTGCGGCTAATAAAGCTCTCCAAATTGCAATAGAAAATTCTCTGGCAAAAATCTATAGCAATGTGCGAGAGAATGATCTTCTCCTAACTATTATTCCTATAATAGATCGTGGTATCTCTAAGAGGGAAAAATTAAGTATAAATACTCCGATATTTATAAAAACACCTCTTCCAGAACAAATTAACCAAATAATCGCTAATCAAGCAAAAACCCTTTCAATAAAAGATAATATTAGCTTTTCTCTATACCAACAAAATGAAAAATCTGAATTTATATTCGAGGCAATTATTAACTCTTCAGCTTTTTCTGACCAAAATTTATATCAAATAAATTTAAATTTCCAAGAGCAGAAACAAGCTTCAAAAACAAATAAATTACGAGCAAGCAAAAAAGAGATATCCAATGAATTTATCACGATACTTTTTGATGAAGAGGGAAGATTAAATTCATTACAATTTAAGAATGAGGAATTTGCTTGTAAGAATTTTCTTGATTCTGCAGTAGTTTTCGGAGATCCTAAGAAAGCTAAAAGATATTCATCAAATGAAAACGAAATTGTTGTTTTACGAGATGGAAATGATGGTTTTTCAGCAAAAATCAAACTTATCTCTAAATTTGAAATAATAGAGGGTGCATTAGTTCACGTAGAGAAAAATATTACATTATATTCGAATTTAGATAAAATCTTCGTTGATGTTAAAATGAATTTATGTGATATTAAAGGTGAAAGATGCAGTGAAGATGGAACCTCATTTGTTGAAGATCCCTGGGACGAGCGATGGCGAGAGGTAATGCCCTGTGAAATTAAACCTAATATTATCGGTTTAGAAACTCCTTTAAGAATTTGGAAAAAGAATTTTATGGGATATGTTTCTCATTTTGATTGTGATATGAAACTAGTTGATGCTAAGAATTCTGACATTGGATGTATGGTTGCAAATATCTCAGATGGCTGGATGGCTATAACAAATAAGAAGAAAGGATTATTAATTGGATTTAACGCTTTAAAGGCCGCTAATTTTGCTTTCTCTCCCATAAAACTCAAAGATAAGGGTTTTGGAGATACTCATCTCAGAGGGCAACAAATTAGAATTAACCCTTTTGGTACTTATTATGGAGAACATTTTAATTATTGGTCTGAAGGTTCCAGACATGCTCAAAAAATAATTCCTCAACTTTTTGGAACATATCATTCTACAGCTCCTACATTCAGCGGTCAAAAAATATCATTTGAACTGGTATTATCACCTTATTCAGGAGATAAACCTCCAGATGAAGTTCAAAATTTTGCTGATCATTTTGCATTCCCTCCATTGATAATTATTGGGAATAGAGAAAAATCTCGTATTGTAGATAATTTTTCAATTTATAATGAAATAGCTAAGAAATTAATAAAAGAATTTGATATAGAAGATCTATTAAATATATCTTATCTTGAATGGGTTCGAGAAGTGAATGAGGATTATGATCCAGAAAAACATGGGAAAGTTAAACCCAAACCATTGGATTTAAGTCTTAAAATCATGTTGAGACTCCTAATTGATGGGATTAAGGGCAGATAATTAATTATTTTTATTTTTTTATCTTATTTAATTTGAGGTTATGTTATGAAGGAAAAAATGAGGGCATTAGTCTTTCCCGAACCTTGGAAGGTTGAATTAATAGAAGTTCCGGTTCCTAAATGCGGTCCTAATGATGTTCTAGCAAAAATAATTTCAGTAGGAATATGCGGCAGTGATGTGGGTATTTTTGAAGGGGGGCATTGGATAGAAGCTAATGAACCTGGAGGGCATGGTCATGAAACTGGCGCTATTGCTGTAGAAGTAGGTAAGAATGTAGAATGGATTCATGAGGGAGATCATTTAGCTCGGATGGGACAAGGCTATGCAGAATATTCAACATATGTAAATGTCATAGGACATGGAAAAGATGAGAAAACTGGAGCACTCCCTATTGTAAGAAATGATATGACAATGGATGAAATTTCATTTGCTGATGCCGTGGGGTGTGCAATTAATTGTTTTGAACGAGCTGAATTTGAACGAATACCAATGAATCCTAAGGCGGTTGTTTTCGGTTTAGGTCCAATTGGATTAATATTAACACAAATTTTATTAAATAATGGGATTGAAGTAGCTGCTTCGGAACCATATCATCATAAAAGGAAGTTGGCTGAAAAATGGGGTGCTGAGACTTATAATCCCAATGATTTCTCTCGTTCTACTCATGGGAATTATACCGTTGTTGATCAGATAAAGAAAGAATTTGGAACACCACATGCAGTCTTTGAGATGGTTGGTTTGAATGATACATTATTAGATGCAATAGACTTAGTGAGGCCAGGATATCGTGTTGTAGTATTTGGTGCTCAAAAAATGCAGTATATTCCTTATGTCAATTGCAGAAAAAAAGGAGTTGAGTTAATTTATCCTGAAGCAATGGTAAATTCCAAAGCAGAAAAGGATTATTGGGATGAAGCACTTGATATGATTGCCTCTGGAAAATTAGATCTTGAAAGTTTAATTACTAAGAGAATTACACTTGAAGAAGCTATCGATGCGTTTAACTATTATAACAGGGAAGAATGGATTAAAATAATCGTTGAATCGCAGAGAAGATAAATCAAACAAATTTTAATTTCCATTTTATTAAAGAATCTATGAAATATGTCGTTTGAAAAATTAATATAAATAAAAAAAAAGAATTTTTTAATTATTTTTCTATTTCTAATGTTTCTTTCACAATTAAAAATAGCGGTATAGATATTAGGAAAAATA
>JAWOFX010000121.1:0-7002 GCA_046497275.1 Promethearchaeia archaeon | reverse complement strand
TCTCTTCATTTTTTATGAGGGTATGGACGGCACTTTTCAACCAAGGATGAGATTTCTCAGAAAGTATGGTCAACAGAAACCTTAGAGAGCGTCGTTTATCAGGAGAGACTTTAAATTGATAATAGAACTTTACTAACACATTTCGATATTTTCGAAGCCATGGAAACATTTTCAAGCTTTTCCGGAGCTCTTTTCTATGGAATTGTTCCATATTATCGGGATTCATAAGTATTAGATATTTTGCGCGATTAAATGTTGTTTTTGTAGCCTCAAGCTCTTGACGTGAGGATCGAATAGCAGTCCTCCACGCTTTAAAGATCATTGGAATAATATATTTAAGCGCTTTCTGGCTAAAGGTGAATTGATGGGTATCGAATATTTTTCTATAGGCGTTTAGAAACCTATTGTGCCCTTTCCAGGTGAGAAATATGTTCTTTGTGAAAAAAGTGGAGAGGTTTGATTCAATCATGTGAGGAGAGTCGTGGGAGAGTATTGTGTGAAGAGAATCATAGATAGAAAGGGAATGCTTCGTATCGTTAAATTTCAAATTCAATTGAATCTGTGTGATAGATCCTTTTTCTAATTCCAAGGACTTCTTGCGTAGCAAGTTCCATTCTTTAATATGCTGTAACATATGCTCACGCTTCATACGTGTTAATTCTTTAATATATGCGCGAGTAAGTAATTGAATTGCATGAAATATACATTTTTGGACAGGGACATGCGGAAATATTTCTTGTACTCCCGCGAAAATACGAGTAGAAAAATCGATAGTTAGCAGAGACACTGGTTTATTAATCCATTGTTTTAAGCGTTTTAGAAAAAAGGTGGATTCTTCTTTAGATTCTCCGGCAACTAACGCTCCTGCTATCGGTTTTTTATTCACGGTATCCGTTGCTATTAATAATCCGCCGTGTATGGGTCCATTTTGTGATCGTTTTTTTTAAGTTTCACTGATTTAAACGTTCCATCCACCGATATAAACCCAGAAAAATTATCAGGAAGGTCTTCTTCGGAAAACTCTTCAGAAATAGTTCCCTTCTTTCCATATATATTTATCCAATTTTCAACAGTGCTTACCGAGACGTCCACATGATGGAGTTCGTTTAAATCCTTTGTAACCCTTCGGATCGAGTCTCCACGTTCCAATACACGAGAAGCGGCATACTCAATGACCCCATGCATATATTTTGAATTCTTTCCAATAACGGGATGCTCAATAGTAAATATTTTCTCACAGTTCTTACATTTAAAGAACACTCGTTCATACCGAATCCTGCGACAGAGATGAGGTGCTCCCAAATCTTGAATTGTACGGTATTTGTACGTAAAGCGTATGATATCTCGTCTTTTACAGATGGGACACCGTTCTGGAAAGAAATCTGCATCCGAATGCTCTCGGATTTCTAATTCTACCCCATGTTCGTGCGGTACTTCCATATATAAACAATGGATTTGAAGAATATAAAACTTGCGGTTTTCGCATTTAGCACCTGGAGAATTACGCAAAGGTGTACAATTATGAAGGATAGAAGGGTGAGCTTATCCTTGTCTCTGCATTCTCATTAAGAACTCTCCAAAGCGCCACAAATTATGTCGATATAAATGTTTAATAGCAAATAAGATCTAGTTTAAAATAAGCATACTCATTCTTAAAAAATAAAAATAAACTAATGATCTAGTAAGATGATTCAAACATAGGTTATTTGGTTTTATCTGTTTTTTACCTAATATTCTATGAATCAATTTAAAGAAGAAAAAGACTATCTAAACACAATTGTTATGAATGTAATTTCGAATATGATTTTTTGTTAACATATGTTCCCGAATTTCTAAATTTGTCGAACATGCAAGCTCTTTATGTTTATAAATATTAATTCTAAGGGAATGTTTTAGTTCCTTCGTTCTAACTTCCAAATTCTCCCCCTTTTTACCTTTCATTATGAAACTATCTATTTTTTGAATTTCTTTTTTTTTCTCTTTAAATTTCATATGATCTTCATAAATCTGACCCCTAACATGCTTGCGATGACATTTTGTACAAAAATAAGGTTTATTCATGCTTATGTTTCACTAAGTTTGGTTTCTCAAATTCTGTTAATATTATGAAAATAGTTGTATTTAAACCAATAAGATATCATTTTTTTCATAGTAGTTTCAAGAAATTTAGTGGTCTATATGTAAGAGTTTAAAAAGCATTTTTAATTATTTTTCAATAAAGTTGTGGATTTGTTCATCATAACTTTTACAAAATAAGAAAACTTTAAATTAGGAAATAGTGATCAAATGTCTGATGAGGAATTAGAAAGATTAAGGAAACAGAAGCTTGAAAGTTATATGAAACTTCAATCGTTGCCACAGGGCATTGTAAAAATCCATTCACCTCAAGAATATCAAAAGTTAATAAATGATTATTCTGATAAAATCGTTATCATAGATTTTTGGGCAGAATGGTGCGCACCTTGTAAGATCTTTGCCCCGGTCTTTGAGAAGCTTCAAAATGATTATCCACATGATTTTCTCTTCGCGAAAGTGAATGTTGATGAAAATAGTAGTTTAGCACAAAGGTTTGGTATTACAGGAATACCTACGACTGCTTTCGTAAAGAATGATAATCTAATACATAAAATCGTCGGAACTACAAATTATGATAATATGAAACAAGTGCTTGAAAAATTGAAATCGAAATACGATAATCATTAGACTTTTTTCATTATTAAAAATTTACTCAAAATGATGATGTGAATGGAAAGTATCTCAAGTCAATTAAAGGATATGGAAAGAATAGATATTGAGAAGGCAAAAGATAAAGAAGTTTTTAAAAGCAATAAATTGTTCCATTGTATTCTTGGATTAAATGATTTAGAAACTGATGTGTTCGCATATTTATTAAACCATGAAAATGTAGGAACTTCAGAATTAACAAAAGTTTTTGGAATGGATAGAAGTTCCCTCCAAAGAGCATTACAATCATTATATGACATGAATCTAATTAATAGAGAATCAATGAGTTTAAAAAAGTATTCAAGGTTAAAAAACTTGAAACAAACAAAGAAGAGAGGCTATTTATACATATATAATGCGTACGATTTAAAAGAAATTAAAAAACGGATGACCTTCCTTCTTGAAAAATGGTATGAATCCATGTCAAAATACATTGATTCACTTGATTCTTTATTTGATTGCTTTGAAGAAAATGGGGAATTATGTTCTGAATCTCTTTTTTAATTTTTTTTATTTTTTTTAATACCTATATGAAACTAAGAGGTAAAATTTTTTAATATAGTTATTTCTAATCAGTATTATGGAAAAAAATACCCGTTCTTTTTCTTTATTATCGATTTTATTATTCATAATCATCATTTCTTTTGTCTATTCAACTCAATATATGATTTCTCCCAATTTAGAACTTATTTCTAATTATTTTGGTTTTGGGGGCGATACTAGCCCTTTAGGAGTATTAACTTTTTTTTATACGATTATCTCAGGTATTTCAATAATTGTTTTCGGATATCTAGCAGATAAGATCATAAGAAAATGGATTCTATTCTTTGGAAGTGTATTATTTTCAATATTTTCAATTCTTACAATCTTTATACCCCCTGGAGTTCAAGGTTATATGATGTTTTTTCTTTTAACTTCCATCAATGGTCTTGCTTTTGGAGCGGTTATACCATCGATATTCTCACTTATCGGTGATCTCATATCCCAAACAGAGAGATCAAAAGGATTTTCATTTTTTTCTATTGCTTCCTTAATAGGGACGGCGCTCGGTTTACTCCTTGCAACATTTGCTGGGCCTATTGATTGGAGAATATCTTACTTGAATGCGGGAATCGCTGGGGTGATAACAACTATTCTTATATTATTTTTCAGAGAACCTTCCAGAATTGGGAAGGATTACTCTCATTTAGTAAAAGAAGATATGATAGAATATTCTTATCGAATTAAAATTTCTGACTTGCGAAGGATTTTCAAAAAGAAATCAAATGTGTGGTTAATCATAAATTTTGTGGATACGATCCCAACTGGAATAATTTTATTCTTGCTATTTGAATATATGAAACAATATCATAATATTCCCGCAGATATATCCTTAATTTTTTTAGGATTAATCCTATTGAGCACTCTTATTGGGACTATTTTCTTTGGGTTTATCGGAGATAATCTATTTAAGAAAGGAAATAAAAAAGCTAGAGTTTATTTAGCTTTATTCGGCAATATTTTTCCCATTCCCTTTTTATTTATCGCTTTAATCATCCCTTTTAGTGTCTCCGATCCAAGCTCAGTCATCAATGTGCTTTCTAATCCCGGTGTAATTATTTGGATTATCTTATTTATTATAGGATTATTTGCGAATGGTGCTGTAAACGGAAATTGGTATGCCACAGTTGCCGATATCAATTTACCAGAGAATAGAGCAACTGTACTTGCCACCACTAACTTTTTTGATATAATAGGGAGAGCCTTAGGTCCATTAATCGGTGCTTTCGTGGCTGATGCATTTAACTATACCATTGGGATGACAACCTCTATTTTCTTCTGGATATTCATTCCCTTGTTTTGGATACCCGTCTTGAAAAATGTAATCAAGGATATGAAAGAAACAGATAAATTATTTGAAGAAAGATTAGAAAAGTTAAGATCTTAATAGCGGATTTTAATTTATAGGATAATTTAATTGAATTTATAATTAACTTAAAATGAGATAAAAAGTAAAAGAAAAAAATATAGCTCTGATTAGAGTGGAGATCTATGCGTTACGGAGGATAAAAAGCATGTTATCATGGGGAATGTAAAATTCATCCTCTCTTTTTATGATAACCGTATGGAAGTATTCAGCTAATCCAAGAAAACCCCTTATTACGCTTTCATCCTCTTCGAATTCAAAAGTTACATGGACAATTCCATTTTTAGAGCTAATCTTTACATCATCATATACTCGTTCATCAATCAAGGGGATCTTTAATTCGTTTATTATCTCAAACACCCTCTTCACGAAAAGTTCGTCTTTTCCCATATCTTTCCTACCTTTTTTGGAATTAAATTATATTACAATAATAAATTGAAGTTTTTTAATTATTATTATTTTTCTTTTCTTAAATAATAAATTTTTACAATTTTCAACTATTTAAGAATTTCGAAAAAATAAGTATTAGATACAATTTATGGTCTTCTTCGTGAATATATTAAAATCTGTATTGAAATAAGAAGTAATATACACTCAATTAAATTAACAAGACAAAAAAAGGTAATATATTTACAAAAATTTTTCTAATTTTAATTCTTTAATTTTTTCTTTAGAGGGGTGACCAGTTTGAGGATCCCACCCACGCTCAGCATAGTAATGTTCTAATAAAGTTTCGGCTAT
Organism: Promethearchaeia archaeon; assembly: GCA_046497275.1. Taxonomy (GTDB): domain Archaea; phylum Asgardarchaeota; class Lokiarchaeia; order Sigyniarchaeales; family SOKP01; genus TEKIR-8. Next base: position 1,631 of record JAWOFX010000121.1, on the reverse strand, counting down.
TTTTTGGGTTATTTTCACATCACCTTGAAAATTTTTAAATTCAAGTTTATGATCACCATATTTAAGCGGGTTAAACCATTCTTTTGGAAAATTATCATCTTCTCTAGTAAAACCTTCCTTAGCATTCATAATTCTCAATAAATTCCAAGTTCTTTCTGCAGCTTTTCTTAGTTCTTCTGGGGTGATATCTAAACCGGTTGCCGCATTATAGAAACTGACAACTGTTTCAAAACTATAGAATCTATTCATCTGAGCACGGGCACATAAACCTAAACATGTTAAGATAGTGTACCAATCTTCTGAATATCGTGTTAGACGCCCTATATCGACTCCCATTTCTGGTTTAGGGGGATTAAAAAGCCTTTGAAATGAGGTTTTAGGGATACCCATTCTTTCGAAGTGCCTTATAAATTTCTCTTTAGTATGCCCCGCCCCTACATAAGTGGGAGAACCTCCTGATGCAACATGAGCACCTTTTGGATTAACCACTTGTTCAAATTCCATAGTTCCCATTCGTAAAAATCGAGGCTCAAATATTACATCCAATCCTTTTATGACCAGCATTTTTTTATCTATATTTGGGTATTTTTCCGATAATTTTATCCACCCTTCGGCTAAAATATCACCAAAACCCTCTCGATAAGCAATTATTTCAATCAATCTGATTAAGGAATTATAATCTCGTTTCCAATCAACTCCAGTCTCATCTTCGATTAAGATTCCATCTTCATTCATTCGTGCTAAAAAATCTAAAAGTGAAGTTATTGTCAGAGAATCAAGACCATATCGATTTGTCATATCAAATGCCTTTATAGCCTGCCCATATGTTTCTAATCCATCTAAAGTTAGCATTAAAAATGGATTGATAACTGAAGAAGTATAATTAGTTAATCCAGAAAACTTACCTTCTTGTAATTCTAATAAATCTTTGTCTCCCATTGGACAGGATGGACATGCAAGTCGTCGATATTTTATTTTATTAAGATATGTACGTTCATTACATTGTCTTGCTTTCTTCTTTTGCCCTTTAGCTGCTAAAATCATATTTATAGGTAAACTTCGCAGCATTCCTAATTGATGCCAAGATTCTCGATGGGGATAATTCTCAATTCGATTATATAATTGGTGATAAAGATTCATAAAAGTTTTCGGTCTTGCCACCTCTATTCCTTTAGTCCCTTGAACTAATATTGCTTTAAGATTTTTTGACCCCATTATTGCTCCTAAACCCCCTCTTCCAAGTGTTGATGTTTTATCTATTAAAGTGAGAGCAGAAACGACTAAGTTTTCTCCTGCTTGTCCAATTGCTATAACTCCAGATTCCCCATATTGCTTTTTAAGTATGTTTGTGGTTTCAACAATATCTTTACCCCATAATTCTCCTGCATTTTTTATTTGAATTTTATCATCCTTAATATACAAATAACTCGGGGAGTTGGCTCGGTTTCTGATGATAATATGGTCATATCCTGCTTGTTTCATATAAAATCCAAAACTCATACTTCCACAGGAATTAGCTATTGCTCCCGTAGCAGGGAATTTAGATAAGACAACCGTTCGGGAAGCACCAGGCATAATAGTTCCGACTAAGGGACCTGTTCCAATAATGATTATGTTATCAGAGGAGAGAG
>JAWOFX010000037.1:0-4059 GCA_046497275.1 Promethearchaeia archaeon | reverse complement strand
AAATTTCCTCCTGTAGGAGGACTTGGAGGATATTTATTAGCCGGAGGAAAATACGAAAAAGCACTCGGTAGCAAAAGAAATGATAAATTTGGATTATGGAATTGTCTAAAAACCCTTAGAAAATTAGATAAAGGAAGAATAAAACCCTACAAAGAATTAGGAAAAATGGTTATAGAAATGATTATAGATGCTTATGCAGAAATTCTTCTAGAAAATTAAAATATCTCGATAAGTCTGAGATTTAGAATCACCATCTTATTATATTAATAAAAAAAAAGAAAAAAATGAGTGTATTAATTAATCATTTCTTACTTTAAATTCTTTAAGAAAGAAAGCAAGAAGAAGACAAACCAAGAGTAAAATCGCTTGTAATATCAATGCTGGGAAATATGATCCATTTAAAGTGAAATTTTCGAATCCTATAATAAAGATTATACCTCCTATTTGTCCAACCATCATTAATAATCCATTAGAACTAGGTTCTGGTACAGGTTTTGTGGCATCGACAGCATATTCAAGAGCAATTGGAGATGCTCCTAATAACCCAAATCCAAAGAAAAACCCAAATAATAGTAATAAAGCTCCAGAAACAAATGAAAAGATAAATAATGATACGCCAGAGATCAATAAGGAAATGATCATCAATAGCTTTCTCATATTTAATTTGTCTGATAATATTGACATTATTAAAGTTCCTAAAATACCACCTACTATTATGATCATACCCAATAATCCTGCTAATGCTTCGTCAGGGGTGATTTTTCCAATATATGTTTCTATCGTGTTGAAGATTCCTAATCCAATAAAGAAAACGATGAATAATATGATGAAATACCTATTTGTGAAAAGTTTTTTAATGCCTTCAAACATAAATACTTTTTCCTCAATTATTTCACCAGTAGGAGGGGTCGGGGGTCTATCTTTAGAAAAAATAACAAATATGAATGCTAAAACTAAGGATATGATACCAAAAATTAAAAGCATTTCTGAAATTCCCCATTGAATCACTATAAAAGACGATAATACTGTTCCTAACGCAATACCAATATAGGTAGAAAGTAATGAAATACCCGTAGCAGTAGTCTGTTCTGTTTCAGGAAACCAATTCGCAGAAAGTTTCGTGATTGCATTTAAAAGAAATGGTTGCCCAATTGCAATCCCTGTTTGGAATGTTAGGGCAAGGGTATAATTATCAAATGCTAAAAATCTTAAAAATCCAAAAACACCAGTTAAAATAGCGCCAATACTTGCGCCTTTTTTGAAACCATACTTATCTAATAAATATGATGCCAAAAAAGTAATTGGAATATATGCAATCATAAATGTTAAGGAAAAAAGATCAATGAGCAGAACATCATCAGGATTTAGATTATAATATTCGATTGATTTATTAATTACGGGAGCATAGGAAATCCATAAAACTTGAATGATAATATTTATCAAAAAGAAAAGCAACAGAACAACCCAGCGATAACCATAAACTTGAATTTCTTTTTCTGACATTTTCTTGTATTTTTGTATAAATTTTATAATAAATTGAATAATTATAAATTGCTTTCACTTTAATTAAATCTTTTTTTTGATAGTACTAATTTATTAAAATTTTGAATTATATATTTTAATATTCTAAACTAGAAATTGCGCTTAATAATTAACATTTGAAAGGAATTCAAAAAATGGAAAAAATGCTAGGAGCTGTATATCATAAAAAGAAAGACCAGAATACTGGGATAATAAGATTAGAAAACGTTGACATACCTCAAATAAAATCGGGAAATCAAGTTTTGATTGAAGTAAAAGCTTGCGGGATATGTGGAACAGATTTGAAGATCACAGAAGGAGGGCATCCTGCAAATGATAATATAATTCTTGGACATGAATTTTCTGGAATAGTTAAAGAAGTGGGAAATCAAGTCTCAGATATTAAGATCGGTGATAAAGTAACTATCGATCCCAATGAAAAATGTGGTGTCTGTAAATTTTGTCGGAGAGGATTATCCAATCTTTGTGAATATCTCGCCACAGGGACAACATTCGGGATTTTCCAAGATGGAGGATTCGCGAAATATTGTTCGGTTCCAAGAGGTGCCGTCTATAAACTTCCAGAGAAGATCAATTTAGAGTCAGCAGCGTTAGTCGAACCTCTCTCTTGTGCCGTTCATTGCCATAATATAGCAGATGTGAAGGAATCAGATAACGTTATTATCATTGGTGCTGGTCCGATGGGATTAATTATTGAATCCGTTATTAGAACGCATCCTATAAAAAAATTAATTTGTATTGAAATAGATAAGTGGAGGAATAAAAAAGCTAAAGAACTGGGAGCAGATTACACCATTAATCCCACGGAAGTAGACGTAAACAAGGAAATTGAGAAATTGACAAATGGAAATGGTGCAGATGTTATAATAGATGCTGTCGGTATTAGCAATACTTTTGAGATGGCGCAAAAAATATGGGCACCGGGAGCACGATTAGTGTGTTTTGGACAAGATAGTAGAGCAGTTGCAAAAATTAAACCAAATGATATCGTTCGATATCAGAGAAAAATTTTTGGATCTTATATAGGTACTGCTAGTGATTTCTTAGACGCAATTGAATTACTAGCAAATAATGTGGTTGATGCAAATAAACTTATTTCGCATAAAATTCCACTTTCTGAGTTGCTTACTAAGGGATTTAAGTTAATGAAGGAAAGAAAATGCGTTAAAATTATCACAATCCCTTAAATTCAAAAAGCTTATTTATATTAAAATTATCACAATCCCTTAAATTCAAAAAGCTTATTTAAATTGACAAAAAAAATAAAGGATAAAAAATATTTAAAAAAATATGGAATTCGATTTATCTGCGTTTAAGGTATTAATAAAGAAAATTTTTCCTCCTTCTAAATGTGTATACACGATAGACACCACTAATGATGGGGAGTCTGATTCTATCTTGATTAGAGCTTTAAATGTGGTATTTCCTATTGAAATTCCTGAGGAAATTGATATTGAGGATCTATCAAAAGGGCAGATTGATCGTGACAATCTGAACTTTTCTGAATTCTTAAGTGTTTATCTCGATGGTGAGAAAATTCATATTCCTAAAAATATACAAGATAAAGAATCCTTAACTCAAAATTTCACTTTATATCACAAAGATCAGAAATTCTCTTTTAAAGATATAATGCAAGGGAGTTTTGGAGGGACAAACATCGCATTAGGCGATAAGATAGATATTGTGATTAAAGTTAGTGATAAAACTTTTGATAAATTAACAATAGGTACGCATAAACTTAAACTAGAATTAACCTCATTTCCAACACTTGAAGTAGAGTTCAATTTGTCAGAGGACAATTTTAATCGAAAGTATTTGGATGGAACTTTAGAATAATTTTTCTTTTACTATTTAGTCTAATTTTTAACTATACGCCTTGGACTTAAGAAGATAGGGGTTTTTATTGTTATATTATAATATTCTTTTTGAGAGAAAAATGACTGTTAGCAATTATGAAAAATGTGTGAATGTTAATGATTTGATTGATTCAATCGCAATCACCTTTGTTTGTCCTATTTGTAAAACCCAAAAGGATTTACGCTTTCCGAAATCTGTTGTTGATAAAGCTAAGAATCTCACGACAATTTCTATCCCAAAAGGACTCGTTTGTAACCATCACTTTCAAGCATTTGTCGATAAAAATTATAAAATCAGAGGATATCAAAAAGTTGATTTTGAATTTGCGAGGGCTCTGAAGAGTAAATCAGGCAAATATAATAAAGCAAATCATAAAAAATCGGACAAAGAATTGTTTGAAAATCTTATCACAGAAGGAAATTATCTGGAGTATCGTCCAAACCACCTTAATCTACAAAAAAAAAGAAAATCAGACCCGATAACTATAAATGATAATCCTCTTGAGAAAAATGAAAATAATATTAATCAAAAGTCGAATGTTCGACCGAATCCTCAAGAAACCCCAATGAATCCATCCAATCAATACAGAGAAAGAAGCTTAAAAGAGATTTATGAAGATTTTTGGGATTTTATCGATAATGATAATGAAATATTTATGGA
>JAWOFX010000016.1:0-15754 GCA_046497275.1 Promethearchaeia archaeon | reverse complement strand
ATATTTAGAGAAAGATTTAATTAAATTTAATAGAAAGAATTTCGATATAAATACTTAAGAATTTAAAAAACCTAATAGGTTTTATTTTAAGAACTATTTTCAATAATAGTGTATTATTCCAATAAAAATATAATAAAAAATCATGTAAAAGGGAGTTTTAAAACGCCATGTATGCAGACTTGAGTGATGATGAAAAAGAAATGTACTTGGAAGTGTTAAGAGAAAGTCCTATTATGCCTTTCAGTAGCTATGTTAGTAGAGGTGATATTAGAGATCCTGTCGATGTAGCAAGACCAAGAAGTTATATTGATCGTGAAGTATTTAGACTTGTTCGTCAAACTTATAGAGACAGATCCTCACGTCTATTACCAATCTTAGGCTCTGCTGGAACTGGTAAAACTCATGCGTATCATTCATTTAAAGATAAAGAGATTGAAAATCGTAAAAAATTGGATGAAGAAGAATCCGAAGAAATAGAAGCTAGCCAATTAGAGCCTGTGGATTGGTCCATCATTTATGTTCCTAGTCCCCCCGCGAGTATTCGTGTTTTACTCCATGTATATACTTGTATAATTGAAGAATGTGGTCCAGAACTTCTTGATATTGTATCAGAAAAATTAGTTAAAGAAAAATGGGGAGGAAAAAAGGGTGGTATTTTTCAAAAGGCTAATATCGAGGAAGTTATTCAAAAAGGATTGAGAGAGTTTCCTGGGGTCTTTGCTGATTGTGTTAAAGCTTTAGTGACTTATCAATTAGATAAAAATCGAAAAGCACTAGCAGAAAGATGGCTTCTTGGAGAAGATTTAGAACCTGAGGAATTAAATGAACTTGGGATTAATTCAGTTTTAGAGGATGATGATATTTGCCTTGCCATGATAAAAATAATAACCGATAATTTAGATCGAGTACTTATTCTGTATTTTGATGAATTAGAATCTCCTTATAGAATGTTAGGGGAGAATGCAGAACGGAAATTTTTGGAAGTTTTAAAAAGGTTATATAATGAAGTAAAAGGATTAGTTATAGTAATAGCTGTATTGAAAGAGATATGGCCAAGGATTTTAGAAATCGCAGATCCTCCTTTAAGGTCTCGAATGGAACCCGAACAAGAATTAAGACCTTTTAGTCTTAATGATCTTAAGATTTTTTATTCAAAGACGATGGAAGTATTCTGGGATGAAAATAATTTAAATCCTCCACTTTATCCTCTCTTTCCACTGAATGAAAAAGTATTAGAAATGATATTTGAGAAAACTAATGGAAATCCTCGTAATTCAATAAAATTATGTAAACGATTCATTGATATGATTGTTATGGAAGAGATGAGTGTTGAGGAATTAATGGAAGCTGGCGTGGATATTGTAGCGACCACTAAAGCGCCAGAACCCGAAGAAGAAGAGATTGATTTTTCCAAGCCGAGAGAAATAGTAAAGAAAAAAATTGAGGAGATTTTAGCCGAAGAAGAATATGCTATTGAAGTAAATCCTCAATCCGTGGCTGGAGCTACTTTGAAAAATATTATGAAAATCGGAGAAAAAAGTGGGAAAAAATTCAATACCGAAATGGAATATAAATTCATGATGGGTAAAAGAAGTCAAACTATTGCGGCTTTAGTTGATGTTGAAGGCAAAAAATGGGGTATGGAAATACCATCAATTAAAACCTTTGACAGGAGTGCTGGCGTGGCGGGATATTACGCCGTGAAAAGACTGAGAGATGCCATAAATGAAGGAGTTTTGGATGCAGCAATAGTTATCGTTCCCGAAGGTACTGGTGGAGCGAAATATGAAATGATGCTTGATAACAATCCGGAGATCAATCGTGTAGAAATAAATAATCAAATAGGAGAAGAGCTTATTGAGAGTGCCCTAAAATACCCCTCAGAAAAAGCATGGGAGATGGCTAAAATCGTTTTTCCTGATATTGGTGAATACATCCCTCCCGAATCTGAATTACCATCTGAAGAAATGAATTCTGATTAAAATTATTTTTTTACTAATTTTTTAAAATAATTAATTTTGGATAAATTATTAAAGCTTTTTCATTTTTTCTGCAATTTTTTCATCCAAATCATAAAGTTCTTGTGCTAATTGTGAGGCTTTCTTGATATTTCTTAATAGATCCATTAAAGATTCGTATCTTTCGTTTTCCTCGAATATATTTGAGATTTCAATTAATCTCTCGATAGGATTAATTAATTGTCTATATAATCGTAATTGATTTTTCTCAAATTCATCGAAAGTGTCTTTTACAGTATCTTCTAAATTTTCTTCTTCATCTAATAAAGCTGGAAATGAACCAACTTTTTCAGCTTTATTTTTTAGAAATTGAACTATCTCATCTTCTTGTATTTGTGCTGCGAGTTCTACTCCTTTTAAGAACTTTTTTTTTGCTTTTTTATAATCTTCTTTTATAAAAGATTCATCTGCTTCTTTTATTACTTCTGACAATTCTCCGGGAATTTCTTCTCCCAAATCTATTAATTCGCGTGCTTCTTGAAGCTTTCCCTCATCTAAAAGCTTTTTTGTTTTTTCATTTATTGTTTCTTGAATGATTGAGGGTTGTTTTAATTTATCCATAAGACTTAAAATTGAACTAAGAGTTTCCTTAAAAAGCTGTTTCATTTGATCTTTTTTTTCTAAATCTAAATTATTAACAATTTTTTGTTCCATGTTTTCAAAAATACTTTTGAGTGAAACTAAATCCTCCTCTTCTCTGAGTATAAATCCAAGATAAAGATTTTTCTTCTTAATATTCTCTGATTTAATTTTACTAGAATATACTCTTACTTCGTTTTGCTCAGCGGTTGCATCTACTAAATTTTTCTCTATATGTTTTTCATTTAATTTTTCTAATATCTCCGAACTAAGATTAATCTCAGTCATATAGTATTTAGCTAAAATATTTGGTCCAAAAGATTTGTCAATTTCATACAAAAATATTCCTTTGGGCATTTTTCTAACCTCTTTTTGAAATATATAAAGTTTAAGAACACTAATTTAAGTTGATTATTAAAATTCTTTAAATTCTATATTATTTTCTATTAATTTAATTTTTATAATATCTTTTTGTAAGATTATTTTCTCATTGATATTAGTAAAAATATTTGAAACAAAATTAAAATACAAGAATAATTCTAAGTATAATAATAAAAAGAATTTAACTTTATAATAGTGAATGAATATGATTGAGGATACTTTCTGTGAAGCATTTGAAGGTTTATTCACCCAGTTACAGGTAACTGCTTATGATGAGATATTTCTAAAACGTGCGATTAATAGTTTCACAGCGCTTCCATCAACTGTTTTCGGTGATGCTGAAGGTGGAATAGTCAAATGGTTAGATAAAAATGAAACAATTGATGGCAGGATCGGAGCTATTGTCCAACTATGGGTAACAGGAACAAATGAAAAGGCAATCTCAAAATTATATGAGCAATTAGGAAGACGGGTTCGACAAGGGATTCTCGTTGTTCCTACTACTGCGGTATATGATAATTTCCCAGAAGATGTCGATACTGAATTTGATGTTATGGATAATATAGGTCATTGCGGGGATGGATATGAGGAGATGGTCGAAAAGTATGAGCGGAATTTGATATCTGTTCCAATAATGATGGGATACGATTTTCTAATAGAAAGAGATATAAAATTTGGAGAGGGGATTATGGGCGGAAATCTGTGGATTATGGCTGCGAATATTGAAGCGGGAATTAATATAGGAAGGAGAGCAGTAGAAATAATCGAAAAAATTGATAATGTATGTACTACTTTTGATGTTTGTTCAGCTGGTTCTAAACCAGAAACAAATTTCCCAGAAATAGGACCATCTACAAACCATCCATATTGTCCTACGCTTAAAAATAAGATACCGCATAGTGAATTCAAAGTTCCTATTGGTGTAAAAAGTATTCCCGAAATAATTTTTAATGCGTTAGATATTGATACCATTAAATATACTATGAAAAGAGTAATTGAAGAAATAATAGAGATGAAAGGTTTATTTAAAATATCTGCGGGAAATTATGGAGGAGAATTGGGGAAATTTCAAATATACTTGAGAGATTTAGGGTTACCAGATAAATATTTTGAAGAACAAGATTAATCTCCTCTATAAGTTATTTTCTTATCTTCTATTGGATCTACTTTTAAACCTCCCTCAAAAAGATTACCATATTTTTCTCGAAAAACTTTTTTTATAGTATCTAGAGGTAAATCGGGATAACTCCCATAGTCTTTTATGTATTCAACAAATAGATTTCCCTCATTGTCATATTTACTAAACATAGCATTTTTATTCTCATCAAAATCGACGAGCGGTAAAAATCCTGCTTTTTTTCCTGTTTCTTTATCGAACACAGGGGCTAATTTAAGCCATTTATCATCCAAAAAGATTTCGGAATAGCCATGATAATGCATCACATTTGTACCCATAAAATCAATAACTTTTCGAGAGATCTTATGATTGATGATATCAGCTAAATGAATACGAGCGGGAATTTTAATTGCTCTTGCAAAAGTGGAGAGCAAAATAGCTTTTGAGACACAAAACCCATACCCCCTTCTTAAAGTAACACTTGCTTTGAAATTAGCTTTTATTTCAGGGACATATGACATCATATTATATTTTATCTCGTCCCTGACCCAATAAAATAATGCTTTTATCTTTTCGAATTCACTATCAATATTTTCTGTAAGTTCCACAGCTTTATTTTTGACTTTACTTCTGTTATAGTCAAAAAAATCGGTTGGTTGCAGATATTTTTCAAATTTAACCATAGTTTTTCTAATATAATAAGACTTATTTATTGAACTATTTGCCTTTAGGTTTATAAAATTTTCACTTTAAATGTAAATCATAAGTTATCTAAAAGAATAGAGTCTATTTTTTAGTACTATTTAAAACTTCTTCTATGGCATCTGCATATTCTCTATTAAAAATTTCTTCTATCTCTTTGTATGGTAAATCTGCATATGTACCTCTATCATTAATATATTCTACGAATCTATTTCCGTCTTTGTCATGGCTTGCCAATAATGCATCGTGTTCTCCATCAAATTCTACTAAAGGATATCCTCCTTTTTGAGATGTGAATCTGTCGAAAACTGGAGTAGCTTTTACCCATTTTCCATTTATATATAATTCTGAATATCCATGGAAGAGAAAAACATCTGTTTTCATCCAATCAATTATTTTTTGAGGTATTTTATGGTTTATAATATCTGCTAGATGAATTTTGGCAGGTATCTTTACTGCTCTTGCCATAGCAGATAATAGGATTGCTTTAGATACGCAGAATCCGTTTTTTCTGCGAATAGTAACTGAAGCTTTAAAATTTGCAGGAATCATATAAAAACCATATTGATTGTATCTTATTTCATCTCTTACCCAATAAAATAGAGCGATAGCTTTATCTTTTGGATTATATTTATTTTCAACAATTTTATGTGCTTTATTTATTACTTTCCTCTTATCAAAATCAAGAAATTTCGTTGGTTGTAAAGATTCATCGAAATCATTCATAAATAAATTCCCCATTTTTCACTTAAATAATGAGTAAATAAATAATGGTTTTTTATTATCTGTTTCTATTATAGAATTTATTTTAATACTATTATAGTTCTAAATATAAAGGATTTAAATATCATGCTTAAATCTTTTTCTCTCTGATTTCTTTTTTTCTTTTTCGTTTATATTGCCTAAAATTGCCTTTTCCCGCCATACCTCCTACAAATTCTGGTAGATAAAATTCCGCTCTAAATATATCTAAAAAGAAACATGAAATATATAAGAGACTGGGATCTAATTTTTCATAAAAATCTGTGATGAGAGTGGGATCTTCGAATGCATTAAGATCTATCTTTTTACCCGCTGCTTGAATTTTTTTATAAAGAGGCATCCATTTATAACTTGCTGTGATTGTTTTTCCCGCACCTGGGACCCATTGTATTCCATCAATGCACTCGAGAGATAGTAAATCATCTAAATGCACTAATTGATTTTCACCATCTAGATGATAAATAGCATGATTCATGTGTTCCGCTTGTTCTTTAATATATGGTAACGCAAAACGCTTAAACCATTGTGGATTAAGCATAGCTGCGAAATCACATTGAACTGGATAATAATGAGTAGGACACCAGAGATTTAACCAACTATCGGAGCCATCACAATAATGATCAATTCTCTTTTGTAGGTTATCATATAAGATTAGCATTTTTTCTAAAAGAAGAGAACATGCCTCATCAATTATCTCTGGTTCCCTCTTCATCGTGAGAATAATGTTTTGTGGTCCCATCAATGAAGATAAAACATCAAGAACTCCACCCAAATCAAGAACAGCGATAGTATAATCTCCGTTTGCTCTCTTTGCTGCATATTCTGTTATTTTTAGAAATCTTGAATACCACTCATTAGTTTCATCTAATTTTATATCCTCTAAATGAGAAATTATGTTCTTTGCTGATATTTCTCCCCGATACCAAACTGTCTCTGACATTATTCCGTATTTATCAGAGCCTTTTCTATATTCTGGTTCTATTCCGAATATAGCAGCTGGACATCCTGCCCCATAATTTGGAAAGTAAGAATATAAATTATCTCCGCCGGAATATATTTTTTCTTTTAACTCCTCAAACCTATCTAAACATTGTTCAATTCCGTCTGGATACTTTGCTAAGCAAAAAGGTATAAAAAATTCCATCACTTCACTTACGCTGGAAATTTTCTTTCCATAATAAGGATAATTATAGCCAATACATGGACGGTCAGTTTCTTCATTATTCCACCATTTTTTTAATCTTTTTTTGGTTTTTTGAATATCTTTCTCTTCAATACTCATTTTAAATTAAGATTGGCTTAGTTTAATTAATATAGATATATATTTAAATGGATTTAGTTATAAACGTTTATTTATTTATTTAATAGTACTTTTTAATCTTATATTTTATAGAATTAAAAAAAGGTAAATAAATCATAATAATGAATGTAAAAATTGTCTTAATCGGTTCCGGGAGTGCAGCTTTTGGTCCACCTACTTTAACAGATCTAAACAGAAGTAAAATGTTGGAAGGATCTATTATTACTCTTCATGATATTGATGAAGCAAAATTAAATATGGTTTATGAAGTAGTATCACAAGATAACAAAAGATTGGAAAATAAATACATAATCGAGAAAACCACTGATCGTAGAAATGCTTTAAAAAATGCTAATTTTGTAATCTGTTCGATAGAACATGGAGATAGATTTAAATTACGGTGGCAAGATAATACTATTCCGAGAAAATATGGAACTACCGAAATGATGGGAGAGAATGGCGGACCAGGAGGGTTTTTCCACAGCGCTAGACAAATACCAGAAATTCTGAAAATTGTGGATGATGTTGAGAAAATTTGTCCAGAAGCCTATTTTATAAATTACTCCAATCCTCTATCAAGAATATGTTTAGCTATTATGCGAGAATATCCGCAAATAAAAATGTTTGGATTATGCCACCAGATAGAGCTCTTAACGAATGATCATTTGCCAAAAATGATAAATAAAGATTTAGGAGAATTAAAGCTCATTACAGGTGGGTTAAATCATTTTGCCTTTCTATTCGGACTTGAAGATTTTGTAACGGGTAAAAATTTAATGCCAGAATTTAATCGAAAATGTCTGAATTATTTTGAAGGAAAATGGGACAGATTTCATTATTCTGATCTCACCTTTGAAGTATATAAACGATTTGGATATTTCCCCTATGTTGGTGACAACCACCTTTGTGAGTATGTTCAGTTTGGCTCAGAATTCACAAAAGTAGAAGATATTAAAGACTGGATAACAAAAATGGAACAAGCAAATCTTGGAACAAATGCAAGATTAAAAAGATATCATAAAAGGTTAAAAAAGGGACGGTATCCTCGTAAAGGAATGGTAATGGGAGGTCCTTCTGGTGAAAGAGCCATCCCGATAATAGAAGCGATCGTAGAAGGGAAAAAATCTTACGAATATGCCGTTAATTTGCCCAATGAAGGGATTATTAAAAATTTACCAAGAAACCTAGTTGTTGAATGTTCTGCTATAGTTGATGCTAATGGACTTCATGGAGTTAAATTAGGAAAGATCCCAAAAGATCTCGCAACTCTTTTAGGGAGAGAGGCAGCTACACAAGATTTATGCATAGAAGCAATTTTAAGAGAATCAAAACAGATGGCAATCAATTGTTTAGCGATGGATGTAAATTGTGGAAGCTATGAAATTGCGGAAAAAGTATTTAACGAGATGATGGAGCTTCAAAGGGATTTTCTGCCGAATTTTAAATGAATATGTGGAAAAAACAAAATCTTTTTTAAAGATATGATATGATAAAAACCAATATCCAATATTTAAGATAAAAAAAATAGTTGAGAAAAGTGAGTGAAAGAAATTTTGCACCAATTACGGCCATTATGATAATAAATGCAATAATTTTATATATAGAGTTTACCTTATTCCAATATTTCGGGGAATTTATTTATGGATCAGATAATCCGATGTTTGCAATTTTCACATTTATAGCACTTATTAATATACTTCTAATTGCACTAAACTTTATTTTCACATTAGTTAAATCTAATAAAGGAGAATTATCTCAGAAACTGGACAAAAAGGTTTTTATTCTGACGTTAATCACAGTATTTATTCTTCTTTTTCAACTGATTCTTGCGTTTATTGTCTACACAGGTGTGTTTTACTAAAAATTAACTTCCTATTTTTTTTATTTATACTTTCGGGATTTTTAATAAAAAAAGGAGTTATTTCAAATGTTATTTTTTAAAAAACATTTGATTGTTCAATAAATTATAATTATAATTTCGAAGCTATGAGATCAATAACATCAATGACTTCGATCTTTGCTTGATTTTCGGAATCCATTTCCTCATAGGCATCTCTAAAATTACCTATACAAAAAGGGCAGCTGGTCGTTAATATATCTGCTCCACTTTCAATAGCCTCCATTATACGCTGTTTAGAGATTTCAACAGCTAAATCTGAGAATTGGCTTTTTACTCCTCCACCAGCACCACAACACCACGCATTCTTCCGATTCCGTTTCATTTCGATCAATTCTACCCCGGGTATTTTTGAAATGACTTCTCTGGGAATATCATATAAATCCATATGTCTTCCTAAATGACAAGGATCATGATATGTGACTTCTTTAGTTTCAAGTTCTTCTTTAAAGGGGATTTTATTTTCATTAATCAAGTCAATTAAAATCTCTGTAATATGTTTTACCTTAAAAGGTAATTCTTCCCCTAAGATTTCAGGATAATCCTTATTCAATGTCCTGTAGCAGCCAGCACATGCTGTGAATAGTTCTTTTCCACCTAGGTCTTTGATTTGATCAATATTATGATTAATTGAGTCCATAACTGATTCTACATCTCCGATTCTGAGAGCAATCGAACCACAACACCATTCATCGTCAAGAAGAGCTATCTCAATATTAGCAGAGTCTAAAATTTTCATTAGACTCCTTAAAGTTTCCACTTGCCTTAAAGGCATTGTACAGCCAGTGAAAAATACAAGATCTGCTTTCTCTTTAATATTTGAAAATTCAGACGCCCATTCAGTCTTTTGTATTTTTTGTTCACCATATGGATTTCTCATTTCTGGGTTATTCATATATTCAATTAAGATTTTATGTCTCTCTAAGGGCGCAAATCCGGCTTCAACAAGATCTTTTCTTAAAGCATTCCACACTTCAACATGATCAATCCATTTTGATGTATTAAGTACAATATTTTCATTTTGAGTCATATGACATACTTCAGTACAATTACCACATTCAGAACATTGATATACATATTCCGACAATTCCTTGCTTAAAGGAATTTTACCTTCTAGGATACTTTTTAAAACATTCATTCTTCCACGGGCAAACCAGATTTCAAATCCTTCCTCCCCTTTTGCTTCTTTTATTGGACATGTTAAATATCGATTAATCGCTGTATGAATAGCATAACCGCAATCTCCGCATCCCATGCAACTGAAAATCGCTTTTGATTGCTCTTTAAGGTTTTTTAATTCAGTCATATTACTCCACACCTCCAAAATCAAATTTTCCTCTACTCAATATTAGATTGGGATCAATTTTAGTTTTAATAGACTTCAATAGTTCATAAAAAGTCTCTGAATATGCACTAATTTCGACCATTACGCGGGACATCATTTCTCCCATCATATACCATTGAACTCCATGTTTCGTAAGCCTCTCTAAGATTGATTTCCATAATTTTTCATTAATTTCGTCAATTATTTCATGATATTCTCCATTATAATATGCTGCGAAACTTGTAAAACCACAAGTGAGCTCAACATTAGATCCATCAACTAATAAAATGGGACCGCTGCCTGTAATCGGTCTTACTCCTGTAATATCTGTTATTTTTTGAATATCTTCATTATTTTCAACATCCCACTGATCTAAATCTGCTAATAGAGAAGGATATGTGTTTATTGGAGTGAAGCATTCAGCGGTTAATGGTTCAAGGGCAGGATATAGTCCCCAAAGATTATGATAAGTTTGCCAATGCCCTTGTTCTTCATAATGCCATTTGGCATAATTTCCATCCGAAATTTCTGGACCTAATTCTTTAGTCTTCTTTTTACTTAAAATTATGTCATCTAATTGATTTGTTTTTTCTTCCAGTTCAGCTTCTGAATTAGCTTCAATCGTATAAAAAAATATACCTTTTTTCTTTTTAAGAGAATCCCAAAGTGGAAAAATTCCTTGCGAGCATCCAAGATTTACAACCAAATCCATTATATACATAGCATCATAGACATCAATTCCTTTCTTTCGTATATCAGATAATATTTCTGAACTAATTTCTGCCGATTTTCTGTTCAACGTAAATGTTTTGTAATTTGCATAAGTTGGTCGAGGAAATACTTGTAATGAAACCTGTGTTTTAACCCCCATAATTCCATTGTCTCCACAAAATAAACCGGCTAAATCTGGCCCATTTCCAAATCGATTGAATGGATATTTAGAATATTTGTTTGCTTGGGAACCTGTTTCAATAATCTCCCCCGTTGGTAAAACAACTTCTAATGAAACGACTTGATTAGTACAAGCCCCATACTTAGCGCAACCTCCTCCCCCAACACTATGATGGGAAATTCCACCTCCGATTGAGGCAGTCATACCACTTCCAGGACCCATGCATCCTGTATAAAGACCAAAATCAGATAAATATTCATTTAATTTCGCCCATGAAATACCCGCTTCAACGGTTGCTATAAGATTTTCTTCATCTAAGTTAATTATGTTATCCATTCGTTTCATATCTAGTACAATTCCAGCATTTCCAATTGGTTTACTGCCTCCAAATTCACAATCTCCTCCACCACGAGGATAAATTGGAATATTCTCTTCATTTGCTATTTTCATAATCTCTGAGATTTCTTGAGCGTCTTTTGGGCGAATAACTATATCAGGAATTCCTTGTAATAGGGGATCAACATTCCTAGAATAAGCATGACGCACATATTCGCTATTCGATATAAACTTTCCAGATACAATATTCTCTAATTTTTGATATAATTCTGACATTATTCCATTTTTTTAATTTATTACTAGAATTTAATGGATTTTTGTAAATAAATTAAATCAAAAAATATTAATATGGTTTTTAAAATGCTCTAATTGTTTAACGGAAAAATAGTAAAGTTATTTTACATAAAAACTAAATAATCTTTCAGAATTAGATTTAGATTCGAAAACTCACTTTTATTTATATAATTCGCGATTTTATTTCCCCGAATGTCAATATATTCTAATTTTTTCATTTCTTTAACATATGTGAGGTTTTCAGGATCCTCTAAATTATTGTTTTTTAGATATAAATGCGTAAGATAAGGGAACTTTAATAATTCTTTTATTGATTTTAGATGATTATTTGAAAGATCTAACACTCGTAGATTCTTTAAATTAAAAATTCCCGGTATTTCTTTTAAATCTCTGATTTTACTCGCATCAATGAATTCCCATGTACGAGATACATTCCAACCTAATTCTGATAAATCTAAACTAATTACACGTCCTTTTTCCCATTCGAAGAATACATAATAAAATTCTTGGATTAAATTGGATATAGTTTTAAAGTTAATTAATATATCCGCAATATCACCCGTAGGAATTTTGTTCCAATGAAAATCATACGCATTTTTTATACTCTTAATAAAACCAAAATTGTGATAAAGATCCTGAGTATCAATATAATCTTTAGAACATATTTCTTGTATTTGCTTAACTAATATCTGTTTAGCTTTGGTATTATTTATTCTAGCGAGACTTTTAATAAGTGAAATTTCACAAAAGTAATTCTTTTCATATTGAATTGCCCAACTTATTGGAGAAATGGCTTTTTGTATATATTTAGATGAAAGAAAGTCGGCAGCATAAACTCTTACTCTCTCATCCATATCAGAAATCAATAAATTTTCTAATAAGGAGTATATTGATTTATTTTTAATATTCAATCGTTTTAAATATTTTAACCCAGACAATCTAAGCTTAGGATCTCTGGAATTTTCAATAAACGATTTTAATAAATAAACCCCTTGTTTTAGACTTAGGTTTTTTTTTTCAATATCATGAAATATTCTTTCAGGGATTAAAGACATTAGCTAATTAAAAATAAGTAGATTTTCAATTTAATTTTATCATGTCCTAATTAAATTATCAAAATTTTAAAAAGAAATAAATCCATTTAATATTAGTTAAATTTTAATTCTCATAAGAATTAGTTTTGGAAAGTGAATTTATGAAAATGAAAGAGATTGACTTCAAAGTAATAATTAAAATAATAATTGTGATGTTTCTGATTACTCCTATTTTTTTCGGTTTTAGCATTGAATATCTCTTTCCATGGAGAATTAATATAATTAATATTACTCTTATAATTTCGGGAATTTTCATTTTATATCTTTTGAGTTATTTAACTGTTCGATATCAAATTAATCAAAAAATTTTTGATATAATGAAAGATCATGAAGTTGTTAATGCCTTTTTAGAATCAAAATATTTTGTAATCTTCACAAGCTTTCTGGTAACCATAATAATGGAGGAATTAATTTTTAGATTTTATATAATAGGCGTGCTTATCCACCTTATGGGTCCAATCTATGTCATTTTGATTTCGAGCTCAATCTTTTCCCTATATCATCTTCACATTTGGTTTTCACACCATAATAAAGCAATTACTTTCTTATATATCGGATATTCCTTCCTATTAGGGCTCCTAAACGCTTATGTATTTCTAAATTTAGGAATCTTTTTTGCGATATTAATTCATTATATTCTTGCATTAATTTTTTATTTTGAAATCGCCATTAAATTCAAAAATATCGAATAATTTAATAGATAATTATTTATGAGGAAGATCTCGGTGAATTCAAACATTAAAATTTTATTCTTTACTCCTCATGCAGATGATATTGAGTTAGGTGTTCCTTTTATGTATTTGGAAGCTTTAAGATTAGGAAATCAAGTGATAGAGGTAGTAATGACGGGCAATGAATATGGAACATTAAGGGATGAATTTAAAGGCAAACGATTAAGAAAAATTAGAGAATTTGAATTATTAAAAGCAAATAGTGTATTTGAAAACGCATCTAAAAATAAAATAAAAGTTATTCGAATGGGTTTTATTGATGGACATCTCCCCTTGAATAAAGATTCTTTGATAGATTTTATAAATTTAATTAATAGAGAAAAGCCAACGATAATCTTTGCTCCAGATCCATGGTATTCTCAAGATTTTCACTCAGATCACTTGAATACTGGACGTTTGGTATATTTTTCAATGAGAAATAAGTCTATTAAATTTCGACCTAAAGCAATTTTCTACTATTATTCTTCAAAAACACATTATTATATACAATGTAGATGGCATGATTTTAAAATCATTGAAAACGCCACCAAGCAACACAGAAGCCAATATTCCCCTATTCAATCCAAATTTATTATCAATTTCTATAATAAATTAAGTATATTAAGACATTTTTTGGAAACTGGAAAATTTTCAGAAAGTTTTCGAAAGCAAAAATTTAATAGAAAAGGAATTCCTTTAGCCCCCAAAACATTTACCAATACGAGTTTTAGAGAAAGAATCCTATATTATCTTTTTTCTAATACAACAATTGGAGGGTTTGTCAAATTCTATAATCGATCACCTGAAAAAATTGGATTAAAAATTAATTATAATAATTACGATCTTGTTAAATCTAAAGATAAAAGATATGAATTTCCATATCAAACGAAAAGAAGAAACTAGAAGAGTAAAATTATAAAATTCTATCTAAAAGATCTGAAATTTCATTTTCTAGAATAATTTCATCTTTATGAAACAAGGTCAAATAAAAAAGGATCTTCATAACTCTGTTTGAGTTTCGAATTTTTTCTAGCAGATATTGCACGCCATCTTTCATCGTATATAACTCCTTCGGGGTATATAGTTCATTAATTTCATTTTCAAAATAGTGGTCTATCTTTTTATTAACCTCGTCTTTATAATCATTTGAAAATATCTTATTAATATAATCATCTCTAATCGAGACTTGGAATATATCCTCTAATATATTCCGAAATGCATATATAATCTGTGGTATTGATTGTCTATCCTCCATAATTTTAAAAATGAATTTAAAAAATTAAAGTAATTCACTTTATCCTATAATCAAAAAAATTATAAGGCTGAGAAAAAACTATTTTAAATCTCAAATTAGGGAGGAATAATTGTATTAAATAAGCTATTAGGTTTTATGATAATTTTAATAAGTAAAGATCCGAAAATATGATTTATACCTTGATCTCCTCTTTAGTTTCTTCAATTGCAAGTCTAGTTCTTTTTAATAACTTAAATGCTAATTTTGGCGGTTTCCATCCAGATAATCCACAATCTGGTCCTATAAATCTTAAACGGTCTCTATAATGATTTATTGCGTTCCTTAAATTTTGCTTTATTTGTTCCTTGGTATCTATTAAACTTACTAATCCTTCATAAGTCTTTAATTGTTCATAAGTAATACCAGAATCCAGAGCTTCTGCCATAATGCTATTTATATTAGTTCTGGTAATTCCAACTCTTATGAATTTGTCATATTTATCGAGAAGTTGCTTTGAAATTACATTTGAGTTATCCGAGGCATATTCACAGGTTAATGTATCTACATTTTTAGTTTTTAAGGGAATAATCGAACGTTTTAACGAATGAAGATGAATTTGATTCATACAATTTATGCCCTCTAAAGATTTATCAAATATATTTATCAAATCATCATCATTTACATTAATTAAATCGACATACCCAAAAGAAGGTTCATCAATTGAGATTACTGAGGTATTGAGATATCGATTATTACGTAAACTATTTTTAATGAAAGAATTTACGGATTTTGCGTAGTTTAAAGCCATATCTTGATATATTGTAAATGAATGTCTTTTTATATAAAGTTCAATCGGTCCTGTGACACATATCTTAATTTTAAAGGGTTTATCTAAATTTTTATAATTTTTTTTAACAAAATTTTCAATATAATTAATTTCTGGGATTATAGCTTTTTCTTTTTCTATTAATCCTGGTGATGTTTCGTATTTTTGGATAGGTTTTAAGAATTGACTATACATATCTATGTGTTGCGGATAATTAATAACTTCAACACCTGCATCGACTTTCATTCTAAAAGAAGATATTATGGGATTAATTACATTATTCTGAAT
>JAWOFX010000156.1:0-4044 GCA_046497275.1 Promethearchaeia archaeon | reverse complement strand
TAAAGAAAAAACCCCCATTATAAAGAAAATAAATGACACCACTTAGACCTAAAACAATAATTATTGAAAAAATGAGCAATATTATTAACTTTTTTTTCATGGATATAGATGTTTATTAGCAAACTTATAAATATTTTTAAAAAAGAATTCTAAAAGTCTTTATCATGAGTATTGGATTTTTAAAAATTAATTTAATAATGAATTTTATGAGATTTATATTACAGATAAGTTTAAATATTAATTTTTTCGGAAAATCCATGTCACCATAGAGTGAAATTTTTTCTTTAATATCGCTATTTTCAATTATATTAAATAATTCTTCAATATCTTGATTAGAACAATTTTGAAAGATCAATCTGATTAAATAATGAATTTTTAGTTCTCTACCTAAAAGAGCTTCGCAAGGAGTTTGATAATGTTTTCTAATAAATTTTTTTGAAAAATTCTTAGTTTTAAAGCTTTTCAGAATACATTTAGCAGCATATTTTGCAGCAGTAAGAAGCATAATTATCCCTCCTCCTGTGGTTGCCTTCACTTGACATGCAGAATCACCCAAGAGCAATATATTATCAAATGCTATATCGTTCATAATACCTATAGGGATCAAACCTCCTTGTTGGTCTATTTTTTGTTCATATTTGACTCCAATCCTATTAAGGAATTTTCGAAATTTATGGGAGATATTTTCTGAACATGCTAAACCGATACGATATATTTTATTACCCTCAGGGACAATCCATCCAAATAAATCATTCCACGCTTCATCAAAATATAGTGCAGCTTCATTTTCCTTAAAATTTGCTTTTACTCTAATTTGGGTTGCATAAATGATTTTATTTCTGATCCCGAGTTGTCGCCCAACAGAACTTAGTGGCCCATCACATCCGACCAATAGTTTAGTTTTAAAACTTCTCTTTGACGTCTTTACAACTAATTCTTGATTATAATTTCCTTTTTGAAAAGATTTATACCTCTCTCCTAAATAATAATGAATGTTAGGTGAATTTTTCGTTTTTTCATAAAATAAATTATCTAATTCTACACGATCGATAATATAGGGTAATTCATCACCTGATAATTTCAAAATATTTCCTTTCGGAGAAACAAGTTTAGCCACCTTTACACGGTTTAAGATAATGTTTTTCGGGAGAGAAATAAAGTGAGCTAATTTTTTAGAAACTATTCCAGCGCATTGAAATGGATGTCCTATGAATTTATGCTCTTCGATAATCGCGATTCTTAATTTTGAATCTGATAGAAGGAAAGTAAGATAATTTCCAGCAATACTTGCACCGATTATACAAACATCATAATATTCGAAGGATTTTAATTTATTTTCTTTCATCAGAGTAATTTACATTAATTTTTATTTCGCTATAATTTCTTCGAAATTATTTAATTGACAGACTTGTGAATTAAAAGCGCTTTTAACAACCGATTTATAAAAATCTTTAAAAAGTATATTGACGAAATAATATTAATATTTTTTCACGGGGCATAAAGAATGAAAAAAATTTTGAATTATTTTTTAAAAACTAATAACCTTATAATTTTAAATAAAATATTTCAAATCTAAAAAAGGAATTAGAAAATGAGATTTAAAAAAAAGAATTTTGCGGTCATATTTATGCTATTAGTAACAATTTTAGGAATAACAACACCTTTCATTCAACAATACAATATTTTTTCTGTAGAAAGTTCACATAACGAATTATTATTATCTTCAAGTTTGGAAACAGAAATGAATATTTCATTATCCAATTTTTCTTTATATGGAGAACAAAATAATTCTAATTTTGGTAGAGCCTTAACTGGGATAGGAGATGTGAATGGTGATGGATATGATGACTTTATTATTTCAGCTCCATATTTTGATACTTTAAATAAGAATAATGTAGGAAAGGTTTATTTATTTTTTGGGAATTCATCATGGAATCAAATTATTAATTGTTCTAATTCAGATGCTTCATTTATAGGAGAGTATGAGAATAATGAAATAGGAAACAGCATAGCAGGAGCGGGGGATGTGAATGGTGATGGATATGATGATTTTTTAATAGGAACGAGAAATTTTGCTATATCAACGGACAATAATGTGGGAAAAGTTTATCTATTTTTGGGAAAAGAAACGGGGTGGAGTAAGAATACTAACTGTTCTGAAGCGGATGGCTCTTTTATAGGAGAGGCTGCAAAAGATGATGCAGGATCTTCTCTGTCTGGAGCGGGTGATGTGAATAAGGATGGGTATGATGATTTCTTAATTGGAGCAGATTCTTTTGATAATTCATCTATGGCCAATGTAGGAAAGGTTTATTTATTTTTAGGGAAAGATTCCGGTTGGGGTAAGAATACTGAATGTTCTAATGCGAATGCCTCATTCATAGGAGAAAAAGAATTTGATAAAGTAGGGTATGATTTAGCGGATGCTGGGGATGTGAACGATGATGGTTATAATGATTTTTTATTCAGTTCCACAAAAAATAGTCAAGGTGGAACGGATGCAGGAAAAATATATTTAATCTTAGGAAAAGAGACAGAATGGCAAAAAAATCTTAATTGTTCTGAAGCGGATGCGTCCTTTATAGGGGAGGCATCAGGCGATCTCGCAGGATGGTCTATTGATGGAGCTGGTGATATAAATGGAGATAATTTTGATGATATCATAATTGGTGCACCTAGCAATAGAGAAAACAAAGGAAAAACTTATGTTTTTTTCGGGAAAGAATCGTCTTGGGGAAAAAATTTTAATTGTTCGAATGCGGATGCCTCTTTTATAGGAGAGAGAGATAACGAAAGATCGGGAACCATTGTATCTAAAGCAGGGAAATTTAATAATGATAGATATAATGATTTTTTGATAGCGGCTCCTTTACGAAATGAGACATTGTCTTACAATGGAAAGATTTATTTAATTTATGGTAAAAGTGCGGGATGGGATGCCAAAACAAATCTCACGGAAGCGGATGCATCTTTTTATGGTGAGAATGAAAATGATTTCTTAGGACAACATAGATCTGTGGCCTATATTGGAGATATAAATGGAGATAATTCAGACGATATCTTAATAGCAGCAGATTATAATGATGAATACGGGAAAAATACGGGTAAAGCATATACAATCTTCGGTTCATATTCACCAAAAAATGGTGCAATATCTGGATATCCATCAATAATTTTAATACAAATTAGTGCCATCATAATTGCGATAATAGCAGTTTTAAATGGCAAAAAGAAAATCAAAACAATAAATTAATAAGAAAAGTATATTTTACTTCTCTCCAATTTTTTTTATTTATCAAGAAACAAAAAATTAAGATTTTTTCTATTTTAAAAGGATAAATCTTAAGATTTTTACAACTTATCTAAAAATAGATGATTAAATGAAAATCGGATATGTCGAAGCAGTTTAATAAAATATCTTTAAGTATTGAAATAATATTCGTCAATTTTTTAGAAACAATTCCAGTACATTGAAAAGGATATCCTATAGATTCATGTTTCTCAATAACAGCGATTCTTAGATTTGAATCTGATAAAAGAAAGCTAAGATAATTTCCAGCAATACTTGCACCGATTATACAAACATCATAATATTCGAAGGATTTTAATTTATTTTCTTTCATCAGAGTAATTTAAATTAATTTTTATTTCGCTATAATTTCTTCGAAATTATTTGATTGACAGATTTGTGAATTAAAACCGCTTTTAACAACCGATTTATAAAAATCTTTAAAAAGAATATTACCAAAATAATATTAATATTTTTTCACGGGGCTGAAAAAATTTGAAAAATCTAAAAAAAAAATCTACCTATATAATCCTTATAACTTTATTGTTTGGATTTTTGATTGTTCAAAATATATTATTACTAAATTTAAATATAAAATTTGGACAGAACAGCCAAAAAGATGATGAAATTTACCAAATAAAAATGAGCTATACCCAAGTTTCTCCGTTTGTTATTTCCCCATATTCTGGATATGATTGGGATGATGCAGTTCAAGAAGATTGGTGTAATGGGAATGGAACTAAAGATAATCCGTA
>JAWOFX010000122.1:0-7356 GCA_046497275.1 Promethearchaeia archaeon | reverse complement strand
TATGCTCCATATGCCCATAATTCAAAACTATTTTCATCTTGATGGGGATGGTTTTGATCGTAATTCTTACAACTGAAAGGCATAAATAATCCCTCCTCATCACCCGATCGTAAATATGCCATAGATGATTCTTTCCATACTTCTCGACGACTTTCAAATGGTTTACCTTGAATTGTATCATTTAAATTATATAAGAGAATTCTATGGAATGAAGGCTGACCTCCTAATAAATATCCAAAATCAGATGTACTCTCGTATTGGGAATTATTCTGTCTCTGTTCCCAAATATATTGATATTTCTCTGCTTTCTCGGGATAACTCTCATTCACTTGTGCCGCGGTAAATAAAAGTACCTCTTGAATATCTTTATCAAATGTGCAATCCTCAAAACTTCCAGGCATTCCTAATGGTCCTAAGGTTTCTGCCATATAATCATAAGATGCCAGAATTTTCGGATCCTCGTAGAAATTAAACGCACCTAATCTCTTTAATCCAGTATTGAACTGACTCATATGAAAGAAAGCAAAAGCCATATATGAATATCCTTCAAATGACCCTCCATCAGCGGGATTCTGATTATAATAGTAATCAAGACATGTTTCCGTGGCGATATTAATCATTTCTTCATCTTGAAGCACT
The DNA here is from genome assembly GCA_046497275.1 of Promethearchaeia archaeon. Taxonomy (GTDB): domain Archaea; phylum Asgardarchaeota; class Lokiarchaeia; order Sigyniarchaeales; family SOKP01; genus TEKIR-8. The sequence continues at coordinate 6,717 of JAWOFX010000122.1, read as the reverse complement.
AATCCAGACAAACCTAAAGCACCCGCATCAACAACCCGATGATTATTGCGATGATATAAATCCATTCGCTTTAAGGGTTCAGTATGTTCGTAAAGCAAATTGTATATATTGTTTTGTTCATTGGAGCTAAGATTTTGGTATATCATATCGAAAGCAATCGCATATGCTTCAACGCTTTTCGCCCTTCTTAAATCTGCAGAATAATGTGTAATAGAACCCATATCAAGTAGATATTCTTTCAGTTTATTTAACACGCTTGCATTATTATCAAACGCAAAACTAAGCGCTAATTTATAAACAGCATGCCTTCTTTGATCATCTTCATAAAAGTCAGGATCACGAGATAATTCTATTGATATATCCCCAATATAATCATTTGTCCAATTATACCATGGTTTATTGGGATCTGAGATCTTAGTTCTTATCTCTTCCAACTCAGTACTATTATATAAAATATAGGGATGGGTCAAGTCTGTAAATACATCCATATCAATACCCCATATATCCTTTGTTGGCATAGACAGCATTACCGTGGAGGAAGTTAATTCATTTTTCTCTGGATTATAATATTCATCTGAATCGCTTATTACAAACGAGCAAGAATCATTCACAGATAAAGTAACAATATTTTCAGAATAAGATATTGATGAATTAATCCCATTAATCCTTATCATTTCAGGTGTAAATGGACTATAAATCTGTACTTTAACATTTTGGCTGTTGATATATCCAGAAATTTGGGAATTATTGGAATAGGTTATTAAAATATTATCTACTGGAGTTGAGGATTGGAATGTTACGTTATTATCGAATTTTAAATAGTTGGCTTCTTGGAGAAAGCAATATGCGATCTTCGTTGAATCAGTCGCATTTCTTCGTATGAAAAACAATTCCCCATTAAATTCGATATCTGGACTAATAAACTGCACTAAGGACCGCGTATTCTGATAGAATAAAAAATCATGTTCACGAATTTTTTTTAATCCATTACTCAGACTAATAATTTCGGGGATTTGTTGACTGGAATCGGAATCATTTTTCGGATACAAAACTGTTGCCATTAAGGGATTCTTCGATCCCGAATACCGAGCTTTAATGTATGTAGTATCAATGTCAACATAATTATTTCCCTCATCATAATTTTTTGGACAAAAAATCCCCTCATCACTTGAGATATCGTCTATTTCTTCCAAGAAGGTTGCATTTAAAGTGACATTATCATTTGAAAGATAACTTTGGACATTAAACGATACTGATTGTTTATCATCAGCTATTTTAAGGTCTCCTCTACTATGCAATAACCAATCAATGTCAAATTTCTGTGCTTTTGGACTCAATTCATCAAGCATAATGAAATATCCCTCTTGGTTAGTATTATCATTAGGTTTGATAAAAAGGATTTGCCGATTAAAGCCACCATAACTAGGAAATAATTGAAACGCAATCACAGTAAAAAGTATATTCAGGGTCAATAATATCGAAATAAAGAATATGAAAATCAGAGATCGTTTCGATTTTATCATAATTAAAAAGGAGAATAAATCAATTCATTTAAGCATTATCAGAGACAAAATAATAAAAAAGATTAAATTTCTCAAGTTTAATCTAAGTTAGAAAAGATAATCCATTTTTAACTTTATAGGTTTTAGTAGCTCGATTTAATTTTATAAATCGTTTTACTTCTAATTTATTTAAAAAATCCTTCATTTCAGTTGGATCTTTATTCAATTGTTCTCTCAACCCTTCAAGATCATTTTCATAATTTTTTAGTATTTCTATAAGACTTTTGTAGTTATCATATATTTGATTGACCAAATATTTTAAGGATTCCTCAATATTTTTTCCGGTTTTAGTACTAGCGGGGACAATTTTACTATTTTCTGGTAAATCATTCTGTATTTTGACCACTTCTGGAAATCTCGCCTCTTCTAAATCTTGTTTATTGGCGAGATAAAGGATTGGAATGTTTGGCCCTAACGATTTCCGAATTGAGTTTAGAATTTGTATTGCTTCTGTATCTTTTTCGGGTGCTGCAGAATCAAAAATGAATATAACTCCATCAGATCCACTAGAAACGATATCTCTCATCACAGAAAATCTTAAGAGTCCTGGAGTTCCAAATAAATATACTCTATATCCATTTAAAGATACTGATCCTAAATCCATTCCTACAGTATATACTTTATTATCTGCTCCTTTCGCTTCAACATTTAATGCATTAGGATCTAAATATTTTATAAAGGCAGACTTCCCGCTCTGAACTGGACCTGAAACGAGCACTTTCACTTTTGTTTACCAATCCATGCTTATATTTTTTTAGTTCCAAAATAGACGATCAATATTTAATTAATATTAACTTGTTTTTCTTTTATATTTTTTTAGTTTTCCTTTAATAATTGAGACTTTTATGTAGGTATCCCGACAAAAAAAGACTTCTTTTTTTTTGAATTTTAGATATGGTTTCGAAAATGGGAATAAAAGAGGTATTCTCTTTTTACGAAGAAAATTTTGATTTTATACTTTTTCAAGCAACAATAATTGTGTTTTTTTATTCAAAATTTTTATTTTTTTCGAAAAACGGTGACTGATCTTCAACTTTTATTGCGTTTTTATGACAATTCATTAAAAAAATCATTCATTAAGGGGAAGTTTTAAATAGATCACTATCATATAGAATACTTATAAATTATCTTATGAACTTAATTAGGAAAAATTGATGAAATCGAAAAAAAAATATTAATTAAGTTCTGAAACAATCAAAAAAGCTTTAAAAAATAATTTAAAACCGAAAAAATGAAAATGTTATGACAAATAAAAAATTGAATTCTGTACTAGTAATTGGCGGTGGCATATCTGGCATAGAAGCTTCACTTTCTTTAGCAGAGCAAGGATACCGCGTTATATTGATAGAAAAGACACCTTCAATTGGTGGGCGAATGGCTCAATTAGATAAGACTTTTCCAACTTTAGATTGTTCAATATGTATTTTGGCTCCTAAGATGGTAGAGGTTGCCAGACATCCAAATGTGGAATTATTAACATATTCTGAACTTGAAGCACTAGACGGTGAAGCGGGAGATTTTAAGGTAAAAATAAGAAAAAAAGCGCGATATGTTGATTGGGATAAGTGTACGGGATGTGAACAATGTGCTGGAGTATGCCCTATGAAAAAAATTCCGAGTGAATTTGAAGAAGCTATGGGCAACCGCACAGCGATTTACATTCCATTCCCGCAAGCTGTTCCAAGAAAAGCGACCATTGATGCTGAAAAGTGTTTATATTTGACAAAAGATGCGTGCAAATTATGCTTAGATGCATGTGAAGCAGAAGCTATAAATTTTGAGATGGAAGATGAAATTTTAGATTATAATGTAGGTTCTATTATCGTAGCTACGGGCTATGACTTAATAGATCCAAGCATTCTACCTCGTTATCATTATGGTGAGTATCCAAATGTAATCACTGCGATGCAATACGAACGGCTTTTAAGTGCTTCTGGTCCCACTGAGGGTGAACTATTACGCCCCTCAGACGGGAAACACGCTCATAATATTGCCTTTGTTGGTTGTGTTGGCTCAAGAAATGAGGATATATGTCCTTATTGTTCAAAATTTTGCTGTATGTATATGGCCAAAGAAGGAGTGGTTACGAGAGAACATTCACCAGAGACAGAGGTTACCATCTTTTTTAATGATACTCGAGTGATCGGCAAAAATCAAGAAGAATTCATTGAACGAGCGAAAAATGAATATGGCTTAAAATATTCTCATGGAATTCCTGGAGATGTCAGAGAAGATGCAAATACTAACGATTTAATTGTGAAACATGCAAATCTTGATACTGGAGAAGTTGAAACTGATACATTCGATTTAGTAGTTTTAGCAAATGCGGTAATTCCAAATGAAGGAGCAGAAGAACTTGCTAATATTCTTGGTATCGAATTAAATGAATTAGGATTTTATAAAACAAAAGATTCTACTGAGGATTTAGAATCCACAAGAGGAGGAATATATGTGACAGGGTCATGTCAATCTCCAGATGATATCGCAAATTCAGTGGCAAAAGCGAGCGGCGCTGCTGGATTAGCAGCTCTTCATATTGATCCGCTTAGTGAGGAGGAGCAAAAAGTTGAACTTCCACCACTTAAAGATGTGAGATCGATAGACGAACCGAGAATCGGTGTATTTATATGTCAATGTGGTATTAATATTGGGGGATATATGGATATTCCTCAATTAGTAGAATACACAAAAACTCTACCCGATGTCGTTTTTGCGATGGATAACAAATATACTTGCTCTAGTTTAACTCAAGATATAATAAAAGAAAAAATTGAAGAGCATGATTTAAACCGTGTGGTGGTTGCCGCATGTACTCCAAGAACTCATGAACCTTTATTTCAAAAAACAATCAGACAAGCAGGATTGAATGAATATTTATTTAATTTTGTAAGTATTCGTGAATTAGACTCTTGGGTACATATGGACGATGAAGAGAAAGCAACTGATAAAGCAAAGGATCTAATAAGAATGGGTATTAGTAGAGTAAAAAATCTAAAACCCGAATTTAAGATTCGAGGAGATGTAGTTCCAAAAGCTTTAATAGTAGGTGGAGGGATTGCGGGTATGACAGCAGCTATGGAAATTGCAGATAAGGGATTTGAGTGTTATGTAGTAGAAAAAGATGACAAATTGGGAGGACAATTGAATTTAATCTATAAAATAAATGAAGACAGGATAGACTCACAAGAATTTCTCCAACAGAAATTAGAAGAATACAATAATTATAAAAAGATCAAGACTCATCTGAATTCCGAGGTTGTTGATGTAAAAGGTTCCATTGGAGATTTTGCTATTAAGGTTAAAAATAACGCTAATAATAAGACCACACAATTTAATGTGGGTGTAATCATTGTAGCTACTGGTGCTTATGAATATAAACCGGAGGGATGGTATCATTATGGACAAGACGACCGTATAATGACGCAATTAGAACTTTCGGATAAATTAAAAAACAATCAATTAGAGGATGGGGAAGATATTGTGTTTATACACTGCGTTGGGTCAAGACAAACGGATCCTGAAAAAGGAGTACCCTATTGTTCATTAATTTGTTGCGGAGAATCTATAAGGCATGCCCTATATGTGAAAGAAAATTATCCTAACTCTAATATTTATGTTATGTATAGAGACATTCGTGTGGGAACTGATGAAGAGCAGTATTATTGGAAAGCTAGAGAAAATATAAATTACATCCGATTTAACGAATATCCAGATGTAGAGTTAGAGAATGGTGACATTCATGTTAAGGTGAAAGATATTTTGACCCAAATTAACCTTGATGTGAAAGCTGATCGGGTAGTGTTATCTACTCCTTTGATTTCATATGATAATAAACGGCTTTCAGAACTATTGAAAGTGCCCATTGATCAAAATGGGTTCTTTTTAGAAGCACATGTAAAATTAAGACCTGTTGATTTCGCTACTGATGGGATTTTTCTCGCAGGTACTGCGCATTCTCCAAAGGGAATCGCAGACTCAATATCTCAAGCTAGAGGTGCCGCAGCGCATGCATTGATCCCCCTTACATCTGGGATTGTAGAGAATGAACCGTTGATCTCTCATGTTAATCCTGCTTTATGTATCGCCTGTCAAAAATGTGAAGAAGTGTGCAATTATGGGGCAATTGGTGTGAAATTTGATGGACACAAGTTAATTTCACAAGTAGATCCACTTTTATGTAAAGGATGCGGTGATTGTGCTGCTGCCTGTCCCGCGGGAGCAATAACAATGAGTCATTTTGCGGATAATCAGCTAACGCCAATGATATTTGAAGCGACAAAAGGAGAGTTTGTTGACGAACGACCTCGAATTGTTGCATTTTTATGTAATTGGTGTAGCTATGCGGGAGCAGACACATGTGGTGTAAGTCGCTTTCAGTATCCTACTAATATTCGACCAATTCGAGTAATGTGTTCGGGTCGCATACCTAAACATTATATATTAGAAGCATTTCTCAAAGGTGCTGATGGGGTGTTGATTGGAGGATGTCATCTTGGCGATTGCCATTATATGAAAGGTAATTATGATGCTCTCAGACGCTACCATGAAATTAAAGAAATTCTCGATAAAATAGGTATAAATCCAGATCGTCTTCATCTTGAATGGGTATCTGCAAGTGAAGGTAAAAGATTTGCAAATGTTGTCACTGAATTTACAGACAGAATAAAAAATTTAGGGCCTTTAGGTAAGACAGGTGATAAAATCAAACTCGAAAAATCTAAGGAGGTGGCTTAAATATGACAGAAGGAGAAAGTATAAAATCTGAAGAATTGGATCATAATCTACGATACCAAATTACCCAACAAGTTGGAGAAAAAACATTATTAAAATGTATTCAATGTGGAGTATGTAGTTCTGGATGTACTGTATCAGAATATATTGATCTCCAACCTCATAGAGTTGTTGCATCGTTACTACTGGGCTTAAAAGATAAAATATTAAATAGTAATGCAATCTGGACTTGTTCTCTGTGTCATAGATGTACAGAACGATGCCCAAAAAATGTAGATTATTCATTCATTTTAACGTTACTCAGAAATCTTGCAGTTGATGAGGGAAGTGTTCCTGATGAATATTTAGCAACCCTTCAAACGGTAAGTGAAAATGGGTTTGTTGTACCCTATTCTGGAAGAATGAAAGATACTATCGATAGAAG
>JAWOFX010000117.1:0-10044 GCA_046497275.1 Promethearchaeia archaeon | reverse complement strand
AATATATTCAGACAATAAGAAGTAATATTTTGGATTGATAAAGTAGAATATGAAATCATTCATAACAATAATATTATCAGGAAAAAACCCCCCTGTTTTATAAGAAAAATAATTATATAATTTCAATTCTCTATTAGAAAATTTCTTCTTAACTTTGACATTTTTAGAAAAAATCAGATCTTCAGCATATTTACTGAGCATCAATTAAAGATAATTTTTTAATATTTTAAACCCATAGAAAAAATTAATTTAGAGCAATTGATTAAAATGTTTAACAATTTGATTTCAGAATAATTTCATAATATTATGAATAAACCCGGTTTTAAATTTGAAGAACATACAGCAGACGTGAAAGTTAGAGCCTATGGATCCACAATCGAAGAAGCATATGCACAATGTGCCTATGCTCTTATAACCACAATATCCCCAGATTTAAGTAAAATTTCTAAGAAACGTGAAAAAAGTCTGACAATAAAAGCAGAAGATAAAGAAGCTTTATTATTTGATTTTCTCTCTGAACTATTATACATTTTTGATGTTGATCATCTAATTTTTAGTAAGATCTCTATTATTTATATAAAAGAAATTGATGATGACTATGAATTGAACGCAGTTCTAAACGGTGAGAAATTTGATAAAAATAAACATGAAATCGGTACTGAAGTAAAGGCAATAACCTATTCATATATGAACATAGAAGAGAAGGATGATCGGTGGGAAATAGAAATAGTTTTTGATATCTAATTAAATATAAAAAGAATACTTGTCTCTATCTTTATCCTTTTACCACTCCTATCGGAATCATTCTTGCTATCTTCTCTATAATATCGAGGTCTTCATTTATTTGAACAACTTGATTAATATCCTTATAGGCTCCGGGCGCTTCTTCAGCTATGACTTTTTGAGACCTTGCTTTTACAAGAATACCTCTTTTTTTAAGATGGTTTTTTACATCTTCACCCCAATAGGTTGATTTCGCCCTTGATCGTGACATAACCCTCCCTGATCCGTGGACAGTTGATCCAAATGTTAAATTCATAGCATTTTCTTTCCCAACACATAAATAAGATGCAGATCCCATAGTTCCAGGAATTAGAACCGGTTGTCCAATTTTCATATATTCTTGAGGTAGAACTGGATGATTGGATGGGAAAGCACGGGTTGCTCCTTTTCGATGAATATTCAGATTCTTTTTCTTACCTTCAACAAGATGTTCCTCCTGCTTCAAGATATTATGGCAAAGATCATATACTAAACTTAAATCAGAATTCTCGTGATTTCGACCAAAGACTTCTCTAAATGATTCTCTAATCCAGAAAGTGATAAGTTGTCTATTGCAGAACCCAAAATTTGCCGCACAAGCCATTTGTTTGAGATATTCTCGGGCTTCTATGGTATGAGCAGGAACACACGACAATTCTCTGTCTGGTATCATCACTTCATACTTTTTCATAGCTTTCTCAAACTTTCTAATTGATTCTGTGCAAATTTGATGCCCTAAGGCTCTACTTCCTGTATGAATCATGACTGAAATTTGATCCTTTTCAAAAATCCCTAATCTTTTGGCGATCTCTGAATTATATATTTTATCGACTTTTTGTATTTCTATAAAATGGTTGCCACTTCCTAAACTCCCCAATTGCCTTATTCCTCTCTGTTTAGCTTTTTTTGATACGAGATTAGAATCTGCGTTATTTAATCGTCCATTTTCTTCACATTTATTAAGATCATTTTCCTTTGCAAAATCATTTTCTAAAGCCCATTCAACCCCATAGTCTAAAACATTGTCTAACTGATTATAATTTATTTTTAATCTCCCTTTAGAACCCAAACCCGATGGAATACGATTAAATATGTGATTTAATAAAGATGGAAGTTTTTTCTGAATCTTATTATAACGAAAATTTGTACTTAATAATCTTACGCCACAATTAATATCATACCCAACACCACCAGGGGATATCATCCCATGTTCCGCCTCTGTGCCCGCAACAGCCCCTATACAGAAACCATAACCTTGATGAGCATCGGAAAGAGCGATCACATGCTTTTCAACTCCTTCTAAACACGCAACATTACTGATTTGTTCCAAAGTTCTGTCTTCTTGAATCTTGGAAAGAATATCTTCATTTGCGTAAATATGAACGGGAACCTTCATTTCAAAACTTTCGATTTTACCAAACACTCTTGCCATCAATGTTTTTGGTGTAATCTCATAAATGTTTTCTCCGATTTTATTCACATTCATATTAATTATGTAAATATTTCTGTGGTAAATAATATTTTTTTATGAAAAAAATAGCATCCTTTAAAAAATAATTAAAGAAATTTATAATGGAAAAAATCTAATATCTGTTTTTTTTAAATTATTTTTAAAATCTTGTTAAAATTATAAAATCTGTAATTATTTCAAAAAAGATTAATAATTTCTTAAAATATTAATTCTATTTTATTTCAATAAATTTAAGTAATCCAAGATTATCGAGATTATCTATTATAATTTGTATTTTCGATTCTGGTATCCCCGCATCTTCGGCAATATCAGTCACCGTGTGAAATCCATCAGCTAAATGTGCTATTTCATATTGCTTTTCATCTAAAAATCCTTGCGTTATAACTTGCTTAGGCAACCTCTTCGAAGTCCATTCTGGTTTAGTGTCAGGAACAGAACGCAGATCATCCTCAGTGAGCGTTAAGCCCTTTTTTTGTAGCCGTGATTGAGATTTTTTAAAGTCTTTTTTATAAATCTTTAATATTGGAATTCTTATTGGGATCTCGGCTACTCTTCCCGATTGTAATATTTCATCTACTTCCCCTGAAAAATCTCGGAAAATTCGCACATCTCCCGTCCAATTTTCAAGATTAACCTCATATTTATCAACAAACTTGTCGATAATATTATTTAATGCTTTATGTGTTATTTTTGCATCATCATTTTTATCAGCGGCAGCAGTCACCAGCACTCCCTCTCGAAAAACAAGCATTAAATAAAACACTTGCATATCAATCACTTTAAGTTCACCCGAACCTTTTGAGAATTCGATACTAAAATCTTTTAATGCTGTTAGAAAACCGCTAACAAGGTCTTGATTAAATTCTATGGACCCATATTTCCGATGGAGTAGGCAAATTCCGGTTCTCTGGTCAATTATGTAGACATTGTGGATCAAATTTTACTGACACCTTATATTTTATACCAGTTTTTTATAGATATAAAATAAAATTCCAATTATTTAAATTTCTTTTCATTTAATTAAAAAATAAAAAGTGAATAATAGATTTAATTTATCCAAATTTTAATTAGAGTTTTTATCTTTTTCAATCTTATCTTTCATATGAGTTCATTTGTATTTTTTGTAAGTGTGCCAACAAAAGAAGAAGGAATAAAAATTGCTAATAAATTAATTGAGAGTAAGCTTGTCGCTTGTGTGAATATAATACATGATGTTCATTCAATTTTTTGGTGGAAAGGTACTATTGAGGAAGATAATGAATATTTGTTAATAATGAAGACAATAAAAAAGAAAGCAACTGAATTAATTCAGACCATTGAAACTATGCATAGCTATGAAACTCCAGAATGTATAGGATTTAAAATCGATATGGGATCTGACAACTATTTAAAATGGATAAAGAATTCAATAAAGGAATAATATAAGAGTTAATTTTTCTATGGATATTTTTCAATTAGATTGGATTACAATTAGTATCTTAGTACTTATTTTTCTTCTGATAATGCTAATTTCAGTTAGAATATATAAAGCAATTTCGCGATGGCGTGGATTTATTTCTAATTCTCATATCAAGAGTATTAATTTGACATATTTAAAATCCGAACTTCCGATTTTAAAAATCTTTTCTTCAATACTCTTAATTAAAAATAGAAATTTCACTTCGAGAAACACTCCTCATATATTTTTTGTTGGAAATTATTGGTTTAAAAAATTATATAAGGTTTTAATTGAAGCTTTTTGTTCGAATGGCTATAATGTTATCTTTCTCAATCTTTTTCCGGACTTTATTTACAATTTTAAAAAAGGAAAAGATCCTTTGCAAATCAATGAAACACTTTCAAAACTTTCAAAATTTCTTAATACTAAAGGGCTTATAAATAACTCGTATTATATTTATATTGATTATTCGAATAAAAATTATTACTATCAAAACCTCTTCGATGATCCAAATAATCATTTAATTATCGCAATAAATCCAAAATTATCTAAATCAAAACTAATTTCATTTCATAATAAGTCTTTAGAAAATCCTCAAAAAAAATTGTATTTTATTTTTAACCATTTCTCTTATTTATTCTTAAAAAACAAAACATTGAAAATTATTGAAAAAATCCAACCAAAAATTATTCACGATAAAAAAAATATCATCTCAATTCAAAAATCACGATATAATTTTCGGTATTATGAAACTATTTTATATGGATATATCATAAAAATAATTAAAAAAAATGCCTGATAATATACAAAGGGACTTATATAATAAAGTAAAATATTCCAAAAAACATTGGAAATTACTTGAAGAAAAAAGAAAGCAAGCTAAAAAGCTACTGAAATTATTTAAGAAAAATAATCTCTTTCCTTTTGTATATGGGAGTGTCGCTCGGGGAGATGTAGACCAATATAGTGATATAGATATAATATTTCTCCATAAAATTCCCACATATAAAATTGATTTCATATTAAACCAAAATAACTATGAAAATTATCGACGAGAACTCATAATGGCGACACCTGGGGACTCAATCAAACTCTATATATATTTAAATGAACTAACCGCAATTACGATTCCATTAACTAAATTATATAAAACTTCACTCGAATTCTATGATTTTGGAGGAAAAATAAATTATGAACACCTTATAAATAATGAAAGAGTCCCAGGTATCGATAAAAGACTGGTATTAATTAATCCATTACCAAAAGGTCACGAGGAACTTTCAATTTTAAATAATGAAAGTATTGCTGCAAAAAAAGTGGGTGTAAGTATTGATACAATTAATGAAAGAAAGCGGGTTCTTCTTAGAAGAGAAGAACATGGAAGAACGGGAGTTTTTCTAAAAAGAGAATTATCTCTGGAAGAATCACCCGAAGCAGTATTAACTAAATTAGCGAGAGAAAATTCGATAATAAGAAGAAAGATTAATTAAAATGGGTAATGAGAAAATTAGTGAATCAAAGGAATCGAATTATTTTATAAAAGAAAGAGGGATCCCTAAAGGATGTCAACAATGCCTAAAAGGACAAAAATCCGTACTTTTTTTAAATGGAATCTGTCAAAAACCCGATCAATGCTCTTGGTACTGCCCAATCTCAGAGGAAAGGCGAGGAAAAGATATTTCTTTCATTAATGAAATAAAAATTGAAAAAAAATCTGACATTTTGAAGGAGTTGAAAAAATCTGGATCTAAAGGAATGAGTATTACAGGTGGGGAACCGTTAATTGGAAAAAATATTAAAAAAACTATAGAATATATTCATTTAGTTAAAACACAGTTTAATGAAAAATTTCATATTCATTTATATACAAATGGGATAAATTTCAATCATACTATTGCTGAAGATTTATCCAAAGCAGGATTGGATGAGATACGTTTTCACCCATCAAAGGAAAAATGGTCAAATATCAAGATCGCGATGAATAAAGGGATGGTAGTGGGAGCTGAAGTACCCATTATTCCCAAAGCAAACTACTTAAAAGAACTATATGAATTTATATTTTATCTGGATAAAATTGGCGCAGATTTTATTAATTTGAACGAATTTGAATATTGCTTTCCTAATAGTCAATCATTAAAAAAAAGAGGATTTACACTTAAAAAGGGGACTCTTGCTTCTGTTAATAATAGTAGAGAAAAAGCACTTGAATTGATTCAAAAAACATCTTCAAAAACCAGATTAAAGATTCATTTTTGTTCTATAAGAGCAAAAGATTATTATCAATTAAAAAATCGATATTTTAATCGTGCTCAGAACATTAAATTACCATATGAAGAGATAACCGAAGAGGGCTTACTTTTATATGGTCAAATTGAAGGAGATGAACTCGAATTAAAATTATTATTTGATGATTTACTATATGAATCTCAAATACCATCGGAATTCCTTGTTTTTGAAAAAGACAGTATTAAAATTCCTTATTATATCATGATTGATGACAAATTTTTAGATTTTCTTAATCAATATGAGGTGAAGGGATTCATATTAGAAGTTTTACCGTTTAGGAAAAAACCATATCGACAAATTGCAGAAAAAACACCTATAAATGTGTTTAAAAATGAGATAGAAGGCAATGAAAGCTGAAAAAGTACAAATGAAAGATCTAAGAAAATTAGTAAATTTAGAAAAAAAAGTATTTAAAGAAAACGCATTCTCTAAACAATTAATGAAGAAATTGATCCAAAGTAATTTTATTTTTTATAAGATAGAAACCGAAGGATTTTTTAAAAAGTTAATAGGTTTCGTTGTAATTGTTAAAGATAGGAAAGATCGAGCTAACTTAATTAACTTGCTTATTAATCCGAAACATCAAGGGAAAGGCTATGGGTCTTTCCTTCTTGGAAAAGCTTTAGAACTTATTAAGTCTAAATCAAATAATTTTATACAAATTATATTAAATGTCAGTATTCACAATTTGACTGCAATTAGTTTGTATAAAAAATTCAAATTTCGCATTGTTAAAAAAATAGAAAACTATTATCGAAATCAAGAAGCAGCATATTTAATGAAATTGGATATAAGATCTGAGAATATTTGAAACTTATAATCAAAAATTAAAAACTTGTCTCAAACCGATAAGCGAAAGAAAAGTTTTAAACCGGAGAAACTTAAACTTAAAAATACGAATTTTGTTACATTTGTTAGATAAGAATATAAAAAATAATATCAAGGTGTCGATAATATGCCACAACTGGATGATGAGCTTAAGAACGAAATCAAAAAGGGAGTAAAATTACAGAGCTTAAGCGAGGAAGAAAGAAAGAAAATCGAGGAAGAGAAAAAGAAACGTCAAGAAGAACTTGAAAAACTTAAACAAGCTTTAGAAAAGCAAGAATAAAATCCTTTTTTTTCGCACTTATATTTTATTTTTTTCTTTTTTTTAAATCTTTAATAGATCTATTTTTAATTAGAATTAATCTTATTTTTAACTAAATACTCTCTGAATTTAATCAATTAATTCTATTGGAGATAAATAATTGAAGATCTTAGATCAAGATAAAAAACAAGGGCAAATCACTGTAAGAGTCCAAGATTTGAATGATTTATGGAGCCTCTACAACATTATTGCAAAAGGAGATATAGTATCCTCTTTAACCCAAAGGCGTGTTGTAATGAAAGAAGGGAGCAAAGGAGAACGGAAAGTAATGAGACTGACTTTAAAAGTAGAAGATGTTGCTTTTCATGAATTTAGTAATCGACTAAGAATTAAAGGTACTATTCTTGAGGGTCCTGATGATTTTGTTTCCTTTGGCTCGTATCATACCTTTAATCTAGAAATTAATCAGAAGATTACAATTACTAAAGATGAATGGATGAGACAAGATCTGATGAGATTAAAAGAATCTTCAAAACTTGCGACCAATTTTGTTATGCTTATTGTCGCAATGGAAACAGGTTTAGCAAATGTTGCTTTAATTACTAATTATAGTCATAATAATATAGCGACAATTACAAAAAATATACCCGGAAAACGATATGAACAGTCATTTCGTAGAAAATTTCTGAACGACTTTTTTGAAGATGTTCAAAGACTGATTGAATCTAATGTAGAAACTCGCGAAATTAATCTAATCATAATCTCAGGTCCGGGAACTACTAAGGATAAATTTGTTAGATGGTTGAAAGAACATTCAAATCTAGATCTAAAAAATATAAGAACGATCCATGCCAGTTCAGGGACAGAAAGCGCAATCTTTGAAACTCTAAAATCTCAAGAATTAGCGAAAATGAGAAAAAATGTAAAAATTATACAAGAAACAGAAAAGATAGAAGAGGTTTTAACTCAACTTGGGAAAGATGCTGATTTAATCGTGATAGGATTTGACGAAGTTTCAAAAGCAGCTCAAAGGGGGGCTATTAAACAGTTGTTGGTGGCTGATACAGTTATTAGGGGAGCAGCGAAATCAAAAAAATTAGAAATCGAAGATATCATTAAAAATGTGGAAAATACTGGAGGGGACGTTGATATTCTTAATACTAAACATCCTGCTGGCGAGCAATTAACAGATTTAGGGTCCTTACTTGGAATCTTAAGATATAAATTTTAATATCTCTAATTAAAATGACACGAGAAATAATATATATAGATGAGAAATCTGGTATCCCGCTATTAGGCTTAGATTTCATCGGTATCATTGATAGAGGAACAAATCTCATCGAACTCAAACCATTAACTCTGTGTAATTTATCGTGTAGATATTGTTTTGTGAGTGCGGGTGACTATGAAACTAATTTTATTGTTGATTCTCAATATTTCATAAATGGGGTAAAAAAACTCATCGAACTCAAAGGTGCTTATGATATTGAAATTCATTTAGCTCCCTATGGAGAAATTTTTCTTTATAAAAATCTCTACACCCTAATTGAAAATTTATGGGAACTTACCGGTGTAAAAGTGATTTCAATCCAAACCAATGGACTTCTTCTTACTCCCTCCATTATAAAGAATTTAGAACACGTTAATATTACGAGATTAAATATCAGTTTAAACACCTTAAACGAATCTCTGGCACAATATTTATCGAACTGCAAATATTATGATTTGGAAAAATTAATTAATAATATTCATCTCTTATTAGAAACAGAAATTGATGTGCTTCTCGCTCCAGTATGGTTTCCTGGTGAAAATGATGAAGACATTCAAGAAATTATTAAATTTATTGTGGATTTAAGAAATAAAGGGTATTCTAATGTTGATATTCAAATTGGAATCCAAAAATATTTGATATATAAAACTGGCAGAAAACTTAAAAAAATTAGACCAAAAACATGGGGATATTTCTATAAACAACTTTCAGATTTAGAAAAAAAGTATGATATAAAACTTAAATTGGGTCCGCAAGATTTTAATATTCACGATCGAGCCCTCTTTTCATTAGATATTAAGGAAGGTGATATTATTTCTGTAGTGATTAAATCACCAGGACGCTGGAAGAATGAATGTATAGGAGTAATTGATAATATATCCTCATGCAAAATATTGTTAAATAAACCTTTTGAATATTCTGATCAAATGATTGGGCAAAATATTAATGTGAAGGTTTTAAAATCGACTAATTACGATAGTATCATCACTTCATATTTTCCCTATTAAGAATGTGAAAAAATTATAATAGTCTAAATTTTCTTATTGTATGCATAGATTAATTCAATTTTAATTAAAAAAATATAAATTAAAATTAAAGAAAATGTGGTGATATGCATTCCAATAATTACGCATGAAGACGAACTGGATCTCGCACGCTTAGAAAATGAGCTTGTGGATAAATTAAAAGACCAAGCTAAAGAGCAGAGCAAAGTTATTAAGAATCAAAAAAAACTCGCGGATAAAATTTCCGATATGAATATTACAAGGGACTCACTCAATCGAACTTTAAGAGATGTCTACAAACAAATGCAAATGCTTGCTCGAGAGCATAGATCAAATGTAAAAGAACAAGATGTCAATCTTATGGAACAATTAATCCGTCAAAATGATGAATACATAGAAGCAAATAATAAATATCTCAATGCAATGAAAGATTTAGCCGTGAGAAAAGATTATTTGGTAGCAAAGAAAGAAGAATTTGCAGACGCGTTAAAAGAGGTAGCAGAAAAACGAAAAGTGGTAATTAAAAAAGCTCTAGATGTAGAAAAAGCCAAAAACAAAATGATTGAAGGCGATAAGCTAAATCAAATAGATCAAGAACTAAATGATGTGCAGCGAGAGTTTGATAGAGCAAGAGATATCCTTCTCAAAAAAATTGAGCAATTCCTTGAAGTGAGAAAAGAAATAAATGAACTATGGATTAAATTGAAAGAAAATACCGCAAAA
>JAWOFX010000132.1:0-6597 GCA_046497275.1 Promethearchaeia archaeon | reverse complement strand
AAAAATCCCGAATTTAATATTATTAAAAATTTATTAATAGGCTTGGATACCCGAGATTCTGAGGTTTTAAATAACTGCAAAAAAATATTACAAAACCAAATTAAGAATGAAAAACAATTATTCGAAATTCTTGATAATCAAGAGACATTTAAAGATATAAATAAGCAAGCGTTCAGAACAATATTAACTTTATTTTTTCAATCTGTTATCAATGTCGAAAAATTCAGAGAAAGAATTGAAAACTCCGAATGGAATATTAAACATAAGGAAGAATTCCTAAAGGAAATTGATACTTATCAGAGAATTCTGCTTAGAAATCTCTAATATATTCATCTGTATTATTTTCCTTTAATATTTCTTCAATTTCTTTATTATCGTAAATAATCTTATTAAAGATCTCAATTAGGGCCTTTATAATCTTACGAGGATTACCATTTGTTTTGTTATAAATTTTTTTAAGTAGCTCCTCATTGAGTGGATAATATGGATTTTCTATTTCTTCTAAAAGGTGAGGGCGCTTGACATTTTTTAAAAATAATTTCATATTATTTTTATAGAAATTAAAAATATCCTCTTTTTCAAACTTATACAGAAAACGAGGTTTTTTAAATATCATTAAGAAATCCTTGTTTTTCTCAGTAATCAATTCTTTTATTTCTTCTAAAGATTTAACCGAATTTAAGGTAATAATGATTCTTAATCCTTTAATATTCAATAAATTCATTATTTTTTTTAAAATCTTCTTGGCTGCAATACTATCGGGAGACTCTTCAGCTCCATAAAGCCAACTAGAATCAAAATACGTCTCTTTTTCCTCTTCTCCTTTTAATAATGAAATAATTATTTCGAAATCATCAATAAATATGATTGTTCCATATTTAGAATTTTCAATAAGAATTTTTAGCATAGTATAGGCATTTTGTTTTTTTCTTAGATCATTTTCCACATTAAGCATTAAAAGTTCTCTGATATTCATCAATTCACCGAGTAAATAATTTTCAGCCTCAATTTTGTTATAAGGATCCAATTGATGACATGTAATAACATTAATCGCTTCTTCAAGAGCAGTTATATTAGAAAATGAGTCTTTCCATTCGATAAATGCATTTTTTCGTGCTTTTTGCATATCTACAACTTGAAAAAACCCATATCTCTTTTTGTATGCCCCCCATTTATTACATAGATTATTTGTTATTCTCCTTAATTCTATAAGTCCCAATTCATCTATAAATTCAGAATAAAGATTATAGTAGAATTTCTTGTAGATGTTATCTAGTGAAATATAAATTGTATTGAATTGAAGTCTAACTTCAGATTTTAAAGCCCAGAATAAATGTGTTTTACCAACACCAATCTCCCCTATGAGTGGAAGAATAAAATTTTCATCCTCACCGATTATTGTTTTTATATTGGTTAAAAGTTCTCTTCTGGAATCAACCAAACCCAAATGTTCTGTGATTTCACCTGTAGCTACAAATCTTCTAAAGGGATTCATTCCAATCTTTAGGATTTTTAAAAATTTCTGTTTCTTATTTTCCCATAACAACAAATTATATCTTTCACATTTTAATCTTTTATTGATTCTATTCCCAATATTATAATAGCGTTAATTAACATGTCATCTAAATTCAAAATTGACTCATAACTAACTGATAAATTATAATCCTCATCCCTACCAATAATAAGTGTTCCATAAAAAATGGGATCTCCTTGTTGATCAATAACAACTCTATCAGCAACACAAATTCCCCTACTGATGAAAGCAATTGGGTTTTTTAATATTTCACCCTTAAAAAAATCAAGATGATTAATTTTATAATTTTCCTCTTTTAATAATAGTCCTGCCGAGTGAAGTAAATTTATCGCATAAGGAAAGGTTACTGAAAATCGTTCATGATCAAATTTTTCAAGCTCAGTCCCAGGAATCAATAATGAGTAATCTATTTGTTCTTCTGCTAAATTGAAGAGAAATTGGGAAGATCTTGAAAATGCCTCCTTTTTAAATTTCCCTGTTGACTCAAAACCAACCATTAATCCTTTCGGAACTTCCAAATAATTTTCTTTTGAAATAAGTTTATCGGAAAAGATAATATTACTATTTTTATATTTTGTAATGATAGAGCCCGTAAATTCTCCATCCTCTTGGATTTTTTTCACCGAATCATATATAATGAATTTTTCTTGAAGTTTTTCATTAAGTGACATTTTAATTTTTATAATCTTAACTTTATGATCTTTTTATTCTATTAAATAATATTCTAGTTGAGAGACATTAATAATATATATTATACTATGATATAGTTGAATATCAAATAAAAATTTAGAATCTCATTTCTGCATTCTATGGAACCAAAATTTATAAATCAAAAGATCTCAAGTTTATCAAAAAAAGAACTATTAGAGAGAAGTACCCAATTTATTTTTTCAACTGGTTTAAATGACGGTACGTCAAGTCTTTGTCAATGGAATATGAAATATGGGCTTGCTCAGATGCATATCATCCAAGAAAAATATGGATTTGACCCAAATGCTTTATTTATCTCTTCTCCAGATGAGACAATATCCAGAAACCAATATCGATGGAATTCTGGATTTGGATATGGAGGTAAGCTCGTATGGGGATCAGGAGAGGATAAACTTATCTTTCTAAATACAAAACCGAATCATTGTGGGATATTAGTTATTGGATTATGGGATATGATGAATCCATATGATCTTATTAAAAAAATTGATGAGATAAAGTCTAAGGAATTATATCTTGATGATATTCATCTAGATTGGGATTTTGGAACTAGTAACCATTTTATTAGTTTTTATAAAACTAACAATCTTACTGAAATTGAATATCCTCCCTATATCTGTTTGATTCATGGTTCAGCTCCAGAATTACGAGATGATAAATATGGAATGGGCGTTTATATCGATAAATCAAAAAATCTTAAAAATATGGCAATTAAGGAAGAAACTCAATTAGGTACTCAATATATTCTATTAGATTCAGACGCAGATAAGTATTTTGAGATAAATAAGAAAGTCTTGGAATTTTCTTGTAAAAAAAGGGAAATAATTGCTCAGCAACTCTATGGAAATCATTATGATATTATTTGTAATCAGCCTCATCAATTCTTAAAGGATTATAATAGTATATATTTAGGAAGTAATTGTACTGATGTCAAAAATAAATTTATAAACTCGAATATATTTCCAATTGCTTTAAGAGCAGATTTATCAGCTTACTTATTTGAAGGATTACATAACCTTTCTGAAACTACCTTAATGAATTTAAAATTCTATGAAAGGGCAAAAAGATGTGGTGTTTTACACAGATTAAAAAATGCTAATATTTTGCCTCATGGAGCGGGTTATTCATTTCCAGACATCGAAAAAGTAATCAATGTTTTAGAATATAAAGATCAACGGTATTTTGTTTGTCGATTAAAAAGAAGTAAGGAAAGACTAAAAATCGTTAGAGTTGTTTCCGATTTACAATTTGAATATAGAAAAAGGGAAGTAGTTTTGAAAGCACTTCAGTTGAATCTGGGAAAAATGGCGGCAAGATTGACCCCTATTTTTAGTTTAAAACTATAAGATTTGATAAAAAGAAAGATTTTGGATTAAAAAATTTTAATTTATTCAATCTTCGCTCCTGGTTTTATATCTTTATCAGGAGTCAATATTGATACATTGTCTCCCTCAACAGCAGCTAAAAGCATCCCTTGACTTAAGATCCCTCGTAGTTTTTTAGGTTCAAGGTTAGTGAGGACAATTATCTTTTTACCGAGTAATTCTTCAGGTTTATAATATTGAGCTAAACCTGCTACTAATGTTCTGTCTTCATCATCAATGGAAATTGTTAGTTTATACAGATTATCCGCATTTGATACCTCATCAACTTTTTCAACCTTTGCGACTCTAATATCCAATTTTTTAAAATCTTCATAAGAGATATTTTCCATTTTTTTTTCCTTTTTTTGTTTTTTTAATTGTTGTAAATCTTCTTGAATTTGTTCTATATCTAATTTTTCGAAAAGTGGAATTGCCTTTTTAATTGGTTTACCTTCCTCAAGGACATTTTCATTAATACTATTCCATCCAAGATCATTAAGGCTTTTTTCAATATTTAATAATTTTAAAATCTTTTCAGATGTATTAGGGATAAAAGGACCAAGTAAAATCGTTAATGCATATACAAATTGTGCACATAAGTTAAAAACATGACCAGCTGCTTTTTTATTTTTTTTAATTATATGCCATGGTGCTTTTTCATTTAAATAAATATTTCCCTCCCGTGCAAATTCAACAATTTCCCGAATAGCTTTCCTCATTTCAAAATTATCCAATAGAAGTTCAATCTTTTTGGAAATTCCGTTTATCTTCGAAATAAATTCGATGTCAGTTTCATCTAACTCTATCTTTTCGGGAATTTTATTATTAAATTGCTTATTAATAAATGTCAATGTTCTGTGAATGAAATTACCGATTACATCATTTAATGTGTTCATATTATTTTCAAATTCTGACCATAAAAAGGAGGTATCACTCTTTTCTGGTCTATTATATAGTAAATTAAACCTCCAATAATCTAATGGAGCGATTTCCAATGCCTCATCAATCCATATCCCAATTCCACGAGATTTAGAAAATTTATCATTTTCATACATTAACCATTCGGTTGAGGAAACATTATATGGAAGAACAAGCTTTTCCTTATCCTTTTTATCTGCGTTATAAGCCAATAGAAGACCGGGAAATACAATTAAATGAAATATGATATTATCTTTACCAATAAAAAAGACGGTCCTTGTGTTTTTATCTTTCCAAAAATAGTTAAATTTATCAGGATTTTTAATTATTTTTTCTGCCCACTCCTTTACGGCAGATACATACCCTAAAACTGCTTCGAACCACACGTATACCGTTTTATCCTCCGCACCCTCAAAGGGGGCGGGAATTCCCCATTCCAAGTCTCTTGTAATCGCCCTTTCGGGTAAGCCCTCTTTTATGCTATTTAAACATACTTGATATGCATTCTGAGGAATTATATCATTTTCTTCAATTAATTCCGCTAATTCAGATTGCAATTTAGGGAAATCCATATACCAATGCTTTGTACTTTTAACTTCTGGAGTATGCCCACAGATCGCACATCTTGGTTCTTTCAACTCGAGAGGAGTTAAAAGTTTTTGGCAATTATCACATTGATCTCCTCGGGCATCTTCATAAGCACAATGTGGACAAATGCCTTCAACAAATCGGTCTGGGAGGAACAAATCATCATTCGCACAATAAAGAGATTTTATCTCTTTTTCGAAAATATAACCATTTTGTTGAATATCCATTAAAAGATTCTGGACAAAATTTATATGAACTGGATTATGAGTCTGAGTATAATTATCATAGGAGATTTTCCATGATTTAAATAAATTCTTGATTAAAGAATGATTTTTCATAGCAAGCTCTTTAGTATCAACTCTTTGTTTTTTTGCAGCAACCGCAACAGGTGTTCCATGCATATCAGAACCAGATACGAAGACTACTTCATCACCTTTTAATCTAAGATATCGAGCAAACACATCGGCGGATAAAACACTTCCAATGAGATTTCCTAAATGAGGAATTGCATTGACATAAGGCCAAGCCGATGTGATAACCCATTTATTTGAATTCGAATTTGACAAATAAAACAACCTCTAGTGATAATTCCATAGATATAAAGTTATATATGATAGATTTTAATAAAATAAGAGTTTTTGGGAATCTTTTTATAGAATATCTCTCAAATTACATTAATAGGGAATTTGAAATTATATTTGTCAATATTGGGAATACTAATCAAAAACAATAATAATGTAAAAATTTGGTCTAATTTGTTCTTACTTGAATATTTTTTTCTCAGAATATTTTACTAATTTTTACTAAATCTCCAGAATATTCAATTTTCATTCCGCCAAATAAAAAATATTGCTTTAAAAATTCCTTTACTTGGGGATATCCATCCTTATGAGTTTCGATAAGATTTTCATCAAAAAGCTCAAGAAGATAATTTCGATTTAAATTCAAAGTAGAGGAATTTTGCTCGTTCATTAGATCTTTAATTTCTTTAAAAGCTTCATCAATTTTTTCTTTAAATTTATGATAGAGATCAGAAAAAAGTAAATCTAATTTTACTTCTTTGGTGGTTGAGAGGGCTAATATTGCGTTTGGACCTAATAATTTTAAAATTAAATATCCATTTGAACATTGTAAATTTACCTGATCTAATTCGCCAATATTCATTTCTATAACTAAATGATCCGATAAAAATTCAAGAACTGTTGTTATGGCAGAAACTTTCACATCATCACTTCCTAGAGTTGAAGTTGATGCTATAGGTAATCCCTCGAAAGTTACAATTAGGGCAGATTTTACTTCCGAATTAGTTTCTAAAATTTCGTTTAAAAATTTATTGAGATCTTCCATAGATGAATTCATAGCATTTTTACCAAAGAAAGAAATTATTATTAAATTAGATTTATGAATATAAATAATTTATTCAAAAATTATTTGAGAACCACAATAACGACATGCTTTAATTTCTTTAAACATTTTTTCAAGACA
>JAWOFX010000086.1:0-16316 GCA_046497275.1 Promethearchaeia archaeon | reverse complement strand
CCTTTCTTATTTTCATTTCTTAAATAAATAATTGGGAGGGTTATGCTTTCATAAGGAATCTCTAATTTCTGATCTTCAACTTCCTTGTAGACAGAATAAAATAAATCAATAAATTTATCATATAGCTTTTCTTTATCGGGATCGTCTGGAGAAACAAAAAATTGTGCCGCTCGATAATACCACGCAGCATTTGATTCTCGATTGTCATTGAGCGCTTTTTCTGCCAATACGATTAATTCTCTTTTCCAATCATTAAAATCATTTATTTTTGGTGCTAATTGCTTAACTTCTTCAACCTTAGCTCCATTTAAAATTAGTCTATTCAGCTGAAAGTTTATATTTTCTTGTTCATGTAAATTTCGATACCCTACTGGAAAATCATATTTGATTTTTTCACTCATAGTATTAACCTTTTTATGGGGATTAAAAAAATTTCTCAATTATATGAATGATCATACTTCTATTAAAATATTTTATTCTCCCTATTTAGAAAATGCAAAATGTGAATAATAGAAAGAGAATAGCAATTAAGATTGTTATAAAAAATCGTCAAGTTTCTTATTTTGATCATCAAATCGCTTTTCTATTCCGTTTCTCAATCCGGGTAATTCATAACATTTATCCGGAATCATTTGTTTGAAATAGCGCTTATTATTCCGTTCAGTAATATTTTGCGTTTCATAGAGGGTTTCAAAAATTTCTTTCCCAGTAAATTGGATATCCTCGAAGTATGGCATAACTGGTCTATGTTTACTGATTTTATCTACGACCTCTTTAAGAGACATCTTGACTTCTTTTATTTTTCCTTGTTGATCCATGATCCCTGTTTTTTGCGTATGCTCGTTATATAAGCAGATAATACATTTCGGCCATCGCTCATGAAAGTAATTTAACACGAGATCCATCACTCTATGCTTTAATAATACTATTCCATATAGAACTCCCCGATCATTAATATTCGTTCTGGTAAATTGTTTCGCTCTATACGATTCTCGAAAGATTTCTCTAACCATTTTAATAAGATTTTTAGCCATCGGAGTTCCTAGATTACGTAAAACTACATCTGGAAGCTTTTTGATATGATGTATAAGATCGGGAGTGAATTTTTCATGGCGAGTTATATTTTTAATTAATTTATCCCGAGAATAGCCCTTCCCTCTTCCTAATACTTTTAATGGATCTCCAGATTTTTTCATTATATCACTCTCTTAAATCTAATTCAATAGGTTTTGTGATTTATTATCAAAAAAATCGTGAATGGTAGTCTGGTTTGTTCCATTTATCTTCAGAAATGGATCTGCTCGTTTTAGAACCACTCCTATCGATTTCAATTGCTCTCTTCGTTTGATTTTAAATTTTTTCGCTTGTAAGTTTATAATTCTTTTAGCTGAAATAGGACCAATCCCTGGAACTCGAAGCAATTCGCGATATGAGGCTTCATTTGGATCGATTAAACTATGGTCTTGAAAATAATGTCGGGCTATGTGAATTTTCGGATCTCCGTTGGGAAGATTATTATCTTCCGTTAAAATATTTTCCAAATCATTCATATCATAATGGTATATTCTTAGCAACCAATCACTTTGATAAAGTCTATGTTCTCTTTCTAAAGGGGTTGCATTCCGATTTCCTAATGGTGTGCCTTCGATTGGGATGAAACTTGAGAAGTATGCTCTTCTTAAATCCATCTTTTGATATTGCCAATCTATTCTTCTAAGCAAATCCCAATCACTTTCTTGATCAACAGCCCCCACGACGAATTGAGTGGTTTGTCCACTGTTAAGAATTGGAGCGCCATCCCATCGAAATTTTTTATAACCATTCTCACGCCGATCTTGAATCTTTTTTTCCTGAAATTCTAATTCTTTATCTTCTTTCATATCTTTCAGTTCTTTCATCGCTTCCCTATTGTGATCAATTCGAATTTGTTTGATCCATCGTTGTCTTATAAGAATATCATTTTTGAAATCTTTTTGTGAAGAGATTTCTGCAAGATAGCTCTGTTTTGAAGCTTCGGAGTTAATGGAAATACGATCTGAGAGGGCGATCGCTTCTTTAAGAAGATATTGACTGACTCCCGGCAAACATTTAAAATGAATATACCCTTGGAAATTGTATTTAAATCGTAGTAGACGAACCGACTCCAGCATCTCTTCTGTGGTATCATCCGCATTTCCGCACACTCCAGAGGAGATAAATACCCCTTCCACCACATTCATCGCATATAATTTCATAAAAGTTCTCGCATATTCTTCGGGAGTAAAACTCGTTCGATGCTTACAACTCTGAGAAAAACAGTATTTACAATCATAAATGCATTTATTCGTATAAAGAGTTTTGAAAAGACTCATGCATCTACCATCTTGAGTATAACTATGACAGATTCCCGCATTTGCTGTCGCTCCCACCCAATCTTTTGTATCTCCAAACAATTTAGGATATTTTTTAGTACGACTGGATGATGTGCTTGCACATATATCATATTTTGAATTTTCTCCGAGAATTCTAATCTTTTCTAAGGTGGACGGCATAGATTTGAAATGAATCCTAAAAATCGCTTTTAATTGAGTTAGATGAAATGATGTATCTAAATTTATAAAAAAGGAGGGGGTAGAAAAATTTCAAAATTCT
Source organism: Promethearchaeia archaeon (assembly GCA_046497275.1). Taxonomy (GTDB): domain Archaea; phylum Asgardarchaeota; class Lokiarchaeia; order Sigyniarchaeales; family SOKP01; genus TEKIR-8. Next base: position 13,685 of record JAWOFX010000086.1, on the reverse strand, counting down.
AATTATTAGGTTATTCTATAGAGATAAAATTGGATTTTGAGGTTCTTACCACATATATAAAAAATTATTTTTAAAGAATTAACAGATTGATTCAGTCAAAAAGATGTGGAAAAAATATCACATCTTAAAGCAGATATGAGTTTAAACCTTCAATCGCTTCCAGAAATTACTCTATGAAGTCAACATATTAAAAAATTAGTAAATTAGAAATTATAAATAATTATTCAGAATTCCTATATAAAGAAAATGAAGAATTGGTCAAAAAACTTTTATAAAAAGCGATTTTTAACTTAATATCAAATAATTATTCGAAAAAGAATTAGTTATTTGGAATAAATTGAAATATATTTAGTAAAACTAAAAAAAATTAGAGGAAAAGAACATGGTAGATATTACGGAAACACTGGATTGTTCGGGCGAAGTATGCCCTTATCCAGATGTAAAAAGTAAACGGAAAGTAAAGAAAATGAAATCAGGAGAAGTTCTTGAAATTCTGGTTGATTATCCACTTTCTGCGGAGAGAATTCCGGAGACAATGGAATCTCTTGGTCATGAAGTGCTTTCAGTAGAGAAACAAGGAACCTCAGAATGGCGAATTTTAGTGAAAATAGGAGGCGCATAAAAAAATGGAATTTTGGTATGCATTAATAGGTGGGCTTATAGTCGGAGCTGTGTTTGGATTTTTACTACAACGAGGACGATTTTGTATGAATTCCGCCTTTAGAGATATTATCCTTTTAAAGGAATATAAATTAGCAAAAGCTGTTTTAGTTTCTTTGGCTGTGTTAATGGTTGGGTTTGCTATTTTTGCTTTAAGTGGAGTAATTGATCTTTCTCCAAAGCCATTTAAACCATTCGCTGCTATTGTAGGTGGTTTAATATTTGGAGTAGGAATGGTTTTAGCTGCTGGATGTGCTAGTGGAACAACTTATCGAGTAGGAGAAGGTATGACGGGATCTTTTGTAGCTGCAATAGGATTAACCGGTGGAGCATTAATGACTGCTGGGGGAATTTTTACAAGTACAAAAAATGCATTACAATCGATTACTATTGGATCACAATTGACAGTTTTTGGTGAATTTAGCGCTTTAACACCAATATTTATGTTAATTATCGGTATCATCGCAATAGTAATAATGTTTGTGTTCTGGTCATGGCCGGCAATAAAGAGAAAGAAAGAATCCGGAGAACCCTTAATAAAACCAGAGAATTTTGTAGAATCAGCCTTTAAGAAGGGACATCCTTGGTGGTTGGCTGGAATTTTAATCGGTATCATCTTGACTATAGGCTTTATTGTCAGTAACGGTGTTGTTGGAATCACTGGAGGGTGGATGAACATAAGTGGTTGGTTGACATCTACAGGAACTTTAGGTTGGACCGGTGCCATCATTATTGGTGCCGTAATCGGTGCTTTGATAAGCGCTGTAATCGCGAAAGAATTTAAATTAAGAATTCCGAACGAAGGGTTAACATTAGTAAAACAATTTGTTGGTGGAATCTTAATGGGATTCGGCGCAGTAACAGCATTGGGTTGTAATATAACCAATATTTTAGGTGGAGTGCCACAACTCTCCTTACATAGTATCTTAGCTGGAGCATGTATAGTATTTGGATGCTGGATTGCGGCTTACTTTATGTTTATGTGGAGAGAAGATTAAATTAACAAGGAGATGATATTAAAATGGCGCGACTAGGAATCCTTTTCTTTGCTGGTCCTTATCAGGCTCAAGCCCCCGAAACTGTGGTAAAATTAGCCAGTGCAGCATTAGATAAAGGACATGAGGTAAGAATCTTTTGTTATATGGATGCTGTAAATGCCGTATTAGAAAATCAGAAAGAAGTAGAAGGAATTTTTAACATTGAACAGGGATTTAAAGAGATATTAGAAAAAGGAGCTACAGTAAGATTGTGTAATCTTTGTCTATTAGTCAGAGGTACCACGAAAAACTGCCTTAATAGGGAGTGCGGTGATATAAAGAGAGCAGGAACACCAGATCTTGCTAAGATTATTGATGAAACAGATCGATTAATAACAATTTGTTAAGGTGATTAAAAATGTCAGAAGAAAAAAATGTGGTTATATTATTACGACAACCCCCTCATGGGACACTTTATCCCGTAGAAGGGTTGAGGATGTCCGTGGCTGTGAGTGCTGATTTTGAACCTATAACAATCGCCATCAATGATGCTGTATATGCATTTATTAAAGACTGCGATAAAACTATGTATTCAATGCACATAGGATTCTTAAAGGATATTGATTTGGATATATTTGTTGATAAGCGGTCCCTTGACGAACGTGGTTTAACTAAAGATGATTTAATAGATGAAGTGGAAGTAAGAGAACATTGTGATATCATAGATATGATCGAAAATTCAAATGTTACAATACCATTCTAGGAGGCTGATAAAAATGGGTAAAAAAGTGTTGTATTTTATAACAAGTGAAGACATCACGGGTGTTCAGTTTGCTATGGAACATACAGAAGACGATGACGTGACAATCCTTTTGCTTCAAAATGCAGTGTATTTCGCCAATAAAACAAACAGAGAAATTACTCAAGCGATTAACCAAAAAAAGACAGTTGCAGCATGTGAAGAGGATATCAAATTAAGAGGATTATCTAAATACATCCCTGATGAAATTAATTTAGTCAAAGCCGAAGATGTGATTGATTTAATCTTTGGAAATGACTCTATTGTAAATTTCTAATTTCTAATTCTTTTTTTTTATCTTATTATTTTTTATAGTCCTTCAGAGATTCAATTTTATGATTTAATCTCATCCTTTCTTTTGAGGAATTATATTACTTCAATTTTTTATTTTATAATAGTGGATTTCTAGTAGATTTTTATTCTGAGAAAAAAATATGACAGATTTGTATATAAACTCTTTTTAACTTGAAAGATTCTGTAATATTAATAATTTCTATATTCATTCGCAGCATCAAACATCGCTACGATATTTTCTGGTGGAACTTCTGCTGTGATATTATGAACATTTGCTGCCACATATCCACTCTCTTTTTTGAAACAGGAAAAATTATATTTGACTTCATTCCTTATTTGCTCAGGAGTTCCAAAGGGTAAAGTATTTTGAGTATCGCATAATCCTCCCCAAAAAGTAATGATATCTCCAAATCTCTTTTTTAAACTACACGGTTCCATATCGTACGCTGATATTTGAACGGGATTATAGGCATCGTATCCGATGTCTGCGAAATGGGGGATGAATTGTGAAACTGCTCCACAAGAATGATAGTTAATCTTTATATCTGCAAGACTATGGATCTTTTCAGAGAGTTCCCGTTCTATAGGTTTTATCAGTTGTTTGTATAATTTTAAATTCATTATAGGTCCAGCTTGTTCCGCTAAGTCTCCATTTACGCATATCACGTCTAAAAATTCACCTACTTCCTCCAAAAAGGTCACATTGTAGTTCTTCCAATATTCAAGCAAATGTTCCATCGCACTTATTAAAAGTTCGGGTTTTGTTCTCAAATATCGAAGCACTTTAGTAAATCCAAATAAAAAAGTGGTATACTCATAAATACAACCTGTCGGGGAAGTTGAAATCGCATATTCTGTATTTTCATATAAGTTTTTAGCATATTCGCGTAATCCTTGAAATGGACTTTTATCATTCCCATCGGGCCACTCATAATTATCAATATCTTGAACAGATTTACAGTCGGCTAAGGGATGGATTACAGGATCATAATATAAGATATCTTCAATATTCTTCTCAGCATCATTTCCCCAAAATACGCCAAATTGATCATATACACCTACATATTTTCCTTCATATTGGGGTTCCATCTCCTCAACCTTTACCATTCCACCTAAAGGACGGACATATTTCACATCAATATTGAAATGTTCCAATAATTCTTCGCTTGGAAGTGCGATTTGTTGAATAAAATCGGCATATTTTATGTGATCATCATTAATATCAAGATATTTTAGAAGTTTTTTATAGGCTTTTATATGAATACTCGATTGATTTCCTCCTAAATCTAAGGGAATTTTGTCCGGTTCCTCATGACTGAGCGCTTTATTTACTCGTTCTCTTGAATTCAATAATAATTCACTATTAGTTATTAATTCCAATAATAAAATAAAGATTATTAGATTCTACATCACAAATATATATAAAATTTCCAAAAATTTGAATAAAATGAATGAAGAAAAAGGATCATATCCCTATCAAGATCCATCTCTTTCCGTTGATGAGAGAGTAAAGGATTTGCTTTCAAGAATGAATATCGAAGAGAAAGTTGCTCAACTCACCTCTGAATACGGACGAGAATTAATTAATCAAAATGATAAGGCATCAATTGAACAATTAGAGAAATTGTTAAAGAATGGGATCGGAGAAATTACTAGGATTGGGGGCTCAACTCTTTTGACTCCAGAGGAGAGTGTAAAAATTGCCAATCAGATTCAAAAATATTTAGTAGAAAACACCCGGTTAGGAATTCCAGCAATTATTCATGAAGAGAGTTTATGTGGATATGCCGCGAGAAAGGCGACGATATTCCCGCAAGCTATAGGATTAGCATCAACATGGGAGCCAGATCTCGTGAAAAAAATGACTTCGATAATAAGATGGCAAATTAGAGGTGTAGGAGCTCATCAATCGTTATCTCCTGTACTTGATATTGGACGGGATCCAAGATGGGGAAGAATAGAAGAAACATATGGAGAAGATCCGTATCTCGCATCAACAATGGGAGTAGCTTATGTCAAAGGATTGCAGGGAGAATCTTTTAAGACAGGTGTTATTGCAACGGGGAAGCATTTTCTTGGGTATGGATTTAGTCAAGGAGGGAGAAATTGGGGACCTTGTCAGATACCTCGACGTGATCTCCTCGAAAATTTCGCGAAACCATTTGAAGCCGCTATAAAAGTAGCGAACATTGGATCGATTATGAACTCTTATAGCGAAATAGATGGCCTTCCGTGCGGGTTTTCCTATGAAGTTTTAACAGATTTGTTAAGGAATACGCTTGGATTTAAGGGAATTGTTGTCTCCGATTATGAAACCATTAGTAATGCATCTAAATTGCACCGAATAACTTCAAAATCCGATGATGCAGCTATTCTTGCTTTGAATGCCGGAATGGATGTAGAATTACCTAAAAGAGAAGGTTTTGGAAAAAAATTCATTAGAAAAGCCAAAAGAAATGAGATTAATGAAGTTACAATTAATAGAGCAGTCTCAAATGTTTTAAAAATGAAATTTCACTTGGGATTATTTGAAAATCCGTATACAAGTGAAAATAAGACGGAAATTTCTAAGATATATGAAAATCCAGAGAATAAAAAAATTGCTCGAGAATTAGCTCGTAAATCTATTGTGTTGCTTAAGAACAAAAACTCTCTTCTACCATTAGACAATAATATTAAAAAAATAGCTGTAATAGGTCCAAATGCACACAATATACGGAATCTTTTCGGAGATTATGTCTATTTAGCTCAATTAGAAGATCAATTAAAAGATCCGTTTGCGAGTGCTGAACTCACTGAAGAATGGTTAGAATATGTTAAAAATGAGATAGATTTCGAGAAACTTAATACTTTCATACAAAAAGAACACAATTCAAAAAGTATATTAGAGGCAATAAAAGAAAGCGTCTCACATGATTCTGAAGTAAATTATGTAAAAGGATGTAATATCAATGATAATGATACATCAGGGTTTGAAGAGGCGATAGATCTTGCCAATAGATCAGATATTATTATACTAGTTATGGGGGGGAAGTCTGGTATGACGTTAGGATGCACTAGCGGCGAGTCTCGGGATCGTACAACCCTCAACCTTCCAGGAGTTCAATTAGATATGGTGAAAAGATTACATGAAACTGGAAAACCTATTATTTTAGTCTTAATTAATGGAAGACCTCTCTCCATCTCTTGGGAAAAAGAGCACATTCCAGCTATAATAGAAGCATGGTTACCTGGTGAAGAGGGTGCCGTAGCTGTTGCTGAAGTTTTATTTGGGAAATATAATCCAGGGGGAAAATTACCTTTATCTATCCCTCGTAGTGTAGGACAAATATCTTTATATCATAATCAGAAACCTACGGCTAATCTTGCGGTGTGGAGCTGGAATTATGTGGAACAGAACACCATGCCCTTATATCCTTTTGGATATGGGCTAAGTTATACTGAATTCAACTATTCGAATCTGAAATTTGATAAAGAAGAAGTGGTTAGTAATGGTAATATAACCATTTCTTGTGATGTGACAAATATTGGTGAAATGGTAGGAGAGGAAGTTGTACAACTCTATATATCTGATCGAAAAGCTAATGTGACTCGCCCTCTTGAAGAATTATGCGGGTTTAAAAGGATTTCCCTCCAACCGAATGAAACTAAAACCATATCCTTCACAATATTAATGAACCAATTGGGATTTTATGACGAGAATATGGATTTTGTTATTGACCCCGGGATTATGGATGTATTTATTGGCAGTACTTATGGATTATATGGTTCAGAATTACTAGAACTTTCTGATTTATTCTCTAAATCTGGAGCTAAATTACAAGGAAAGTTCAAGATTGTTGGAAAAAAGAGGAAAATAGCTCAAAAAGAATTTTTCTCAAAAGTAGCTGTGTCAACCACTAACAAGTAATAAAAATAGATATTAAATATTACCATTTTTTCAATTGCCAATAGATTCCTTTTTCGGTTTCATTTAATCCACTAAATATTATTTTATTTTCTTTAATTTTTAGTTCTTTCTCAATATTATTGACTATAAGCGTTTTGAATTGAGATATTTCTGATTGTTCAAGCTTAAGTTCGATGATCCATTCTCCTTTTATTTTTGGATTATACCATCCCGAGTATCCCTCCTGGTCTTTTTTCAACCCACACAACTTAGATGAGAATTCATAGATCTCTTTTGGAAAATTAAGATCGACTTTAAGACCTTCCTTTGTGAAATTGAACCCTAAAAGATGCGTGATATTAAAAAGTGGCCATGCATGCGGATGTAAGTTAAGAACGGGAAAATCTGTCCAGTTTACATCCATTGAGATTGCACTCTCGCTCTTATGTTTTGGATCACCAGTTAAATAATATTTATTAAATAGAGTATGTCCGGGAAATTCTGAAAATGTAGAATTTATCGTGTCCGGACCACTCCATATACCATACCAAATTTTAGGATACGTTTCAGCATGAAAAGTCAACGTATTCTTTTTCCATTCATGCCATGCCATTTCTGGATTGGCTTTAGTTAGAGCCCATATTAAAGTTCCATTAATCGAAGCCCATATCCCTGCATTAGTGGCCATTCCAGGGGGTTCTTGGGCGCTTTCAATTGGATTACTTTGTAAGATCGCCCCCAGTTTTGAGGGTTGCCTTACCATCTTGTCGATACTCTGGACTAATCGTGCTTCTTTCTGTTCATCTACGACATCACTAATAATAGCCCACGGTTGAGGTTCTAACCATAAGTTTTCGACTCCAATCCATCCAAGCGTTTCCGTAAGCCATGCTCGATTAAACCATTTTCCATTCCATTGCTTCTCTAAGGCATTTTTCATTTCATTAGCATAGATCCGTGCCTTTATTGCAGTGTCCTTTTCATCTACAAAATCCATTAGATTGGCAAAAAGAGGTAATACATAGGCAGCCATTGCAGAATTCAAGACAGATTCTCCCTCTTTTTTTACTGCAAGGAGAAGATCATCTGGAACAAACCCAGTAATGATCATATCATTCCAATCACAACTCTCAACCTTTTGTAATCCATGTATTCCTTTTCCAGTATCTTCTGTGAAATGTTGAAAAATGATCTTTAGAAATTCTTTGATTGAAAGTGATGATGGGTTTTTTTTGTAAATAGGATATAAAGGAATATCTTCATCTAAGAACTCCTTGTCCTTTGAGGATAAGACATATTCACTTGTGAGCCAAAGAAGCCATAGTTCTGTGTCGCTGGGCTCCCATAGTGAGGACATAATCGCTCCATTCCCAGTTATGCCATATGGGATTTTTCCATTTTTCTTCGTCTCTTTAAAAGTATATCGGATAATTTGTTTCACAATATCGGCGTCATCAAAAAGAAAGGGCATAGCATGTTGCGGAGGATCACGTGCTGCTCCCTGAAATCCAATTATATATTGATATACATGTCCTTGAGAGAGGATATGTTCCATAAAAAAATCATCGTACGTTAATCCACCACGCAAATAATAATAATGCCATAAAGTTTCTCTAAATACCCAATCCTCTCCCTCAATTTCAAATCTCGGACCATGCTGTTTCCAAGAGCTCAGAGATTTTTCCAAGAGGGAATTTTTTTGAGTCTTGTATTTGGCAATTAATTGATTTAATTGAAATCCTTGAGGGATATATCCATACATAAAAGTTATTTTTTTAGTCTCATGCGGTTCTAATTCCAAGTCTTTTTTTAAGACCATACACGAGTCAACCCCTTCATACCCAGTTCTATAGGAAGCTTCCGTTTTAAGACCATCCGGATTCCGTATTCCCCCTTTTCCAAAAAATTTGTTAGCATCAGTAAAACAGCCTTGAACTTGATCATCAAGACATATTAAGAAAATTGGGTGAGGGCTCTTATCCTCATATACGGGCTTTTTCTTACCAATCTGAATCCCATTCTTTCTTAGGTCAAAATTTTTTTGCTCTTCTACCGCTCTTGAGGAGGGATCATATTTGAGATTAAGAAGTCCCAGATTGCCATCAAGCATAATAAATTTATTTTTGAATTTTTTTTCTAACTCAACTCGATAATCCTTTAACTCATCCGAGTCTTTTTTACTTAATGCTCGAAGAACCGCTTGAAATGAAAACTGAAAATTGAAACAACTCCAATATTCAAACCAGCTTACGTTCTTCTTCTCATCGGATGAATTCGTAATGGAAATTTGAGAGATTAAAACAGGATCGTCTCCAAAGGGAGCCAAAATTACGTGATCTAATGAATAGGTCTCATTATCTATCTTTTTTCGAAAATATCCCACTCCGTATATTCGCTCATCAAGAAAATTTTGTTCAGCATAATATGTGCTTAATGTTTGTTTTCCGTCGGTTAGATATCCAAAACCTCCCGTATATTGCTGAAGTTCTGGCAAATAATAATTTAAATATTTTGGACTTCCTTCATCTTGTCTAAGTTTAATATATCCGTAATTAGAGGCAATTCCCACAACTCTGTCATTTCCGACCAGAAAATAATGATCGGTCTTAGAACGCCAGAGATCATTCATAGGGGTTGCTGCATTTGGGTCAAGAATTTGATTACATTCATATTTATATGCAGGCAATCCGTATTCATCCTCTATCCATCTTCCAAAATATCCGGAGCCATAGGGTTTTCTTTCATTCATAATTTTAATCTTAGTTTATTTTACTAATAAATTTTAATGATGGTCATAATGAAAATATAATCTTAGTCTAATTTGCTTTTCAACTCAATTTTGGTATAAAAGTAAATAAAAAAAAAAGAAAATGATTAAGTTTTATTCTTTTCTGAACATCTGTTTTACCTTATTTTCGCATAGAAACAATGCGATTGCTAATGGGAATCCAATGATGAAAAAGTAGAGGGATGCTCCTATTGCTAAGTATCGACAGAAATTATTTTTAAAGAATAGACCGATTGACCCAATCAAAAGGATTGTTGCTATGGTTGCATAGTAAACTCCTAAGAAAACTAATGCTGTCTCAGTATTATAATAGACGGTGCCCGTCATTGAATGAATTAAATCAGCAAGGGTATCGGAAAGAACAATTGCAAGCACTCCATAGAGAATGAAGAAGATCGCGAACACCATAGCTAATGATGCCACTATCTTTAATAGGCGCTCTCGTGGGATTTTTACTTTATCAGGTTCCATAATCGTATTCTCTTCCACATCCCGAGCAACATACATTAACATAAAGAGTGGGATTAAGATATAAACTAGTCCAAACGCAATCACCGCCAATTCTCGCTCTCCACCGAAAACTGCAGTAAGATTCCCAACTCCTAATGCACCGAGTAGCATTATGACAAAGGTGATGCATGAAACAATTACAAACGCTTTAAAGGTCTCTTTATATCCTTTTCTGAAATAATAGAACGATAATAGGATGGTTACCACCACGATTATTTCCCCAATTACCATAAGTGGATCAAACACATGGTATAATGGTCCGCCCCATGAAAGCATCTGATCATAGGTGATACTTATATCCGGCCACGACCATATCCACATCGATTCTTCAAAGTGAAAAAATTGATCAATGAAAAAGTGCGAGATTCCTCCTGCTACAGTTAAAATATAGGCGTTCCTCCATTTTACTTCACTTAATTCTTGATCAACAAATTTCAATGGAAAGCCTTCCTCTGACTTTTGCAGTGAAAATCGGGAGCTATAAGAATAGACTAAAGAAAGAGGTATTGCTAATATAGCAAACCCCAAAATACTATGGAATGGTGTATCAAAAAAAAGCCACATCGTATCTGGTCCATAAAGCATATTCGCAAAAAAAATAAAGGCGACTTTGTAATTGAACTTGTTCCTTGTGTAGTAAAAAATCGGAATAAGGAGACATAGTCCATAGAAAACATGTCCAAATGTAGGCATTTTCGTTTCCTCGAAAAGATTATTATTTTTATTTGATAAGTATTGTTTCGCTCGAAAGCTTATTAAATATTTTTCGTAATGAAATTCTCTTCTAAAAAGAGCTCTAAAAATTAGCATCTGGTTATTAAGTTTGTTAAGTTAATAAATTTCAAATAGTATCGAGATCTTGATTTAGATATGGAAAAAAATGATACAAATCTGAATCAGTGGCTGGAAAAGGGGGAAGAATTATTTTATCAAGGAAAATTTGAAGAGGCAATTATATATTTCAATCAAATTCTTAAACTAAATCCTAATAATTTGGATGTCCTCTATTTCAAGAGCAAATCTTTGGAATGTATTGGAAAATATCATGGCGCTCTTGAAGGATACAATAAGATTCTCTCTGTGAGTCCCAATGATGAAGACGCACTATTCGACTGTGGTATAATATTCCATAATTTAGGGGATTATCAAAAGGCAGTTGAATTCTATAATAAAATACTCTCGATTAATCCTCGCAATAAAGAAGCATGGTACAGAAAAGGAATGACTGTGGGGGCGATGGGAAGATTTAATGAAGCGATCAGGTTTCATGAAGAGGCCCTTAACATTGATCCTCTCTTTGTACAAGCATTGTTTGGGAAAGGAATGACTCTTGAATTAATGGACAACATTAAGGAAGCGATTCATTTTTATGAGAAAATAATAAAAATTGATCCCAAATTCATATATGCGTGGTATAGAAAGGGAGTGACTCTACAAATATTAGGAGACCTTAATGGAGCATTGAAATGCATGGAAGAGGTGTTTAAAATGGACCCCCATTTTGAAGATGTAAAACAACAACTAGATCGATTAAAAGATTTGACTATAAGGGGATCCGAAAAGGAAGACCAAGAGAGGATTCCCATTATCATAAAAGATCCCTCAAAAATTAGAGAAACAGATGAGGGGTTTATCTATGAGGATGAAAATGGAAAGCTTTGGAAACTTTTATTCGATAAGGAACCTGAAATTAGTGAAAAAAAATAGAATAAAGTTTCTTAAATTAATCAAAAAAGAGAAAATTTCATTATAATCCTCTAATTATTCAAAATCCGCGATATTCTGTATTCAGTTTAGAATTTTCTCATTGTTTATGATACAGATATCTATCATATGTGACAAACTTGACTTTTCCTGTCTCAGCATCTTTATGGAATTTTACTCGCTTTACTGGATTAAGAACTGTTAATGCGATTCTGAAACTTAAAGTGTCAAAATTCTCAGCAACAAGAGGGAAAGTAAATGTTCCATCATCAGATTCGACCTTGATATAAATGATTTGATTCTCCATATAGATGTTCAACTCATATAATCCTAATGAAGATTTATAGGTTCCCTTGATTTCCTCAAAAATTTCCAGAATTCTATACTTCTCAATGAATTGTTGAGGCTCTTTTCCGAGCATTAAACTGAGGGCACACATTCCGATTACACCGGCAATACCAGCATCATCATTTTCTGCGACATTGACCGCAAGATTTACATCTGGAATCAGACCCGTGAAAGAAGTACTTACTCCTAAACCGCCTCCATGGTGAATGAGAGTGTGATCAAATACATCTTCCTCTCGAACCCACCCAAAACAATAGTAAGGATCTTTTCCATATCCATAGGGACTTTCAACTCTTGGGGCCCAGAGGATCTCTATGGAATCTGATGTCATTAATCGGCCGCTATTATAGTTACCCTTGTGAAGAAGACAATTTCCATAATTTGCTAATTCATGCATAGATGTATAAATTCCTCCAGGTGCTTGGAGTTCCTCTGAGAATGGCAATTTAGGATATGCTAACTCTATTTCACCCTCCTTATGATCCCCATCACCTTTATGGAGATACCCCCGAATATAATCTTGCATAGGATCTTTTTCAAGGTTCTCTCGATTCACAGTCGAACGTGTCATTTTCAATGAGTCGAAAACTCTCTCGGTCAAGACGGTTTCGAATGATTTTCCAGTTATCTTTTCTATAATTATGCCCAGTAGGGTATACATATCATTATTATAGAAAAATTTCTCGCCGGGCTTGAAAAAGATCTCATCTTTCGTTTCGGAAATATGATGTAAATAATCTCCACGCGATGAAACAGGATAAATACGCTTATAATCTCCATAAGTTATCGCAATCGGAAGCCATTGCGCATCCACGGAGGGAATTCCGCTACTATGCGATAGGAGGTGTTTGATTTGAATATCGGGATGGCTGATAAACGGTTCCATATCCAAATATTTTTGAACGGGGTCCTCAATGTTTAACAAGCCTTCTTCTTGAAATTGAAGGATGAGCATCGCTGTGAAGGATTTTGAAATGCTCCCGATTCCTATTAAAGTATTTTGGGTCATGGGAAGGTTTTCTTCTAAATTTCGCGCCCCAAACCCTTTTTCGTATATGACTTGTCCATCTTGAAGGATACTTATGGCTAATCCCGGCACTTTAAACCGTCGCATTAACCTATAGATGATTTGTTCGAGTGAATCAATTTTGGGTTTCATGGTTTTTCACCTCTTTGTTCAATTTTATTAGGTATTATGTGCTATTAAAATTTTTTTCTTTGGAGAGAACAAATATAAATTCTAATAAAAATTGATATTTAATTCTTTAATTCAGAGAAAGAAATATATTAAAAGAGTTTAAAAAGATAAATAGAGTAATATCTCTCTGAAGATTCTTGCTAATTTTTATGTTTGCGTATCGATGCTAAGATGGAAGTTGAGACACAAATAAGCATTAAAATAAGAGTTTGATTAAGTGCTCCTTTAATACCAAGCACAAATTCATAAAATGGAAAATATAAGGTTGCTTTAATTAAATATACCCATAGAGCATACAAAATACTCATTGAAAGCATAATGTATAAATTATGATCTCTTCTTTTAATAACAAATAAACAAGAAATAGCGGTAGGCGCGTGGAAAACGAAAAAAAGCAAATTTAGATCTAAAATATCTTGAAATGATATAAGTAGATACATAAATGTAAAGGGAATTGTCAAACTGTTAAGGATCTTGTTATCATGAAATAGAGTGATGCTTGACAGAGTTAAGGCATA
>JAWOFX010000018.1:0-3061 GCA_046497275.1 Promethearchaeia archaeon | reverse complement strand
TTAAATATGTTGGATTTTCGTTTGGGACAATTTCAAAATCTTTTTTATATCCAAGGGCAGTCATTATAAAATCTATAGTTGACCTAATCTCAGTGAAGTCTGCATTTTCATGATACGTTGCGGCCGCTAGGTGAATTTTTCTTTTTGTCCCCGTCTCTTCTGAAGCATTTAATTGAATAATATCTCCCACCTCAAAAATTCGTATTGGTTTTTCTTCAGATCTATTATATGCGATAGTTTCCATTAATTTATGTAGAATTGTTGTCCTTGTAGTATTGTATTCTTTTGAAACGGGGTTTTTTATCTGAACCAAATCTGATTCATCTTTTTCTTGATTCATGAAATCATAATGACGCGTTCTATTAGTTAATATAAAGTTTAACACTTCTAAATATCCTGCCCCAATCATGATCTTTCGTATCTTATTTGAAAATTCCTGAATAGGATGATATTCTCCTATTCCTCCCTCTCTAATCGTTTTGGGTAAGTTAAGATAATTATATCCGATTGCACATTCTTCCGTAAAATCCACAGGATGCATTATATCTCCTCGAAAAGCAGGAACCCAAATATCTAACATTCCTTTTTTCTTTGATTTCTTGGCATTCATTCGAACTTTTTCAAAGCATTTTATCATCTCATCCGGAGTTAAATTCAAACCAATATAATCATTCACATAATCAATTGAAAGCTCCCATTTTTTAGGTTCTAGATTAGGGGTTATAATATCATCTCTCTCTTCATAGTTAACATTTACTGTTTCAATCTTAGCACCCATATCTGCTAGTGTAGTTGAAAGTATATTTAAAGCTAAATTAATAGCATCAAAATCGGTTCCAGTGAGATCTAAGAAAAGATTCTCTGTTTTTTCAGTGACTGTGGTAATGACTCCGTTTATAATAGGAGGAAATGAGAGTACCTGATCGTTTTTATCAAAAATGATTGGATATACTTCTTTTCCCTCAAGTATATGGGCATATTCAATTCCCTTATCGTGTAATAACAGAATTTCTTCCAAATTCATTGGATAACCATCGCCATGTAGAGGAATGAAACTAACCGAATCGGGTTTAACAGCAGTATATAAGAAAGGAGGTTTTATCTTATCAAAGTCATGCACTCCAATTGCAACCTTTTTTCTATCGCGACCCACAGCCCAATGGAGGTGTTCTTGGATGTTCATCAGAGTAGCGACTTCATCCTCATCCAAAAAGACTTCTCTAACTACACCCGCCACAATATATGGTCTAACCTTTTTTACTTCTGAACTAACATTAAGTGTTATCCCACTTGGATTCATTGTATATTCGGGAACTCCGGTTTCAAGTTCATAATATCCTTTTAATGCTCTTGCAATTCCTTCTGGGCTAGCAAAATCAGGTCGATTTGGATTATATTCTACTTTTATAGTTTGTTCCTCCTCGTTGACATCCTCTAAGTCAAGACTTATCCATTGTAAATCATATTCTAAATCTTTAATATTTAGTTCTTTTCCGACTAATTTTTCCAATCGTTCAATTTTTAATTCTAATGTTGGCATCTTTTCTCCTCCTTTTTAATAGGATTCCTCTCTAAGCCATTTTATTGGATTTATGTATAAATCTCTTATATCTTCACGTTCGAATTTTAACATTGCTAAACGCTCTAGCCCTAAACCCCAAGCCAGTACTCTGGTTGGATTCTTGATTCCCCATGGATATGTCACCTCTGGTCTAAATATACCTGAACCTCCCATCTCTAACCATTCTCCTAATTTATCATAATAAACAGAAACCTCCATACTAGGTTCTGTATATGGGAAAAATCCTGGTCTTGTGATTATTTTTTCAAACCCCATTTTTTTGTAAAATTCCGCAATAAGACCGATTAAATCGCATAAATTAACATTCTCATCAATCACTATTCCCTCTATTTGAGTGAATTCTGCGAGATGTGATTTATCAACTTTCTCATTTCGAAAGACTCTATCTATCGAAAAAACCTTTACTGGCATTTTATCATTATTCTTATGAAATTCTGCTAATCTTCTAATAGTGGTTGCAGTCGTGTGAGTTCTTAACAAGGTTTTTTTTGCAATGTCTTCATCCCAATCATAACCCCATCCCATTGAACCAGAATCTCCTCCATTCTCATGAGTTGCTTTCACGGCTTGAACATTTTTCTTATTAGGTAATTTTGCTTCTTTAGGTTTATCAAGATAAAATGTATCGTGGAGTTCTCGAGCTGGATGATCTTGTGGTTGGAATAACGCATCAAAATTGAAAAATGCGCTTTCAATGATGGGACCTCGAATTTCTGTAAATCCCATAGATAAAAAGATCTCCCGAATCTCATTAATCATACTAATTACAGGGTGTATCTTTCCTCCTTTTAATAATGGACCTTCTTTAGTTACATCAAAGGATTTCAATTCATATTCCTTCCAACTACCAGAAGTGATCATATCTGAGGTTATTTTACTAATTCGATGCAATTCTTCAATTTGAGATACTTTTGTATTTTTCTCTTTATCAGTAAGGAAAATTATTCTCTGAGTTTTCTTTTCCTTTTTTATTAACTGTCTTTTATTTAATAGATCTACAAACTTCTTCTGATCTTTTGTTAGATTTGAATAATTTATTAAATCTTCTTCTTCAAAGACCTCAAGAAATTTCTCTAGCTCTGTTTCTGGGAATTTTTCTTCGATTAAAAATACTTCATTCTCTCCAGTGGCTTTACTTTGGGCAATCCATCGATTTTTTTTCAGGTAAGATAATCCAATATAAAATAATTTTTCACTAAAGTCCGAAAGTTCTTGAAAATCTTCTAAACTTATTTCCTTTTGGTTTTGTTCTAATAATATCTCAAGCAATTGTCTTTCAGGAAGCCCATCTTTCAAATAAGATCTCCCTTCCTCATTTAAACTTACTTGAAAAATCTCAATTTCCTTGAAATCTGCCAGATCATATTTTTTTAATTCATTTATAGCAGACATTAAAACAATATAATCTATCCCAAGATCATCAGCAAATTCAGATGCGCTAATCTCATCTGATTTTTTCTTTTTCAGTGCCTTAAATAT
>JAWOFX010000120.1:0-4608 GCA_046497275.1 Promethearchaeia archaeon | reverse complement strand
ATTATTTCCTCTCTAGCAATTTCACATTCAATCACTTGATATAATTGTTCTTCATATTTTTTACGTATTAATTCCGTGATTTGCCTAACGAGTTCATCTCCAAAAATATCAAGATCATTCGGTAAAGATATTATAATAATAATAGATTCAGGAGTTTCCTCTTCTAAGCCTGCTCTCCTTTTTTCTCTTTTCGATTTTGCTAGAAATTTCTTTCCAAAAAATGTAAACCCTTTATATTCAAGATCAATGTGATCTAAAGCTTCACTTTCTTCCATTTCTAAGAACCAAATAGGATGATATTTAATTGGTCTCATAAAGGATTTATCATCTTTTAAATCCTCATTTGGAAACATTATAAGTGGTATATGCCCCTTCTCCTCGTCGAAATAGAGGACATAAACATAGCATAATTCTTCAAATTCTTCTAAGGGATTCTTCATTTTGCTATTATTCTTTCTATTTTTAGCTAAATTAAAGTGTTGTAATTTTTAATATCAACAAAACTTTTAATAATTCTTAAACTAAAAATTTTTACAATAATAAAAAAATATTTAACACTATAGAGCGAAAGCGAAATGAAAATAACTGAAGTTAAAACTTATTTATTAGAGCTAGATTTTAAGATTAAAATTGGCTCGATGCCCCGTTTCAAAGCGAGCGGTCTTTATACAAATCTAATTACTGACGAAGGCATCGACGGATGGGCACTTTCCCATTGGAATTTAAGCAATTTAGCGCAAAAACAATTCATAGATGAAGCACTGAAAAAACTTGTAGTTGGAAAAGACCCATTTATGATGGAGGAAATTTTCAATGAAATCTACCAAAATTCTAACCGTATTATGTTTGGTATACCTCAAGCAACTTCCGCAATTCAGATCGCATGTTGGGATATTATTGGAAAAGTAACTGGACAACCGATTTATAAATTATTGGGAGGTAGAAAAAAGAAGGTGAAGGCATATGCTTCTATGCCAAGAGGTTATAAAGCAAAAGCTGCTGTTGGGGCAGTGGAGGCAATTTTAAAACCCGAATTAGGTGGTTTTAAAGCGGTTAAATTAAGAATAGGAAATGGAGCGAAGAAGGATGAGAAGTTATTAAAGGAAGTGAGGGATGCATTCCCAAAATTGGATATAATGGTTGATGCGAATTCTGCTTATCATTCTGTTACTGAAGCTTTAGAGATTGCCAGAATATGCGATAAATACGATATCATATGGTTAGAAGAACCGATACCTACTGACAATCTAAATGCCTTAGCTAGATTACGAAATCTAAGTCCTGTTCCTATCGCCGGAGGAGAAAATGATATGGGCATTTTCCGATTTGAGGATATTCTTTCAAGGGGAAGTTTTGATATTGTACAACCAGATGTGACACGAAGCGGGGGATTTTTACAATTAAAGAAAATTGATGCCATGGCAGAAGTGAGAGGAGTGCGCTGCATACCCCATATATTTGGGTTTGGCCATACAGGTTTATGTGCTGCATAGCTTGGGTTAAATTTTAGCAGCAAACCTTCACTTTGTTATGTCAACAAGATGCGAATGGTGCGAGTTCCCCTTTATCCCTGACGAGTATCAACTCTTGGAAAAGCCGATCAGATGCGAAAAAGGTTATGTGAAAGCTCTTGAAAAACCGGGTTTAGGTGTAGAAATTAATCAAGAGATGTTCGATGAGAACGTAATTTCTTAAATCTTCAAATCACAGAGATTAATAGATTAAATTATACATATCAAAAATTTGGACTATTCTAAATAATTTTTTTTCCTCTTATAGAATCAAGTTTATTTTTGTATTTAACTGAAATCTGACTTAGTTTTATTATTTCTAATTCCGATACAGAATTTAAGGCTTCAACAGTTAATTCAAAATATTTCTTAAATTTATTTAAAATACTTTTTTCAAATTTATCTAAGGGCGAAATATTTAGAATTGTTGGAGTTAAACAAAGGAAATCTAGATATCGGGAAAATATAATGACTTTTATGTTCTCCTTATAGGATAAATCTGATAAAGATTGTATTTCATTGTAGATTTCATTTATTATCTTCTTACTGTTTTTCTCTTCTATCAACAAAACTATAATTAAAATCCTATTTCTACCTTGATAATTTTTAAAAAATTTAGGTTTAATGGCTTTAAAGATAGTTGAAAGAGTAAAATCAATAGATACTAAATTAATATTTTTTTTAATATTTTTTATGATGCTTTGTCTCTTTTCAATGGAATTAATAAAATTTCTATCTCTTTTTATTGCTATATCAACAGCAAAATCTTTATTTAAAACTGGTTTAAATTCATCCTCACAAGATATATTCTTACTTAAAAGCAATTTTATAGTTAAATATTCTAATATAGGATGGATATATTTACCCGCAGCAGTGTATCTATCTCCACATAAAGTACACCAATACCCCCCTTGTATATAATGATATTTGGAATCCCATGGAGGATGATTCGGGTTGCCACAATGAACTTGTAAGGGGAATAAAGCAGGTATGAAATCTAACCGATTTTTTAGAGCATTATACTCATTTTCATTGGATGGAAAAACTAGCCTTCCAGGTCGCCCAGTCTTTTTTAATCCCATCAGTTCAACTAATTCTTGAATATCATTGAACGTAATGCTATAACCCGTGCAATACTTACAAGACGCTCCGTTTAAAATTGAATCAAACCTAACCCTATACTCAGGGTGATTAGATTTACCACAGTGAACAGTAACATAGATTCTGTGAACACCACCTTCAGTGCATTCTTTAAGTCTCTCGAACTCTTTTTTATTTGAAGGAAATCTTAATTCAAAGCCATTAGAAACAATTATTTCACGGAATTCATCAAATGAATATTCATGATAGGCATGTGGAAGCCATTTTGATCCATCAATATCCATTACAGTTGATAAAAAAGGAATATATTCATTTATATATCTTCTTACAGTACGTTCAGTTTTTTTAGTTAGATTCTGAAGGCTTTCAGATAGTTCACAATAATTTTTACATTTAAGCAATGCTAAAACTATTAATTTAAAACATTTGCGTGTTCTGGATAGATAATTCTTATAACGAGGGATTTGGGATAAATTGAAAATATTATTGAATGTTTCATCATTTAAGAATAAATAAAGTGAAGATTCTTTTTCTGGTCTCAAACTATTGATATAATTAACTAAAACCAAAGAAAATTTTTCAACAAAAAAATCACTAAACTTTGGATTTGTAAATTCAAATAATCCTGCTTCTATTAAAACATCCGAATATGTAAAAAATTCATTATGATCAATAGAATAAAAAAATTGCTTATAACCATTCTGAATTAATTGTGCCTTAGTAGGCGCTTGTTGAGGAGCTAAGTACAATTTTTCTTTGAGATTATAGTCAATTATTTCAATTAGAAACTTAGCATTTTCATATATCGTGGTAAAAATTTGAGATCGATCGTTGACATATTTAGGAATTTCTAAACCCAAGACATTGATTATTTTATTAACCGTTGTAGGGTGTAATTTGGATATATTAGATACTTGATCTCTAAGAAATGGGGGACTCCGAGTTAGTAAAAATACTGCAATGATATATTTTTTAACCGAATCTTTTTGTTTTTCAGTAAGATTATAAATTAGTTCATTTCTATAGTTTAAATATTTGGATACCTTTTCCAGTAAAAAACCAATAAATTCCTTAACTAATCCTTTTTTTCTGTAAAATTGTGCGATATCATGATCCTCATGAATATAATGAAAAATTATTTTTATAATATGCTCTCTAACAGCCAACCATTTCTTTTTAGGCATAAACATTTTCCCAATTTCATTTTGTTCCTGCTATCCTATTTTATTCTTCTCATTACTTATTAAATCCATCGGAGGATTGGTTTTTTAAATTATCATCTGGATTTATTTTTAATCTAATTAGCCAATATAACAATTGGATCCAGATTTCACCAACCAGAAAGAACTAATCCAGAAGATTTAATTGCAGCTGCACATGCGGGGTGTTTTTCTCAAGCACTATGGTTAATTTTGGGTAAGGAAGGATTTACTCCTAAAAGGATTGAAACTACAGCTAAAGCAACCATTTAAAGATATAGATGGAGCTCCTATCATCAATACATCTAAATTAACAGGTAAGGCAGCTGTTCCTGAAATTGAAAATAATAAATTTCAAGAAATCGTAAATAAAACTAAGGAGGTCTGCCCCCTCAGCAGAGCCTTAAACGCGTTCTCGATTGAGGCCGATGTCAAATTGGTCCCAGAAAATTATATCGTATCCTAAAACAGTTCTAGTTTCCTTCTTTTTTTGATTTTTAAAAAATCTTTTTTTCTTTTCAATATAAAGTTTCTTAGCAATTTGGGAGCAACACAAATTATAAGTATATATTAGCAGAAAATATCCCCCATACTCTACTCTTTTTGATAAAATATTTATATATTTAGTTCTTAGAAAAAAATTATTATAATTTGGCTTGAATAATTTTATTTAATTATGAGTGATCCAATAATCCAAACGTTTGATTTAACTAAGATTTTCGATAAAGAAACTCTCGCTGTTAATAAATTAAATATTTCTGTTAAACCGGGGATATATGGGTTTTTAGGTCCTAATG
>JAWOFX010000077.1:0-12161 GCA_046497275.1 Promethearchaeia archaeon | reverse complement strand
TAGAAACTGCAAATAATATAGCTTTTATAGATGTATATGCTTGTTTTGCAGAAATTTCTGAGAATTTCAATTATTGTCGACCTATTATGGAAAAAAACAGCGATAAAATCATTATCAAAGATGGAAGACACCCCGTTGTTGAGCAAATGGATTTAACAGAAAGATTTATCCCAAATGATTGCTATATTGACTCTGAAAAAGAGCAAATCTTAATAATTACGGGGCCAAATATGTCAGGAAAATCTACTTTTTTGCGTCAAGTAGCTTTAATCTGCCTTATTGCTCAAATGGGGTGTTTTGTGCCTGCATCCTCTGCACATATAGGCATTATCGATCAGATTTTCACACGCATAGGCGCCTCTGACGATTTAGCTAGAAAATTGTCCACTTTTATGATAGAAATGACTGAAACAGCTAAAATTCTAAATTATGCAACTCCAAAAAGTTTAGTAATCATTGATGAGCTTGGAAGAGGGACAAGTACGAGTGATGGTCAAAGTATTGCAATCGCAACTCTAGAAAAATTGCATGAATTAAAAGCTAAGACTTTATTTAGCACTCATTATCATCAATTAACAGAAATAGAATTACCACGTATTCAAAATTATCATTTAGATATAATTGAAAACGATGATGGAAGTATAAATTTCGTTCGTAAATTAAAACCAGGTAGTACAGATAAATCCTATGGAATTCATGTTGCAAGATTAGCTGGATTGCCTGATGATGTAATAATTAAAGCTTTTCAGATTTTGGAAAAAATTGAGCAAAAAGATCCTTTCGAAGCAACTATCGAAAAAAATAATAACAATAAAAGTGCTGCTGGAAAATTTCATGATAAACTAATAAGTAACAAAGAAAAACAACTTGAAACGATTAACACTCAATTGAATAACAAAAATGAAGATTTAAAGAGATGTGATGAAAGCCTAAATAAAAAGGAAAAAGAAATAAAAAAGAAGTTAAAACGAATTGAAAGCTTAGAACACGAAATAAAGCAACTAAATGCCAAAAAGGAGATTTATTCTTCACAAACAAATAAACAAAATGAGAAGAAAAAAACTGTGCAAACCACATTCTTTAAACCACTTATAAAAAGTGAACCAATTGTTGATGATGAGATCAAGGAAATTATTAAAATCATTCAAGAAACAGATGTTAATTCTTTGACTCCTGTAGAAGCTATGAGAAAATTCATTGATATAAAGGAAATGTTAAATAACTAATTGAAATATCGGAAGAAATTCTCAAGAATATTATTTTGACTCGGTTTTCTATATTTTCTTTTTTCTTCCCAATTGCCATTTTACGTAAGTAATATTCACAGATTTGAGATTATGTATCAACAGAGAAAGTTTTTTATAGTATGTAATCAAATTTTATTTTGGAATCATTTTAAGTCTATTTAAAAATAAAATCTATATACAAAAAAGTGATAAATTTGGTTTCTCTTGATAAATATAAAAATAACAAAACTTATTTCATTATAGTAGTTGCTTTAATTTTTGTGTTCGGTCTTCTCGCCTATGGTTTTCAGACAAACTTTGGTACTATTGATGTTCAAGAAGTATCCATAACACATACTGATGGTTCCCAAATAGTGGGTAAATTATATCGACCTAAAGGTGTAAATAGTTTAAATCCAGCTCCTGGAATTCTTGGTGTACATGGATATAATAATGATAAGGATGTTCAGCGAGGTACTGCTTTAGAATTAGCACGAGCAGGATTTGTTGTATTGACGATCGACCAGTTAGGACATGGAGATTCTGAAGGGGAATTTTCTACCAGTAGCCAGATTGCAGGTACTCAAACCGCTTATATATGGTTAGCAAGGCAAGCTTTTGTTGATGGAGGTATGGGAGTTTATGGACATTCAATGGGATACATTTCTACATTTTATTTCCAACTTAGTCCTCTTCCCAGTGATGTATATGCCCCTAATGCTTCTATTTTCCAAACTTTTCCACCAATATTACAAAATTTCTTTGTTCATAGAAATGTTTTACATATATGGGCAGAATACGAGGAATGGTATACTGTTGATCTGAGTATTGTTGGGCCAGGAAATTATACCGAAGATATGACAGTGGATGAAGTATATCAACAAGGATTAATAGTTACTGGTATAAATGCTGGTTTAGCCCCAGGTACACCAGGGCAAGTAGATACCACCTATGGCGATTTTTCACTTGGAAATGCCTACAGAGAACATTACGCGAAAGGATGCACACACCCAGGCTTAACGGCAGATTTAAGTTGTCAAAAAGAATCAGTTGCGTGGATGTTGCAAGCATTGAAAGGAGATAGTGAAGCTCAAGCATGGGCAACAGTTGCTGCTTTAGGTCAAACATACATTTATACCGAATTATTTAGTGGCTTAGCCTTAATTATGACTATTGTTTCTATGGTATTTCTGTTTAAATTACTGATACAATTGAAATATTTTGCGGAAGTTTCACAACCCATGCCAGAAAGAGTTGTTACGGATAAAAAATGGATGTGGTGGGTATTTGCATTTATTAATGCCGCTATCGGAGGAGTTATTTACATCTTCTTTTCCACTGCAGATCAAGCTTGGGGTTTCCCAGATATATTCGCATTAGGCATGTTGAATAACTTTTTGGGTTTCTATCTAATTTCAGCAGCTATTAGTTTTGGTTTGGTCTCAATATGGTATTTTGTGATTTGGAAAATGGACAGAGGAGGAATAGCACCATATGATTTAGGTGTATTATATAGCAAAGAATCAGTTGTTTCTAACCTCAAAGATAGATCAGGTTGGCAAAAATTTGGAAAAACGGTTGTAGTAGCGGGAATTTTATTCGGATGGATGTATCTACTGGTGAGCATCTTTCAAACATGGTTCAATATCGAGTTCAGAATTTTCTGGACATTTATGAAAACTTTCACTCTCGAACGATTTTATCTCTTCCTACTCTACTTACCAATTGTTATGCCGTTTTTCTTGGTTGTTGGGGGAATATTTTTATTTGGACAAATTCGCCAAAAAGAATTAGGCTCTCCAGCCAAAACACAGATTGTCTGGTGGCTCAAAGCTTGTTTTGCAATGCTCACGGGACTACTTATAGTTTTTCTGGTTCAATATCTTCCACCATTGTTTAGATCGAATTACACATTTGCTGGATGGTTAATAGAAGGTTTTAATCCTATAATGCCATTACAACTAATGAGTCTGCTTCCTCTTTCGGTATTATTATATTACTTGATGGTGTACTTTTATCGAAAAACAGGCAGGATTTATCTTGGCTCAATAATGGCATCTATCATTACTGTGTGGTTCTTATCTGTTGGTGGGGTAATAGGAGCAACTTTATAAAATTTAAAAAAATTACTTTTTTTTATTTTTTATTTATGATTAAAATTTGGGAATAATTTAATTTGAGAGTTGAAAATATTGTTGGATCACTCCAGATTTTTAGTTTTTGTAAGAAATCCTCATTCTAAAGGTATAAATGGATTATTTAACCCAATTAAAATAGATTAAGTATAAATTAAACTTGGTTTATCCAATTAATAAAGAATAAATTTTTGAATATGTTTAATCATTTATGTTTAGTCCAACAATAATTCGAGTTATCATCATACTCAGTTTCCTATTTTTCGGGTATAATATTACCTTCATAATTTTAACTAAAAAACGTAGTAAGATTAATGAAGATAAAAACAGAGAAATCAATAAAAATGACCCCCAAGGATTCAATAGAATAGGAAAGTTTGGAATTATTGTACTGAATATATTTATTGTCATTGCATGTCTTAATATATTTTTCTACGAGGAATTCATTATATATATTCCCCGAATAAATTTTATTTTCTTGGGCGAAACTTTTCAAGTAATTGGAATTACTTTAATAGCTGGTGGAAATATTACGTTGAATATTGCCTATAGAGAATTGGGAGTTTACTGGGAATATCCAATAGATGGAAAAACTCAGAAAAGGAAACTTGTAAAGACAGGTGTATATTCTAAAATTCGACATCCAATCTATTTATCATTCTATTTAATCTGTTTTGGATTTTTATTTGTAATCCAAGATTGGTTGCTTCTGGGATTGTTGATCATTGGAGGGATTGGATTATATATACAAGCTCGTAATGAAGAGAAGGAACTATTAGAAATCTTTCCTCAAGAGTATACAAATTATATGAAATCAACTGGGCGGTTTTTTATACTATCCAGAAATCATAATTCCTCATAAATAATAAAATTTTATAGCCCTCTCTTGATTTAAATATTATCCATTTAGAGTTCCTTAACTATAGATTAATTTTTTAAAATCAAAAAAATTTGAACACAGCATGAACAGAAGGAAAATAAAACCTATAAAAAATGCTGATAAGATAGCAGCGGGTGAAGTTGTCGAGAGACCGGCAAACGTTGTTAAAGAATTAATAGAAAATAGTATAGATGCTGAAGCTACTGAGATAAGGATTAATATCCGAAAAGCAGGTAAAGTATCTATTCAAGTTATCGATAATGGAATAGGAATTCCTTCTGATGACTTAAGTGTTGCTTTTGAAAGTCATACGAGTAGTAAGATAAGAGGTATTGAAGATTTAGAGATCCTTTCAACGTTAGGTTTCCGTGGAGAAGCTTTAGCAAGCATCGCAGCAGTAAGTAAAATAGATATAATCTCAAGAATTGAAGAGGAAAAATTTGGAAAACAATTAATCATTGAAGGGAGAAAAATTGTAAATGAAAGAGAAATATCAGCACCTGTTGGGACTAATATTAGAGTAAGTAATTTATTTTATAATACCCCTGCGAGGCAAAAATTTCTCAAAACAGATTCAACTGAATTAGGACATATAACAGATATAATTCAACGTTATGCTTTAGCCTATCCGCATTTACACTTTATCTACACCCATAATGAATTAACTATGATAAATTGCCCACTTCAAAACGATTTACAAACGACAATTTTTCATATTTATGGAAAAAAAATAGCTCAATTGTGTGAAAGTATCCATTATGAAGAGAAGGGATATAGGTTTAAATTATCGGGATTTTTAGGACATCCTAAAACGGCAAAAAAAGGAAGACAATATTCCACCTTTTTCATTAACAAAAGATTCATTAAGAGCAGCTTATTGTTCGATGCTGTTAAGGAAGCATATGAAGGAGTTTTAATGATTGGTAGAAATCCATTTTTTGTGTTAAATCTCGATTTGGATCCTTCTGTTATTGATTTTAATATCCATCCAAAAAAATTGAGAGTTAGATTTGAAGATGAAGAATTCGTTTATAATAAAGTATATAATATTATAAGAGATTTTGTTGAAAATAAATTTATTAAAGACGAGGGCAAATATTTATCTACAAATTTACAAGATTTTGGTTCTCAAAAAGAATTTCACCAGCATGAAACTATCTTAGAAGAAGAATTGATAGAAATTGAAGATATAACTAATAATGAACATAAACTTCCCTCAAAAGACCTTACATCTATTCAATTAAATCTTGAAGATACTCAAATCTTCGATAGTAAAAACCAAAAAGGAGATAGCTATTTTAGAGGGAAATACATTAATATAAAAAATTTCCCAAAAATAAGACCTATATCTCTTACTGGTCAATTAAGCAATAATATTTACATTATTTTAGAGGGAATTAATGAAAATAATGAAGAAGGGTTCTTTATTCTTGATCAACATGCGGCATCTGAAAGGATTAATAAAGAATTTTTAATTCAGCAATATGAACAATCTAATAAACATAAACAAAGATTAATATCTCCTTTAAAAATTGAACTTAATCCAAGCGAGAAGTTATTTTTAGAAGACAATTTGAAGGAGATTAAAAAATTAGGTTTTACTTTTGAACCTTTTAGAGGAAATACATTTATTTTAAGAGAAATACCTACGGTGTTTCAAAAAGAAATTAACCCAATAATCATCAAAGATATCATTTCAGATATAACAGAAATAGGGAAAGATAAAAGTTTTTCAAAAGTAAAGGAAGAGATCATTAATTATCTCGCGTGTCATAGAAGTATTCGTGGAGGAGATGATTTATCATTGCAAGCAATACAAAAATTGATTATTGAGTTAGCCCATTGCAATGATCCTTTTCACTGTGCTCATGGGCGTCCAACTTTGAAATTCTTTTCTTTTAAAGAGTTGGATAAATTGTTCAAAAGAACCGGTTGATTATTATATTATTAATTTTGGTCATTTATTTTTATTCTGTTAATTGAAGATCTTTTTAGTTAAGATTTTAGAAATTTAGAGGAATTTAAATAATTCTGTTAATAATATGGTTGTTAAATTTCTGAATAATTAGTTGATGAGAATATGATAAGATGTGAAATATGTAAAGAAAAAATTGAAAAGCAGGATTTATCTAAAGAGGTTGTAATCTCCCTTGGAGAATTTCATAAAGGAAAATTTGCACCTAAAAAATCTTTTTACTGCCATAAAAATTGTATAATATAAAAAGAAGGAATAAAAAACAATTATAGAATAATATACATCATTTGTAAAAACAGGGATTTCTAGAATGATCTGATGTCAAATTCTTTTTTTATTTCTTATGCTTTAGAAAACGCGATACCTTCTACTCCTTGAAGGCCATTTACTTGTTTAAAAAGCTCTTCAATCCTGTCTGTTCCGCCCCACTCTTCAGGATATCTAACTCGTAATCTCACTTTTTTCAATCCAAAAGCAACTGGCATTATTTCATGATGGGCAATCTTACAAGTTTCGGGAAGTGTTTTAGCCAATTTATCAACAAGATTATTAAAATCAGTCTCGATTTCTTCAGGTATTACATCAATTAATGCGACATATTCACCCATTTTATATATCCTCTTTCATTTCCATAATTTTATAATATTATATTTGAATTAACAAGTTTTATCATTTCAAGGTCCTACAAATTCACATTTCAGACAACGATACGTCTTTCCACGCTCTCGGCATGCCTCGCATCTCCAAATAGTCACATCTCCGCAATTGGGACACGGAAAATGAACTGCGGATTCGTATGGGGTTATAGGTCTTCCGCAGCATGAACATTTATTAATCTTACTCATTTTTGATCTACAAATTTTATATTTGTATAATAGTTAAAACTTAAAGAATAAAATTAAGTATAACTTTAATTTTTTTTCATTTTATCTGGGATTTATTCAAATCAGATTCGGTTTTTAGTTCTATTAATCCATAATTTCTATACATATTTATATCTAGATTCCTTTAATTAATCTATAATTATTTGTTGAAAATGTTAATAATTTGAGGTGAAAGTTTATTCCACAAAGTAAAGTGAAAAAATACTTTTCCTTGATAGAAGTGTTCGCTTGGTGTGATATTTGCCATGAAATGATTCCATTAAAGGTAGATAAAGATGAAATTCAACAAGGCTTAGAAATGGGAATATATACAAAAGAATATAAGCATACCAATCCATACCCTGACCCAGATGAGCTTGATGATCCAAGTATAAATGAACATGCAATTTTTGTATATATTGATCAAAACTATAATGTTACCGGTGTGAAATCATTTTTTGGAGATGCTCCATCATTGGATGATTTAGAAGCCCCTGAATCTGGAGCTCCAGTGCGCATACCAATCGTGGTGAAAGACGTCCCAGAAATGTCAGTCCATTTGGGAATGCTCACACAAGAGGAGTTTAAAATCTTAAAAATTTGTGATGGAATGAATACTTTAGAACAAGTAGCAGAGATTGCTCAAAAAGATCTAAATGAACTGGAAGAAATGATGAATAAACTTAGAGAAAAAGGATTAGTTAAAGTTATCAAAAGATCGTAAACTCCTCTTAAATACCTTATTATATTTATAGCAGTAAATAGATCGCTACATCAAGACCAAGTACTGTTGTAATCGCTGAACCGAAAAAAAAGAAAAGTAAATCAACTGAAAACATAAAGCGAATAGAAATGGACTTATTTCTTTCATAAAATAGAGTATTTATGATAATTACAACCAGAAATATTAGATATGCAACAAGTAAGGTTGGTATGAAGACCCAAATTCTACTAAGATAAATAATTAAAAATTGAATGATAATTGAGAGTATAATAATAATTTTAGCTTTAAGTCTTTCTGAATCCAAAAAATCTAATAAGGGGTATATTGTCCCTCGATAAAACATCTCAAATGAAAGAAAAATAGGGAATATAGTAAAGCCCACAAGGATTACACGTAAGTTAGTTGGCCATACAAATGCAAAGGGATAT
Source organism: Promethearchaeia archaeon (assembly GCA_046497275.1). Taxonomy (GTDB): domain Archaea; phylum Asgardarchaeota; class Lokiarchaeia; order Sigyniarchaeales; family SOKP01; genus TEKIR-8. The sequence goes on along the minus strand of JAWOFX010000077.1, from coordinate 3,930 downwards.
GAAACAGTAAAAATCACATAAAATATTTGAAAAATTGCGGAGGAAAAAATCCCATACATAAAACAATTAATCTTCAATTCTTGTTTGAGTCGTTTTTTGATCTTTTTTTTCAATTTAAACTCTTTATTAAATGATCTTTTGTTTTTATTCCAGTATAGGAAAAGATATGCAAAGGTATAAATTCCTAATAATAGAAAGGAAGAAATGAAAATCCCACTTAATCGAAAATAATTTGAAAATAATATCCATATCGTAAGAAAGATTCCAGAATTAAGAAATATCGCTAATATTCGTAATATTTTTTCTTTATTACGGTATTTCTCTTTTTCTTTTAAAATTATCCTTTCCACTTTTATCTTTTCAAATGAGAAGAAATTTGCGGCGAGAGAAATTATAAGAAAAATAATAATAAATAGAAGAAGCATACTTATTCCAAGAAAAATATAGGAAAAAAAGTATGATATGATAATCGGGCCATTTACAAACCCAAAAAAATTAAATTCTATCCAAGTTATCATTTCTTTTATTACATTAGAACTGAGCATTGAATGTGCATCCCCAAGCATAGGCTCTTCGTAAAGAGAGAGATTACACCCAGTTAAATTCTTGGCAACTAAGGCATGCTCTCTATAATCAAGGAGGGTATCATCTTTATGTGCTAGTATCAACAAGTTTTTAGTATTTGTCTGATTTAGGTGATCTACAGGCATATGATTGATAAAATTAGGATGAGAAATCACTCCTTGATTCACAAGTGGGGCCAATGCGACAGTTGTATTGATTCTTTTGTCTAGTATATTTGTCATTAATGCAATTGCTCCTCCAAGAGAATGACCAACTAGTCCGATTTGAGAAGAATTAATATCTGAGCTATATATTGGAAGATTTTCAAGAAGATCAAGTAATTTGGATACATCTTCATAAATAGCTGGTCGACCCGTTTCTGGATTAATATCAAACATAGTTCCTCCACTTTGACCATGACCATGATAATCTAATGTTGCAACTATGAAGCCACGTTTAACTAATTCTATTGGAAAATGGATATCGAAATTTCTATCATTAGCAAATCCGTGCACATAAATCACTAAAGGTTTTTTTTCTTGAAATTCTATATCATTAATAGGGTAATAAATATTAGCATAAATAGTCGCCCCGGCATGATTTAAATCAACTTGTTGATATGATTGATAAGACTGGGATCGATGGAATTGAAGAATTGTAAGAGAGAATAAAAATACAATAAAAGCTAAAAAAAGCATAAAAAGTTGATTTTGCTCTCTTTTGCCGATATATCCACTAAGATCCATATATTAGAGCCCTTTCTTCAATTTTTTTTATTAATTTAAAAATTAAATTGGATATGAAATTCTTTATGATAATTTTCTAAGCATTTTGAAATAATGGTTTTTCGCTTTAATGTGTTCCTTAAATAGGAAAATAATTCGTAAGATACATAAAATAATAATTGTTTTGAGTGTTAGAAAGAAAATATACTGAAAGATTAATTGTATTGAGATGAAAAAGAATAGAATGAAAAATATTGAGATAGAAAGAAATAAAGAGGAGCTGATCGCTATAAGAGATTTATCATAGAAATTTCTTTGTATTATTGGTTTATTCAGAAACTCAGATAAATTTTTAGCAACATCATAACATTCTTCCCTCTTTCCATTACATATCTTCTGTTTCTTATGCTTTTTAGTTATGAGAGAGACAAAAAATCGATCATTTATATATAAATTTTCTGAAAGGGTAATTGCTTCAATATTTTGAAATGATAACGTATTTCTCTCATCAATTCGGGAGGATTTTCTATAAATCTCCAGTTTCTCTATTGATTTATTAAATATCCATTTTATGTTTAGATCTTTATAATTTGAATATCCAGAATATAGAAATACCAATATAATTATATCAAATATTACTGAAAATATTCCTAATAGAATTAAATTAATTTGTATTGCTATAAATAAATCTAGAGTATCCAAGATAAAAAAATATATGAGGATTAAAAACACTGTGCTTGATTCTGATTTATCTACATCTATTAATAGTTTTTCGGGATGATATTCTACGTCAAAATTTCGGGTTACTAGTTCTTTTTTCTGATTGTTTTTCTCTTGAATTTTTTCTATTACGGGAGCCATTATTAAAATTAAATAAGAGAGATTTTTAATGCTACTGTTTAATTTTTATTTAGATCTTTAATTTTATCTAATGTTTAACACCTATAATAAAATTTGTTTAAATCTGAAATTAAATCTTTAATTAATCTTTATAATATTTGAAATGTCGAAAGAAAATTTTTATGATATTATCAGAATGGGAGAATTACGTGTATCTATTTTAGAAAATAGCCATTTTAGTCTTGGTACATCTCCCTACTATGCTCACCAACATGCCCTTGCTGTGGATATATATCAAAATATTTCTTTAGAAAATTATGAAGCTCTAAGCCCTATTGAAGGCAAAATTTTTCAAATTAAAGAGCTTAAAGCTCCAAAACCTAAGTTTAAAGATGGTATCGATAAGGAGTATCTTATCTTAATTCAGAATAGAGACCATCCAGAAAGGATTTTTAAAACACTCCATATAAATCCTATCGTGAAGGTTGGCGACCATATAGAGATTGGAGATATCTTAGGAACAACTATAAGAAATGGATATTTTTCTTACTGGTCAAGTCCACATCTTCATCTAGAAATAAGAACAGAAAATGATGCGATTAGAGCGAGAGGAGGACAGCCTTTTGATCTTATCATAAAAAATAAGAGAACTATTTTCGATAAAAACAATAAAGAAAAAAGGAGTAAGAGAAAAGCAATTCCCATCACAGTTCATGAAAAAAATCCAGAATTTATACTAGCTTCTTTTTCCCAAGAGAATTATTTTAAAGTACCACCATTTTATGGTGTAAAAGGAATAGTTGGAGATCTGCCCTGCATGATTGATGGGGGGATCCCTCTATATAAAAAGGGTATCACAATTTTCAAAGAAGCAGACAATGTACTGAATTCAGATTTCTTGTATTTAGAGTCCTCAAAAATAGGATTGGTAAATAGAATGAGGGACAGGTTTGGATTTTTTGATTGCCAATTTGTAAAATTTTTATTAAATAATATTCCTATTCGTGGAATCTCTCTTTTTTTAGCAAATTTTCTTCCTTTAATTAAAATAATTTCGATGAAGAGAAATCAATTTTCATTTGAAAAAAATACCATTCAATATTTAAGAATTGAATCGAATTAATTTTAAATTTTTAAATCAACAAATTTAATAAAGTTACTATTAAGAAGAAATGATTTGGTTTCCTTTCTCAATTCCTAAATGAAGAGCCCGAATATTTTTTTCTGGATCTCTCAACCATTCCCTAATAACTTCTTCATAATGTTTAATCTTAATAAAAGGCAATTTACCTGTTGCAATAGCGAAGCCCAACATGATAATATTTAATTGTTGATTATTACCAAAAGTATCTAAGCTTAATTGAGTTGCGTTCATGAAATAAACATTTTTAGAGTTTTTTTTCAATATTTTTTTAATATGTTCTAAGGAAGGATAGTTTTCCAAATCAGCAGTAATCATTACCCCTGGAATTGTCCTTTCATTTAAAACAAATGTCGTTTTGTTCGAAGCAAAAATTCCTCTTCTTAATGATTCCACTGGTTCAAAACAAATATATAAATCTGCATCTCCATAACAGATTAGAGGTGATTGTAAATTCTTACGAGGATCCTCGAAAGCTTTCTTCTGATATCGAGTATGACTTGTTATTGCTCCTTCTCGTTGAGCTAGACCATGCATAGAGTGCTCATATTTTAATTAAATATTAAGATTCACTTCCAAGGACTAACTCAATTCCACTTTTCTGAGCAGCAAATTCGATAAGCCTTTTTAATGTAATCACTCCTTGTCCAGCAGTACCTG
>JAWOFX010000085.1:0-12304 GCA_046497275.1 Promethearchaeia archaeon | reverse complement strand
TAAGTGATATAAGTTTTTATATCTAACTCATCAAAATAACGTAAATGTTTTCGATTAAATTCATATTTATTTAAGAATGTATAAGCTGAATTGATTTCATTAATATTTTCTAATTCTAGAGTTGCTTTATTAATATATCGCTCTAATTCATTAATCCGATTCATATAGAAATTAATTTCATCTGTAACTTGGTGAATTAATTCATATAAATCTTTCACCCTGAATTCCTTTTTCTCATCCTTTTCTAAATGTAAAGCTTGGAATTCGGATTTTGCTATATTTAATTTTTTAAAGAGATCTTCTAAATTTTGGCGTAAATCTTTAATATTCTCTTTATATTCCTCTTTTTCTTCTTTTATTTTTTCTTTCTCTTTTTCCTTTATATGAACTATTTTTTGATTTGCTAAATTCATTAAAATGCTATCTTTGAGAATTTTTTGTATGATTATATTAAACAAAGTCATTTTAGCCATATCTTATTTTCACCATATATTTTTCTCCTTGGTTTTAATCATATCTTTGGTTTTCTTTAAGCGTGTAAAGTTCTCACGTTCAGTTTCCTCTAAAATTCGTTCAATTTTTTTAATATCAGATTCTATTTGAGGCTTAATCACATTCTTTAATCCTTGTATCCTCCTATTTACTTTTTGGAAATTGAAGGCATATTTTATTAATACATCCTCAGTTTCTGCTAATAATATCATTTGTTCAAACATATTTTTTAAAATTCTCATTAAGTTATCTAAATGTTTGCTTGTATTAGTAAATGAATATGGAGGTAATTTTTCTTCTTTTTCAAATTCCAATTCAAGTCTTGGTATTGCGATTCCCATTTTTTTCGAATACTTTAACTCAATCCTAGGTTTATATTGAATTCTTCCCATCATACTAATTAGATTTACACTTTGTTTTCCTTGTTCCTTGTATGATTCATTTAAATTAGACATGGCTTCTTGAATCATTCCAAAAGATTTCTTATGTTGATTTTTATAATTCGTCCAGATATTTCGTATCTGATCAACTAGTTGTGTTCTTTTATAATCTAAAAAGTCTTTTCCTTTTTCTACAAAATCTAATTTATCTTCCAAATCTAATAAATTACTTTTTGTTGGTTTTATTTCCCGAAATGACGTTCAATTTCACCTTTAAACATAATATTTATCTATATATTCTTGATGAATCCTACTTAACTGATTTTTATCTAACTTTGATAATATTTCCCATGCAATGGAGAAAGTATCTTCAAAAGTTCTTTCTTCTTCCAAACCTTGGTTTATGAATTTATTTTCAAACGCATCAGCAAATTTAAGTAAGGATCTTTGATCATTATTTAAACTATCTTCTCCTACGATTGAGACTAAATCTCTAACATCCAGAGCATTAGAATAAGATGCTATTAACTGAGAACTTACATCAGCATGATCTTCTCTTGTTGTATCCTTTCCAATCGCATCTTTCATTAATCGAGAAATAGAAGCTAAAACTTCAAATGGAGGATAGACTTCTTTTTTATAAAGATCACGGTCCAACACAAGCTGTCCATCTGTAATATATCCTGAAGTATCTGGTATAGGATGACTTATATCATCATTTGGCATTGTTAAAATCGGGATTTGAGTAACTGACCCACTTTTTCCTTTTATTAATCCCGTTCTTTCATAGATTTTTGCAAAGTCTGTATATATATGTCCCGGATATCCTTTTCTACTTGGTATCTCTTCTTTTGCTAAACTAAGTTCTCTTAAGGCTTCGGCATAGTTAGTTATGTCGACTAAAACTACTAACACATGCATATCTTTTTCGAATGCAAAAAATTCTGCGGTAGTTAAAGCAACATGAGGGATCATTAATCTCGCCATTACTGGATCATCAGCAAAATTGATGAAAGAAATTATGTTTTGTATATTTCCGCTTTCTTTAAAGCGATCAATAAATGAAATTGCTTGATCTTGAATTACTCCTATACCACAAAAAATTATGAGAAATGGTTCTTCTGTTAAAACTTTCGCCTGAGTAACAATTTGAGCTGCCAATTCATTATGATTAAGTCCTTGTCCACTAAAGATTGGTAATTTTTGTCCTCTAATCAATGTAAACAATCCATCAATAGCAGAAATCCCCGTTTGGATAATATTTGTGGGGTAATCTCGAGCATAAGGATTAATAGGAATACTATTAATATCACGTTTAACTTCGGGTAAAATATCGTTTTTCAAAATTTTTCTAGTTTCAATATCAATAGGTTTTCCGAATGAATTAAAGGTAGCTCCAAACATATCCTTTGAAATTTTTAATTTAAAAGTATCCTTGGTAAAATTTATTTCTGAGTTAACTGCGGAGAGCCCTTTAGTATCTTCGAATACCTCGATAAGGATTACATTTTCATCCATTCGAATGACTTCCCCATTTCTTGTCTCCCCCTCATCTATTCTTATTTTTACCATTTCACCATATTGAACATCATGATGGTTTTTTAAAAAAATAAGAGGTCCTATTATTTGTGTAATCTTTTTATAGCTGACACTCAATAACTTTTCACGACTCCATAAGATTTTTTTAAGGAATCTATTTGATTTAATAACTTATCTTTGATATCTTCGATTTCATTTATATCTTCATTAGATATGGTATTCTTTACTCTTTTTATTTTATCGATAACTTCTAAATCCTTAATATCTTTGATAATATAACCTTGTGTTATCAATTCCTCCGCCTCTTGATGGAGAAGAAGAATGAGTTTAATAAGGGCAATATTTTTTTCTGTAGAAGTAAAATTATCGATATCATCAAAAGCATTCTGAATAAGGAAAGCTTCTTTAATCAAATTAGCAATAAAGAGATCAAGTTGTTGTAATTCGGGGAGATTTTCCTCACCCACTAATTGAGTCATATTTTTTAGTTCATTTTCTCGTGATAATATTTGATTTACTCTATTCCTACATTTAAACCAATCGATATCTATTTCGGACCAATCGATTTTAACGTTTTGATTCCACCATTTTCTAATATAACTTGGATAGTTTGAATATGACTCAAGCCAGTTAATTGCTGGGTAATGTTTCTCATATGCTAATTCAGCATCAAGTGCCCAAAAAGTTTGAACAAATCTTTTAGTATTTGAAGTAACGGGTTCACTAAAATCTCCTGCTGGAGGAGAAACTGAACCAATAACTGTTAAAGAACCATATTTACTCTTTTTATTTTCTTGTTCTCCTATAACCTCAATTACTCCAGCTCTTTCAAAAAAGCTCGAGAGGCGAGAAGCTAAATAGGCAGGATAACCACCCTCGGCGGGCATCTCTTCTAATAGGCCAGATATTTCTCTGAGAGCTTCTGCCCATCGAGAAGTACTGTCTGCTTGTAAAGCAACATTATATCCCATATCTCTATAATATTCTGCTATTGTTATACCAGAAAAGATACTTGCTTCACGAGCAGAAACGGGCATATTAGATGTATTCGTAATTAGGATCGTTCTTTCTAATAAAGGTCTTCCTGTTCGTGGATCCTCGAGTTCAGGAAATTGTCTTAATAAATCAGCAACTTCATTTCCCCTTTCTCCACAATGAACAAAAACTATTATATCTGCATCAGACCATTTAGCTATAGACTGCTGAAGCACAGTTTTCCCTGTTCCGAAACCTCCTGGAACCGCAACTGTTCCTCCCTTGGCGACTGGAAATAATAAATCTATCACTCGTTGTCCTGTAATTAAAGGTTCATTGGGAGTTAATCTCTTGAAAAAAGGTCGGCTTTTCGTTACAGACCATTTTTGTATCATGTTAAATGTTTTTTCATTACCATTTACGTCTATTTTATAAAGATCTTCATCTACAGTATATTCTCCTTCTTTTTTGATAAAAGAAAGAGTCCCATTAATAGAAGGATGCACCATTATAAAATGGGAGATTGCTGGAGTTTCTTGTACCACTCCGATCACATCTCCAGCATTTACTTCTTGATCAACTTTTTTAGTAGGAGTAAAATGCCATTTCTTTTCTCTATCTAATGCGGAAATATCAATCCCTCTGGGAATAAAACCTGATTTTTCGAGCTCGAAAATTTTATCTAAAGGTCTTTGGATTCCATCAAAAATATTTGAAAGTAACCCAGGACCTAATTCCATTGATAAGGGTTCCTTTAAATAGGTAACTTCCTCCTTTAATTTTAAATTATCTGTAGCTTCAAAACATTGAACACTTATCCTATCACTATAGATCTGTATTATTTCTCCTATTAGATTTTGTTTATTTACTTTAATTAAATCATGAAGTCTAACTTGATCTTCTAAACCTTTAACTGTGATTAATGATCCATTAATTTCAGAGATATATCCTTTATTATTTTTTTCAGATTCTGTCATAGTCAATCAAATAATCTCCTATATTTTTTTTTTTCTGATTAACAAATTCTTCGAATTCTTTTTGGAGCTTTTTTATTTCTGTATCTTTTATTATATTTGAAAAGTTCATCTCAATTTTAGAATAGTTTTCTTCTATAGTATTATCAATAGTGTAATCAAATGAAATTTCTCCATCATCTTGTTCTAAAATAAATCCACCAATCTCAATTTTTAGTTCTTTTTTAATTTGAAATTCATTATTCACAATATTTTTTATTTTCTCTATATTTTTTCGAAAGTAATCCATATCTCTTTCATTAAAATAAAGAATTGAATTTTTTGGTAAATTATCCTTATTTTTAATATTATCAATTATATCTAAGAGATATTGAACATAACCTTTGTAATTACTATTTATCCTTTTCTTAATTTCTTCTCTTAAATCTTTAATAAATAATTTAATTAAATTGTTTTTTAATTCTAATATCCTTTCTTTTGATTCTAAAAGAGTTGAAGATAAATTTTTATTTAAACTATTATTGTAATCCTCAATAAATCCCTTTCTAATTTGATCGGATTTTAAATCTAATCGATTTCTATACCTTTTCTTTATTTCTGCCTTACGGAATAACATTTCTTGATTTAGATCTTTTATTTTATCTTTTGCTTGGTCAATTAAATGCATTCCTAACTTCCCAAACTGAGATTTTAGATTTATTTTTTTATCCGAAATTTTAATCACCAATTAAGGCAATAATTTACCTTTCTGTTTATAAATTTTTTTTAAAAATACACTCCTTTCATCAATTCCTTTCTGGAAAATATCTGGTATAAGATAAATAAATGGTTTAGATGTATTTATTTTAAAATCTATTAAATAATCAATTATATCATCAGGTAAATCCATAGCAATTAATATAACACTTATTGCTGGGTTTTGAGTCAATTTTTCAAAAATGTCCATAAATTTATTGGAATCATCAACTAGCGTTCCTTCAATTCCTAAAAGGCCCATCAAAATAACCAATTCATCATAACCTATTATATGTATTTTTCCTTGTTCAGACATTAAAAATCAACTCCTATATCTGATAAGACTTGTTTTATAATTTGGTCTTGGTTACTCTTATAATCCTTTTCAGTTTTCTCTATTTCTTTATCTATTTTTTGCTTAAAATTTGAAATCCTAAAATCTATATCTTGTTTTAATTCATTTAAAACTCTTTCTATAAAGTTTCTTTTCTCATCTAATGTTTGTTTAAGATTTGTTTCTTCTTGCTCCTTTAATTTGTTGAGTTCAGACTCATTCTCATCTTGTGTTTTTTCTATTAATTCATCATAAGTTTCCTCTATATCTTTTACCCAATTAAAAATACTCATTTTTTTAACCCATCTTTATGATTTATTTTTCAAATATTTGAAATTTCTTATGAATAATCCTAACTATATTAGGCAGAATTTCAAATTTAATTTCTTTCTCCTTTTTAATAATTACTTCAAAAATCCGATATATTGTTGAATAATCTATATTATCTATTTGTAGTTCAAATTCTTTAAAATAGAATTTTTGATAAATCCTTTCTAATTCCCAAATGGGATGGTCCATATCATTGGAAAGTTTCTTATATAAATGTTTTATATCATTTGATTTTGATAAAATAGAATTTAGATAATCAAAAAAATCTATAATTTCTGTTTGAGCTAATAAATTTTCTACTAACTTAGAATCTAAAAAAAGATAACTATTTACTAGAAATTGGGACAGCAGCTTTTTATCAATATTATTTATAATACCTCTATAAATCATATTAATATTATAGATTTCAGTAATATATTTTGTAAATAAACCAATCATTTTTTCTTCATATTTATTAAGATTTTTACGCTTTTTAACAAGATTTTTATAATATAGTTGATCTAAGAAAGATTCTAATACAAAGATTTCATTATTATTCCTAAAATATAGTATGCCTTCCCTGACAGCTTTATAGTAGCGTGTATCTCTTAAAGATAATCTTATCTCATCTAAAGAAGAGACTTTTACTAAATCCTTCATGAAATCTTCATTTTCTAAATATCTTTGAACTAAAAAATTTACATTTTGTTTTTTTTCTTCTTTAGTTAATCCAATTATTGACCCTAATATAATTTGTTTCAAGTTAAGGATTTCATATTTTATTAAGTAATCTTTTAAGAAATTTCCCATATTCTCAGGAGAGTACGAGATAATCCTACCAATTAAATTGATATAAATATTGTAAAGATTTTTCTCAATTTCTTCAATAGTGTATTGTTTTATATCTAAATCGGGATAATAAGGTTTAATTTCATTAATAAAGTCTCGAATATCATTTATTTTATCCAATTTATCTAAGACAGAGGATTCCATAATCAATTTCTTTAAAAATCCAATCTTGACATATGTGTACGCGTAAGAAGGAACAATAATCGCACTACTCGTATGATTTCACCAATGTTTTAAGAGATAATTTAATTTTTAAATCTTTTTTAAAAGAGGCTTATGGTATCTTAGTCCATAACAAAATAGCTATAATTAGTCCATAAATCGCTAATGCTTCACAAAGCGCTACAACTAAAAATGCTTGGAAAAAGGAACCCTCTCGCTCTGACAAGGCAGAGATTGCTGCTGTTCCAGTTGTTCTTATTGCCCAAGCACTTCCTAAAACAGCTGAGCTAACAGCAATAGCTGCGGAAATTGCGAATACGGAAATTGTCATCGAGTCATAAGTTTCTCCTTGAGCCGCTACAAAATTTATTATTCCGTCCACCGAAAAAAATACCGAAAAAGCCAAAAATACTTGAAATATTGCTAATAATAAATAAAATTTTTTTTTTCCATTCAATTTAATACACTTTCTCTTATTTATGTAGTGTTATGATCTATATTGATAATTAAATAATAAAAATACTTTATTTTAATAAATTTTAAGCATTTCAGAGAGATATATTAATCAAAGGAAATAACAATCTTTAATTTATATGCTAATGCAAAAAATTTTAATAAATTGTTAAAATATGTGCTTTTTCTATTTTTAATTTATAAATTTAAAGATAAAGATTTTAGTTTTAAAAGGAATAATCTATTTATAAGAAAATAATGCTAGTTAATAGATAATTATAAATTAAATCTGAGGTCTTGAAATTGGATATTAATGATGTAGAAATTAAAAAAAACATTAAAATTACAAAAGATGATGTTCTTATTATAGTTGATATGCAGTATGATTTCCTCCCTGGAGGTGCATTGGCTGTGGAAGGCGGAGACGAGATTATTAGTGGGATAAATGAAATAGGTAATCTTTTCGATAAAAAGGGAGCATCTATAATTCAAACTCAAGATTGGCATCCTTCAAATGATAAATCATTTGCAAGTAATCACCCGGGAAAACAGCCTGGAGATGAATTTCATGGAGAGGGAATTGGTCCAGTTCTTTGGCCTGATCATTGTGTTCAAGGAACAAAAGGAGCAGAATTTCATAAGGATTTAGATATAAAGTTAGCTAGAGCGATAATACGAAAAGGCATGGATCCTGAAGTAGATTCTTATTCTGCATTTAGAGACCAGCTTAAGAAGAAAGAAACGGGCTTAAAAGGATTATTAAAAGATCTGGGGATAAAAAGAGTATTTATCTCGGGGTTAGCGTTGGATTATTGCTGCTATTATTCTGCAATCGATGCAATAGAATTTGGGTTTGAGGTCTTTTTGATATTAGATTTAACAAAAGGAATAGATGACCCAAAAGGAAGTGTTTCAAACGCATTAGAAGATATGGATAATATAGGCGTCAAATTTCTTAATACAACAAGTTTTTTTAAATAATAAAATGAATTTGTTTAAAACTTCTTTTTATTTTTTATTTTATCGATCAATTCTCTCTGTTCCCTAAAATTTGGATGACAAATTTATTTTTTAAGCTACTTTTATCTAAAATTAAGAGAATTGAATTTTAAATTAATGTTTGAGAATTATCTAAATGGTAGGAAATTTCCCTTATAAATCAATCTTAGTTGTGTGTAGTGTAAACACGGCACGAAGTCCAATCGCAAAAGGATATCTATCACATTTTTCTACCCTACTTTCCTTAGATATTAAGGTTAATTCGTGCGGTATTTCATCTAATGCCCGGGATGGAATGTTAATTTCTCTTGATGCGAAGTTAGTTATGAAAGAGGAGGGCATACATTTACCCGAAGACTCTAAATCAATTGATTTAAAGAAACATCCAAAAATAGTAGAAAATACAGATTTAATTTTGACACTTACTCAAAATCATAAGAAAGAACTATATGATCTTAATGGATTGTTAGATAAATACGATGGAGATATTTTTACTTTAAAAGAATTTGCGGGAGAATATGGAGATATCGAAGATCCCTCAATGAAAGGAATAGAAGGATTTAGAAAAGCAAGGGATGAGATAAAGGATTGTCTTTTAAAAGGATTGAGAAAATGGTTTCCAGATGATTTATGATAGTTGTAGCCATCAAAAATATAGGAATAGAATAGTTCATGATAGAATATATTATAATTGCGATTTTACAGGGTTTGTTCGAATGGTTGCCCATATCTTCCTCGGGTCAGGTGATGATTATATCCATTAATTTATTTGGAATCAGTTCTAATGAAGCATTTAGCTTAGCTATTTGGCTACATTTAGGAACGATGTTTGCTGTGATACTTAGATATCGAAATAACTATTATAAGATATTTAGATCGTTGATCCCTCATAAAAATCGAGAAATAGAATCTGATACTATCATAGAAAGAAATTGGGTAATTTTAGCTACTATTGGAACTGCACTCACTGCACTCCCTCTTTACTTCATTTTCAAAATAGTTTTAGAAAATTATTTTAATTCAACTCAAGGAGATATATTAACGTTGATTATTGCGGGGCTATTAATTGTTATTGGTATAATAATCCTTATTGCTAAAAAACAAACTGGAAAAAAAGAATTATATAAACTCTCAGAGGATTTTTTTCATTCAGAAAGTTTAATTACAGGTTTAGCACAAGGGATATCTATATTGCCAGGTGTGTCTCGATCAGGAATAACGGTGTCTTCACTATTATTTCAAAAATATAACCAAGACGAAGCATTGAAATTAAGTTTTCTTATTTCTGTACCAGCAGTTCTAGGTTCAATCGGAGCAGATATTCTTTTTGGAAGTGGGTCCGTTTTTGGAACTTTAGATATCTTTACAATATTAATCTCAACAATAGTTAGTTTTATAGTAGGATATCTGACAATTGAGATACTATTAGGACTAGCAAAAAAGATTAATTTTGGTTATTTCTGTATAGGATATGGCCTAATAGCCTTTTTAATCATTTTACCTTTCTTAATAGTTTTTTAGATTTAGATTCGGTCTACTTTTTATTTTCAAGTTCTTGTAAATAATCTAGAATATATTCTACGATTACTTGATCTATGCCTTTTATCCCTCTAAATCCTGGAAAATCATTTAAATCAAGTAAATAGTATCCAGTTTTATGGAGAGGTTTGACTAGATCAAAACCGAAAATATTGAGATTTAATTCTTTCGATAGGATTTTGCTTAAATTTTTTATATTATCATCTAATATGAATGATTTTCTCTCAATCTCCTCCACATTAATAGATTCAGGCTTCTCTCTCAAGTATATATAAATTGGATTTTCTCTCTGAACCCCATACATTTTATCTCCAATAACATATACTTTTCGATCTATCCCATCACACTCAATAAATTCTTGAATATATAAGTCGAAATAAAGAAAATCTTTTTTAGATAAAATAAAATCGTCAATTTCATTTCGGTCTCTTGCTAAAAAATTAAATCTAAAGAACTCATTATGTTGATCATGGCTTTTAAAAACAAGTGGCAATTTTGGAGTTGCCCAATCCTTAAAATGTTTCAAATCTTTAAGAGGAGATGGATGTATCCAAGAATTTGGGAGATTAAAATCTTTTATGTCTTTTTTATGCTTTTCAAATGCATTCCTTAAAGCGCTATCTAAAGCTATTTTATTCTTACATAGTAATATTGATGATAAGTTATTAATAGTATGAATATTAAATAATTTCGCCATATACAGCAAATCAATGGAGGATTCCCCTCCCACTTTAGTAATAATTAAATCATAGTCTTTCAATTTTTGGTAAAAGCCTTTTAAGTTTATGGAATCTTTAATAGGATCATGATAATCCAACCTAAGTCCATTTATATCTTCTAATTTTTTTATTATATTCTTTATTAACGGTATATCGCACTTAGCGGAAATTAAAATATGCTTATTCCTCATTGAGAAGAGTTAAATATGGAATTATTTAATCTTCATTTAATTAATATTGGATAATAATATTTCCTATTCGTTAATTTTTCCAAATCCTCTATAATCAAGAATATCTATATATGTTTTTAGAAAATATCAATATTTGTCTTAAATATATTTAGATTTATATATAAGCTAGAAGTAATCAGAATTCTTATAAAGTATAAAGTCCAATTAAAATTAAATAATTTAAAAAAAGTGATTTGAAATGACTGAAGATTTAATAGAAGGTAAGGAAGAACTAAAAGATTTTAGTCGATTTATTCTTTTCCAAGTGATTATTATTGGTATATTGTGGCTGGCAGATACGTTTTTCTATTTTTTTGAGCAAAATATTTTCAACACATATATCACCCAGGTTCTAGATTACGATGATATATGGGTCGCTGTTATGGTCTCACTTTCAGCAACCGTCGGTCTGATAATGAATTTTGTATGGGGAATTTTCAGCGATAATACTAGATCGAAATATGGGAGAAGAAGACCATTTCTACTCTTTTCTATTTTCGCAGGTATCGGAATGGTCTTATATGCTTTTTCAAATAATTATGTTTTATGTGTTATTTTTGATGTACTATTAATTGGTATTACAGCAAACGCCGTATCTGTTGCCTCAAGAGCTCTTATACCTGATGTGTCTGAGTTAGAAAAACGTGGAAGAGCAAATGGAATCGTTCAAGCGGTCTCATATCTAGGTTTAATATTTGGTTTAGTTATATTTTTAATGTTCTTTGACGATCTGGGTTCAGCAGACAAAACTGTAGCATTAAATACGCATATATTGGTTTTAATAATTGGCGGAATAGTCTACTTGGTGTCAGGGATTATAGGTTTCGTATTTATCAAAGAAAAACCACCATCTGAATTACCTCCAAAAAAGAAATTTTCAACAGAAATTAAGGAATTATTGGATATTTCTCTTTTAAGAGAACAAAAAAATTTTTTCAGAGTAATTTTAGCATCTTCTCTGTATCAGACGGGTATTGGATCTGTGATGGCATTGCTTTTTTCATGGCTCCTTGAAGATATTCCATTTGGAATGACAGAATTATTAATTGCAATAGGAGTGGGATTTTTATTTTTATTTCCGTGTGTTATATTATTAGGAAGATTAGCTGATAAGTATGGAAGGAAAAAATTCATGCCTATAGTGATCTTTTTAATCGCATTAGCATTTTTCTTCGTACCTTTCGCGAGCTCTTCTGCTAATTTGATATTATTTGTAATAGTAACTCCATTTATGCTACTTGGATTACTTGGTTTAAACACAATAATAAATACATGGGCTCAAGATACATTACCAGAAGGAAAAAAAGGGCAGTTTTACGGAATCTTCAATATCACATTTACTATTCCACAAATTATAGGCGGAATTGTTGGTGGACTTATCTCCGATACCTTCGGTCGAGACTATATTTTTATAGTAGGGGCAATATTTTTCCTAATATCTATACCGCTATTTTTAATTGTGAAAGAAACATTAGAAATAGAAAAATAATTAAAAAATTCTTTTTTTTTATTTATATTAATTTTTCAAACGACATATTTCATAGATTCTTTAATAAAATGGAAATTAAAATTTGTTTGATTTATCTTCTCTGCGATTCAACGATTATTTTAATCC
>JAWOFX010000056.1:0-6010 GCA_046497275.1 Promethearchaeia archaeon | reverse complement strand
CCTCCGAGGATCCACTACACAAGCTTCATTTTCGGACGCAAGAAAATATGATATATGGGCTAAACCTTCGCTTTTTATTCTTTTTAGAATCATAATTAAACATTCATTATATTTCGCTTATAAGTTGTTTTAAGTAGAATAGGAAACTATAAAACCTTTATATTAATAATTTAAAAAGAGAAAGAAAATAGAATTTAGATTTTTTAATCTAGCTACGGGATTGAGCTGTAATAGATCATCCTTATCTTAGTTCTCTTTCAGGATTCAAATCCACTCTTGTAAAAAAATTCTCTATATCATCGATAGTAATCATGTCTTCTTTAACCATCTGCCTAATAAGTTTATAGGCTCCACACTCATATTCCCTTTCCCAATATTCTTGATCCTCAGCATAGAAATTACATTTATGACACACAGCGTTAATTAATTTTCGATTTAGAGGGCTTATATCCTCTTCTGTTCTTAGAATTTTATGTTTTTTAGCCATATTATAATCACTTTTCACATTTTTTATGAAATTAAAATTTAAAATTGTTATTTGATACTAATTTTTTAATTTTCCAAACTGATAACATTTAAATGAATCAATTCCGTGAATCTCACCAGTATGTTGTAGTGCACGATAACGGCATCCCCCTCTACACTCATTTAAGTATTCACATTCTATTTTGGTACATTCAAGATCTTGAATGGACCAATTGAGATTTTCTTGAATTAATTCCCAACTTTTTTTCAACCCTAATTTGAACACATTTCCAACACTCTCATCATAAAAATTGAAACCACATTTTGTTATATTACCTATTACATCCACGGCCATCAGATAAGGGCCGCACGCATAATCAACTTCTTCTCCTTCCGAAGGAGTTTCATAGATTACACCCCATCCATAATTCTTCAATACTTCTCCGCCCTCCTCATAGGATATTTCATATTTCTCTCTAATTTTTTTAGGAGTCTCTTCATCAAAGGTGGGAATATCAATTGACCAGTTTCTGATCTTTCCCAAATCTGAAATTATCTTATAAATTCCTTCAAATTCATCAAGATTTTGCTTATGGACCATTGTATTTATAGATACTGTTATATCATTATTGAGTAATTTTTTAATTCCTTTGATAGTAGCATTAAAACTATTTGCGTTTCTAAAATCATTATGACTTTTTTCCAACCCATCTATACTTACAAATACCTCAAAATAATTTTTTTTCAAGAGATTAAGTGTTTCTTCTTCTATTTCGCTAATTAATACCCCATTCGTTAATATTACTTTTTGGAGGGGGATTAATGTTAGTTTAGTCAATAATTCTTTAAATTGAGAGTATAATAACGGTTCTCCTCCAGTTAAAATTAGTCTAATGCCTTGATATTTATAAAAATCATTTATAATGGATATTATATCTTTTAAGGGCATATCAATCTTATTTTTTTCTGTGATATAGCAATGTTTGCATGAAAGATTACAACGTTCAGTGATATTAATCATAAGATTTTTGAGATATGGAGGTTTGAACGGATTATCATTGGGGATGTTAATATGTTGAAGTGATTTTATCTGCTCGCTTAAAATTTTCGATGAGCTCACTTTTATAATTCCGAGCTGTTCAAATTGTTCTATGCCCTTTAACACTATGTTTTTTTTATTATCTGGAAAGTTTTCCACAATTTGACTTATTGTATTTAAGCCATCCGCAGATTTCAATATTTCATAAGCTTCTTCATCTATAATATAAGATTCATCGTTATATAAATCGTAAATATTATGATTTTTATATTTCCTTAGAATAATATAATTTGGGACATAAGGATATGAGTTGAAATTCACAAATAGGATTAGACTTGAATAAATAAAAAATTTGTTTTAATATTATAAAAAATTAAAAAATTAAAGAACTTCAAAAAGATAGATAAATTTAATAATTGCTCATTAGCATTTGAATGAAAGATTCCTTCTGTTATTATATTATTTTATCCAATTTTTGCATTTTTTTTTCGATACTTTCCATTTCTGTGGCTTCTTCTTCATATCTTATATGGCGTATATTAGTAAAAAGGTATATTGAACCTATTAGGCCTATAAGAATTAATCCAGAACTTAAAAAAAGCGCCTCAACAGAGATTATAATTGCGATCGGTCCAGAAATTAAACTTCCGATTGGAGAGGCCATCATTGAAAAAGTCATATCAAGAGATGATACGCGACCAATTTTATCTTTTGGAACGGATATTTGCAATATTGTTTGATAAATTGTGTTTATTATAGGTAATATACTTCCAAATACAAAAAAGATTCCCCCTATTATTAAAAACGCTCCAGTTGGGATAAAAGCTAATAGTGCATATCCGATTCCTACTATTATTATTCCTAAAAGCATAGTTAAAATCTTCCGATTCCATTTCTTTTTGATTGAAGTTATTCCTGCTCCAAAAATAAAACCAGCATTCATTAATAATGAAATTAAACTATACTCAAATTCCGCTCCTCCATGAATTGTGTGAATATAATTTGCTAATAAGACATTTACGGGTTGTAAAAGAAAATTAGCTAAAACACTCACGAATAATAAAATCAATAAACCTGGTATTGCCTTTAAAATTGCGAAACCTTCCTTAAGATCCTTAATAAATGACTTCACATTCAACTTATCTAATATATCAATTTCTCTCACTTTAGGAATCCTTATTAAAGCTAAGGGGATTACGGATATTAAAAATGTTCCAATGTCAATCCAGAAAATTTGATTGAAAGGAAGAAGAAAATATAACAATGCTCCTAATGGCTGTCCTATTAATTGAATCAATCCTGAAAAAAGAAAATTTATCCCGTTAATCCGACTCAATTTATCTTTGGGAACCATAGAAGGAGCTATAGAACTTACCACCGGTTGATGGATGGCTTGAAGACTGCTTCTAAGTATAATGAATATGAATACGATCCAGATAGATCCCAAATTTAATGTGAATATGATAATTAAAATAAAAGTTACAAAAGCTTGAAGGGAATCTACGGTAAAAATTAACTTTCTCTTGCTATATCGGTCAGATAGAACTCCCCCTAAAGGCATCAAAACTACCATGGGTAAAATAAAGAAAAAGCTCGCTAATGATAGATATAAAACATTCGAATATTTGATTTCTATCCACCAAATCATAACAAACTGAATAACAATGGATCCAAGTAAAGAAAAAAGTTGTCCTGACCAAAAAATTAAATAATCTTTAAATGATTTATTTGTTGGCTCTATTTCCATATTTTCACCCTTCTGTTTCATACATCTTTTCAATTAATTCATATACTTTTTCGATTACTTCTTCTGTGGAATTCTTAAATGTGAATACATTTTCCTCTAGTTGACCCTCAATCCCCTCCGCTGCTAATTCATAAATGAGGTTCTCTGCCTTTCCCTCTGAGATTGATAATACTTGGGCCAATTTTGAAATAGGCAACGATTTTTGTAGTTTGATTAATCCATAAATGCGCTTTTTTATCCGTTCCAGATTTTTTTTCTGATAAGATGGTGGTTTGGGTGGTGTAGGAGGTTTGGGTGGTTTAGCTCTGGGACTTTCATACTCTTTATCAAATTTAATTTCTAAATTTTTACCTAACTCCTCAATTCCAGACCTTTTAATTTCTATTTCAAGATCTTCACCCCATTTATCAATTGAATCCCCCAATTTTTCCAAATCCTTTATACTTTTGAGATTCTTCAATACAGGACCTACTGCTCCCACCGCACTCCGAATTAATTCTGAAACGGATGTATTGATATCATCAGCTAAATCTTTCCAATCCTCTTTCATGTTAGATGGGAGAGATATATTCATACGAACATATTTTTTTCTCGCTTCTTCCATCTTATGGGCTGCATCTTTAATTTTCTTCACTGTTTCTTTCTCTTTCTTCTTTGCGTTGGCAAGTTTGCTCTTAAGTTTTGCTTTTTCTTCTTTAAGTTCATGTATTTTGTTTTCTATTTTATGTCTTTTAATTTCAGTTTCTGCATCCTCTTTTTCTTGTTGTTTTTCAAACAAATTCTCTTCCAAATCTTTTATATCTTCTAAAATATCTTCGACTTCATCCTTGATGTCTTCTAATTCATCCATTAAATCTTCATATTCTTCCTCATAATCCTCTAAAGTTTCCTCTAAATCCTCTTTCTTCTCCTCGGAACTCACTTTTTTACTCTTCTTTTCTTCGTTTTCCTCTTCAATAATATTTTCTTCTTCTTTATTCTTTTTTATATTCATTTTCTCTCTTATGTTTATTTATCTTTTATCTTTATTTTTTTTTCTTATTTTTATTTTTGGTTATACTAACACATTTTTTCTGAATAATTTTTAAAAAAAAACGCAAAAAAAATTTAATAGGTTATAATATTATTTCTTATCATTTGGCTGTCTATTTTACTTTTTATATTACTAATAGACTCATGATTAATCTCGTCCTTTCCAAATGCTTTCCTAATTCTTTTCATATTCATTTTTTATTTTACCTCTATTTATTGTGTATTTTATTTTTATTATTGTGTACTTAATTAGATAGAATACACATCCATATTTAAATGTTGTGTATTAATACAAGAAAACTCCCAGATGAATCTATCAATAAAATTGGGATCAACAAAATCTAGGCAACCAAAATAATAATAATAGGTAAAATCTCTGTTTTAATCAATAAAAAACTTGATATAGTTATTAAAAAAGACGAAGAAATTCCTTCTAACTACAATTAATGCCTTTTTTCGTAATGTGTATCAATGTGTATTATTATAAAAACTTGTTGGATCTAATGGAGCATTCATCATTTAAGGAAATTATTTTATTCCAGAAAGGAATGATTCAGAAAGCTTACTAAGAATTAATGAAAAGATCTTAGCTTAAAATTAAAACTATATAAGACCTTCTTTTTTGAAATTTTCAATCACCAAATCAATTCCCTCTTCTAAACTAATTTGGGGTTCAAAATTCAAAAATTTCATTGCCTTGTTTGGATTAGCATAGAACTTGTCTACATCGTATGTTCTGGCTTCTCTATAATGGATCTCAACATCCTTTTTAGCTTTTTCAACAATAATTTCCGCTAGTTTTTTTAGAGAAATAGGTTTCCCAGTTCCCAAAATAAAATCATTATATTTATCGTTCCTATTTTGGATGTCTTGAACACATCCCCAAATTCCCTTAATCACATCATCGATATAAGTGAAATCAAAAATCATTTCTTCTCCGTTACCATTTATATATAAATTTTCACCCCGAAAAGCTCGTAGAATAAATTTTGGTATGACTCTATCTAACTGATCATTTGGACCAGTATACACATTAGAAAATCTTAAAACTCTTGTTTTAAGACCATAATTTTCAGAATAGCTTTTGCAAAATTCCTCTCCAGCCTTTTTAGAAATTCCATAGATATTGATAGGTTTACGATGAGTTTTTTCTGTTGCTGGAAGCTCTTCAGGATTACCAAAAACTTCCCGAGAGGAACCAAAAATTACCCAAGGATTCTCAGGATTATTCCTTGCTGCCTCTAAAACATTAACAGTTCCCTCCATATTAATAGAAGCGCAAATGAGGGGATTTTCATACCCTGTTTTAACCCGACTAACAGCCGCCAAATGTACTATCCCACCTATTCCTTTTAATTTTTTTTGAAGTTGATGGATATCTCTAATATCCTCAAGAGGGTTTTCTCTTACATCAAAATCAATGACCTCATTTCCTTTTAATTTTAAAAATTCCTTAAGATGAGAACCGATAAAACCCGAGCTTCCAGTGATAAGTATTTTCATAGCTTCAATTAGTTTTTAATTAATTTTAATGTGTTACAAAATATAATAAAGTAAATATAATAAACTAAAACAAATTATACTTTCTTTATATAATACATATAAAAATCAAGTAAAAGTGAATCATAACAATGACATTTTCAATTGTCGCATTTGATAAGAAAACTCGGGAGTGGGGTATTGCTGTTCAATCCAAATTTGTGGCAGTTGGTGCAGTCGTGCCATTT
>JAWOFX010000040.1:0-11506 GCA_046497275.1 Promethearchaeia archaeon | reverse complement strand
CATTAGGACCTAAAAACCCATATATCCCCGGTTTAACAGAAATATTTAATTTATTAACAGCGAGAGTTTCTTTATCGAAAATCTTAGTTAAATCAAACGTTTGGATTATTGGATCACTCATAATTAAATAAAATTATTCAAGCCAAATTATAATAATTTTTTTCTAAGAACTAAATATATAAATATTTTATTGAAAAAATCAAATCGCTTTTAAATTACCATGCGATTAAATGCACTTCTCCCAGAGGTCTTACATCTGCAAGATGTTTTATCTTGAAATTATAATCTGGTACAAAGGTTTGTATTAAATTTTTTGATTCAAACATCTCTTCGGGATTATGATATATTGATATTAATAAAATTGGTTTATTTTTTCTAATTGTGTATTTCGCCCCATTCAATGCTTCCATTTCATAACCCTCAAGATCCATTTTAATCAAACCAACTTTTATTTTGTTTTCTAAAACGAAATCATCAATTGTTATAATTTCCATCTCTTCATTTCCATTTTCAGAAATACGAGAACAAAATCCAAGAGCGCTATAACTTTTTCTTCCTGAAACTTCTCCAAGACCTTTTTTAATTGGAATAACTTTTTTCAGATTATTTAAGGCTATAAGATCTAAAAGATATTTATAATTATCAGGTACGGGTTCAAAAGAATAAATTCTCGAAGCATTACAATCTTTCTCAAAAACTAAAGCAGAATCTCCCATATAAGCTCCACAATCAAGAAAAACCTTATTTGCTAAATTATCTATGACATCATTAGGAATAAAATTCAATCCATGTTTATATTTGAAAATGGCTTCCTCATGGATCTCGATTGGTAATTTATATTTATTTCTTATGATCTCAATAGAATTTAAATGTTCCATTAATTCTCCCATTTTTGGCATAAAATTCTCAATAATCTCAACTATATCATGATTACTCATGAAGTCTAAGTTTTCAAGTATTTTTTCCATTTCTTCCTTACTTTCCAAATCTAAGTCAGAAAGAAAATGCTTGATTTTCTTTCGATTTTTTTTAATGTAGTCATTGAAATGTTGTGCAAATTCAATATCGCCCCGAATACTAGTTATCTCCCAGTTTATCCTTTCTTTTTGAAACGCTGTCAGTTTATATTCTTTTTCAAGGTCACGTATAATTTTTCTTTTTATAGCTGATGGATTCATCATAAATCCTCTTGTATTGTTGGATTTTTCACGAATTAATATGAATTAAAGATGATATTTAGATATTTAAACTTTTTTAAAATCTAGCAATATTCAATTCATAACTTAATGATAACTTAAGTTGCAATTTTGATTAATAATTTCTATTTTTTTCCTTAGCAAATATATAAATTCTAAAAAGAGAGAAAATAAATATTAATTTTAAGAAACTACATTATCATCGAACATTGTTTGATTGATCTCTACCCCGAGACCAGGCTTTTCTAACGCTTTTACGTATCCTTTTTCACATTTAATCGGTTCCTCTAAGAGTTGGTATTCATCAGGGATAAATGGGAATTCACACCATTCACATCTCGTGGACATGACATAATGAAGATTCGCAGCTAGAATATGTCCAAAACCAAATATATGGGGGATACATCTTACACCTTTCACTTCCGCCATCGCATCTATCTTCTTTAATTGTAAAAATCCGCCACTTCGTGTCACATCTGGTTGTAAAATATCAAAACTGCCCCTTGACAAAATATCTTCAAATCGGAAAATGCCCATATCATTTTCTCCTCCAGCAATAGGAACTGGGGATATTTCACGCAGTTTAGCAAGGGCGTTCAGATTATCAGTAGGGATTGGTTCTTCTAACCATTTAATGTCGTATTTATCGCAAATACGTGCAATCTCTAAAGCTTCAGTTACGGAATGATAAGCAGAGTTAGCATCCACCATTATATCTATTTTCGGGAATACATCTCTTACTTCTTTTAATAATCTCTCATCCTTTTT
This sequence comes from Promethearchaeia archaeon, assembly GCA_046497275.1. GTDB lineage: Archaea > Asgardarchaeota > Lokiarchaeia > Sigyniarchaeales > SOKP01 > TEKIR-8. Next base: position 9,542 of record JAWOFX010000040.1, on the reverse strand, counting down.
TGCCCCATTTCCTATTCTTAATTTAACTGCTTTAAATCCACCTAAATCGGGATTTAATACCGCTTCTACTGCTCCGACAGCAGCTTTTGCCTTATAACCCCTTGGCATAGAAGCATACGCCTTTACCTTCCTTTTTCTCCCTCCCAATAGTTTATAGATTGGTTGTCGAGTTGCTTTTCCAATAATATCCCAACATGCAATTTGAATTGCTGAAGTTGCTTGAGGTATCCCAAACATGATTCGATTTGAATTTTGATAGATCTCATTAAAAATCTCTTCTGTCATGAATGGATCTTTTCCAATTACTAGTTTCTTTAATGCTTCATCTATGAATTGTTTTTGTGCTAAATTACTCAAATTCCAGTGAGATAATGCCCAACCGTCAATTCCTTCATCTGTAATCAGGTTTGTATAAAGGCCAGAAGCTTTAAATCGAGGCATGCTTCCTATCTTTATTTTAAAGTCAAGCTCGAGTAAATTTGTTCGTACATCTGTTATTTTCATTTTACCCTCATTTAAAAAGTTTTAATAATTATTTATATTATTAAAAAAATTTTTAGTTAAGGAAATATATAACTCTTTTGTTGATATTAAAATTTACAACACTTTAATTTAGCTAAATATAGTAAGAATAATAGCAAAATGAAGAATCCCTTAGAAGAATTTGAAGAATTATGCTATGTTTATGTCCTCTATTTCGACGAGGAGAAGGGGCATATACCACTTATAATGTTTCCAAATGAGGATTTAAAAGATGATAAATCCTTTATGAGACCAATAAAATATCATCCTATTTGGTTTTTAGAAATGGAAGAAAGTGAAGCATTGGATCATATCGACTTGGAATATAAAGGTTTTACTTTTTTTGGGAAGAAATTTCTAGCAAAATCTAAAAGAGAAAAAAGGAGAGCAGGCTTAGAAGAGGATACTCCTGAAACGATAATAATTATAATTTCATTACCGAATGATCTTGACATTTTTGGAGACGAATTAATTAGGCAGATTACGGAATTAATCCGCAAAAAATATGAAGAACAATTATATGAAGTGATTGAATGTGAAATTGCAAGAGAAGAAGTAATTAAAACTCCAAAAATAAAACAATGTATTAAAGAAGGGCAACAAACAAAAGAAAAAATACGAGAAGATATAAAAAATACATGTAAGGAATTCTTCTCTTTAGTTATAACGGAAACGGATTCAACCTCAATAAGAAAGCAAAAAGCGATATCTTTTTTATCTTTAAAGGGTATTGATGTATCACATATTATGGGAGATTCTTCATTTTCAAACATTAAACTTTTTGATCCAACGAAAAAAGCTAAGGGAGAGATTAGTTTTAAAAAACCTCTTGAAATCATGGATATCCATATTGTAGAAGACTCAAATGAACTTGAAATATTGGTTAATAATAATACAGATGAAAAATTTGAAAATATCTCCGTGAAAATCACTCATGTAAAGGAATTCTTCGAAAAAGAGATTATGAATCAAACCGTAGAGGAATGGTATCCAAAAGAAGAGCTATTATTTATATCTCCTATAATTCCACATATAGATGAATATTTATTTTTTCTTGTTGAGGAGGAAAATAATGAAAAACTTCTCTCGAAAAAAATAGATATTGAACTATTAAGAAAAGAAAAAGTATAATAAAATGAGGAAAAAATATAATGTCCAAAGAAGAAATCTTAGAAGAGGAAGAGATAATAATCCGTAATTATCGGACTTCTGATTATGAAGCAACCTTGGAGATCCTTCAACAACTTCATGACAAATACGATATTGGGTTAGAAGAGGATAAATGGAAGAAATCCTCAGGATTAAGACAATTCAAACCTAACTTGAAAAGAATCACATTAATCGCTGAATTGAAGGAAACAGGTGAAGTCGTAGGTATGGGAATGGTTGAAGCGGTTAAAAATACTTTAGGTCAATATATTGGGTATTTAGATAATTGGGCTGTGAAAAAGGATTATATTGGAAAACAAGTGGGGAAAATCCTAGCAGAAAGAGCAGTCCAAATACTTTCAAGTTGGGGATGCGATTCAATTAGAATAAATATAGGATATGGGGCATCAGATAAATTAATCAAAGTGTTTCAAGCGGCTGGATTTAATCCAATTTTAACGGTGCTCGAAAAGAAATTGCCCCGGTCTTAAACACTCTGCTACACCACCTTCCCATTTTGCCGATCTTGGGGGCTCGATTCCTCTGAAGATGAAAAAAGGCGTTTTCCCTTCCTTTAAGGATGATAAGCGGTATCTTCAATTGTTCGCAATAATATCGGGTATATTCTTCGTCTCCTGGATGATTGAGGGCGGGGCGTTCATAAATTGCGACTCCGTATTTTTTGAATTCATATTTCTTTAGAACTTTTAATAGCATTCCTAACGAATTTAAAGCGGAATGAATGCTACACATAAATTTTATATGAGGATAATAAAATTGATCCGGGGGGATATTGATAAATTCTACGGTAATCTGTATTCCATTTCGTGAAGAAGAGAGGTGTTGAATGTGAATTTTGTTGTCTTTGAGATAGTCCTTAAATTCGGAAAAATACGGGATATATCTCTTTTGATATGGATATTTTTGTATTTAGGAAACAACATTCTTTCCTTTCTTTAGTTTAAAATTCTTCTAGGATTAATATAAACTAATTTGATAGTCTATATTGAAGAGTAATTTTAATAAAGCTTTTTATGGATTAGAAATAATAATTTAGATGATATAAATGAAAGATACTATTCACTTAAAAAAGAGAAGTAACGAGATTTTTGATTTAATCAAGAATACTCCATACTATTTCGCCCCCCTAGGAATTATTAGTGGTTTGGGGTTAGAAGAAAAAGAATTGAAAAATAAACCATTTATCGGAGTTCTGAATACTTGGAATGAATTGAATCCAGGACATAAACATTTGAATAATTTAGCGACAGCCGTAAAGGAGGGAATCATAGAGGCTGGAGGATTACCTTTTGAATTCTGTACTGTGGCTCCTTGCGATGGATGGGCGAATGGAAATGTGGGTATGAGATATATTTTACCCCAAAGAGAAATTATTGCTGATTCTATTGAGGCAATGGTGGAAGCTCATAGATTAGATGCACTAGTAACTCTATCAAGTTGCGATAAAATAAATCCAGCAGTTTTAATGGCAGCAATAAGACTCAATATACCCACTATATGTGTACCTGGTGGACCAAATCTTTTTGAAATCCAATTTTCCCCTAATTATAAGGGAATTGATAATAAATTATATGATGATTTTTTTGAAAAAACAAAATGTGTTTCTGGTGCCACCTACGGAGCATGTGAATTTATGGGGACAGCAAATACCATACAGTGTTTAATGGAAGTAATGGGCATGACACTTCCTAATGCTTCCACAATACCAGCTATGACTCGAATGAAATATGTAATAGCAAAGAATTCAGGAAGACAAATTATGAGTTTATTGGAGGAAGATATTACAGCCTCAAAAATTTTAACTAAGAAATCTTTAGAAAACGCTGTGATAGCTGATGTGGCTCTAGGTGGTTCCACCAATTCAGCATTACATTTACCCGCAATCGCGAATGAAATGGGAATTGAATTTGATTTAGAAATTTTTAATAAATTTAGTAAAGAAATACCTATGATTGTTAATGTTTCTCCTTCGGGAAGGTATGGAACTTCGGATTTATATAAAGCTGGGGGGATCCCAGCAGTTTTGAGTAGGATCCAGGATTATTTACATTTAGATTGTTTGACAGTCACAGGTAAACCATTGAAGAAAAATATTCGTAGAATAAAGGTATTAGATGATGATATAATCAGAACCTTAGATAATCCTGTTTTTGAACAAGGAGGTACAGTTATTCTTAAAGGTAATTTGGCTCCAAATGGAGCAGTTGTAAAACAATCTGCCATTTCCAATAAAAATATGTTAGAATTTGAGGGGCCAGCAAGAGTTTTCAATTCAGAAAAAGATGCTATTCAGGCACTCTCAAAACATATAATTAAAAATGGAGACGTTATCATTATAAGATATGAAGGTCCTAAAGGAGGACCAGGTATGCCTGAGTTAGTGGCGATGACAGCAAACTTGATGCTAAGGCAGGATATGGATGAAGTTGCTCTTGTTACTGATGGAAGATTTTCAGGCGCGACCGAGGGTCCATGTATTGGACATGTTTCTCCTGAGGCTTATGTAGGAGGAACAATTGCTATTATTCAAAATGGTGATATGATACAAATAGATATTCCCAATCGTCGTTTAGATGTTAAACTGGAGAAAAAAGAAATAGAAAATCGCTTTGAAAAATGGATTCCAATCGAAAAAGAAATAACAAGTAAGACTCTCTTAAAGTATAGGGCATTAGTCACCTCCGCAGATAAAGGAGCAATATTGAGAATCTAAAAAGATTCCTTAGAACTAATAATGACGACTCTAATGACGCTTTAAAAAATTCTAAATTATTTAATTTTAAAATTCATTTTTCTCTTATAATTGCAATAATTGTATGAAGCTTATGAAAAAATCAAGCTCAAATTTAACCATAATTGTTTTTATCTCAATTTCTTATTTTATTACTTGGTTGATTTTATTTCCATTAGCTGCACTATATAATGATTTAAATTTTGTCGAACGCGAAATTTGGCACTCCTTGGGTTCGATTGGTCCTACAATTGGAGGAATAATCGCGATCTATCTTTCTAACAAAAAAGAAGGACTATTATTATTAAAAGAAAGAGTGTTAAGATATTCTGGATGGAAAATATTGCTTTTTGCATTTTCTCCTCTTTTAATTTTAATTGTTGTATTGCTGTTTGAATCTCTTTTTGGATCTTTTAATCTTTCAACCTTTTTAGTTCAAAATTCTATTGATTCCATTCTTACCTTTATAATATTTTTATTACCAAGTTTCTGTTATGGCTTTTTTGAAGAGATCGGGTGGCGTGGATTTTTGTTACCTAAATTTCAAACACGGTTTAATGCGTTTATTTCAACTTTACTTCTGACTATTATTTGGTGGTTTTGGCATTTCCCAACATTTTTTTATCGATTTAATCTGCTTTATGGTTTACTTCTTATGTTTCCATTAATGCTTTCTGGGTCTATAGTATTAACATTTCTTTTTAATTGGTCTAAGGGCAGTGTTTTAATGGTAATAATTCTTCATATCTCTTACGATTTGGTAACTTCTCATGAAATATCTATAATCTCAATTATATTGGTTAGTGCTTTTTATATTTTTATGGATATTCGAATTATTAAAGTATTTGGCTTGGAGAATTTATCTCCTCAAAAAAGAAGTATAATTTAGTTTTTAAAAAGGATTTTTTATGAAATTTATCTGCTGGTAGCGACAAATACTATCAAGAAGATAAAAAGGAAAAAAATTGCTACCACCGCAATTGGCATAATGAATATCCATGGAGAATTTTCATTATCACCTAAAGATTTTGTTGATGTCTTATTTTTTTCTAAGAGAGCAATTTTCTTTTCCAATTCCTCTATTCTTTTATCTTTTTCATTTGGAGCTTCAGATTTTTTTAATACAAACCCGCAATATCTACAAACACTAGAATTGGCTTCTATCTTTGATCCACATTCCGGACAATAATTCATTTTTATCTCTTCTCATGAATATAATATTCTAATAAATTGATATTTTTAGCTTTTAAAAATTTGAATTTTTTACACTAAAACATACTTTTATTAGTTAAAATATTACAAATATGATTTATTTATTTTTACAATTTTGAAGTATTTATTCCAAATATAGACCAAAAAAATAAGAAATATTGAACCTCGAAACATTCCCTTTTGAAATAAGAGAAGATAAGAATATCGATTATAAATTTGCATATTATTATAAAAATTGAATTTGCTAAATTTTGAAATGAGTTGTTTAATATTTGATAAGAGAGAGGTTTAAAAATTTTGGTATGCTTGCTTATCTAATAATAATAAAGATTTTATACAAAAAATTACCATTAAATCTTATAAATAAAAAATTTGGACAAAAAAGGAAAAAATAAAAAATAAGGCTCCTGTAAGGTTCCCTGGATTTTTGTCTTTTGGTTAGTGTTGCTAAACGCACACTTTCTTCTCCTTATTCTTTTATTTTGGTGTCTTTTTTCCTTTTTGACGCCTATTAAACCGAACAGGAGCCACTCTTTCAAAATAACTAACTAATTTTATGAATTATTATAATAATAATTAAAAATCTGATCGCTCTCCATTAATTAGCAGAACAGGTATTGGTGGTTTTAAATTACATCAAAAAATCATGCACATATGAAAGATAGGATTTTCGAATATAGAGAAGTAGAAAAAAAACGGTTAATTATTTCATTGGTAATTACTGTTAGTGTATTAATTATCGAACTTTTGGGGGGATTAATAGCTAATAGCATAGCACTCATAACTGATGCAGGACATATGTTTACTCACGCTTTTGCTATTAGTATTAGTTTATTTGCGATTTATTTAGCACAAAAACCTACTTGTCACCATAGGACTTTTGGGCTATATAGAGCCGAAATCCTTGCAGCTTTTATAAATGGATTATTTTTGTTAGTTATGGTGGCCTTTATTCTTTTTGAAGCAATAGAACGTTTACTGAACCCTGTTGAAATAGATATAATATATATGATTTTTGTCGCATTAATTGGTCTTGCTGTTAATATTACGAGCATATTGATTTTACAGGGAAGTCCTAAGGAAGATCTAAACATTAAAGGAGTATTTTATCATATGATTGGAGATGCCATTTCTTCAGTCGGGGTTGTAATTGCTGCTATAATCATTTATTTCACCCAATTTTCATTTCTTGATCCATTGATCAGTTTTCTTATTGCTGGGCTTATTATATCTTGGGCTGTAAATATTTTACGAGATTCTGGGAGAATTTTACTTGAGATGGCCCCCAGTGATTTGAATGTGGAGATAATTGAGGAAGATTTGGAAAAAAATTTTGAAGATATCTTGCAAGTGAATCATACTCATTTATGGACAATAACTCCGGCGATATTAGTTCTTACAACACACATTCAAATAAAAAGAGATGTTAATCAAGATGAGCTTCTCCAACATGTTATAGATTATGTACACCACAAATATAACATTACGGAATCTACAATACAAATATCATTCGCCGAAGAAATAAGAAGTTGTAAAATGTAATATTCTTCTTAATTTCATTGTTATTTAGTTTTTTTGAAAAATGTGATAATATTTTTATCCTTCAACATTTCAAAATATATTAGATATTTAATTATAAAATAAATAAAATAAATAACAAAAGGAATAAAGATAAATGATTGGAATAAAATCATATGGAGCCTATTTACCTCGCTATCTTTTGCCTCGAAAAGCTATTGCTAATGCATGGGATTTTCCGGTCGTACCAGGGACTAAAGCATTCGCTTTAGCAGATGAGGACAGTTTGACTATGGCAGTGGAAGCCGGACTTGACTGTCTTGCTGGTTTTGATCCCAAATCAGTTGATGGGTTATATTATGCAACTACAACGCAAGTATACACTGAGAAGGATTCTGCTTCGATTATTTCAGCAGTTTTAGATTTGCGTGATGATATTGTTACTGCAGATTTTACAGATTCACTTAAAGCAGGAACAACGGCTGTTGCACGAGCTTATGAGACGATTAAAGCAAATGATGATATAAATAGTATTTTAGTTCTTGCTGCTGATCAAAGAGAACCAGAACCACAAACTATGTGGGAATATGGATTTGCTGATGGTGCGGGCGCTCTTTTAATTGCAAATGATGAAAATATCCCAATATCTATTGAAGATACATATTCTATTGCTAAAAATATCATTGGACCTTGGAAAAGGAGAGAGAAAGATGAATTTATTCGGACGTTTGAGGTTAAAATGGATTCTAAATTTTATATGCAGAGTCTTCTAACCGTTATGAATAAAATCTTGGAAAAAAATAATTTAAGTCCTAAAGAAATTCATCATGCCGCCTACTATTATAATAATCCTAAAATGCATGCGGGTATCTCGAAGAGAATGGAATTTGAACGAGGGGTTGCTCAAAATGGAATGTTCTTCCAAATTGGTGATACTGGTACTCCAATGCCTATGATGTTATTGATCGGAGCCTTAAGACGACCAGAAGAAGATGCCAATATTTTGATGGTAGGATATGGAGATGGAGCTGACGCTATTTTAATGAAAGTGAGAGACAGAAAAGCTGTAAGAGATCTTGGTAAAACAAGACTTGGTTTGAACGGTCATCAGAAATCTATGGAACAGGTAAAAAATTATAATAGATTCTTAGATAATAAAGAGTTATTAGAAAAGGATAGATACACAAGAAAAAGCTCAGCAGTCACTATATGGCGGGATGCAGATTCTGTATATAGAAATTATGGATTAAAATGTAAAAATTGTGGAGCAATTCAATATCCAGTAAACCATAAATCATGTTATGTCTGTCAAACAGATGGTCAATTAGAGAAAATTAAGCTTTCATATAAGGGTGAGATTTTTACTTTTACTCTTGATCATCTTGTAGGTGGAAATTATTATGACACTCCTGTCCCTCGGTGTGTAATTGATTTAGAAGGGGGAGGAAGAGTGTTAATGAATATGACAGAAATTGAAAATCCCGAAAAGAATGTTGAGATAGGTATGAAAGTTGAGCTAACCTTTAGAAAGGAACATGAAGGTGCGGACTTTATTAATTATTATTGGAAATGTCGACCCGTTCGGGGACGACCTGATATAGTTGGAGGTGAAATATAAAATGGTGAGAAAAGGAATTAGAGATAAAGTAGCAATAATTGGAGCAGATGCGACGAAATACGGGGAATTATGGGATTACAATCAGTATGATTTACTTTATGAAGCGGCTCATGGTGCGTATGACGATGCAGGCATAACTAAGGACGATATTGATGCTGTGTGGGTGGGAATATTCTATTACTTTACAGGGTTATCTGGTTCTACCGTTGAAGATATTCTAAAATTGGGAGGTAAACCAGTAACAAGAACAGAAAATTACTGTGCATCTGGAATGGATGCCTTTAGGAATGCGTGTTTTGCGATAGCATCCGGTGCCTACGACGTGGTAATGGCTTGCGGTGTTGAAAAACTAATGGATGAAGGTTCGAGTGGACTTCCCGGATTTAGAATTTTTGGCCATCCGGTCTTTCCAACTCCCTCAGCTCCGGCAATGTTTTCAATGGCAGCAACAAGGAGTTTTAAGGAGTTTGGATGGGTTAAAGAAGATCTCGCTCGAGTAGCGGTGAAAAACCATGAGAACGGATATTATCATCCTAAAGCTCATTTCAGAAGTAAAGTAGATGTCGATACAGTTATGAGAGCACCTATGATTGCGGATCCCCTTGGACGCTTCGACTGCTGTGCAATGTCCGACGGAGCAGCGGCATTAATATTAACCACTCCAGAAATGGCTCCAAGTTATGCGCATGGCGATGATTATGTAGTAGTGAAAGCAAATGCGATCTCTTGTAGAACCAATTTTCCATGGTATGTCCCTCCAGGAGGACCTGG
>JAWOFX010000041.1:0-78278 GCA_046497275.1 Promethearchaeia archaeon | reverse complement strand
GAAGTTCATGAGGAAATTGTTTGGGTGAATAAATTGTTTAAATACTTGAAAAAGTACACGGTATCAAATATTATGGCAATGGTTCGCAATAGTAAAGCAGAGCCATTGGAATGTCAAGATGATTTTAATGGACGTTTAGTGGCTATAACTGGTGCCACATCCGGAATCGGATACGCAACAGCTCGAGAATACGCTTCACACGGAGCTAATTTACTAACCATTAATCGAAATAAGCAAAAAACGTTAAATCTGCGCAAAGAAATCAACCGAGATTTTGACGTAGAATTCGATTACATGCTTGCAGATTTTGCCCATATTTCCGAAGTTAAGAAAGTCGGTGAAGAACTTGCAAAATCCGATCTGAATATCGATGTGTTCATTCATAATGCAGGCGTCTATTTACCAGAGAGAACGATCTCTGATGATGGTCTTGAGATGGTTTTTCAAGTAGATCATCTCGGTTCCTTTATCTTAACTTATATTTTAAAGGATAAACTTAAAGCCCAGGAAAAATGCAGGATAATATTAGTAAATTCTGAGGGACACCGTTTTGCTATTCTTGGTTTGAAATTAGATGATCTCAACTGGGTGAAGCGCCGCTATTCTGGACTTAAAAGTTACGGATCGGCAAAAACTGCTCAACTTCTGACAATGATCAAATTTAATGAATACTTCCAAAAAAGTGGCGTGACGATTAACGCAATGCATCCTGGTAATGTAAAAACCAACATGGGAGAAGAAAGTGATGGATTATTCCAGAGAGTTTTCATCGAACCTTCTTACAGATCACCAAGGATATCCGCTAAAGCCTTATACTATCTTGGAGTTTCGAAGGATATTGAGGGTGTGAGTGGGAAGTATTTCAACCTTACTTACAAAGAAGAGCCTGCACCTCCTGCCTTGGACCGAGAAGTTGCGGAAGAGCTGTGGGATTTAAGTGTAAAATTAGGCGGGTTAGCATGACGAATACAAACCATGAGATTATTATTGTAGGAGCAGGGATGGCAGGGTTAACCGCTGCAGCCTATTTATCTAGGGCGGAACAGGATGTTCTTCTAATTGAAAAGAACGAAACTTGTGGTGGCTTGGTAAATTCAATCGAAAAAGATGGTTTTGTTTTTGACACAGGTCCAAGATCAATTGAAAATTCTGGAGCCGTACTGCCATTGTTAAATGATCTTGGAATTTCACTTGAACTCCTCAATAGTCCGGTTTCAATTGGTATTGAGAATGAAATTTTACACTACACATCAAACGAGAGTTTATATGAATATCAGTCCTTAATAGAAAAACTGTATCCCGATAACAACGAGGAGATTGCCAAAATTTTCTCGTTAATTGAAAAAATTTTGAAAGATATGGCTATTCTAAATGAGATTGATAATCCGATTTTTAGAGACATGAGACACGAATTAGGTTATCTTGTTAAGGAACTTCTTCCATACCTTGGCAAGTTCCTTCTGGCTATTCGCCGGATAAATCGAAGGAGGGATCCGGTTGAAGAAACTCTAAAAAACATAACTTCAAACCAATCACTTATCGATATAATAACACAACATTTCTTCAAATGCACGCCTACCTTTTTTGCCTTAGGGTATTTTCACACCTACCTTGATTATTATTATCCAAAGGGGGGTACAGGTAAACTTCCCGAAGCTATCGCCCAAAAAATCATTGATTGGGGGGGAACAATTTTATATGGTACAAAGATAAATGAGATCATCCCTTCTGAAAACAAATTAACTGATGTAGATGGAAACACGTTTTACTATGAAAATCTTATTTGGTGCGCGGATTTGAAGTCTTTATATCGATTTCTTAAATTCAATGATTTAAAGGAAAAAGTTTCTCGCAAGATATCGACACAAAAAGATAAATTGCTATCGAATCGTGGTGGAGATTCAGTCTTTTCTTTATATTTAGGAATAGACGAACCTCTCGCGACATTTCAAGCGATTTCGAACGGTCATTTTTTTTACACTCCCTCAAAAAAAGGTTTAGGAGAATCAACTTGGATTAGATTGAGAAAAATTATTGATAATTTTGAAAACACTCCCAAAGAAGTCATTATGAGTTGGTTAGACGACTATTGCCAATTAAATACATATGAGATATCCATTCCAGGGCTTAGAGATCCTAGTTTAGCTCCAAAAGGAAAGACTGGATTAATAGTTAGCATTCTCTTTGAATACGATCTCATGAAAAAGGTTCAAGAGGGAGGATGGTATGAAGAATTCAAAAAAGAAGTCGAGAATCGCATGGTAGAGACTTTATCAAAATCCATATACACAATAATCAGGGATAAAATTCTCTTTCGTTTCTCTTTAACTCCTGTTAGTATTTCAAAAAGAGTAGGAAGCTCTGAAGGAGCAATAACAGGATGGACACTTGAAGATCCCGTCCCTGTGGTTCAAAGTATTCTCAAAATGACTAAATCTGTGAAAACCCCTATTCCAAATATGCTTCAAGCTGGTCAATGGGTCTATAGTCCTTCCGGAGTACCCATTGCGATTCTTACAGGACTAGCAGCTGCTAAAAATTTAATGAAAAATAAAAAATGAGGGTTTACTCAAACTTATAGTAAGAGGAGTATTAGTAAAATTACATTCATACTAATAAGTATTAGGTAAGAAATTAAGATCATTGCATAAATGGGCTTTTTTATATCATCACCTGACATAACTTTAAATCCACTACTATTAAGGAAAGCCTTTATTTGAACATCTAAGTCCTTTTGATTTTTAACCGTAAACTTTTGCAAGTCTTGCTTAATAAAGAAGTGCTGACTATAAGGAAAGATAAGTGCGTTTACTGGTTTAAGAGGATCAATAATATTACTCAGATAGGAGTTTGCCTTGATTGAAACGTGTTCTAAAGGTATGTTTACCGCTTCTTTCACCATATCTGTGTCAAAAATCAGGCTGAAAGGCTCTGAAAATTCACTTTTTATCTCACCGCCATAATCAACAACAAGATTTCCTTCAATCCACAGTGATTCGTCTAATTCCCTTGAATCCCCCTTTTCTAAATCAACCAATACAACAAATTCTTTATTTTCAGTTGGATTCTTAACATCCACCAATATCTCCCCAGAGTATGTGGTTGTATACACGGCTGGATCGCAGGTATATCCACAAAATCCATTCTTTGGGTCATAACTGTTAGTATTCGTTTCATAATCACAGATGATCCAAGACAGCAACCCAGATTCTTTGTTGCGAGCAATAATATAAAACTCAACTCGCATACCTATAAATCCTGAGGTTCGAGCGGTAAATACGCTTGCAATTGCCATAGGAAACTTAGCATCATTCTTAAAAATTGAGGCTTCTGCTAGTTCATATCCATCGGGGAGCATCTCTTGGGCTGCTGAAGTATTTGTTATTTTAAAAAATAGAAATAAACTATAGGGATCTACTATAAATCCCATGAAAGGAACTTTTCCCTTGCCACTCTGTGAAAATTTATGTTGTGTTTTTTTAGGAAGAGCTTCACTGAAACTGCTTAAAAAACTAATGGCAGTTACATCTTGAGGCTTTACAAGAGATTCTATCTTTTTAATGAACATCCTTTTCTCTTCTTCGTTCATTCACATAACCGTTCTACTTTTTTTCAAATCTATCTTCATAGATTAATAATCAATAGAATAACTAGGGTAATAAAGATTACTATAAATAAAGCGATTGATATTAATAACATTATCTTTATATTTCTTGTTGAAAAGGTTTTCATTTCTTTCATATCCGCAATTTTGTTATAGTTCTCGATCATGTCATTGGTGTTTTTGATATAGGTGCGACGGCCTGGACTATCGGCGATATAGTGCTGAGCGAAAGGGAAACATAGGACTTTGCATAATTCCGGCTCTGCTAAATCTGGAAAAAGATTATTAAACTTTAAGTGAATATCCTCTATAGGAATTTCTAAAGCCTCTTCAACTTCAGCAAGATCAAATATTACGGCAAGTGTATCATCGTTTTTATTATCTGAATGTTGTTTACTATATCCGATGGATGAATTTCCTAATATCCAAAGAGGTTGATCAAGGCTACGCATTTTTCCATTGGTAATATTACCCTTTAAGGTTATATGTCGGTCAGTTTTGTCTTCTTTAAAATCCAGCAGTATATCTCCCTTTGAGCTAGTCGTATATATGGCATTTTTACTATTTCTATCTGCAACTCCTTCTGAAGGGATAGCAATTATTGTATTGCTCAGAATATCAATAAAAATCCAAGAGATAAGACCAGTTTCTTTGTCTTCTGCAACGAGATATGATTCTAACCTAGAACCCCAAAAAGTACTGGCTCGGGTATTGAAAACCCCCATTCCCAAATAATGTTCTGGTTCTTCATCAGCAAAAATTCTGGTCTTTTTCAACTCATAACGTTCCGGTAATAATGATTTTGCTTTTTCGATATTTTTAAGCTTAAAGAATAAAAACAGACTATAAGGTTCAATTACAAAACCCATGTAGGGAGTCTTTTTTGAAGTCTTATTTAACATCTTTTTAAAAAGGGAGCGAGGTATTAACCGTTTGAAATTTTGGTAGAAATACAAATAGCTAACTTCCTTTGGGTCAATTAAGTTTTCCACATTTCTGATAAATTTCTCATCATCTAAAATTTTCATATTTTATAAAACCTTCAAAAATACAAATAATTCTCTATATTAAAACATCGTGATTATTATAAATCAAAGGCAAATAGATTGTCAAAACTAGAAATTGATAGAATATCGATCAAGAAATTTTTTTATCAATCCAATTTTTACTGAATCCTCTACCTATAGATAAGACAGTAAAACTAAAATACAGATAAATTATATTTGTGAATAATAAAAAGGAATTATTAAGAAGATTTTGATGACCTTAAAATTAGATGACGTAAAGGAAGAGGATAGACGTGTGTTAGCACCATGTGGAATTTTATGTGCGGGTTGTGATAGCCATCTTGGAGAGGGAATGGAAGCAGCTAAAAAACTATACGAAATCTGGAAAGGAAGCAATATGGAAGATACTGGTCCTCTCTTTGGAATGAAAGGAATTGAAGAGACTCTAAAAACATTGAAAAAATATATTGAAAGTGAAGGAAGAGGAAAGTGTCCCGGATGTTTTTTAGGGGGCGGACCCTCAAGTATTTGTGGAATTGCGAAATGTGTGAAATCAAAAGGATATTGGACATGTGCTGAATGTGAGGATTTTGATCCTGAATCTGATAACTCTTGTCCGCATATCAATCCGAGTCCCATGCCAATGGCAGACAAGGGCTCTATGATGGAACTAATCTGTAAAAGATACAATAGAGATAATATTAACAATTTAAAAAGATGCCGTGAAATCGGATATAACAACTTTATTGAACAAGCAAAAGAGAAAATCGCAAATGGGTGGAGAACGTGGCAAGTAATTAGTGAAGAAAAAGTTTTTACAGAAGCTATGAAGAAATAGATGATATATTCGATTTTTTTTATTATAAAATTTTATAATTACAATTTTATAAAGCAATGAAATATAGAATATGACTTTTTAATTGAGGTTTAATTCAAATGGGTTTACAAATACGGGATATGACTAAAGAAGATGAGTGGTATGTTGGAACATGTACCCATGTTGGAGAAAAAAATGAAGAAATAGAAAAATGTGCGAAAGAGAGAATTGAATATTTTAGAAAGATGAAGAAATCAGGACTAAAGATAAAAGTGGCTCTTTTTGATGATCAATATGCTGGATTTATTTATCTTTTCCCAATTGAAATCTCTCCGTGGGAAATCCAAGGAGAAAACCTGTTCTTCATCCCTTGTTTGGTAGCGCATTCAAATTTCTCAGGACACAATATTGGAAAAGCATTAATAGAAGCTGGGGAAAATGAGGCTAAAAAACAAGAAAAAGATGGCATCGCAGTCTCTGCTATGGATTGGGATAATTGGTTTATGCCTGCTGAATATTTTATTCATTTAGGATTTGAAGTTGCGCAGCGCAAGGATATTGAATTGCTTCTCTGGAAAAAATTCAATGAAAATGCATTACTTCCCCAATTTATAGAAAAAAATTACTCATTTAAAGAAATAAAGAATAGAGTGGTTATTGATTTATTCTACAATACCTTCTGTCAGACAAGTGCCATAGAGGCAGAAAGAGTGCGTTCTGTTATAAAAGAATTTGGAAATAAACTCATATTAAATGAATATCCAGCAGATAACAGAATTATTTGCACAAGATATGGAATTTCCAGAGCGATTTATATAAATGGGAGGCTATTAGAACTAAAAGCAGAAATTGATAAAGATATTTTAAGAAAGCATATTGTTGCTGCGATTGATTCTATAGAGTAAAAATTATTTCTAATCTAAATTTATTTAATTTGTATTTTTGAACTTTAGATTGAGTGCGCCTGCTGCAGCTTCACGGTTATACTTTTTCCTGCATAGAGAATCGCAAAAAATTTCTGCTTTTGGATCTTGCCAGATCTCTTTTAATTCGTAAATTTTAAGATAATTATTACGTCTTGCATAAGTATATAAATCAATCTCATTATCACAATAAAGACATTTTCGTGTCTTGGAAATTTGTTCAATTTGTTCTAATTCATGGGATTTCAATGATTTGAAGCAGTCGCAGCAATGAAATTCTAAGAGTGGGGATTGCCATAACTTAAAAATTCCGAGAGCACTGTATTCCAAATTATCACTTAAGAAATCATAAATATTAAGTTCTTTTCCGCATTTCCAACAAACTCTCTCTTTAAAATTCTTTTCTGCTTTAATAATTTCTCTTAATCTCTGAATCTTATCCCATAATTGAGCATTATTTATTTTTCTGAAAAAAATAGAGTCCACCTATTATTAGGTCCACTATATAATATAAAAATAATTTCCCTTATTTATACTGAATCCTTATATCAATGAATAATTAACTAGTTATGTGAATAGTTTTTTATCGATTTCGCGGCATCTAAAAAATTTTTAGCCATTATGGTCGGTTCAATCTCTTTTTCTTCTAATTCATGGAGATGTTTTTTTCCGTGCCCCGTTAATAAAAATACAGACTTAATGCCGGCATTAACTCCAAATTGTACATCTGATGGATGATCCCCAATCATCCAAGATCCATCTAAATCTATCTTATATTCTGAAAGGATATCATCCATGAACTTTGTGTTTGGTTTTCTACAATTACAATCAATATCTGGATGATGAGGACAAAAATAGACTCGTTCAATATGAATCTCATTTTCTTCTAAGGTTGAAAGTAAATGATTTGTAAAATCCCAGAAATCTTTTTCTTCATAATAACCTCGTCCTATCCCCGATTGATTACTGATTATGAAAAATAAATAATCTTGCTTTAAAAGATTCAATCCTTCAATCACTCCCGGGAGTAGTTCGAAATCCTCGACTTTATGGACATACCCCGGATCTTTGTTTAATGTACCATCTCTATCCATAACAATTGCTTTCTTTTTGGAAATAGTAATTCAGCTCTTCATTAATTAATTCTCATCTAAGTAAATTTTGATAAATCAACTAAATATTATACCTAACTTCATAAAATAAGAAAAAAAAATAAAATTTTTTATGGGGTTTAATCTCCAATTAATTCTTTCACTTCTTCCATTCCTTCTTCTAATTCTTCTTTTTGTTGAGCATCTAACTTTAAGAGCATATATTGAAACTCTCCAACGTGCTCTTTCTCTTCTTTTGCAATATCAAGCAACACCATTTTCAAGTGTTTATTATCTGTCATATCTGCCATCTGTTCATATAAATTAATCGCATCAAGTTCCGCAAGCATTCCTGCACGTAATATCTGCTTATCAATATTCTCTTGTTTAGCTTTGCTTAAATCTATCGGAATTTTTCCTAATGTCATTTGTTTCACTTCTATTTTTTTAATTGGTTTACGATTACAATTAAGTTGGTTTCCTTAAAAAATTGTTGTTTAAAAATTAAAGATTACTTAATTGAAATAACACAATGAGTTAAAAGTATAAGACTTTAGTTCAGAAAAGAAAAAAATCAATAATTGGCAATTTCGTGGAAAAATTCATTGTGGTTCTTCTTTACATTAAAAATATTATATAAAATTAATTCTAAAACTAAATATATAGAATAAAATTGAATACCCAAATTTAAAGTATTTAAGACGATAAAGATGTCAAAAAATAAAATTAGAATCCCATGGGCAGCATGGCGAGATCCCGAATTTCTTGAAATTTCTTTTCCAGAATCTTGGGAAGTAAATGTTTGTAAAATGAATAAATGGAATGGACCCGTATTATCTGGGAATCAGCTTGCGCAAGGTATTTTAAATCCCATCGGAACACCTAAATTATCAGAATTAGCAAAAGGAAAGGAGAAAATTGTAATTGTTGTTGATGACATGACACGAACCACTCCTGTATCCCTATTAATGCCTTATATTCTTGAGGAACTTAAGCAAGGTGGAATTTCACGAGAACAGATTACCATTCTTTTTGCTTTAGGAGCCCATAAACCAATGATGAAGGAGGATCAAATTCTAAAATTAGGGAAAGATGTTGTAGATACATTAAATATTGAAAACCATCATCCTTATGAAAATCTCACTAATTTTGGAGAATCAAATATTGGTACTCCTATAGATGTCAATACAACGTATTGTAATGCTGACCTCAAAATTTCTGTCGGGGGTGTAATTCCACATCCATTAGCGGGATTTGGAGGTGGTGCAAAAATAGTCCTCCCTGGAGTATGTGGAATCCGGACATTAGAAGCGAATCATTCTGCTGCAATGAGGGGAATAGGAGCAGGCATCGGTCGAATGACTGGAGTTCGTGAAGATATAGAAGAAATTGCAGATATAGTCGGACTAGATTTCTCAATCAATTTGATTTTAACCGAAAAAGGCGATATCTCTGGGATCACAGCGGGAGATTTTAGACAATCTCATCGAAAAGCGATGGAATTGGCGACTGAAGCTTATTCCACAGAAGTTACCTTAGATAATGACATTTGTTTTTTCAATCTCTTTCCCGAAGACTCAGAATTAAATCAGTCAGTTAAAGGTTTTAATGCGTTGATGACTGCGCCAAATAAAATGTTAAATAGAAGAGGGCATATAGTACTCATGTCATCATCCTATGAAGGAAGAGGATATCATAGTTTAATCGCTGAGACTGGAGCCAAATTATATAATAATTTAGGAGATAGTGTTATATGGAAAGCATTTGTTAAAAAAAGAAAGATATTATTCTTCTCACCAAACATTAGTGAGCCAGATTTATATCATTTTTTCCCTAAAGATGTTAAATTATTTAACGAATGGGATGATCTAATTAATGAATTAAGTACAGAATATCCGGAACCTCCAAAAGCTGCGGTATTTCCTTCTAGTATTCAACTAATATAATTTTTTTTTATACTATTTCGGATACATAATTTTTTCAAAATCTTATTGGAATAAAATTGGAATATCAATCTCTTAGCCACCTATTTTCAAAAATAGATTTAAAAGATTCTCCCCTCCAAAACTTAATAATTTATTAAAAATAATTTTTTAAACGATTTTATTCCTTTTTTAAATATCGATATCCAAGAAATTTGAGGATTAGAAAACTATAATAAGAGGTTATAAAAAATGGTAGATTATAACGAACTTTATCAAGAGGCAGACTGGAAGAAGGAAAAGCATGTGCCCGTTATTGATATGGCTAAGAAGGGAGATATGGTCACAGTTAGACTCCATGTTGGAGAGGAGATAGGTCATCCAAATACCACAGAACATCATATTAGATGGATTAAGGCGCTATTCCACCCGGATGGAGAGAAATATCCCTATGAAATAGGTAAATGTGAGTTTAACGCACATGGAGAATCTGTAGAAGGACCTAATACATCAACCATCTATTGCGAACCAGAGGCGACAATGAGATTTAAAACTGAAAAACCAGGGACTATTATTGCATTTAGTTATTGTAACATTCACGGACTCTGGAGAAATGAAGAAAAAGTTAGCTAAAAATATTCATCAGTAATTTTAATCTAAATATTTTTTTATTTTCTACTTATACTAGTCACCCATTTAAAGAAAAAATAAGAATTTAAGAATAATTGAAGTAAAGCTTTTTACCAGAAGAATGCCTACTCTTCTTCTACTAATACCATATCTTCTCCGCAACACACCAATGTGCCAAATCCTTCTTCGATTACTTTGACTACATTTCCACATTTCTCACATTTATAAACTTCTCCTACATTTGTCATAATCTCACCAATTATAATTTATTATTTGATTTAGAAATAGACTTCCTTTTGATTAAAGCCTACCTTTTATATTTTAAAAATAGAAGAATAAGTATCGATACCCCTAAATAAAAAGAAAAAATATTTAATTATTAAAGTCTGTCCCATGCTTTATGGACTGCTTCTCCCGTCATATCAATCACTGGCTGCATCTCATCTGCAGAAGCAAGCTCAATTTCAGGAGCTATTTTCATAATAGATATGTGAGAGACAAAAACTTTCCCTTGGTCTTCATATACCACAAAACTACAAGGAAAGAGTAAACCCACATTCTTTGAAACATCTAAAGCCCCTTTTGCGAATTCAGGAGCACAGGCTAAAATCATAGTATATCTTGAATAATCTACTCCCAAATTTTTCTTGAAAATCTTATCAAGATCTTTCGTCAACAACAGACTAAATCCTTCTTCCTCAACAATAGTTTCTACTTTTTTAACTGCTTTATCAAAATCCATATCCAACTCTTTTTTTAAAAAATCTACCATTTTATAAACACCTTTTATTTATTTTTTAGTAAAATCTTCTATTGATTGCAATACATTTTTCGTGAACATTAATGAGGGCCCTCCACCCATCATTGCTGCAACCAAACATGCTTCCATGATCTCTTCCTTCGTAGCACCTGCTTGTAAAGCCTGCCTAATGTGGAGTGCTACACACCATTCGCATTGCTTGCTTACCGAAAGTGCAACACCGATTATTTCTTTCATCTTTTTTGATAACGCACCATCTTGTTTTGAGGTATCCATGAATTTTTTAAATCCTTCCATAGCCTCGGGATTAATTTTTCCAAAAGAATTCATAGTATCTTGTATTTCTTGTAATAATTCTTTACTATTTTTCATAGCTTTCACAATAAAATTATTTTAATTTTGTTATTGTGTGTATTTCTAGATTATGTTTAATTCTTCTTATTATAAATTAAAAAAAAATTACCTTGAAGAATTAGAATTATAAAAATTAAAAAATGATTAGATTATGATTTATTATAATATATATAATACTTCTTCTATTATAACTAAGCGATCTTATTTATCCCAATAAAGGATTTAGATTTTATTCTATTTTTAAAAATCCAACTAAATAAAGAATTAAAATAAAAATTATTTTAATATGATTACAGAATCAACAAATAGTTCATAATTTTCATCCTCATCCAAATCATGGATTAGAACCTTCTCAACACTGTCAGTACCTTGAATTTCTATTAATTCTGATTGTCTCAATATTTTTACATCGGAGAATTTTAACTTTTTTCTCATCTCTTCTGAACCAGGAATTTCATCTCTATTAGTAGTTACAATAACTCTATTCGTATAATCTGTTAATTCAATAGCGAATTCTAATGCTTTTTCATTTGAATCAACAATCAGAGTGCGTTTATCTTTTAATTCTTCCAAATCTGGAAGTTTTTCATAAACTCCTTTTCCTAGAAACTCATCCAAACCTAAAATGATTTTTATATCGATAGGTTTACATGAAGCTTGAACTTGAACTTCTGGCTCTGTACCTTTTCTATAGTTATCAATCGCTGCCTTTAATGCATCAGCTGCAAGATTCGAACAATGCATTTTTATTGGGGGTAAGCCCTCAAGCTCATCTGCTACATCGTTTCTTGTAATTTTATAAGCTTCATCAAGATTCATCCCCATAGCCATTTCAGTTATCATTGAAGAGGTTGCGACAGCAGATCCACATCCAAAGGTTCTAAATTTAATGTCTTCAATAAATTCCTCTCCTTGTTCATCTTTTTCCACATTTATAAACATTTCCATTAAATCTCCGCATACAGGGTTTCCAACTTTTCCATATCCATCAGGATTTTCAATAATGCCGACATTTCGAGGATTTCTAAAATGATCCATTACTTTTTCAGTGTATTGGGTTGATTTCATTTTAATTTTTCACCTCATTATATTTTTTTAAAATTTCAGGAGGAGTAAGTGGAGATAATAACCTCAATCTCTTTACAATCCCAGGTAATATTTCAATCACTTTATTGATTTCTTCTTTTTGAGTAAATCTCCCTAATGTAAATAATAAGCTTCCATGTGCTTCTTCATGTAACAATCCACAAGAAATTAAAGTGTGTGATGGTTCCAATGTTTTGGATGAGCACGCTGAGCCTGTTGCTGCAGCTATATTATTTTCTTTTAAATCAAGAATTAACGATTCTCCCTCAATATAATCGAAACGAAAGTGAGCATTATGAGCTAATCGTTTAGTCGGATGCCCATTGAGATAGGATTTTGGAATTTTATCTATTACCTCTTTAATTAATAAATCTCTATATTCTGAAAGTCTTTTATCTTCAGAAATCATTTCTCTCTTCATAATTTCCGCAGCTTTCCCAAATCCAACTATTCCAGGCAAATTATGAGATCCAGATCTCATACCAAATTCTTGTCCACCACCAATTAAAACGGGATTTAAGCGCAAACCTTTTCGAAGATATAACGCGCCTACTCCTTTTGGACCATATATATCATTTGAGGATAATGTTATAAGATCAAACGGTGTTTCTTCCACTTTAATCGGTAATGCTGATTCACTTGCAATTGCATCTGTGTGAAAAATTATATTATTCTCCTTAGCAATTTTACTGATCTCTTCATATGGTTGGATTGAACCGATTTCGTTACTCGCAGTAGAAATAGAAATAAGAATAGTATTTTCAGTGATTAAATTCTTTAATTTAGCGAGTTTTATGACCCCAAATTGGTCTACGGGGATTTTACTAACCTTAAAACCTTCTCTCTCCAAATATTTCGCGAGATTTCGAATTGAAATATGCTCAATTTCTGAAATAATGATATGATTTCCCTTATTTTTATATCTCCTAGCAGTTCCAATTAAAGCAAGATTATTGGATTCTGTCGCACCGGATGTAAAAACTATTTTCGAATCCTCAGAGGCATTCAAGAAATCTTTAATCTGTTTTCTAGAATGATTGAGAGCTTCAGTAGCTTGATCACCGACGTTGTGTAATGATGCTGGATTCCCGAATTTATCAGTAAAATAGGGTATCATCTCTTCTATAACTCTGGGATCAACCGGTTTTGCCGATTGATAATCCAAATATATTTCCATTTTTTAACCTCAATTTTGTTTTTTATTTTTGATTAATTAAAACCACATTGTTCCATCTGCTTCCAACACCAAATCATTTAGGGTCGCAGCCCCAACTATTTTCACTCTAGGGATTAACTCAACACTCTCCCATCCTAACATACGTTTTGATGCTTCACAGACTAAAATTTCCACGCCTGCTTCTTTTGTTTGATCAATCATCTCTCTCACACTTGGAAAATTTCCTAGTTTAATTTTCTCCGCCTCACCCAGTTTTAAGATTTTTAACCCTGTTCCCAAGTAATATACTGTCGCCTTTAAATCCATTGCTACAGCCATTTGGGCTAATACTAATGGGGAATATTGCTTTTCAGAAGCATCTGTGGTTTGAACATATAAAAGATGTTTTTTTTCCATGCTTTTTCACCTCATTATTTTTTCTTCTTGAAATAGAATATTAAGTCGTCTCCTTTTTTACTGAAATCAATAATATCTGTATCTGTTCGTTTTGCCCACCTTTTAAAATCTTCCTCAGCAGCGGGATCATCCGCGATCACTTTAAAACATTGACCAATTTCCAATTCCTCTGAGAGATTTCTTATTTCAAATAAAGGTTCAGGACAAAACAACCCTCTTGTATCTAATTCAACATCAAAAAGCGGTTCTTCTGTTTTTTCTTCACTCATTTTTTTTACCTCCTATATATATACTTTTTTTATCACTTTATTCATGGTTAACTGAAGTGAAAAAGGTTTTCATTATGAATTAATGAAATTGAACATTAATTTCATTAAGTAATAAAGTATTTCGAAATATTACTTTTAAAATATAAATTATTTATAAAAGCCTAAATATTAAAATCAAAAAAAAGGAAAAATAAAGAATAAGAATGTTTTAATTTCCAGCTAAGGCTTTAATATGTTTAACTCCTTCAACAGCGTCCTCTGCAAAATCATCCGCGCCTAATTCTTTAGCTAATTCCTCATTGAGAGGTGCGCCTCCAACAATAAGCTTCACATTATCTCTTAAGCCTGCATCTTTAAGAGCTTGATCCACAACTTTTATTTGTTCCACTGTCATTGTGAGGAGAGTGCTTAATGCCACGATATCTGCATTTATTTCTTTAACCTTTTCTACAATTTCTTTTTCGCCCACATCCATCCCAAGGTCATGAATTTCAAACCCAGAACTTAAAAGTAGAGAGGCTAATATATTTTTTCCAATATCATGGTTATCTCCTTTCACTGTAGCAAGAATAACTTTCGTTTTAACCTGAGTTTGATCCGCTTTGGCTAAAGCGGGTTGTAAAACTGTGAAGGCTTCTTTCATCGTTTCTCCTGCGAGAACGAGCTCAGTTAAATAATATTCCTTTTCCTCATATCTTCTTCCCACCTCATCCATTCCTTCCGTTAATGCATTAAGCACTTCAAAAGGATCCTTTCCCTCCCCTAAAGCTTCTTTTACAGCCTCTTGAATATCGTCACATTCAAGTTCTATTATCAATTCTGTCAATTGTTCAAATTCCATTAATTATCCTAATCTCTTCTTTTTTATTCAAAATTATATCAATAAATTTACTATTAAACTTAATTTTATCTAAATTTTAGTAAACTTTATTTTAATAGTCTATTTGTCTTTAAAGTATAAAAATATAATATTTTCATGAGATTGGATCTAATCATATTAGAAAAAAGAAAGAGAAAGAGAAAAAAGCAAAATCGCAAAAACTTTAAACAAGTTTTGGGATAAAATTTAGTTATACCATTTAATTAGGAAATTCCCTAATTAGCAAGATATTTGCAAAGAGCTAATTTTTAGGGGATATTATTCCGCAATTTCGCTATATTTCTCTCTGAATTATAAATAAGTAGAAGATACTTAAAAACCTTATTATCAAATTTTTCAAATTCTCATTCTACCTTATTTAGAAAACTATTTGATTTAAATATTAAAACACTTCCAAATGAAATTAGATAAATAAAAATCTATTTATTTTAAAAGATATTAATTAATTAGAAAAAACTTGTTTTCTTGTAGTAAGGTAGAGAATAAATTATGTCGGATTCAACCGATCTAAAAGTAGATCAGAGCAATAATAACTTAAAAACCTCAAAAAGGCAATTAGACAAGAAGATTGTTATTAAAACAATCGATATTATAAAAGATTTTGAAATTGGGGAATTTATAGTCAGAGCTGTGGATGAGGTGAATCTTGAAATTACAGAGGGAGAATTCATAGTAATTAGAGGTCCCTCGGGGGCTGGAAAAACTACCCTTCTTAATCTGATTGGGGGTTTAGTAAGTCCAACGAAAGGTGACATTTATTCTTTTGGTGTGAGAATCTCAGATATGGATCAAGAATCTCTCGCTGTGTTTCGCTTGATCAATTCTGGATTCATCTTTCAAAATTATAATCTGATAAGTACTTTAACAGCTGAGGAAAATGTCATGTTTCCAATTAGTCTTATAGGAGCACCACTAAAAAAGCAGAGAGAAATAGCAGTAAATTTATTGAAAGAAGTGGGACTCTCAGAACGGCGTGAACATCTTCCCTTCCAGTTAAGTGCAGGTGAACAACAAAGGGTGGCGATTGCCAGAGCCTTAGCTAATGATCCCCCAATCATTTTAGCAGATGAGCCCACTGCAAATTTAGACAAAAACACAAGCATCTTCATTAGGGATTTATTTTTGGATATAAAAGAAATGGAAAAAACGATCTTAGTTGCCACTCATGATGAGTATTTATTGGAATTGGCAGATAGAATTTTGGAGTTCCATGATGGTAAAATCATTAATGAATCTATTCAAAGTTAAAAAAATAGAAAATAAAGATAACTCAAACTATGACTCTGGATTTTGCACTTAAAGATTTTTATAGAAAAAGGAAGCAAAATTTTCCATATGTCATTACTATCGCATTAACCATAACTATTTCCATTTTTTTACTATATTTTTCTAGTGCATTAAACTTGAATAATTTTATTAGACAAGATAGGACTTATACCAATCCTTATTTTTTTTCCGGTGCGATAAGTATAGTCTATACACAATTCAACACACTTCTAATGATCTTAAACTTCATTTTAGCGTTATTAATGGTCACAATTATCTGTTCTTCATTTATTATTAGCAAAAAAAGAGATATGTCAATCATGAAGGCGCTTGGGACTTTACCAGAAAAATTATATAGTTTTTATCTTCTTGAAGCATTTATCATTTATATTTTAGGGTTTTTTCTAGGATGGATAATAGGTCTTATTTCTTTTGGAGTTTTTAAAGTTATTTTTTCTATTTTCCTCTTTTCTATTAGTTTTGAGTTTGAATTGGTATTCTCGCTTCTCTTATTTTTTTCATGTGCAATTGCATCAATAATGTTACCAGGCTTCCAATTAAGACGCATTGGAAGAAAACCAGTTATTAATAGCTTTTCTGAGGATATCCCCGCGGACTATAATGTTTCATCTCCATTGAAGCTAGTTCCAAAATGGATCTCTTCTTTTGGCTTAAATGTCAAATATGCGATTCTAAATTTAACTAGGAAGAAAGGAAAGTTTAAGCGGTTTTTTCTTATTTTTTTTCTTATTTCTTTGATTCTTTTCACCCTTGGATTAGGTGCGATGGTTCTAAATTCATCATCATCTAATTGGATCAATAAAGCTCAAGGCAATAATATAATTGTTATAGGTCATAATGATATTGTAAATAATTACTCCTCTATGTATAGGATGTTTTCAGATCCAACCGTTTTTGTTGATGAGGATGCTGTGAATTTCACTAACTCTCAATATCTCTTCAACTTTAGTCAAATAGATCAAATCAGCAATATCAGTGGAATTGAGAAAATAGATCAAAGACTTATTCAATTTTCAAAAATTAAGGAGCTGCAAACCTACATCATATCAGGGGGAGGAGAGTATATTTCAATTGGACATAATACTGAAGGCACTTTCCCAGTTATAGGATTAAATTCAACTAACTTAATCCAAGAGTATGAAATTGAAGGTAATTTTTTTAATAGTCAAAATCCCACAGATGATAATATAACTATAGGTGATGGATTAGCTTATAATTTTTTTGAATATGCTTTTAGTCAGGAACTGCAATTCGAAACTGGGCAGCGTTCATCAGTCTCGGGAATCGTAATTGATCCCTTTTATTCTGGGTATAGTGTTTATATTGATATCGAACAGTACAGATCAATATTGAATTTGACTAATGATGAGATAAATATTATTCTATTACAAATGGAATCAAATGCTTTTTCCCAAATAGAAGATCAATTAGAATCAAATATTACTGCTAATTTGGGACCAGATTTTACCTATTTGTGCTTAAATCAAGATTTTAACGTAAATCTATCTTATCTGAATTATTTGTCCTTATACTCAATTTTATTGATTATATTAACCTCAATAGTATCATTATATTCCCTTTACCACTTTCAAAAAGGAGATCTTGCTGAACAATTAAAAGATTTTCTTATAATGCGATCAATAGGGTCTAAACTCATCAATATCGGAAAAATACTGTTTTTTGAAGCTTTTTTTATTTTAATACCTGCTGTTATTACAAGTTTAGCAGGTGGGATGATAATTAATGCGCTATTTTTATTTGAGAGAGTAAATCTTCCTCCTCTCTATATTCCTTTTCTTTTAAATGGCATTATCTTAGTATCTTTTATTATTCTCAATTCATTAATTCTCATTCCAATATTAAAAGATATCAATCATTCATCACAAGAAGCCTTAAGGATGTTTTAATAATACATAAAAAAAATAATTGAAGTGGAGATACAAATAACAAAATGGATCTAATAATTGATTGCGATCCTGGATTAGGAAGCAGAGGTTCGGATGTTGATGATGGGTTAGCATTATTTATTCTATTAAATAATAGAAATAAGTTTAGAATAAAAGGAATCACAACAGTTTTTGGAAATACTAATATAACTAAGGGATTTAAACTATTAAAAAAATATTTAGAATTTAAAGATTGTCTAAGTATCCCTCATTATAGAGGGGCAGCAAATTCTAATGATCTTGGAACGTCTAATCCAGCGGTTGAATTTTTAATTGAGCAAGTCAAGAGATATCCCAATCAGATTACCTTATTAAGTTTAGGACCTTTGACGAATATTGCGACTGCAATAAAGATTTATCCCGATTTTATTGATGATCTCAAGGAATATATTTTTATGGGAGGTGTAATTAATCCCTCATTTTCATTTAGTCCCCAATTCACTTTTGGGGATTCAATTTTTATCACTAATGAATTCAATTTTAATCAAGATCCAATTGCAACAAAATTGGTGATAGAACCCAAAACCCAGACTCCCCGAATAGGCTTCGGCTTAGATATCTGTTGTCAAGCAATTTTTAAAGAAGAACATTTAGATATGATTAAAAATGTTGATAAAACTCCCTATATAGAATTTTTAATTAAATATATTGAACCATGGTTAAATCTCTGGCAACATAATCTGAGTAAGGGCTTTTATCCTTTTGATGCATTTCTTCCGATATATTTACTAGAACCTAATCTATTTTCTTTTAAAGATTTTTATTTTAAAGTAGATACTGAAGAACAACCTGGAAGACTAATCAAACATAAAATTTCTATTAAAAATTCAAAACCAATTACATATTCCATGAATTTTTCCAAATCTGATGGTCCAAACATATTTATGGAGAAATTGATCGCAAATTTGATAAAATAATAAAATAAGATATGTCTTATTGATTAAATAGAAACGCGATCATTACTCCTAAACACCTTAATTTTCTCTCTGACTTTTTCTTTACAAGTTTTATAAATAACGGGGTCAATATCTTGATAAAGAGCCTTTCTGTTTAAGCTATTTAATTTGTTTTTTACAGATTCCGCAATTGCATTTGATGTGCGTGAGAAAAAATTAATTTTTGAAATTCCATTATCAATACATTTTCTAAAATCATTATCTGAAACTCCAGAACCACCATGTAATACTAAAGGTACTTCAGAAATCTCATTAATCCTCGAAAGACGATCAAAGTCTATTTTTGGCTCTTCTAAACAGATCCCATGGACGGTACCAATGGAAACTGCTAATGCGTCAACATTAGTTACTTTTATAAATTTAAGCGCCTCTTCGGGTTCTGTATAAATGGTTTCCTCTTTAGGTTTCACATTTTTGTCATCATTATTTTCCTCTCTTAATACATGTCCGATTTCTGCCTCAACGGATATACCAAATGCGTGAGCAATTTTACAGATTTCTTTAGTATTTTTAACATTCTGATCATAAGGGAGGGAAGATCCATCATACATTACACCCGAAGAATTATTTCTAAGAGCAGATATTATTGATTCGAAACTAAGGCCGTGATCTAAATGCACGGTCACTGGTACTTTTGATTTTTTTGCCATTTTCACCATTGCGGGAAAAATAATATCAATAGGAACTGTTTTAGAATATATGTCAGCAAATGCAACAATAACTGGAGATCGCTCTTCTTCGGCAGCCTCAATCACACCTCTAATCATTTGTAAGTTAAGGATATTAAAACTTCCCACAGCGTATTTTTCCTTACGCGCTGGGATTAAAATCTCTTTTAAAGTGATTAAAGTCATTTTAAGTTTTGTACTAATAAATACTAATATTAGAATTAAATTTAATATTGAATTATAAAAATTCTCTCAAATTAAATAATTCTTTGATTTGATTGCGCAATGATATAGAAATTTTAGATCGTTTCAACATTCCTCAATAGTTAAACAAAAATTAAAACTTGATAAAAGATTAAATTTAAGAATTTAAATTAATCTCCCTAGGATCACGCTTAATTATAGGTAAAGATAGATTATTCTTGATTTGCTAAATAATAATAATTATAAATCTATTATTATCATAATATAGCACTAAGGAATCTTGAATAAATTACAATTGAGTGGTTCAAAAAAATGTCAGAACAAGCTTTCCAAGCTCGCATAAATGAATTAGAAAAAGAATTGGAAGAGAAAACTAGAGATATAAATCAATATCTTGATCGCATTGAACAATTGGAGAATAATGTTTTAAAATTAGAAGGCCTTATTGAAGAGGCAGAAAGTGAAGGTGGGTTCGATCGAGAAAAAGTGCAAGAAACAAAACTATCTATAGAACTGGATCAGAAAGAGCGTGAATTGAGAGAATTAAAAAATAAGATGGGTTTTCTCAGGAAAGAAAAAATAGAACTCCAAAAACAAATAGAAAAAGGAATTCCACCAAAAAATGAATCCACCGTTATTCGGATTAAAGAGAAAACAGAATCTGGTCCTTTTGAAGCCTTAGTAAAAGAATTGCAAAATAAAATAAATAAACAGCAAATTGTTATAGACAAACTCAAGAAAGGAGAATCCATTAATGAGATTGATTCAGGAGAAATCCAAAGCGATCAAAAAACAAAAGATCAAAAAATTGTCTCCCTTCAAGAAGAAATCTCTCAATTGAAAGCTCAATTAGAAACTAAAGAAAAAGGAACATTAAAGGGAAAGACTACCGACACAATTACAAAAAGTTTAACAGAAGAATTGCAAGATAAATTGAATAAAACCAAAAGACAAGTGAAAATTCTCTATCAACATCTTTCTAAATATGAGGATGTTGAGAATGTTTCAGGATTTAAAAATATTAAGGATGAAGTAATTTTAACTGAGGAGGATGTAAATCAATTAAAGCGGCAATTAAATGATAAGACAAGAAAAATTAAAGAGCTTGAAAAAAGAATTTCTGATTTAGAAAATACAAAATCAGACTCCCTTTTAAATAATGTCCCTTTACCGAATTCTGGCATGATTTCGGAATTAACAGATGAGCTTCAAAAAAAATTAAATAAAGCAAAAATTAGAATTAACGAATTGGAAACTCAACTTAAACAAAAAACTGAAGGGAAACAAGTTGTTTCCAAGATAGATGATAAATTGAAGAATACTGTTTCAGAAAAAAATGACCTCATTGATGATCTTAAATCAAAACTTCTATCAAAAGAAGAATTATTATTAAATAAACAAGAAGAGATTGAAGCAATCAAAAACGAAGCGATGAGATGTAATTCTGAAATTGAGAATCTTCAAGAAAAACTCGCTACAAAAGATCAACAAATTAAAAACCTAAATACTCAAATCAAAACTATAACACAACAGTCCGAGAATGAAATCTCTGAAAAATCAACGAATCTTTTAATTAGAATCCAAGAACTCAAAAGCTTAGTTAATGAATTAAAAAAAGAAAATACTCAACATTTAATAGAAATTGCGGAGCTAAGAAAATAAAGACAAATTTTGAATTATGGAAATTATAACTTTAGGAACTTCAGCAGCTATTCCTGTTAAAAATCGTAATTTAATAGCAACTGCTTTAAAATATAGATCTGATATCATATTGTTTGATTGTGGAGAAGATCTCCAACGCAAATTTAATGAAGCAAATCTTAAATTCAATAAACCATTGATCATTTTAATTTCTCATTTCCACGGAGATCACATTCTGGGTCTTCCTGGGTTATTATTCAGGTTCTCGCTTATTGAACGGACGGCCCCAGTAAAGATTTTTGGCCATCCAAACCTATATCTTTATTTATTCATGCATCAAGCCATCTTGGGATTAAAAGCAAATTATCCCCTTACTATTTATGAAATCGATAACGAAAATAAACTGTTATATGAATATGAAGGATTAAAATCAAAATCTCCGCAAAAAGAAATCCCTATAAAAGAGAATATTATTTTTGAAAAAAATCGCTACTTCATCAAATACGATGAAATGAACCATTCTGTCTCAACCTTTGGATATGCTTTTATAGAAAAGCCTCGATATGGGAAATTTCATCCCGAAAGAGCGCGAGAATTGGGTATACCTGAGAGTAGATTATGGAAACAATTACAAAAAGGAGAGACCTTGGAATATAAAGATAAAATTATTAATCCAATTAAAGAGGGTATTGTGGATCCAAAAAGACCTGGAAGGAAAATAACATACTCCGCCGATACACTGCCATGTGAGAGTTTAATTGAGTTAGGAAAGGATTCTAATGTCCTAATCCATGAAGCGACTTACGCAAAAGAATTAGCAGATATTGCTCATGAAAAAAAACATTCTACCTCCGTGGATGCCGCTCGTG
Organism: Promethearchaeia archaeon; assembly: GCA_046497275.1. Taxonomy (GTDB): domain Archaea; phylum Asgardarchaeota; class Lokiarchaeia; order Sigyniarchaeales; family SOKP01; genus TEKIR-8. The sequence goes on along the minus strand of JAWOFX010000041.1, from coordinate 55,791 downwards.
ATGCCAAAGAGATGAATGCCAAACAATTAATTTTAACTCACATCTCTAATCGCTATCAAGGTGAAGCAGAACAATTATTAAAGGATGCACAAGAGATTTTTCCAAACACCATATTAGCGGAAGACTTAATGCGATTCAAAATTAAATAAATTATGCTTCCAAATTATTATTTTAAGGCTTCCCTAATTGCCTTAGAATTTTAAAAAAAAGAATAAAAAAACCTTAATTGGTTTTATAATCCACTAGCGATATATGTGTCTAATTTCCGCCGGCGATGTGAGGAAGGATACAGATTTCGTCGGTAGGTTTAATACTTGTTTCTGGATCGGCTTTCTTACCATTTACTAAAATCCCGAAATATTTATCTTCCAAATCTAATTCTTTTAAGAGATCAGCAACGGTCATTGGCTTATCTGGAACAAATGTTTCATATACACCGCTATCGATTAATTCACTTATCTGCTTAATTTTTATTCCAACTCTTAATTAAAATTTAAATTTTTAGTTACAGAATTAATATCTTAACTGATATTTATAATTAATCCTTAACTTTATGGAGGTCTTTATTATATAAAAAAGTGAGATTCAATCAATTTTCACCAAGCTATTGTTGACATATAAACATTTACTTTTCCAAAAGAAAGATGTCCCTCGTGTTAAGATTTGTGTAGATTTCTACTGAAAGTAATAATTTTTTTATGGTTTTATTAATTTTTATCATTAGCCTTTAAAAAGATTTGAGATGATTATTGATTATAGAAGGAGAGGGTTTTTCGGAGTATGTTGATTATTTTCAGAAAGTGAGAGAATCAATAATCAAAATTGATGATATTGAAGACTTGGCAATACGTAACCAGAAAATTGAACAGATCATCGCAGATTCAATTGAATTTGCGCAAAATATTATTCATACAAATGAATATTTTGAGGCAGGCGAATTATTATTTTCAGTTGCTGAACTATTGGAAGAGATAGCATATACACGCACTTTTGATTTATATGAAAACGTAATCTCCTATTGGGAAGAGCAAATTCATTCTTTTCAGATGCAAGGTAAAATTCATGAGATAAGTGAATTATTTCTTCGGATAGCAGAAATTTATGGAGAAAAATTAAATAAGTTTGATTTAGAGCGAAAAAATATCTTAAAAAGTATTAGATTCTTAAAACAAGAAAGTGAATTACTTTTACAATTTAATGAAGGCAGAAAAATTGCCCAGAATTTTCAGAATATTGCCGAATTATATTTAAAACTAAATAATTTTGAGAGAGCTATAGAATACTATACAAAAGTGATCAAATTCGCGAAAACTTTAAATTATTTTGATATTCTTTCCTATTCCTTTAAGCAAATTTCACTATGCTATGAGGAATTGGATGATTTTAAAAATGCGAAAAATATTATATTAGATGCGATTGATTATTTCACAGAACTCTACGAAAAATTTAGAAAAAAGAATGATAACTTAGCTCTGGCTCAAATAAGTCAAATTCTCAAAAATCTCTATCAATTTCTTGAAGATAATGAGCAATATATTTTTTATTCGAAAAGAGAGGCGGGCTCGTATATAAATGTTGCTGAGCAATTAGCAAAGGATGAGAAAAATTTTTATAAAATTGCGAGATATTATCGAGGAGCAGCATTATGCTATAAAGATATTCAAGAAAATCATTTAGAAGCCGCTTCATGCTTTGTTTTAGCAGGAAATTATTGTGAAAAGATAGAAGATTTTAATCAAACTGCAATCAATTATTTTGATGCTGCAAAAATCTTCAAACAGATTAAAAATTATGAAATGGCTTACCGTCATTTCATGAAAGCGGGAAATAACTTCTGGAAGATCGAAGAACATAATAAATCAACTGAAAGTTTTTTAAATGCATATGATGTAGCAGTAGAAGGGAATTTAGAATTTAACAGATATGGATTATTTAATCAAATTATTCGGGGACTTAACACAATTGCAAAAGATGGATTACAAAATAAACAGTTCTATACTGCTGCTACTCTAATTCTTGAGAGTATTAAGTTTTATGAACAATTAGATACTGCTAAGGATTTTTTACTAAAAGAAATGATTAAGAATACCTATAAGTATTATTATCGTGCTGCTAATCTTAAAAAAGTGGGCCACTCTCATATTGTCCATTCTTATGTGATCGCTTCCTTATCTTTAATTCTGATCGGCAAATTAGATAAAGCAAAAGAGATAATTTATGAAATCGAACCTGAAAGTAAAACAATAAACGATTTCAAAACAATGATAGATATTATAATTAAAAAGCTATCGGAGGGAAAGGAAGTAAGTATTGATACTTTGCCATTCAAAATTCAAAGATTAATTAAAGGCTCAGATGATATTAAATATTTATTGACTCTATTTGGGCGCTTATGAGAAAGATTGTTGTAAGCTTTGATCTTGACTTTACCTTAATTAACAATAAACAAGGTATCTTAAACTCTTTTAAATTTGCTTTTGAGAATTTCAAACTTCCTCAAATCAACTCAGAAGACCTTATTAAAACTATAGGGATACCTTTACGAAAGGCATTCCAGAAATTCACTAATTTTGACCCAGAAAAATTAATTATAGCCTTTAGGGATTTTTATTCAAGAAAAGGCATACATCAAGTAGAATTATATCCCACTGTTATTAAATTATTAGAAGATTTACGTAAAGAAAATATTATTATTGGAGTAGTCACTTCAAAAAAGAAAGAATTGGCAATTAAGCTATTGAAAAATTTGGGAATTTTGCATTATTTTGATTTCATTATAGGAGAATCAAGCGAGATTAAGGCAAAAACAGATCCAAAAGTAAAACAATATTTTATAACTAACTTTCCAGAATTTAATTACATAGTTGTTGGGGATAATCCTAGCGATAAAAATCTTGCTATTATGCTCGAATGCCCATTTATCGGACTATTAACAGGCACTTCTAGCCATATTGAACTTGAGAATGAATGCAATATCCCCATTTTAATCCTTGATGATATTTCATATCTGACAAATAATAAGATTAAAAGAATAATAGAGATTTCTTGAAAAAAACTATATTTACTCAAAAAAAATAGACTAAACGTTTGAAAAATCATTAAAAAGGAACAAAAATAGAAAAAATTAAAAATAATAATAGAGAAAGAATACTTATGTATTAACGCTTTTTTGCTTCTTATTATTCTCCTCTCTCTTCATATTCTTTCATATATTCGTCTGGTTTCCACATTTCAGAAATATATTTACCAATACCAGAACTATCACGTGGACCAACAAGTACGAATGCATCAGCTTCATCTTCCAGTGCACCACTAAGACGTGCAGCCATACCAGGGATGATTAATATCCTATGATTTACTTTATCAAATATCTTAAATTCTTTTACATCATCAGCAATAGATGTTGCTGAAAATTGACCTCCTGCAACAGCACTTTCAATTCCAATTCCCTCACTATCAGATACCAATAACCATGCATCTAAATTTGCACTTTTAATATCAATTTCTACTGGTATCTTAGTTAGACGATAATTAGAGGTGACAAATATAGGAGATTCTGGTCCTGGCTCTCCAACTTCGTAAATACCAGCATCAACTGTAGGATAAATTCTTGGATCCGAATAAATAGCCTGTCGTAGCGTCATCATAGCTAAAAGCGCCCAAATATCTTCATCCTGTTTCCCTGTGTGAACCACTATTAAAGAAGCAGCCTTTGAAATCATAATAGATCCCATAATTACTTCTTGATATTTATGTCTCCATAAATCTCCATCATCTCCCTCTATATCCTCAAATTGGGTCCAATAAGCAGCGGGAACGCCCATAATAGGCCAACCAGCATTCTCATTTTCCTTATTAATAGCAGCAATCCGTAATTGTTCAAGGTTATCGTAAGTTAATTTTATATTTCCCGGACCGTAAAAGGTACCTGGATCTAAAATAATTTGCTCCGATCCCAATTTTTGAAGAGTAGCACTAAGAGACATTAATTCATCAAGATCTCCAGTTGGAGTTACCACAACAACAGGCAATTCATTTTGGACTGCAAATGTTCCTACTTTTTCCCAAGTGTCTTTCGTTGCAGCATATAACGCGGGTTTGACATCTTTTATCTCAGTTGCTGCCTTTATAAGAAATTCCGGTTCTAAGCAACAAAGCATTATAGGCAAATTGGTATTTTCAGCTACTTTTTTAGCAGCTTTTTTAAAGTCATCAGCATTCTTGGAAACACATCTGAGAGCAATTCCTTGTATTACTAAGGTTTCACCGATCCTTTCAACGAAAACATCAGTAAGATATTTTACACGATCAACTAATTCTTCTTCAGTATCTTCAACTTCTACAAAAATAGCGGTTTGATTATAATACGTTAATTGGTGCCGCATCAAAACTTCTTCACCTCCTATTGTCACTTCTCGATCTCCCATGCCAATGCGTACGGGTTTTTGAGGAGGCATAATCATTTCTTTCAGTTTTTCACGATTTTTTCTCTGTTTTGGATCTTCCATCAGATGGGTGCAATCTTCTATCCTAACTTTACGTTCAAGCATGTCAGTTGCGAAAGCCATACAAGTGTCATATCCACAATCCCCACAGTTTGACTTATCTAGTAATCCATATACTTCTAATGGGCTAGGTCTTGCCATATATATATCAACTTATTTTATTATTTTTTTAATTATTAGTAATATGATTAAAAAAATAAAAGAAGAATTAAAAACTTGTCTTTTCGAACAAATTTTCAATCTATAATGATGAAATCATTATTTTCTGCGGGAAAATTGATCGATCTTGATAAGTATTCAATACAATTGTAATTTCTTAAAAACTAGATTATATAAGGGAATATTGGAGATTGAAAAAAAGTGTTAAATTTAATTTTATTAAACCTAAATATTGAGCAAACAAAACTGAGAAATAAATTATTTTAGTTAATAAAGTTTAGAATGGAATAACATACAGCAAAATTTCTAAACTCAATTTAATGATGAACTCAAAAAAACAATTCAAGATCAAATTCATAAATAAAATTTTAGATAAGAGATATAAAAATCAACCTGATTTAAAGAGTGTTAAAAAGAAATTGTTTTTAAGGCAAATTGAACAAATTTCTAATGACTTAAAAAATAAAGAAATTGATATAAATTCTTTAAGTTCTATAGAACAGACAAGATGGAGTCGACAGCTCCAAAATCCTTTATTAAATCAAAAAAAAATTAAGGATGCAAAAATAACTGTTTTTGGATTAGGAGGAATTGGAACTAATGTATTAATGAATTTAGTATACTCTGGGGTGAGCAATTTTTATATTATAGACTATGATAAAGTAGAACTTTCTAATTTAAATCGTCAAACATTATATACTCCAAAAGATATTGGGAAACCTAAAACAGAATCTACTCAAGAGAAACTTTTAGAAATCAACCCTGAAATAAAAATTGAAAAATATAATATAGAATTGAACTATCCGAAAGATTTGGAACTATTAGAAATCTCTTCAAATGAATACCCTGAAAACGTTGTAAGGATAAATTCAATAATCTCTGAAAGTGATTATGTTATTAATGCCATGGATTACAAGGGAGCACCCTATCTTATTAATGATTTATGTGTAAAGAATAGAAAATCATTTTACTGGGGGGGGATAAATTATTTTCTGGGAGAGACTTATTCCTACTCTCCCTCAAAAAGAACCCCTTGCTTAAGAGACATATTTGCTTCTAAGGATATTTTTGATACTATTCCATTTTTACGATACAAAACTCAAAATAAAGGGGATAAATATGGTTATAGTTTGGGATTAGTTGCTATTATAATTGGAAGTATTATGTCAAATTTAATTATATTTGATATAAATGATATTGATTATGGTTTGCATGGTTGTTTTTTAATTTATGATGCACACAACATTGAAATTATTAAAGTCCCGATTAAAAAACTAAACACATGTCTCTGTAATAAATATAAGTTAAATACTTAATTTCTTAATGGATTTTTATACAATAATTTTTACTATAAAAGAAAATTTTTGTGGGTTTTATATAGGTGAATCGATACTTAAAAGTACCAATAATATTTTGGTATTAATTATGAAAAAAAAAACAATTGCAGTATTAGTTTTAATGCTGGTTGTAGCATATGGGTTAAGCATGGCAACAACAGGCGTAAGTATGCTTATGCCTGGCTGTTCTGAAAGCGGACCCTAAGCTATTAAAGTAAACCAGTTTATATTTTTCTTTTTTCTTTTAAGAACATCTTAATTCTAAATTGAATATACTTCAACCAAATTTATGGATTTTTTAATAAGAAAAAAACTTTCCTTTCAATAGGTAAAATAGAAATTCAAAAAGAAGTTATATTAATCTTTTTATTTTAAATCATACATTAAATTATATATTTAAATATTTTTAAAAGCTTAATATTAAACTAGTTGGGTAAGTAAATATTGAAATATTGATTACCTAGAATTCTTAAATGAAAATGGTAAAGCAGCTAAATCTTAAATTTCTGAAAACTAACCTTAATTACTTGAACATTGACCATATTAATAATATTTTTTCAAATATAATCCTGGAGTTGGAAATATTTTTAGATATTGAGAGCACACAAAAAAATGTAAAATTTGAATTCACAGAATCAATTCCTTCCGATAAGAATAATATGATATTAAATCCAGGAGTGATTCGAGATTATTTCAATAATCAGTTAAAAATTACGATATCAAAAAAATTTCTAAAATTCTTGCCTATTATTCTTTTAAGAGAAGCTTATTTAACTTTTTTACCTTTTTCCTTATCTAATAATGATGCTGTTAAGATATTTATTAATCAAATAGTTGAACTTAATCTTCAAGGAATGAATATCATTGATGAGTGGAGAGAAAAAATCACAAAAAAATTGATAAATTATGAATATCTTAGCTCCCATTATGATAGATTAAAAGAATTCTTCGATCTTAAAATACGGCAGGAAGAAATAGATACAGCTACTGAATTTTTTTTTCATTTTATACGAAATAATCTCTCTATCTTCGAAAGAAGTAAAAAAGAGATATATGATGTAATTTTTAAAAATTTTGCTTACAAAACATCAAAATCCATTCATAATGATGAGATAATCGAAACAATTCGAATCCTAATAGATATTTTTTATGATAAAAAAAAATATCGAGCTTTAGTTGATTATAAAAGCTATTTTCTTGAATATAAAAATAGCGGGAAAATAAAAACAAAATTGAGTTTAAGAGATTTTATCAAAAATTTACGATGGATAAAAGATTTTACTTATATAGGACCATCTTATCAGGTTAATTGGCGGTTGTTAAGAATTGAAGTTTTTTTTATAATCTTTAAATTTCATCCAATTTTTTCAAAACATCAATTAAATAGTTTTATCAGTAAATTACCCTTTTTTTACCAATCTTCCTCATCGCAAAATGATTTTTCTATTCAAATTTTTGGTTGGTTTGTTATTCCGAAAGTCTATAAGAATGAATTGATTAATTTTTTGAATAAAATAAAAAATTTAGGTTACTTGTCTGATATTTTATTTATGCATGAAAATGAAATCCACAATTCTCTAAACTTTAATTATTTTCGAGAGAAATTCACTAAAAAGAAAAGAATAATCGATATTACACATAGAGATTATAAACAAGAATATGAAATTTATTTCAAAATGGTTCACCAAAAGTTAGACAAAAAGCTCCCTCTTTCTATTTTGGATTTTATCATACTAGATCGTGTTAGATATTATTCAGTTACCGGTTTCTCTTTTGAACAAATAAATAAAGCATTAAAATCTCTAAAATCTGATTTATTCAATGAACTAATGAGTCAAAAAAAATTCTTAAAAGATTTTAGAGAAAATATTAAACAAATTAGGGAAAATAAAAGTTATATAGACCAATTTGTTTATTTTACTGAAAATAATAAAAAGTTCGGTTTTTTTTTCGTTCTGGAATTATTAAATTATTTAATGGAATCTATCGATATAATACTTGAATCTATTCATAAAAATGAGATAGAGGATATTTATGATCTCGAGAATTTCTTAAAAAACAAAAAAATTTCTAGATTATTAAATAAAGACCAGAAAGTAATGCGAGAGGTAATAAAAAAAATCCTTTTTCAAGAAATTTTTCCACTTTACTTTAAGGATCGGAAACAATTTTTCATGAGAAAGCGAAAATATGAGATATTTCGAGATTATTTCTCTTCATGTGAAAATCTAAAAATCTATAATATGGATGCAATAATTAAAATTATTCAATACAGAAATCTAATAAATAGGATATTTTTGACAAAGGAAAATAAATTAGAAAAGCTCTATCAAAAAAATATAATCTCTGATTTAAGCAAGGAGTATTTACAAGAAAAACTCAATTCTTTCATTTTCAGCGAACCACCTTTAATAAAACCTCTATTAATTTCAACATTAAGTGTGGGGGTATTTGCGAATTATTTTTTACAAATAATAGTGAAAAAAACTGAGGAAACATTAAAACTATACAATACATTTAAACGAAGATTTCCACGAGTTCTTTATTATGGTGGAGATGATGTTTTTTATGATTCAGAAATTTTCTGTTTACAAATTTGGACTCATAATATTATTTCCCATGAAAAACTTTCATTCATATCATTAATATATAATTTATTTGAAGATAATTTGCTGAGTCTGAGAAGATATTTTTTTGATGGTTTTTTCAAACCATATTCTAGGAGAGATTTTTATGATTTTGAGAAAAATGAGTTTTTTTATACGCAAGATTTATTTAAAGAATATTTTAAATACACAAAAGCTATTTTCGGACAAAAATTAAAAGAGTTAGAATATGTAGAAAATAAGAAAGAATCTTTATTTTGGTTTAAAGAAAAAAATTATATGGACTCATTAGTAGAAGAAATTACTGATAGAGTCTCTCGTGAGAAAATTGAATTTTCTCTTAAGGAATTTGAGGAATTAAAAAATTTCCATCAAAAATTAACTTCCAATCTTTTAAATAATAGGAAATTTAAGGAAAAAAAACAAGATTCCTTTTTTCAAAAATACATAAACCATATATATTTTATTCCCAATTACCAAAAATTTGGGTATTCTTGTTATTATCTCTATATCAATCCATCAAATCTTAATGAAATCGATTTTAAATTGCTTTTGATTAATACTTTTGATGATGTAAAATATCCCGGATATATAGACAAATCAAAATGTTTGTTGATTAGTTATCTATTTCCTTATAGAAATCCAAATGATTCTTATCTGAATTGGTTAACAAAATCTAAAAAAATAATTAATGAATATTGTTTGTTCTATATTAAAAAGGTTTATCAACTTTTTCATTTTGATTATAATGTCTCTCCAAAGGGATGGGATCTAAATCCAAATCGATTTAAATCATTTTATCAAAAACTTTTATTTAATCCAGAATATAAGATTAAAACTTCAATCATTAAAGAATATGAATTAGGCAATTTAAAGACAGGTGATAAATTCACGCCAGATTCGAAAGAATTCAAGATTTTGAAAAATTTATATAGCTTTCAAAAAACAGATCTGAAGACAATTTTAGCCTTAAGAGATCAGACTGAAATTGAAAATATTGAGTATCTTGTAAAAAAAGAATTAATTTTTCCATTCATTGATTTAAAAAATTTTGGATTAATCGAAGAGTTAACGATTATTCTTCCTAATGTAAAAAAGGAAATCATTCCTCAACTCATTAAAATATTTAGTTTTTTTAATTTTGGATTTCTTTATGAAATAGAAGGTACCTATTTTTTTTCTGGGCTTGGGGAGGATATTTTTTTTGAAAATGGATTATTGATTAAATTATTGCTACCCGACTGCAATATCGGTGAATTTATTCCACATTTTGACAAAATCTTTCAATATTTAGATATAGAAAAATATCTAATTCTTAATGATTTATTGGATGGAACACCATTCTTGGAAAATTTATTCGGAGATTTATCTTTTAGAGAGGAATATAATCCTTTTCAAAATCTTGAATGGAATAAAGCAGATAAGATATGGATGAACCAAAAATTATTTGATGAAGAATTTAATTTTCTTTATCCTGAATTAGTTGCAAAGAAATCTTTAGAATCTAAAAATATTTAAATTTAATTAATCATTTTTGTTAAGCTTATTCAATTAATAAGTCTAACTCTTATATATTCAATATAATCATTAAAAACTTCCATAAAAGATTTCCCTTGAGTTTATGCATTCTATAGATTCTTGAATTAAAACTTAAAATAAATCTTAATATAGGTAATATGATTTTACTGATCTGTCAAATTTTATTTTTCATTTAGTGGATAAAAAAGTTTCAATTTTAGAATTTCCTGTATATCATTTAGTTGTGAGCAATTCGCTTGCCTAATTTAATTTAAATGATATAGATCCTTCGATGAGATAATTTTAAATAACTGAACAAATTTATAATTTCTTTATATACTTAGATAAACTTCTTACAGAAATAAATACATTTAAAAATAACACTCCCTAATTTCACTAATTACTAGGAAATTGTAAAATTTTGAAGGATAGCTTCTGAAAAATTAAGTTTTTCATTTAGACTCTTCATGCTTGAAAATTTATAAAAAAAGGGAGCCTTAAGATTTAAGACAAATTGGGTGTGAACATTTGGTTTATTACCCCCCAAAATGGGGAATTGGGGGGTATAAACTTTTTTATGATAGTCTCTTATTCTAAAACTTAAGCATTTATAAGGAAATGCGGTATTATTATAATTAGATTTTGAGAAATGAATAAAAATAATAACAGAGAAAACGAAGAGTTAAAATCTCTTTTCTATCCAGAGAATATTGCTTTCATTGGGGCTTCAGAAACATCTGCTTTTGGGGCAATGCTTTATCTTCCTGATTTTAAGGATTCTAAATGGGCTAATAATTTTTATCCAATTAATCCGAATCATAAGGAGATTTTAGGCTGGAAATCTTATCCATCTGTTCTAGACGTTCCATATCCTATAGATACGGCTTATATTTCTCTTAAAACGAATATTATTCCAAAAGTTCTTCAAGAATGTGTTGAAAAAGAGATAAAATGGGTTATTATTTTTGCTTCTGGATTTTCAGAAACAAGGAGTACTAGAGGAAGAGAACTGGAAGAAGAACTACTTCAAATAATAAAGGATTCAGAAACGAGAATAATAGGTCCTAATTGTCTGGGTCCTTACAATGGGACTACAGGAATGGCTTTTTCATTTGCATCTTCGCCAAAATCGGGTGCAATTTCTTTCATGTCACAATCCGGTGGACATCTCAGTCGACTTTTAGACATTGGAGTAAAAAGAGACTTACGATTTAGGTATGGTATCTCTTTCGGTAATCAAATAGATGTAAATTGTGTTGATTTTTTACGTTTTTTCAGGAAGGATCCAGAAACCAAGTTAATCGCAGCATATTTGGAGTCTTTTGGCTCTTCTGAAGGTTATAAATTTTTTGAAGAATTGAAAAAAACGGCAGGATTAAAACCCGTAATTATTTGGAAAGGTGGTCATACAAAAATGGGTGCGCGGGCTGCATTTTCTCATACAGGCGCTCTTGCCTCCGATTTTGGAATGTGGAAGTCAATGGCTAAACAAACGGGTGCGATACTAGTACGTAGTAATGAAGAATTTTGGAATGTTATCAAAACATTTGAATTAGTGCAACAAGAAAATTTGCCAAAAGGAAGAAATGTATCCATTATTACCCCTGGAGGAGGATCTTCTGTAAATATGACAGATTTATTTTCTACTTACAAACTTAATGTTCCTATATTATCAGAGAAAACTCAGATGAATCTTGCTAAAATTCTGCCAAAAGAAAATGTTATCATTCATAACCCAATAGATTTGGGAGCAGCAGGATTTATCATAGATGTATATATAAAATCTATTGAAGCTGTTATGAAAGATCCATTGATTGATATTATTGTGTTACCATTGTGGCCGAATCATATTTTCAGATATGTATTCAAACGTATGGTAAATCTTCAAAAAACTACCACCAAATTATTTGTGTATTGTTTACCGAGTTTAGCTGATTCTGCAAAATTGGTTAATAAATTTGAGAAAGTTAAGAAAGTTTTACATAAAGAGAGGTGTTTATATTTTTTCTCTCTTAAAGAAGCTGCTAATAGCTTAAATCTTTTATGCAAATATCAAGAATTTTTGAATTCACGTGGATATTTGTAAATTAAAAATAAAAAAAGATTAAAAAAAAGAATAAAAATTTTTTTACAAAATTTAGTAAAATTCTGCTTCTGAAACCGCCATCCCGAATGGTGCGTAAAATACTCCATTAATTACAGAGGGGATTAATGTAATCAATGTAATGATTCCATAAATTTCTATAGTAGCAAACGGTGCATTAAGTAATTCAGGTATTAATAGTAATGCTCCAGATAGAATAGAAATGAGAAACCAAGCTAGGAAAGCAAACCTTTTTCCCCCAGCAAAACGCCCTGTAAGAATAGATGCTATTAAGGGAGAAACTATGGCGAATATGTATTGAAGAATTAAAGCAATATCACCCGCTACAGAGGCACCTAAAAGTCCATCTACAAATATAGTTCCTCCTAATTCCAACCCAAACAAATTTACCCAAGGTGCAGTAGTTATAGGTCCTAATAATACGTAGAAGAAATTTTCCCATTGGACAAAGCTTATGAAAAAAAAGCCTATTGCACCATCAACAGCCGCAACAATCAGTGAAAATACAAAGTTCAAAGCAAGAAAAACTACTAAGCCAATACCAAATCCTTTTAAAAATCCCATAAACATCGATACCTTTTGATTTTTTTAGATTTCCTATAAATAGATATTTATTATTAAATTAAATAGCTATATAAATCTATATGATAATGCTCTAGATTCATAGTAGATTAGTTTAGTAAATGTATTAATTACTTATAAATCTTCGATAATAGATGTTCAAACTTTAATTATATTATAGATTTATATTAACCAATCAATGAAAGCAAACGAAAATCAATATTCCATAGGGAAATTAAATCATAAGTTTTTAGAGGATATGATTCAGAATTTTGTTTCTGATCTTGAAAAATTTGATAGGAGAATTATAATGGGGTCTAAAGTTGGAGAAGATGCTGCCATAATAGATATCCCCGGAGATAATTACTTAGTAGTGAAAACAGATCCTATTACTTTTGCTACTAATCAAATAGGGTACTATGTTGTGAATGTGAATGTGAATGATGTTGTATGTACAGGAGCAACCCCAAAATGGTTTCAATCTACAATTTTATTACCAGAAAAAAAGACCAGTGAAAAACTCATAAAGTCCATTTTCAAAGATATCCATGATACATGCAAGGCAATGAACATAACTGTTATAGGAGGACATACAGAAATCACAAGTGGTATAAATCGCCCAATTATAATCGGCTCTCTCATTGGTGAAGTTAAAAAAAATAAGTTGGTGAATACATCGGGGGCAGAACCAGGAGATGACATTTTATTAACGAAAGGAATCTTTATTGAAGGAACGTCACTGATTGCCAGAGAAAAAGAAGATTTATTAAAAAAAAGAGGGTATACGGAAAGTTTTATCCAGAAATGTAGAAATTATTTATTCAACCCTGGTATTAGTGTTTATAAAGATGCTCTTTTAGCAAACCAAAATTTTAAATTAAAAGCCATGCATGACCCAACTGAAGGAGGTTTAGCGTGTGGAATTGCGGAATTGGCGATAGCTGCAAAGACCGGAGTATTAATTGATAGGATTAAAATTAAGATTTTAGAGGAACCCCTAAAATTAAGCAAAACATTTAATTTAAACCCATTAGGAACAATCTCCTCTGGATCTTTATTAATCGCTATAGAGGAGAAATATACTGAAAAACTTATATATTTTTTAAATCAAAATGGGATTTTTACTACAAAAATAGGAAAATTTACGGAGGAGAACGAGGGTTTACAGATTAAAGAAGAGAGTGGAAAAATAGACTCTTTAAATTACTCAGAAAAAGATGAAATTGCCAAGATTTTTCAAATTAAAGAATAGAACATTAAAAATCTTGATCATATAGACTCTTTTCATTGATCTGAGAGACTATTAACGGTCCGAGATTTTCTATTTCGAGGAACCATATTGCTTCACATATTCCTAAAGTTTTTAATTCAACATTGACAATTTTTTTAATTTTTTCTTGAATAATAGCTCCACAACCACCGGTTAAACTAAGATAAATTACCCGGTAATTTTTCGTATTTAAGTTTTTCATTCCTCCCTTGCCAATTATAAATTTAACTTTTAAAATATCAATAACTTCATTCTCTAAAGAGTTCATTCTTTGACTTGTAGTTGGTCCTCCTGAAATAAATTCATATCCTCCTTTATTCTCTCGGATGATGGGCCCACAATGATAAATAGCAGATCCCTTTAAATCTTTAAGACTTTCGGGTAAATTTCCTTTTTCATTCAATTCTATAATCTTTTTATGCGCTTGGTCTCTCGCTGTTATTATTATTCCGTTAAGATATATTATATCTCCCAGATGCAATTCTCTTAAATCTTTTTCTTTAACAGGTAAATCAATATTAACCCTCATCTATTATCTCTCCTTTCTCATTCATTTTAAAATAAGCATATCTATGGGAATAACATTGTACTATTAAACCTACTGGAAATGAGGCAGGATGTCTCATGGCTAATTCAATATGAACATCTAAGCAACTAGTTCTACCTCCTAATCCCATTGGACCTATCTTAAGAGCGTTGATTTCATCCAATAGATGCAATTCTAAGTTAGCCACATCTACTCTCTGATGCCGTAAATTTATAGGTCTTAATAAGGCTTTTTTTGCCAATTTCATGCATAAAGTTGCATCTCCTCCGATTCCAATACCTAAAATTATAGGGGGACATGGCATCCCTCCCGCTTTTTTAATAGATTCAATTATTTTTTGCTGGAATACATGCAACCCATCTGTAGGATTCAACATAAACAGCTTAGAAATATTCTCCGCACCTCCTCCTTTTGGTAAAATGGTTATTTTAAGGGTAGTATCATTATCAATAATATCAGTGTAGATTGGAGGAACATTGATACCCAAATTTGACTCTGGATTTTGATTCGTGAGAGGATCTACACTGTTAGCCCGTAACGGAATTGTTTTCGTTGCCTTTGAGACGGTTTTATCAATGATATCCTTAAAATTTGTTATTATTGGGAATTCTGATCCAATTTCAATAAAAAAATTTAGTATTCCGGTATCTTGACATATAGGAATCTTATTTTGGGCTCCATAGGCAAAATTTTCTAACATTAATTCTAATTGGGCTTTTGCGATTTCAGAATCCTCGACATCAAGAGACTGATTTAAAACTTTGATGATTTCATCAGGCGCTTGAGTAGTAGCACGTTTAATAGTCCTAAATAATACTTGTTGAATTTTTTTTTTAATATCTTCTGACCTTTTAGACATTTTAACCTAATATTTTTATTTTGTTAAACCAATCTTATATTAAATATAAAAAGGTTTATTTTTCATTATTAGATATTATTAAAATTATATAAATAAGTTTAATCTGGTTAAATTGGTTGCTGATGAAGAATTAGAAATAATTTTGAATTACCTTGAAAAAAATGTTAAGGGTGTTGGTTTTAATCTTGAAACAAAGAAAAATATTTTTTTTGAGATAATTTATAGAAATCATCTAATATTTGAGGAATATAAAGAACAGATACATAAAAAATGGGGGAGTTTCTTGAAGGAGAATGAGAACTCCATTATTAAGAAGACTTATACTACCTTTTTACACAGACATTTTGATGAATTTTTCTCTTTTTTTATAGAAAAATTTTTTGGGCTTAAACCAAAAAAATCTTTAGAACTAATAATAAAAGAAAAAATTTCAAAAACTGACCTATTATTTGAATATAATTATCATCTCTCAGATCATGAACAAAAAATATTTGAAAATCTCTCAAAATCCTTAAACCATAATATAAAAGGGTTATTTTATCCAACGGCCTATTTATATTTTATACTTGAAACTTTAGGTATTATTATTAAGGGAATTACAGACGAAAATTTAAAAATATCTCTTGAGGGGGCAGCTTATAAATCAGGGGAGAATAATGTTGATGTAAATTTTTTAGTTATTGTTAAAGATAGTAGGAAAGAAACCTATGAATACTATTATAAAATGGTATTATATTACTTTTTAAAACAATTTAAAGAGGTACCTGAAAAATTTTATGATCCAATATTAGAAGGAAAAGATAATTTGTATAAATTAGCTTTAAAGCGATATTCAAAAAAAAAATACAGAGAGAAGCTTGTTGATTTATTATATCATTTTAATAGAAAATGCAGATTATTAAATAATTTTTGCCCCCTTTTAGACTTTTTCAACTATGTATGCTCCCGTGTTGAGGATTCAATCTTTTCTAAAATAGAAATCATAAAAAAAGAATATCTCAAAAATTTTGATTATAGCACTACTAAAAAGAATGCTCTCATTAGAATCTTTGATTATTTAGATAGAAGATCAACCTTAAGTTCTACTTTTCTTGCCAATAATCTTCCTTCAACAAAGTCTCAATTAAATTTATTTCTTTTATATAAAAAATATTACTTTGGTAGTGGATTAGAAACATTAGAAGTTGGAGATGTACTATTTCTGCCAAAATTATTTAGAAAAGAGTTAAATGACTTCAATAGAAAAGGTGATAATGTAGTAAATTCAAATGCGATTAAAAATATCAATTCTTTTTTAGATTATTTTGCCTTACTCTCAAATAGAAGGTTAATAGATTTATTTTTCAATAAGATTTTTAATAAAAGTGTTTCAGAAATTAATTATGAGTTTTTCAAATCCTTTTTTAAAAGTCTAAATGGAAAAATTGATTTAATATTAAAAGAGGAAAATAAAATCCTTTCTGAGGATCCAAATGAAGATGAAATGAGTTTTGATTTTATCGTTCATCATATTTGCCGAATGTTATATGTTTTAATTGATAAAATATTTTTAGAGAAAAACCTTGAGGATGCTTCTAAAAATTTCATAGATCCTCGAGGAAGATATATAAGTCGCAACATAGCCCTACGTGTTTTGGAATTATTCATTTTCCAAGATTATAATTTTAGTGATGATTTGTGGCCTGATTTTCTGTTAAGTTTAAAACAAGAAGAGATTTCAAAAATATTCAAAAAATATAACATAAAATTATCAAATAAACATTTTTATAACCAAATTGAATTAAATCGATTGTTGATTACCTATAATTTTCAAACCTTCTCAGAAGAGGTTTTCCTTGAGCAATGGCTTATTAAAACATTAATCATCCCACTAAACCAATTTATCATGAAAATAAATGATTCCATTTCCAATCCTAATAACGAAATGGAAATATATGACAAATTATGTGAAATATTCTTAGATGAATTATCTAATCCGGAGGAAAACGAAGAGATTAAAAAAATTTGTCAAAATATAGCAAGCAGTTTCTGGAAGTCAATACAGATTTAAACAATATTAAATATTTCTATAAATCTGTTAAATGATTGTTCAATATTTAATACGGGGAGATTATCAATTTCTTTTTTTTCTGTTACTATACTAATTTTACCGGATATAACTCTTACATTTTCATTTATTTGGTCCTTGTATTTTTCTATGGTTTTTAAACATAAAATACTCGGGATATTGAGCTCTCTAAATCCCTCAGTAAATACAATATCCACTTTAAAAGGTCCTTTATTTATCCATTCAAGTAAATCCTCTATATTCACTTTTTTTTTAATAAAAATGGTTGTTTCATCATAAATATTTTTCGTAATAGCATAATTTGCCCCTTTCTTGGTATAAATGAATGAATCTTTTCCTTCAGAATCTATTTGATGCTCATGGATGTTCTTTATGACAGCACTATTTAGATTTAATTCATTCTTTAATCCTTGAATAAATTTTTTAATCAGATACGTTTTTCCGCTACCTGAATATCCAATTACATTAATTTTTTTCATAATCACAATAATTTTTCTAATATTTAATAATCTAAAGATTTGATATAATATCATTAAAATACATTATTTCAAAAATATTGAATATTTAATTTGGTTGTATGGTTTTAAAAAAACATTAAAATTATAATTGTATTTTTTATAACAAAGGTCAATTTATATATTAAAAACTTAATATTATGACAAAAAATGAAGATTTGTTCATTATAGATGCTAATTTTTTTATTTGTTTACTTTCAATAGAAGTTAGAGAAATCATTAAGAATCTCCAAAAAGCATCTCAAGAACTTAACTTAAAGCTTTATACTACTGAAGCTGTTTTTGAAGAAATAAAAGCACCTGATAAAATTAAACAAAACCTTAGACAAATTATATCTATTGAAAACATAGAAGAAAAACAAATTAATGAATTAAAAAATAAATTAAAGAAGAAAAATATTCGGTTTCCAGCTCAAGATAATGATTTGTCATTGATTCAATTAGCAATAACTTTGCTGAGCGAGATTAAGGTGAATCAAGTCAATCTTGTTACTGATGATTTTAAACTTGCAAAAAATACAGCTATTCTTTATCCTAAAAAGATTAATGTTTTATCGCTTTCGAGTTTTCTATTAAAAATCCATCGTGAGATTCCTAAATCTCAGATGCGAAATTATTTCAAGAATGTATGGCAACAGAGTTTGAATTATACTCTTGGATATATAATAGAGCGCTCAAAAATATATCCTGCGGAGTCTAAAATTACATGGCTTATTGAGAGAGCTGTGAGCGTTACAGAAAACTCAATCATTACCCAAGACTCTTATCTAGATGAAAGTAAAATTGAATTTGGGATAGGGTCATCAAAACATAATGAGGAGCTTAATATTGCAGAAAACTATATTGAAGGCAAACCAATCTCCCAAAGTGAAGAAGAAGTAGTGGAAAATATAATCAATTTTCTTGAAAATTTAAAAATTTCTCGAGAATATCTAAAACGTTCACGAGAAGCCATCATTAAAAATGATTCAAATCAAGCGGTAAAATTTTTGAAAAAAGGAAATGGGTTCTTAGTTTCTTTGCTTCAATTAGCCTTGGGACAGTTAAAAAAAATGGATGATTATGAAATTGTCGAAAATTTAATATGTTCTGAAATATCAAAAATGGAGTTTTTAAGAGCCTTTCTACTTGTTTCTCTAGGTCATATCAACTCAGCTATAGATTCTTTAGAAAGAGCTGCCTTATTTTCAACAATTATCCATAATCACACCACATGTTTGACTTTAAATTATGTAAAAGCTCTCATTTTATTGTTTCATGGACTCTATGCGAATTCAATAATGGCCTATAATTTTACGGAAGAACTTGCTGAAGTATATAAAGATGAAAATTTAAAATTAAAATGTCTTATTGGAAAAGCTATTGCGCTTTATATGGAAGGAGAACTGGAAGATAAAAATACAGCAATGGCAATAATGAGTGAAATATCTGAAATTGATTTTAAAGAAAAGATTGTCGATGCAATAATCGTATTTTCTGAATTAGGAGATTACTTTCTTGCTCTAGGCCATTCACAGCTTGCCACGAACCTCTATAATGAAGCACTTGAGATGACTATTGATGCGGGACAAGATTATAAAATCGATATTTTAGTGGAAAAGTTAAAGCGAGCATATATCGCAACAGTTATCAATGGATTTTGTAATGAAGAGGATATTGTCAAAAATATAGATGTTTTGCTTGATAAAGCTTATACAGTTAAAGACATAGAAAAATATAATGAACAGATAAAAAAAATAGCAAGTTTTAATAAGCTCTTTTACACACCTTTTGAATATTTCACTGGAAAGAAAAATTCGATTCCTTATTCAAAATTACCAGATGAATTAAAAGATATCTATTTAGAAGTAGTTCATTTTATTAAAGAGAAGGAAAATCAGATATTATTTATTGTATCTCATTATGAACTTGGACTTTTAGGTATACGCCTTAAAACTGAACAAAGCATCACGGGGATCGCTGAAAATTATAGTTTAAAAATCAAGCCTACTGCTAAATTTAAAATCTATGAACCAGATGAGGATTTGAGAGAATTGTATTTAATCAGGGCCATAATAGAAATAATAGGAAAAAATAAGTGTGAAATTCATTATACTCTTCCCTCGTTTTTTAAACAACTAAATATTTAAACCAAAATTTTTGATTTGCATTTAATAAATGAAAAAAGAAGTAGAATTATTTTCGTTCTTCTTCTGCGCGTTGGGATACAACACCACTATGTACAGCACAGCTGATACATAAATATTTTCGATGGGATCCGCCTAAGAATATGGTTCCTTCCTTTTTCAGCTCCTTATGCATTCTGGAATCAACGAGTCTTGTTCTCTGAGATACGACTTTTGCTTTACTTCGCGGAACGGACCGCCCACATTTTGAGCATTGAACTCGCTTGTATCTACCCTTGCTGGAACCTGTCTTTCCACCACTTTTTCTCTTCCGAGCCATTTAATTCACCTCTTTTATTAGAATTAAAGCTTAAAATTATCTTTAATACTAGAAATATTTACCTAATTATATCTTTTCTTGTTTTTCTTGAAAAATTTTGGTTAGTTGCTAATCAGTAAAGAGCTTTTCAATTTTAAAAAAAAATTAAATAAAGAATCTAAATCTATTCATTCTTATTATTTAAGACTTTATAGGTATAATACAATCTTTGCCCAACGGTAAAAGCAAGAAGCAGTATATATATTGGGATAAAAAAGAATTGAAAGATTGTAATTGGAGATCCTAAAATCCAAATAGATATTCTATAAATCCATACTTCAATAGTTAATCCAATTATAATGAGTATCAATCTTTCAGCCCGTTCCATTAAACCTATTCCTTTCATATTGACGCTAAGAGCTTCGGCGCGAGAACGTGTATATGAAATCATCAAACTTAAAAACAAAATAACTAATCCTGAGATATATCCTATTAAATTACTATAAATTAAGCCTAATATGATCAGAGCATCAGATATTCTATCAACATTCGAGTCTAAAAAAGCACCTTCAGAACCATCCTGATTAGTACGACGAGCTACCTCTCCATCGAACATATCGAAGGCACCCGCCATAAAGACTAAAAACGGAGGAATCCATGCCAGAAGAAGATTTTTGTGAATGAATCCAAAAAATATTAAGATACTTGCTGTTAAAATTAATAAAAATCCTATTAGAGAAAGCATATTAGGCGAGATATTTAGGGATATTAACATTTCCACTGGTCTTTCGATTATTTTATCCACAAAATTTCGCTGCTTTATCCTTTTTTCTGGGGGCTTATTAACTTCATTCAAATTTATCACAAATAATCAAAAATATATAATATAATTATAGAAAATGATTTATGTTTAATTTTATTAATCTGATAACTTGTGATGCAAGATAAGATTTGACTCCCAAACTTACTTCGGGAAAATTTAGATTTAAAAACGCTTCTGAATTGATAAAATCTTCAGTTTGGCTACCGATGATAATATATACCTCTTTCTTAAGTGATTGGGGCGAAAAAACATCAAGAAATTTTCTACCTGATTCCCTTAAAACAAATATGTTATTTCTGTTTTCTTTTTTTCGTTGCTTTAAAAATTCTATTAATGAAATATTTTCTACTAAGATTGGACTAAGTGGATTATATTCTTTAATCACAGCAGCAGTATCTGTAGTTTTTAATAATTTTACTATATATTCGGACAATAATAATTCATTTTTAGGAAAATCTTCATAATTCAAATCAAGTGGATCAAATTTTAAAGCCCCATATCTCTTAAAAAAAATCCAAATCTTATAGTTTATATCAAATCCTTTTTCGTTCAATAAAGCGGAGAGAATACAACGAGCGATCACATCTAGTCTCCCCGAAGAGCCTGGAATATCCTTAATTGTATAATTATTCAGATTAACTGTATCGGATTTAATTAAAAAAATAATTTTATAATCTTTCAAACCAATCTCTCTTTTTCCAAAAAATCTAGATCTCTATATTAGTAAATTAATTAGATTTAAAAAAACTTTTAATTTGGAATCTTTCAGAACCTATCGATACAAAATTAAAAGTTGAAAAAAATTGGTCTATGATTTATTTTTTAAAACGCTAAATAAAGGATCTATATAGAAAATTTTTAAACAAATTGAAAAACAAATTTTTAAAATTACCTAAAAAAAAATCGAAAAAATGACTCTAACAGATATTAAATCAGAAAAAAATGAAATTGCGTTTGAAGTGAACAACTTACAAAAATACTTTGATGATGTGAAAGCTGTTGATGGCATCTCTTTTAAAGTTAAGCGAGGTGAATGCTTTGGATTTTTAGGACCTAATGGCGCAGGAAAAACTACCACCATTAATGTTCTTGCATGTTATATGAAACCTACAAACGGAGAAGCGAAAGTTGCTGGATATGATGTGGTTCAGGAAACTGAATCTGTTAAGAAACATATAGGCATGTGTCCTCAAGAGAATATCTTCTATGAGGAGCTCAACGTTTATGAAAATTTGATGTTTTTCGGGAAAATGTATGAAGTTGATAAAAGTGTTCTTTCCCAGAGAGCTAATAATCTCATACAAAAAGTTGGACTAGAAGATAAAATAAAGACTAGATCTGAAAAACTTTCAGGTGGAATGAAAAGGAGATTAAATCTTATAATATCACTAGTTCATGATCCAGATATCCTTTTTCTCGATGAACCCACAGCTGGTCTAGACCCACAAAGCAGAAGGCTCATTTGGGATTATATTTTTGAATTAAAAGAGAGAAACAAATCAATCTTTCTCACCACACATTACATGGAGGAGGCTGATATACTTTCTGATAGACTTGCGATTATTGATCATGGAAAAATTATTGCAGAAGGAACACCCGAACATTTAAAAGACACAATTGGGAAAGGAGATGTTCTTACGTTTAAAATAGACGGCCCCACTCAAAAAATTAAACAGACGATTGATAATATTAGAAATTTTGAGTATGTTTTGGATGCCAATTATTCAGAGGATGACCTATCAGTTCGCATCACAGCTATGGATGGAATAGGTAGGATTGGGAATTTTGTAAAACAATTTAATAAAAATAGTTTACAAATTGTTGACGTAGGTGTATTAGGTAATTCTCTGGAAAATGTATTTTTATCATTAACTGGGAGGTCTTTGCGGGAATAAGTGATCTAAAATGTCAAGATTATTCGTTTTAACTAAAAAAAATTTGTTAAGATTTATCAAAAACCCTAAAACAATAGGATTTTTAGTGACCATTCCTGTTCTTTATTATTTAATACTTGGTTTAATTTTTGGAGCCGTGGGTACAGGAGATGGCACCACAACCTATAATATTGGTTGGGTTGATTTGGACTCTACCAATGCGACACGAGAAAATTATCAATTAGACACTATATACGACATTCTTGATAATAATGTTTCAGTTATAAACCTACAAAAATATTCTACCTTAGATTTGGCTTTTGAAGCAGCAGAATCTGGTGACATTATATCTTATGTCGTGTTTCCTGAAGGATTTGAAGAGAATCTGCAAAATCGTTCCAAAATTAATTTGGCATTCTATAATAATGATTCAACCACTTCCCCTAATTATTCTATAACGGCATTTTATTATAATCTGCAAAGTTACTTCTCTGAAGAATTCCAAATCACGAATGTCTCTAATAATGGCGATCAAGTTTTACTAAATTTTAGTCAATACAACTATGATTCAATGTTAATTATTAATAATGGATTTTTGAAGGGATTGGATAACGAGAAAAATGTTAATATGACCTATTATTATAGAAACAGTGCCACTCAACAAGAAACCGATGCTAAATTACAATACGCTTTATCTTATCTTAATGGATCAATAAGCGCAACTTATCAAACGAAAGCCTACCTTATAAGTCTTTATAGTGAATCCATTCCAGGAGCAGAACCTTTTGGTACTTTAGAATTTGATATTTATTTCAGAGGAGATGTATCACCTGCTATAAAAGGTGCGCTAACTAATACTATAAATCAGCTTATCAAAGAAATCATTAACTATAATCCCACTGATATTGACATAATTTTAGATGAGGAACCATTTAAAGGAAAAGTAATAAACCAAATTACATATGCAGCTCCTGGATATTTATTATACGGTCCTATGTCGATCTTATCTTTTGTATTAGTGGTATTAACCGGGGAGAAGAAGGACGGGATATTCAAGAGACTTTCTAGTACTCAAGTGAAAAATTGGGAAATAATTCTTTCGAATATTTTTTCAAGTATTCTATTGATCTTTATGCAATTTGCGATTGGGGCAGGGATATTATCTATCTTTGGATGGAATCCCAATTTCGTTACATTTATTGATTTAATCATTGGAATAGGAATTACTATGTTTTTATTTTCCTTCTTCCTACTCGCATTATCATTCGCCTTAGCACCGGTTTTCAAAGACCCTGACACCGCAGGAGGAGGTGTTTGGATAATTATTATCCCGCTTGCTATGGTTTCTGGAATATTTGTACCGATAGAATTGTTCGGAGAATCAATGCAAGTTGTTGCGTCTGTCTTGCCCACGCGATTTGCTGTTGTGGCCTTACAAAATATACTCCTTAATGGAAACTCCATATTACATCCTGAAGTATTGTTAAATTGGGGGTTATTATTACTTTACTCCGTCGTAATCTTTCTAGTGGGTATAAAACTCTTTAATAGATTCGTAAGAGCAACTTAATTGCTATTACTTCTTTTTTTTAATTGTTATTTTAATTAAAATTGTTTTAATTTTGTTCATAAGATATTTTTCAGTATTTTCCTTTATTTTAATATGAATCGAGAAAGAATTGATTTTTTAAAAAAAGATTTTTCTCAAGGGTTTATTTCATATTTAGGATGCAAAGCTGAATATATAGATGCTGGAATTTTTCATTCTTCGCTTGAAATACGTCAGGATCATAAACAGCAAGATGGATTTGTCCACGCGGGAGTAATAGCTACTATGGCTGATCATACAGCGGGTTATTCAGCATATACTCTTGTTTCTGAAAATATCTGCATTCTAACAATTGAATTCAAAATCAATTTCTTCAAACCAGCAATTGGTGATAAATTATTATGCGAATCCGAAGTGATTCATTCTGGTAAAAAATTGATAATTTCAGAATCAAATATTTATATTAGTTCCCATAACGAACAAATCCTAATTTCTAAAGCTTTAGTCTCTTTAATGGCAATCCCAATTGAAAAAATTGCAAAAAATAAGATTTAGATAACGAATAATGATGAAAATTCGATTATTCAAAAAAATTATTTTAAAGTTTTTTGTTCGAAGCTGATACAAGGATGAGCGCGCATATCAATGTGTTGAGAGTCATCAGAATCATCTTGATTCAACTTCCTAAACTCATCCATTAGTGAATACATCCAATCTGCTAATTTTACATCCAATGGGGAATCATACGATGGCAGGTGGGGTTTTATATCGATTACTGGCGATCGATTTATCGCATCCAAACCCTCAACGATTAGACGATTATGTTCTCGTTTGATCAACTTCACGGAGATAAGAGCAAGGGGATTTGGTCTAACAGGAGAACGGGTAGCAAAGATTCCCTTTACGGGCATAGACTGCAAGCCTGCAGGGTGAACTTTCTTAATATTCCGTGCCTCCTCGGGCGTTTTATGAGTCCAATAGAGCACCATTAAATGGGAAAAGTCTTCGATTCCATCTAGACATTCTACATAATCATCATAAACAATAATTTCAGAGGTTCCCAATGCATGCCCTTGCTTTCGCAATCTATTTGGATCTAATTCGATATCTTCATTTGCATATTTAAGCATTTCTGCATCTTTATCATTCTTTACAATGCCAATTGGCCTAATAGAAAATTTGTCCATACTCATATTACTTTATTATATTTTTGAAATAATTTGTTCTTCTAATGGAATGTTTGAATCCGATTTTTGATCTTTTTTATCTAAAGGTTCAAAGGGGATCACATATTTTTGTCCTGCCTTTTCAAGAACTTCCACCTTTACCCCATAGACCGTCTCAATATTTTTTTTATTTATAATCTCTTCCCCGCCGCGAACAAAAACTTGACCTTGATGGAGGATTACGAATTTATCACAGTACCGTAGGGCGAGGTTAAGGTCATGAATAGCAATAATAATGGCAACTCCTTTCTTTTTGGTTTCCAGCAATAAATCTAATACTTCAATTTGATGCTTTAAATCTAGATTGGCGGTAGGCTCATCTAAAAGCAATAATTTTGGTTGTTGTACCAAGGCGCGAGCAATATATACTTTCTGTCGCTCTCCTCCACTTAGTTGATTAATATCGCGCATGGCAAACTTACCTAAACCTAATTTCTCGAGCATACGGGCTACAATAGTTTTATCTTCCTTCGTTTCCATCCATTTAATATGTGGTGTCCTTCCCAAAAGTACAGTCTCAAAGACAGTTATAGGAAACATATCACCCTCCTTTTGGGGAATATAACCAATTATTTTGGCGATATCTAGTCGGCTCATGTCATTTTGATCGCAACCTTCAATGTAGATTGCCCCATTCTTAGGGCTAAGTATACCATCTAGGTTTCTAAGCAAGGTGCTTTTTCCCGAGCCATTCGGTCCTATGACTCCCAGAAACTCTCCTTTTTCCAAACTAAAACTTATATCATGTAATACAGGTTTTTTATTATAGGCAAAAGTTAAATTTTGAACATCTATTATTACCAAAATCCTCTCCTCTCTTTTTTTAATAGTAAATATAAAAACATCGGTGCTCCGAGAAATGAAGTAAGAATCCCAATTGGCAAGACAATAGGGGAAATAATAGTGCGAGCGATGATATCTGCGAAGAGCAAGAAAACCCCGCCAAATAGGGCCGAGGATGGAATTAAATACCTCTCATCGCTACCGATAATTCTGCGGACAATATGGGGAACTACTAATCCTACAAATGCAATCACACCAAAAAAGGCAATCACCACAGATACAGTGAGCGAGGCAATTATCATCCCGAGAATCCTTAAACGATTCGTATTAACACCTAAGCTTTCAGCCGTTTCGTCTCCCGAATTTAAAGCGTTGTAGTTCCATGCGTTTTTCATATAATATAAGACTGCTGGGAGAATAATTGCACATAATATGAAAAAATTACTCCATGTGGAACGGCTTAAATCTCCAAAGGTCCAAAAAATCACTGAGGCAATCTGTACATCGCTACCAAAATACATTAACGCGGTCGTCATCGCGCTGAATAGGGAGCCTAAAATGACCCCAGTAAGGATCATAGTCTCAGGTTTGGCGCCTTTGAACTTAACCAAAAGTAAAACTACACCGGTGCTCAGAAGGGAGGATAAGAATGCAAAAAGGGTGACTGAATAGGGATTATTAATCAGAACAGCATCCCCAGAAAGGCTCTGGACGCTGCCCGCGCCCAGTGCGATAACAGCAAAAGCTACACCGAATACTGCAGCTTGGGAAACTCCAAGCGTAAAAGGAGAGCCGATAGGATTCCTCAAGATACTTTGCATAGCCACTCCCGCTAAAGATAATGCAACCCCTGCCAATAAGGCAGAAAGGACACGAGGCATGCGAATTCCCCAGATTATTCTTCCATGTACTTGCTCGCCTCCTCCGAACAGCACTTCAAGGACTTCAAAGAACGTAATTTCGAAGGAGCCGAAGGTAATTCCTACAAGGATAAAAATTAAAATAAGAAAAAAATTGAGAATAATGAAATATTCCCGACGTTTATTGTATTTCTCATACTCCTTTTGGATTTTTTCTGCGTCCATTTCTTCTATTATTGATTGATTTTTCATAGTTTACTGTTTTTAAGTATAATTATCTATTTCATCATGAGTAATGTTATGGAATCCTCCATAAAAATCACTCACCATATCATCATAAACTTCTTCTCCAACAAAATTCTCATAAATATCGTCATAGACTTTTCCGTTTGTATAATTGAAATCGCTGAATTTGTCTGGATGGAATCGTTTCCCCAAATAGTATGCATCGGCAAGTACTGTGCCAAGATTGGTGGTATAATAATTATAAGGAAGAGTCATAATTGCTCGTGGAGGTTCAGCTTTTATACATTCTAAATCCCCAGCACCTGCATCTACTGTTGTATTTTGAAGATCTTGCATACATAATCCATATCCACCTCCGTCAACAATAATATAATCCAGTTTGCTTTCATCCTCATCCTCCCATTGAAATAAAGCTTCGATATCAATAAACGCATGTCCGTCGCATCCCTCAATTAGGCTTGCTGCATTATTTCCATTAATATATTTCAAAGGTTCATATTGACAATCAGTGGAGGCAATGCCGTGTGTGCCTTGGTGTCCGATTCCGCCAACATAAATCCATTTTTTTTCGCCCTCAACAATATCCATCGTTCGATTGTCTAAATCTTCAATTAGATTATCTATGTAGTCTTTTAATTCATCTGCCCGGCTTTTTTTAGCCAGAATTTCTCCGAGAAGATCCAGAGAATCATAAAATGAATCTAATTGTAAGTCTCCGAAAATCTCACCATACCCTAATGCCACTACAGGGATTCCTGTTTGTTCTTGCAAAGTATTTGCCTCCTCAATGGTCCCATAGGTCATAAAAATGACATCTGGCTCTTGGCCTAAAATCAGTTCTGCATCGCCCCCAAATTGCGGACCGATACTGGGGAGATCCTTTAGGTGGGGATTTGCATAAAGATAGGGCCTTCCTATTGATAATTGGCTTGATTTTTCGATATCTTCCACTCCACAGACAAGATCTTCCGCTTCCATATAGACTAAAAGACGCAAACCACCAGGATTAATTCCTACAATTTTATCGATATCCTCTGCCTCGAGAATTTTAACTTCTCGTCCTAAGGCATCCGTAATAGTTCTCGAGCGCGATTCTCCTCCAGGATTGATATAACTATTATAAATACCTATACCTACAATGAGTGAAATTATCGCCGCTACTACAATACCACTAACTAAAATTTTTTTACTAACCATTCCCGTTTTACACTAATATTAAATTATTTTTTAATTCAAATGATATTTATTTAAATCGATTTTAAACGTTATTTTTATGTAATATTGGAAAATTTATGAATATTACGAAGCTTGGAGAAAGTATGATCGCCTAAAATGAGTACCAAAAAGGCTGAGGAACTACGGAAAATCCTATTCATTCTAATATTTGCTATAAGAATTTAAGAATAGACAAAAATAATTAATTTAATAAGATTAATTATGAAACTAATCGATAAAAAATTATAGGAATTCTTTATGCTAAGATCATACTGTGTTCAAATTTTTTATGAAATATTAAAATTGAAAATATAAGGAAAATATCTTAAATCTGATTAAGTAAGGATGTAGATTAAAACTCCAATTGTAAGTAGAAGAGCCTCTATTTCCGTATTAGGCAGAATATACGTACTTAAGTTGAACTTATACCCTCAATAGAATAAAAATATCTTCTGTATGGTGGAGTTTATATCAGAAAGTATTTTATCATTACCTTTTAGACTCATTAGAACATGCAATCTATATTCATTTTATGTCGTTTCTGAGTTTTCGGATATATATACTCTGAAGAAATTTCATCATGAAAATGATTAAAAACCAAAGTATAAAATCTGTGAAAGAGCAGTGTTTTCATATGTATGGAGATCATAATTTCTAACAAATGAACAAAATAATAAACCCAGAAAGCTCTGAATATAAAGAAAAATCTATAAAACAATAAAAAAATTAAAAATTAGAAAAAATAAAATTCTCGTTTATTCTGTTCTCTTTTTCTTCGAATTAGTTATTAAGTAAAACACTCCTCCAATTATCACGGTTGTCAATATTAAACCAAGAATCCCAGCCACATAATCATTAGTTATAAACGAAAAAAAAGGTACCCAAAAAGCTTCTGGCTCGGCAACCTTCAAGTCTTCTAAGACTCGTTCTAAACCATCTGGGTCCTCTGATAGAATTCCTACTGTAAACCCTATGGAAAGCATTATCATTAAGACGACAGATGTAACCACTAAGGTAATAACTGGCCATTTATATCGTTCAAAATCTGCCATGCTTTACTTTACCCCCATTAAATTTTGAGTTATGATTAGGCTTGGTTTGGTTTTCAAGATATAATAGATAATTAATCCAGATATCACAGCTTCACCTATTCCTATGAGTAAATGCCAGTAAACCATCGTGGGTACCGCTACAGCAAAAGGAATAACATTAGAAATGCCTAATTCTATTCCACAAGCTAATGCTGCCAGTACAATGCTAATATAGGATCCTATTATAGTTGAGAGGGTAATTTTAATTGTTTTATCCATTGAACTCTTGTTTAAGATTTTTATTATACCCAACACTATATAGAATCCAACTATACCTCCAACTACTCCCATGTTAAACGCATTAGCTCCCACGGCCGTTATACCTCCATCACCGAATAAGCTCTGAACAACCAGCACTAAGAATAGAATAATTACTGATGCCCAAGGACCCAATATGACCGCAACCAATGTTCCTCCAACTAAATGACCAGAAGTACCACCTGGAACAGGATAATTAACAAATTGAAATGCAAAAATAACTGCTGCTAAGACTCCGATATATGGTACAAGTTTTTCCGATTCTTCTCTCTCGAACATTTTTCCCATTCTAAAATATCCAAGCACCATTACTAAAACCGTCATAATCCAGAGAACAATAATACTCACCGGATCCAACAAACCATCTGGTATATGCATTTTTAAATCACTTTTTTAATAAGATTTCATATGATGTTTTTCTAAATCGATTTTAAATGTTACGCTTTTAGATCATAATATTACTATTCATTTACAAAAAACTTATAGTGTATTATAGAAGGATAAGATAAACAAATTAATTGAAAAAGTATTCTTTTTAGCATATTCTTTTGATTATCATCTATTATTTCGTTGTATACTCTAAAAAGAAAGAAACTCTAAAATTATAATTCAAAAAAAACTATGAAGACTTAACTATGTAAAACAAATTTAATACTTATATTAGAGTAGATGCGAAATTTCAAAATATAAAATATAAAGTTTCATAAAACTAACTTTTATATTAATCAGTTCTTTAACAAAAAAGAGAATTAAATCAATCTCTTTCAATATAATTTTATTAAGTTTTTCATAGAGATTCAAAAATGCGGACGATTCTTCCATTTAGGCATGAAGACGAAGATACCATTTTAGCCAAGACTCATCCTTTAGTTCGATTAATCACTCCATTTATCCTTATCATTCCAATATTGTTTATTAATGATATTTTTCTTAGTAGTACTATTTTATTATCTATATTTATTCTGAGTTTGATCTTCCGTCTAAATCTAAAAAGAATCCTTTCGAGAGCAAAGAATGTAATTCCATTAATAATTTTATTAGTTATATTTCTCCCACTCTATATAGGGAATACAATAATCTATACTATTGATATAGGGATTCGAGTTAATATTTATCAGGAGGGAATCGATTCAGCAATTTTATTATTTTTAAGAATTTTTACTGCGATTTTTGGATTTATGGCATTTTTTTCATCCTTAACCTATTCAGAATTTATTGAGGCGATTACAAAAGCTCGAATGCCTGCGATGTTTGTGGGAAGTTTAATTATTCTCTTACACTATATTCCAATATTAGCTAATTCAAATAGGAAGATACTCGAAGCCCAAGAACTTAGGGGTAAGAAAGTCACTTCCTATTGGCAGAAACTAAAAGCTCATGCCTTTATCATGGGAAAAAGTATAGTAATGAATATGGAGCGAAGTGAGAAACTTTATGAAAGTTTAAAGCTGAGAGGCTTTTCGGGAAAGATAACATTCGCTCCAAAAGGAATTAAAGTCATTGATATAATAACATTGATAATTTTTACATCATTTATGATTGTATTAATTTTATTTATTGATTTAGAATTTATTTACATGGAGGTAATCAAATTATTTATTCCGTAGAAATAGAGAATTTAAATTTTTCTTACGAATCTGGATTTTCCTTAGAAAACGTCTCTTTCAAAATCATCCGAAATTCCATTTATGCGTTGATTGGAAATAATGGATCGGGAAAGACCACGCTCCTTAGATTATTAGTTGGATTATTGAAGCCTAAATCTGGGAAAATTAAGATTTTTGGAAAAGAATTAACAAGAAAAAAAGAAAAATTATGGAAAATGCGACAGCAGATCGGATTTTTATTCCAAAATCCTGATGATCAATTGTTTGCTCCAACTGTAGGAGAGGATGTAAGTTTTGGTGCCCGGAATTTGAAACTCGAAGAAAATGAGGTTGAAGAGAGAGTCAAATGGGCTTTAAAATCAGTGGACCTAAAAGATTATAAAGATATTTCTCCCTTTAATCTCTCGTGGGGTCAAAAAAAAAGAGCATGTTTGGCTGGTCTTTTAGTTTTAAAACCTAAATTGTTAATTTTGGATGAACCATTCGCAAATCTTGATTTTACGTCTATAAAGAACCACTTAAAAATAATAGAAGCACTACGGCGTGAAAATGATATGACTATTCTTTTTACGACCCATAATCTTTTTTTTGTTGAGGAATGGGCTGATAAAATGCTGGTTTTAGCGAATGGAACAGTAATATTTGAAGGCCCACCAAAGGAAGGCTTAGCATTGGAAAAAGTTGAAAACTTATTAGGATCATATAACCAAATTAGAAAGTTAATACAGAAAAATAGAATTTAGTGGAAATTTACTCTAATTAAAAATCTTCTTTAATATATTAGAATATTCATATGATTCAAATTAATTGCTAGAAAATCTTATATTTTAACATATCTTGAATGAAATTAAGTCTATTTCACTCTAGCATTTAAATATAAAAAATTAATTTTTATACTCAATTAATAAAAATGCTAATCCCAATTGTAAATTTTATCATATTGATTGCATCTTTTATTATAATGTCCTATTTATATACTCTAAGCGTCCAGCCTAAAAAAAGGTCCGAAGAATATGGGGATAAAGCCTGGAAACAGTGCCAGTTATTCCGAAGTATAGGTGGAGTGTTTGAATTAATCTCAACTATAAATTTAATTTTGTGGATTTGGGTTCCACTTCCAATTGTTGATTCTTGGATAATTAACGAAAACATATGGATTGGTATTATAATTGGAATATGTACATTAATTCCATGTGGTATTCTCTTGACAGTAGGGATAAAAGAAGCAGGGTCTGAAACATTAACCCCTTCCAAAGATACTCAAATGTATGGAGGTATTTATAATTATATCCGACATCCACAAACTCTCGGAGAGTTTCCTATGTTTGTTGCAGTCTCCTTTATGTTGAATTCATGGTTTTTGGTTCTTTTTAGCACCATTGGTATTGTAATTTATATCCCAATTATGATATATTATGAAGAAAAAGATTTGGTTAGAAGATTTGGGAAAGAATATATCGAATATAAAGAGCGAACAGGTGCGCTTTTTCCTAAATTAAAAAAACAAGAATTAGAGGAGAACAAATGAAATGATATCAAATAAAATTAAAGAAAAGAAATTATTGTTTATTGGTGGGTTAGCTCTTCTAATCTATTCTCTCCTAGAGATAACTGATTGTATTTATATTGTATTAATAGCTTTAAATCTCACGCCCAATGTTTATATGCAATTTGGATTAAACATTACTGAGATTACCTATTTTTTTGAAAACCACCCAATTGTCCTATTACCATTATTTTTAAGCTTCACAATGATGAGACTTTTCTCAGCGGTGGGAATTTTAAAAAACTTACTATGGGGCTTATATATCGGAATAATTAGCTTAGTTTTAACTATGATTTTAACCATTCTTTTTATTCCTTTAGGATTTTTTGAAATTCTTTTATGTGCTATTATTTTAATTTTTTTGATCATAGGAAAACTCGAAAATACTCCTATAATACAGAGATAAAAAAATAAGTTTAGTTAAAGTCGTAAATCTTTACTGATTTTTCTAAAAATATAAAAATATAAAAAAATAGAAAATAGTACTAAAATCGAGATAGAACATACTTAAATGTCCCATCATCAATAATCCACGATCTTAAGAATTTATCTTTCTGTTTCTGATCCCAAAATTCATCTAAATTATTAATTCCTTCAAAAAGCTTTACGACCAGCTCTTTATCTTGTGGATAATCACCATGGGCAGGATATAGATTTTGTACTTTCCCATCATCAAATAAATTGATGATTCTCTGAAGGCTGTCGATCACTATATTCAAATATTTCTTTTTTGGTAAGAAAACAGAGCCATAATGTACTAAATCTCCCGGAAATAATTCTCCTTTATTGGTCAGAAGTGAGATAGATCCCGGGGAATGTCCGGGTGTGTGGAGTACCTCTATTGAAAGATTCCCTACATCAAATATATATCCTTCATCAATCTCAGAAACCTCTGACGGCGGAGCGAGTATAAAATCCATATCATTATAATTCTTGGCAATCTTTTCAGGTGAAGATTTAAGATTTGAAATATTTACTGGGTTAGAAATGAATCCTGCCTCCTTTTTATGTATATATACCCTTTCAAATTCATGATTATTCCCGATATGGTCCCAATGTCCATGAGTGTTAACTAAATTAATTGTCGACCCTCGATTAAATCATTTATAACGGATTTGAGCGAAAAAACTCCAGAACCTATATCTATTAATAAAGCTTTTTCGTTTCCTAAAAGAAGATAGATATTAGTCAAATCGGTATAAAATCTTGGATCCACTTTTTCGAGACTTTCCCATATAACGATTAGATAATCCTTTTCTTTATTTATTTCGAACCAATCTTTTGGATTCATTATCTTATTATTTTTTTCATCATATTTAAATTTCAATTTAACCCACTTAATTTAGATAATGATGAGCAATTTTGTCTAATTCTTTATTAATCCTTTCATCTATTTCTCTTGGAATAGGTCTTTCCCCTAATCTTTTAATCAAATCCCTTGCCCTTGCTCTAGCAGTTTGAGAACCTTGGCGTTTCCAATTTTCTAAAGTATTTCTATCAATAATAGATGAGGGAAACAATAATTCTTTTTTATATAATTCCAATGTGGAGGGATGAGACAATAATTCTTCAGTTTTATTATAATCATTTAGGATCTCAAAAGCATAGGGTTTACCATAATCAATTATACCCTTTATTAGCCGCTTTACCATTCCTGCAATATCATTATCAATAATCAATTTCTCTAAGCTCTGCGTGGATTCGAAATTCATCATCCCAAGACCAGATATCATATTGATCCCCGCTAAAGCCGCTAAAATGGCTCCTAAACTGGATTCTAAACCAGACTGTGAATCAAGTGTTTTTGAATCGCTTAAACCCATATATGCGTGAGTTGGTAATCCAAGGAACTTGCCCATCTCAGCATCACCTAAATCAATCATCATAGTTTCTATTGCTCCCATAGGTGTTGTGCCTTTTCTCATATCCATTATTGATGGAGAACCTCCCCATATTACAGGTGCTCCTTTATTCACTAATTGAGCTATGACAAGTCCCGATAAGGTTTCAGCACAATGCTGAGTTATAGACCCTATTAAAGTTATTGGAGCATTTGCACCTGCTAATGGCATAGATACAAATTCTACTGGAATCATACTTTTAGCAGCATCAATCACAGATTGGACTGTCAAATCAGACCATTTCAGTGGCGGAGAAGGACATGCATCAAATATCGCTAATGGTTTATCAGCTAATTCTCTTTCTGATGATCTGCACGTCAATAATAATTCTTTCATGATTGAAAAGCTTTCTTTTCTGAATGTTCCAGTAATAATTGGTTTATAGCAATATTTTAATGCGATATATAAACGATGCCAGTCTTGAGCGTTCATAGGAACATCTTCATATAACATAGAAGTACTTTGCGCCTCAATATGTTCTAAATGGTTCATAATTTTACTAAATTTAATAAAATCTTGCGATTGAGCAAGTCTAATTTCTCCAGAATGTTCATCCAATATATAAATCGCCGCAGAACCAGGGTCGAAATGAATATTATCTCCAGACAATTTAAGATAATCCTTTGCTTCTCTATCGTATAATTTTATTTCTTTTGGGCACGTTTTAATTGCTCTTTCTATTATATCTCTAGATAGAAAAAACCTTTCGTTCTTTATTTCTATATCTTCATCTTTTAGTATTTTGATTACTTCGAAATTCTTAACAAATACACCTTGTTTTCCTAATATCTCTATTGCCTCATTATAGATCAATTCTTTATGTTCCTTGTCTAATACATTTATTTTTGGTCTTAAAATACTCATAATACAATCCTATTAGCTAAGTTTTCTCTCTATTAATTTAATTTTTAGGAAAATTGAATACTAAAAATTAGAGATTAAAAAATATATAATTTTTTCTTAAATAAGAATATAGATTTTAAAGATTTTCGAATTTTAAATCTTAACTATTTTAGCAAATATAATAGGTTTTGTAGAAAGGAAATATCTTTTTTGAAATAATAGAATAAAATTTTTAACCTCAGTTTAATATATCTAGAATGGGAAAACATTGAAGGAATAATTGCTTATCGAGGGCACATATGAAAACAGATGAGTATGTGTGCAAAAACAAGCAGACATCCAGAGTTTAATAATCAATAAAGTTATCAATCCTGGATACAATGGGCTCTTTACCTAGCTATGGTGAATACCAATGCAATGAGGTGTGAGTCAGTTACCCAGACAGGATACATGATTATGTCCCAACCCAAATGCCTAACACGAGAGAACATTTTTGATTCAACGGTATAATTCCCAAAAATGAGAAAAATGTGTTAGTGTTTTAGGCGACATCTTTATTACTCCTTGAATTATTATTAAAAAATTTCTGTAGAGTTTGATTTATCATATTCAAATAATAAAAGAAATAAAAAGGATAGTTAAATTTTCTAATTATAGAATCGCTTCTTCTGAAGAATAACGAGAGAAACAATGCTTACTATAATTATTATTATGTAGAAGTTACCT
The DNA here is from genome assembly GCA_046497275.1 of Promethearchaeia archaeon. Lineage (GTDB taxonomy): Archaea > Asgardarchaeota > Lokiarchaeia > Sigyniarchaeales > SOKP01 > TEKIR-8. The sequence continues at coordinate 18,770 of JAWOFX010000041.1, read as the reverse complement.
AATGGAATTTGTCCTCCAGGACCTTCTTCGCTTGGTGTGTATTTTTTTTCTAAATTAATAGCTACGTTGTTGGTATTTCCCGCAGTATCATTGATAAAGAAATGGATCATAACAGATCCCTCATCCAATGCATTCCAGAGGGATTCGTCAATAGTTATCAGATTTTCCCCTTCAAAAAATGGAGTTACATAAATCTTATCCAATGACGTTCCAAGCTGATACCATAAAATATCCATATCTGGATCGGTTGCATCTGATATTGTGATATTGAATATGACTGTTTCATTTCCAAATTGAGTTCCGCTTAAAGGAGAATTGATGATTATTGAAGGTTGTACTGTATCCTTAATAACCTTCAATAGAGCAGAGTCGTTATATTCTCCTGTATCGTTAACAAATATTTTAATATGGATAATTCCCTCTGGTTGGTTTTCCCAAATGTTTGGATCAATTTGAAATGAAGTTCCCGTAAAATCATCTGTTTCACTTGTATTGAGCATTTCATACCATTGTGTATCAATTCTCCCATTATCATTTATAAGTACGCTTATCGTTGGGGGTAGATTATGGTATGTATCATTATTAGGAGAATTGATGTTAATCGTAGGGGGATCGTCTCCATCACTCCAAATGGGAGCGTAATCAGCTGATAAGCTTGCACCTGAAATGAGATAGGGTGTATCTCCAATATTATCATCATTTAGGTCAGATCCTGTATAATTATCCCAGTAATTTCCGATGTTTGTCAAATTCCAGTAGTTATTAATCCCATCATCAAAAGCATGTAATCCGTTTAACTCGAACGTATTATTATAGATACCATTGTTGTCACATCCCGTTTCTAAATAGACTCCATCTCTATTATCAAGTATTAAATTATTTCGAATGATGTTTGAATCACAATCGTTATTCAAGTATATTGCTTGCCTGGCGCCTTCTTCGACTTTATTATCATAAATTTCGTTTGAATCACAGTTTCGCCATAAATAGATACCATATAGATCACAATTAGTGATGTTATTTTGATATACCTTATTATTTGAGCAAGAGGTTGCCAAATAGATACCATAAACAGAATCCTTTATTTCATTGTGTGAAATATTATTATTTTCACAATAGCCAGCAAGTACAATGGGACGATTGCAATTGTAAAAAGAATTATTAGAGACTTCATTCTCATCCGAGTATCTTAATTCGATCCCATATCTATTAATAAATCGATTGTTTCGTAAAGTGTTATTATAACTTTCTTCAAGATGAATACTAATTTGAGCACACGAAGTAAAGTTGCAAGATTCAATCGTGATATATTCCGAATAAAATAATTCTATTCCCGCACAAACCGTTGACACTGCACAATTGGAAACCAAAGAGTTAGAGCAATTAGCAAGAATTATTTGTCCGGCATTTAAAAAATCATCTGGGACTAGGTCATCTCTATGCTTATAGTAATAGATAGATTTTCCATTCACTGTATTGGATTTATCTATGTTATGACTTGTTGCCTGTTGAAAATTATCAGCGGTAATTGTAAATCCTTTTTGATAAAGTGTATTATTTTTTAAAGTCATATCGATTGTTCGAATCAACCCTAAGTCTATAAAATTCGCGTTCAGATTATTATTCTTAATCAGAGAGTTTTCCGCATAATTAGTGTAAAGACCCCACAGATCGTTTTGGTATAATTTATTCTCTGTAACATTAAGATTATCTGTATGTTCAATTGATATACCCGCAAATTCAGTGTCATAAATTGTATTATTATGAATAATTCCATTATTAGAATAACTAACCCTGATACCGGCTTCATAATATAATCCATTCCATTCTCCTGTATTATTAATCGTGCAGTTTTGAATTCGAAAGTATTCATTTGTATGTTCTATTATGATACCCGTTCCTTCTTGGGCATCAATCGTTACATTCTCGATTATATATGGATTTTCAACAGTACCATTGCCCGTACACCAATCATACGTGGATTCAGTAAGAGACCAATTGTTATCAATATGAATAACGCTTCCATTAAATATCCAGTAATCGGAAACTGCCAGAAAGTCATCATTTGGTATCCGATCAATCCTTTCTTCAGTAAGTATAGAAATTATCGGAAAGCTCAATGAAATTAGGATAATCATTAGAAAAATGCTTCTCAATGTACTTCTTTTAAATAGGTTTTTTATATGCAAAAGCATATGAAATTATTGCTTACTAGACATAAAAAGTTATCCTTAAATCTTTATCTATGTAAAGTAGATAATAATTTAAGAAAATCTCATAAATTTGAGGTGACTTTATTCATTTTAGGAAAAATTATATTCAAAAAAACACAAATCCAAAAAAATAAAAGTTACATATTATGGATTTAGAACATTTTTAATATTGTTATAATCATAAAGATGCTTTTGACTCATAACATCATAAAAGCCGATGATTACTAAAACAATAGCAAGAATCATTCTTTGAAGATTAATTCATAGATATTGAAGATTCAGAATTCATATAGATAAGGATAGAAAGGTAAAAATGGCAAAACCAAGAATGTACTCCTTTCATATTAAAAATTGAAAAATTTGTATTTTAATATGAATTGTTAAATAAATTTAAATACAATTTAAAAATTAAAGAATTTCTGATTAATACAGGATTGTTTATAAGAAATAAAAACAGTATTTTACAATAGGTTTATAGTATCTGAATTAAATAATTCTTTTAATATACTCTTCTTCTTAAATCATCAAATCCTTGAAATAGAACCGATTATCTCTGAATTCAACCTTTCCCAAATTAAACGTCACAGAATTTTCAAATAATGAACCATCATACACGAATGTATGAAATTCTCCATTCTCTCCACAAAGATCTACTTCCTCAGGCAAATCTGCAATAAAATCTTTGTTAAATTCTCTTCCAATAAAAGATTTGTCTAAAAACTCTGAATCTATACAAGTTATTATTGCTTTAAATCCTAAATCAATAAATTCATGAGTTAATTTTTCTGTGGATTGTTTCCATAACGGAAAATGAGCATTCATCCCAATTTTCGATAAATTATTTTCTCTATATGCTCGAATATCCTCCAGAAAAATGTCTCCAAAGATCACGGAATTAATTCCATTTTTTTTTAACTCCAGCATTTTCCCTTCCATTATAGAGTTATATATTTCATTGGAAGAATCCGTAGGAATATAAATTAATTCGAGAGGTACTCCAAGTTGCTTAGATTGTTCTTCCAACAATTCCTTTTTGACTCCATGCATACTGATTCTTTCATAGTGCTCTGTTATGGTTGTTAGGATAGAAATAATTTCTATATTTGGGTCTTTTTTAGCATAATATAAAGCTAAGGCAGAATCTTTGCCTCCACTCCAAGAAAGCACTGTTTTCATAATATAACAATTAAAAATTTTGAATCTTAATATGAATTGTTAAGTAAATTAAAATGGAATTCAAGAGATAAAGAATTTCTTATTAATATTAAATTATACGCTTTAATAGAAATAGAATTTATTACAATAAGCTAATAGTATCAGAATTGAATAACTCCTTTAATTCTTCATTGATCGCGTCTTGGTCGCTTTCTAAATATCGTTCTAATATCTGTCCTAATTTTGGTGCCCATTTTTTCATAACTGCACGAACAAAGCCTATATTCACATCTTTATCAGACGCTAAGCAGAGTACTCCTTTCCCGATCTTCAAGGAAAACAACATGCCTTTTCCATATTCTGTAATTTGAAGATCTATATTACCATAACCTAGAATTTGTCCTTGTTCCTCCCCAGCCATAAAAACTGCCCCCCCAATCGCACCAATTTTTTCTACAGAAATATCCTCTTCAGCAAGTTTGAATTTAGATTGACTCATAATTGTAATCCCTGTATCATCAATTATAATAGCATATCTTAGCCCAGCCGTGCTATTAATAATTGAATTGAGTATCTTCTTTAACATTCGCTCGTCTTGAGAGTATTCCATGGATATGATCCCAATAATTTTTACTATTTATTAAGTCACTTATCTATATATATTAGAAGGGGGGTATAAAAACTAAATTCTTATAACCAAAATTATTATTTACCCGAAACCACCTTATAACTAACATAAAAATTTAAATATAAAAAATTACGCAATCTCCTATTGTTCTTATACTTGATACGAAAATCAATTTATGTGTTTTTTTAATGTCTAGTTTTATAATTTAAAAAATCATCTGTAGCTTTGAGATTTTTTTAATATTTTTAAATCTTTTCAGATAAGTCTTTGGTTTCTTCAGTAATAATAACAGTCTTACCGATTTATCTTCATTAAGAGAGACTTTCACCTTAATAAATTTTGATGTATCTATAAAACTTCTGTTTTTCGCCACAGCCTCTAAAGCTAAAATTTGTTCCTGATATTTAAAACCAGTCGGAATTCTTGAACCTATTGGTAAACCATTAGAGTCTGATATAACAGCAGCAGCAAAATTCGGGAAATGATTTTCAACATCATAAAGAAAGTGTGATATTTGTTCATTATTTATAAGATCATTCATATTTTCCTCTCTTCCTCTTAACCATTTTTTTATTATTTTAAGAGAAAAAAAGAACTATTATAAATCGGCATAACATCAAGATATTACCTAAATTATACAACGTACAAATAAAAAAAGAAGGTAAAAATTTGTTATCTAGAGGTTCAAATTCAGAAATTCAACTAGCTCACTAAATCGATTTCTAACAGTAACCTCAGTCACTTGAGAGATACGAGCTATTTTTCTCTGAGTCCTTTTTTCCTTCGTAAGAATTGTGGCTGCATAAATTGCTGCCGCACATACTCCTGTTGGACCACGTCCAGAAGTAAGTCCGAGTTCTTGTGCCATTTTAATAATTTTTTTTGCGATTTTCTGACATTCTGTTGATAAACCGAGTTCTGAGATAAACCGTGTTAAGAAATCAGAAGCAATTGTAGGGTTCAAATTCATATTGAGTTCATTAGAAATAAAACGAAAAGATCTACCTATCTCTTTTTTATCCACTCTTGCGATTTCAGCAATTTCATTTAAAGTTCTAGGTACCTTATACATACGACATGCGGCATAGAGACTTGCAGCAGCTACCCCTTCGATGCTTCTACCTCGTATTAGATGTTTTTCAACTGCATCGCGATAGATTTTTGCTGAGCATTCTCGAAGATTTTTTTGTAAATCTAAATTGGATGCCATACGATCGAGTTCACTTAATGCAAATGTTAAGTTTCGCTCAGTTGCGTCACTTACTCTTATACGACTTTGCCACTTTCGTAATCGATAAATTTGTCCCCGTAATTTTGCTGGGATTTCTCGACCATAGAAATCTTTATTTTTCCAGTCAATCATTGTTGATAATCCTTTATCATGGATCATATAGGTCATCGGGGCTCCCGTGCGAGTACGCTTTTTTCTCTGATCTGCATCAAAGGCTCTCCATTCAGGACCTCTATCTATATGATTTTCAGAATGAACTAACCCACAGGATTCACAAACTAATAAACCTCTATTCTCATCGAAAAAGATGCTCTCCCCACACTCGGAACATGTATTTTTTTCTACGATGAGAGTTTCTGATGAAACATTTACTTTAGTTCTTTCCAACTAAATACACCTTTTTAAAAAAATATATCTTTTTAAAAATCTAAAAACATTTTAACTTATTTTCACATAAAACTTATTAGTTTTACCAATATCCCTATTAGGTTCAGACTTTATTGAAATAAAGGGGTTCGTAGTTGGACCGAAGATATCTAAAATAAATCCAATTTTTTCATAATCTTCGTTAAATATTGGTTTTTTTATAATTTTTTCGAGATTCTCACTCCATTTAGCTATTCTAAAGATAGAATGGTTTTTTGCAGATGATCCCAAATGGAATAAATTTAGTTTTTCCCAATTCAAAGTTGAAGAACCGTGATATTTAATTTTTAGATTTTAAGTTCTTACAGCGAGCATCAGATATTTATAATCAGATAGAATATTACTTATGTATTTAAATTTTTACTTTGAGGATTGATAGGGAATTTTTAAGAAACCGAAGGAATTAATATTGAGATCATTAACCTTGATATTAACAAATTACATAATTTTGTATTATGACTATATGATGTTAAAATTTTTGTACAATTTTGATCAAAATATGTAAATTATTAGAATTAAAGATAATCTTTTTGCAAATCATATTTTTTTTTACAAATACAATCATATTCAATGTCTTGTAACATGTCTATATTTTGAGAAAATATGAAATTTCTTAGATGTTCTTTCATTTTTTCGTTACATTCTCTTCTCAAACAATTATGAATCCCTCGCTTAGTTCCTGCTCCAGAAGGATCACATAATATTCTTGTTTTTTCAAAATCAGATGGCTTTAGCGCTCTCTTAAAGCATTCGAATAGGGAATAATACCAAGGAGGCCGATAACGATTTTGATACCAAAGAAATTCTACAAAAGAATTCTTTTGAACATTACAAGGATTAATCGAAATTGAATTGATCTCCATATCTATCAGAGTTTTTATTGAAGAAATACAATCATCAATTGCCCCTTGTTCATTAAGAAAAGGAGGTTTAAAAAGTAAATATGCTTTTACACCAATTCCATTTTTATGACAAAGTTCTTTAATTTTAATAAAATCCTTTAGATTTATTCCTTTATTGATATATTTATTTCGTATATGATCATTAACAGACTCTATTCCTACTCCAATCTCTACATATTTTTCTGGTAAAATATCTTTTATTTCATCTATTTTGTCCTGAGTAATTAATTCCACTCTTGATTCGATAACGAACTCTTTAATTTTAGGAATTTGTGCAACCTTTCCATAAATATATTTTCTAACTTCTTTATTTACTTCAGAGTCGTCAAAATAACTTCCCGAATTAAAAATTTTCAGGATATATTCATTGTTATCTTGATCGATTTTCTCAATTGTATTTTCAAGGGCATAATCAAATTGATTCTTAATTTGTTCGGGGGATACATTCTCTATATTAGCATCCTCAATATAACCACACATAGAGCACCCTCCCTGTTCTAATGCCCAATAGCATCCTTTCGTCCTTAATATGATTGTAAATTCTTTTCCAATTTTATCCAAAAGGCGTTCTTTTTTCGTCCAGAAGCTCACTGGTGTATTTAACTTCTGCTTAGAATAGGGCTTTTTATTTTGAAGTCCTTTTTTCCTTAAGGCCTCTATTTCTTCGGCCAGGCATTCATATTTTAGAACATTTTCATTTAGTTTCATATAATTTCACTACTTTCCCGGATTTTGAATTGTTTATAAAAGTGGATCCCATAATCATGTCACCCATAGCAATAATCTTTTTCTTATCACCATCAAATATACATACATTTTGATCTGGTAATAAATTTGGAGCCGTACTTTTAATGCCCGGCATAAATAAGGTATTTCCTCTCAACTCAGTCCCGTCAAATATGATATAATTCGAAAATTCAGGCACAAACGCTATTTTTTCAGCTCCTTTTATAGTTAGTCTAATTTTCCCTGTAGAAAATTTAAAAGTGCCATATCTTTCTTTTGTGTCTTTATTAAGTAAATAAAACCCCGTATGCCTCCCATCTCGCTTATAAATTAAATTTTGAGAAATTAAATCTCTCCCTAAACCTTTTCCGAATTGATAATCTATGATTTTTGAAAATTTTCTAAGCCAAGTGTTTGTTAATTTTTCTTCTTGGTCTCTTATTTCGGTTGATTGAGATGTTTCCAAGCTATTTTTAATATTAGATTCTAAATTTTGTAATGATTCTTCTGAAGTGGAACTCTCCTTTATCTCAGTGTATGTGAAAGAATGATTAACCCTTCTTTCAGCCTCTTGTGCTATTTTTTTATATCCTCCTTCAAGATGACATAAGATAGGAATTTTTTTCTCAAACTTATTTAGAAGTTTTATTAACATATCTGCTGCGATTTCAATCTCTTCTGTATTCCAGTCTCCAGTAACGGAAATTTCATATGAATTCACGGGATAAATATTTTCTAACTGCCTTGGGATTGCCCCTAATGGGGAAGTAAGAATAATTTCTTGAAACGTAGGAAATTCTGAAAATTTCCGAATAACATCATAAAATTTTTGATGAGATTTTGACTGAGAATAAGGTTTCCTAGCGGAACATGGTAATAATAATATAATTCTTGTCCATTCTTCTGGCATGAATGTTTTTAACACATTTTCACGGAAGAATTCGAAATCAGGGCGATAATAAGATAATGGACCAAGACAATTAATTTCCCTATTCTTTTGATTTAATTTTGAATGATATTTTATTGAATTAAAATAAATTTTATCACAGATTTTCAATAAAGATTTAAAATTTAAGTCATTTAAGGAAGATTTTTCAACAAAAGCCCTGAAGTCTTCCGTATGGAGATATTGAAGTGTTTTATTCATATAATTCTTGGCTGTGATAAAATTATGATAGCATAATAAATCAATTTTTTCAGCAGAGTATTTTTCTTCCAAATGGCTTTTCAATCTTTTTCTGCATGAGAGACAATTACAGGGAAGATATTTCATTTTATACGCAGGTATAAGATCCTCAACTGTATCATATAAATTTTCAGCTGAAAGATAACTTAGATACGTAGTATTGATTAAATCGAAGCCTAAATAAACAATTAATGGAAAATATTTTGTTAGAATCTTTCCAGAAGCCATTAAGACTAAATTGTTATCAAATTCTTCTTTAATTCTTATAATTGCATCTAATTTATTTCGGAAAAATCTCAGATTATCGAATAAATCGAGAAAATTAAGTAGTTTAATATTTTCATATTTTTTAATTAGAGGTATATATAAGTCAAGAAATTCATAATAATCAAATAACCTTATAGAGAGTCCAAAATTTATTTTAGGAAAGTTTTCTAATATTTCTCCCAATTGGGTTATATGATATTTAATTTCTTTTTTAGCAAATTCATAATTTACCACCGTTTTTGGTATTGAAAATGGGAGAATAGGTATAACCTGATTCTCTGCAATTACAGATTCCTTTTTCCCCATTATTGCTTTAAACCGCTGAATAGTGCCTTTATGATAATATAAAAAACCCGAATCTATAAACATTCCGTCAAGAAATTGAGAATTTAGGTATCCGATATCAGAGATTACAAAAATTTCATGACACCCAAAACTATCAACAAAATCAAAATTATTCATCAGGGTTTTATTAATAGGAATAACTATATTAGGAGTTTTTACCGGTTTACAAGATCCAATCGCGTTAATCCGTCCTGTGCGCGATAACCCAATCCGATTCTTTAATAACTCAAAAAAGAAATCCATAATCCAATTGAAAAAATATTAAATATTTTTCTTCCATTCAAAAAATACACTTGAAAATAATAATTGATCTTTATAAAAGTATTGTTCTCAGAATAATTAAGGGAGCAGAAAATTTGTATAGGGTACTCGTTCATCTAAGACGAAATTCGAAAAAGTATCCTCAACTTCATCAGTTTTATATAGTTTTTGTAAAAACAGAGCATAATCTTTTATCTTTTTAACTCGAACAATTCCAAATAATCCAAATTGAGACCCAATTCTATATAAATGAGTAATCTCCTCTTGCTTCTCTAAATCTAGGGCGATTTCATCATATTTTGAAGGATCATTTGGTTTCACTCTTATAATGAATTTTCCTAAAAATCCTAATTTTTTTGGATTAAAGTTTACAGAATAATTAAGTATCACCCCACATTCCTCCATTTTCTTTATCCTATTATAGACTGTGGATTGAGATACTGAGATTTTATCATTATTTTTTATAATTTCTGTTATATCATACGTAGATATCAAATTATACCCTTGGGAATATTGCAAAATTTTCAAAATGCTGTAATCTAGATTATCTAATTCATAGGATTCTAATTCTATATCAGATAATTTTATCCCATTTGTTTTGAAGATTTTTATAGTATCCATTATCTGATACTTCTTAAAGTAGGACTTAGCCATTATATTATCAACAAGAGTAAGCGTATTATTAAACTCTTCCGAATTCTTAAACTTAAATATTCCAATCAACGAAAATTCTCCAAAAATTCCATCAAGCATTTCTAATAGTGAAATTTCTAACAGTCTTTCAATTAATTCTGGTTCTTTTGGGTTTGTCTTAATCTCTATTATTACATGTCTAAGATTTGGCTGAATATTAGGATTAATATTTATAGTGAAATTATTAATTATATTTTTTTGCCCCAGTTCATCAAAATAGTTTTGAATAGTGGGTCTAGAAAGATTTAATTCTTTGGAGATATCTGTAAACTGAGGCTTGGTTCTTGAAATTAATCTTTTTACTATATCATAGGAAATTTCTTTGTCCATTTTTTAATGTTAAAATTTTTTATTAATTAAAGTTAAAATCAATTTATATTTAAGATTAACATCTTTGCAAATATATATTTATGTAGTTTGCAAAATTATTAATTATAGAAAAAGAGTGATTTAAAAATGGTCAATTATAAAATCGCAGATGAGTCGTTAGCTCCTAAAGGTGAAGAGGCATTATACATAGCAAATAATAAAATGCCCGTAACTGCGGAGATTATTCGAGAAAGATTTAAGAAAGAAAAGCCTTTAGAAGGTATAACTGTTGCAGGCTGTCTTCATGTAACCAAAGAAACAGGGATGTTAGCTCTAACATTACAAGCGGGTGGTGCCGAGGTATATCTTTGTGGAAGTAATCCTCTTTCTACTCAAGATGAAGTAACTGCTGCCTTAATTAAGAAAGGCATTAATATTTTTGCATGGCATGGAAATACAACAGAAGAATTTTATTGGTGTATCCGTCAATGTTTAAAAGCAGAACCAAACATAATGATTGATGATGGAGGAGACATGATAGTCACCGCTCATAAAGAATTTCCTGAACTCATCTCCTCTGGGAAAGTATATGGAACTCAAGAAGAAACGACAACAGGAGTTAAAAGATTTAGAGCAATGGCTAATCAAGGAAAATTAAAAGTTCCCCTCTTTCCAGTAAACGACGCAAGATGTAAAAACCAATTTGATAATGAATTGGGAACAGGTCAAGGAGTAGTTGCAGCAATTTATGGAATGCACATTCTCTATGCAGGTAAAAATGTTACAATCGCGGGATATGGTCATTGTAGTTCCGGAATGGCTAAACGATCACGAGGGTTAGGCGCAAATGTCACAGTCACAGAAGTAGACCCTATTAAAGCTTTGAAAGCAAAATTTGATGGCTTTAATGTAAAACCTATTCTTGACACTTTACCTGAAGCAGATGTAATTCTCACAGCCACTGGATGTAAACATGTGATTCCTCCTAACAAAGAGGTTTTTGAAACAATTAAGGATGGCGCAATTTTAGGTAATCTTGGGCATTTCGATATTGAATTACCAACAAAAGAATTATATGAATATGCTAAAGAGATTAATCCAATTAGAGAATATGTTGAAGAATTAATTTTTCCTTCTGGTAAGAAGGTATATTTATTAGCTCAAGGAAGATTAGCAAATCTAGTATTAGCAGAAGGGCATCCCAGTGAAGTGATGGATATGTCGTTTGGATTACAGTCTTTAATGTCCGAATACATTGTGAAAAATCATGAATCATTCGAGCCTGGAATTATTGAAGTTCCAACGGATATTGATGACAAGGTTGGCTATCTGAAATTAGATGCTATGGGAATAGAAATAGATGAGCTCACAGAGGAACAATATAACTATATCCATGGTTTCGAAGAGGGAACTTAAATATTCAAGTCTTCTTTATTTTATTCTCTATTTTTAATTTTCTCAGTAGCTAAATCTACATTCCTTTTTTCTTAAAAATTTAATGAAAATTCTGATATAAATTTTATATTCTAAGTGCTATTCTATAGATTTATTAATAGTCGGAGATTAAAATGTCAGACGAAATAATTAAGAATAAACCTTTTTTATTCACACAAAAGGATGCAGTAGCGATAATATCTATAAATAAACCCCCAATGAATCCCATGAGCCTTGAGTTTTTTGATGAACTAGAAAAACTTGTCCCAAAGCTCTCGGAAGATCGTAAAGTTCGCGCCATCGTGATTACGGCAGAAGATGAAGATAATTTCTCGGTGGGTATGGATCTTAAAGAAATTGCGGGAGTGGGACGTAACATCAAGCGTATTCAAGAAATTTTAGATCAACGTTTACGGGTACTCAGCGCTATCGAGAAAATGAGAAAACCCGTAGTGGCCACCCTTTTCGGATATTGTCTTGGAGGAGGATTAGAACTCCCCCTCTCTTGTCATTTTCGGCTAGCTGCTGAGAGAGGGGCAAAGATCGGTTTGCCCGAGCTGGACCTAGGCACAGTTCCCGCATGGGGGGGAAGCGCACGGTTAACCCGTTGTGTGGGGCGATTATACGCACTTGATATGATACTCAGGGCTAAAAAGATTTCTGGACCAGAAGCATATCGGATTGGTTTGGTAAACGAAGTTCTTCCAAAAGCAGAGCTTAAAGAACGCGCTTTTGAGTTAGCTAAAGAACTTTCAGATATGCCAATGAGTGCTGTATCTGAAATGTTAAGATGTATAGTTGAATATGGGGATCAACCACTACAAGAAGGATTGTATCAAGAACGTCAAGCAGTTCTTAAAACTATGGGTACAAAGGATAATATAGAAGGAATAAATGCTTTCCTTCGAAAACGTAAACCAAAATTCAACAAATTCTGAATTCAAAATTAACTAAAATATAATTACATCCATGGATTTGAAGAAGGAACTTAAATATTTTTAAGAGAAGGTCTAATTTTATTTTTTATTAAAAAATTCTTTTTTTTATCTAAAATTACTAAAAAATGATAAAATTGCTTATTTTTTGGAAAATTTTGAATATTCAATCTCATCTGTTTTAATTTCCTATCGAGAATATTTAAAAAAATTTTAGACGCTTCAATCTAAAACCTTCATAAGCTTTAAATAATAAACCAGATATATCGAGATTATGGGTAAAGAAGAATGGGATTATAAAAAGTTTATATCGCTTTATAATAAAATAGCATTAAAAACTGGTGAGTGGGTGCATGAAGAAAATTATTCGGATCAAGAATTAAAACAAAAATATGAACAATCAGCAGATCCCACCATCCAAGAGTTTGCTGAACATCTTTTCCATTACGAGCAAAGACATTAATATTCTTCTAATTTTTTTCCAATATTTTATGAATATATTCTAGAAATTGAACCAAGAGGGCACTTATTAATGAAAATTTATTAAACTCTTTAAAAAGAGATAATTTCAGTGAGATTTAGGATAAAGAATCTCTTCAGCTGATATCATTTTCCCATAAACTTCATCTGCTAAAATCATCAGACCTTCTAAACCTATAGGTTCCTTATCTACTAATTTTTTTGATTTCCAAATTCGCAATTTTCCAAATTCATTCATAATTTCTTCATTGTATCTTAGCTGAGTTGTTCGAAGTTTATTACAGAATTCACATTCATCCGCATATTTTTTTGGCGTTAACATATTAATATGAACCGCATCTAAAGTGATATATTTTTTGGTTAAATCTCTCGCTCTCTTGATCTCTTCAAAACTAGGTTTTTCTGCTATTGTTACTAATCGTAATGAACCGATGCTATGAATTAGCTGGGTGATACGTTCTCCTCGTTCTTCTAAATCCTGAACCATATTTACGATTTCTATCCCTAATTGTCTTCTTTTCTTACTATCGCTAAATGGCGCGATGAATTTTTTAACCATTTTTCCCAAATCGTTCATTGTGCTTTTAATAGAATTATAAAAATTTAGAGAATATTTAAGCACGGTTGTAACTTGATCTTCAGGAATTTCAAAGAGTGCCACCATATTCCCAGTAGGTGGAAAATCTGCAACCACAATATCAAATTGGATTTGTTGAGTTAAATCTTCGGCATCCAAAATCTTCTGGAAAAACATGGCATTTTTTAAAGCTAATGGAATCGAATCAGTCGTAAAAGTAGTATCAATATATTCTTCAATTTGAGGAATAAAGCCTACGATAGGCATTTGTTTCATAAGAGTTTTTAATTTCTCAATAAGCTCTTTGGTGTATAATTCTGCATATATGTTCGGATCGGGCTCAATAGCCCAGAGATTTTCACTCAATTTAGTAAGATCATTTCCAATTTGTCTTTTAAATAAATCTGACAAATTATGTGCCATATCAAAAGAGATAATTAGGATTTTCTTTTCTGGTAATAGCCTAGATAATTTAACTGCGGTTGCCGCACTAATCGAACTCTTTCCAACACCACCTTTTCCTCCGAGACAAAGAATTCTTTCCATTTTTATTTAAAGACTCTATTTATAACATTATATTTTCGATAAGTTAAAAGCGAAATTATATGCATCATATTATTATATTAGGTAATAATTTGATTTGCCTTATAACTCCTCAAATCAATATTAATTTCTATTCTAAGAAAAAGAGAACCTTACACTTTAGCATATCTTTTTCAGCACATTTTGTAAAGAAAAAATATAACCTTCCAAAATCATTTATTACTTTCAATTTTAATATTTGTGTCTCGAGGATACCGGATTTAAGTTTATTTAAAAATTTTTCATTCCAATAACTCATATCTAGTAAAAAATCGTAAAAAAATTTAAAAAGGAATTATATGGTCATATTACTCCAATAGAAGATTTGTGCTTTTAAACAGTAAAAATTTTATGTTTGATTTGATTACTATAAATATGATCAATGATCATCGAAATATGATGGTCAACAATCATTAATTGAAAATTAAAACATATTAAATTAAAAAGAATAATTAATTGAAAGTTATTTTATCAAATCTTATATTAATGAATTAGAAGAATATGAAAAACTTTATAATTAATTTTTGGAAGTGATCAAGATTAACGACCAGACAGATTTTACTACAAAATATATAATAGAAGCAAATTTTAAGGTAAAGGGTATTGTCGAAAAGTCAGATATAGTGGGGGCTATCTTCGGGCAAGGATGAAAAGAGCTCCTTTTCTCGTCTAAACCGAAGGTCTTCTTTTAGATTTAGACCTGCGTGATTTACAAAAATCCGGAAGGATAGGGCGAATAGAGGTTGAGAATGAATCAAAAGATGGAATTTCAAAAGGCACTATTCGTATACCCAGTTCTCTGACTAGAAAAGAAACCGCATTATTGGCAGCAACTGTCGAAACGGTTTCAAGAGTTGGCCCATGTGAAGCGAAAATCAAATTAATTGAAATATCAGATGTTCGAGAAACTAAACGGAAAAAAATAATTGAAAGAGCAGCAGAATTATTAAAAGAATGGGATCAAAGCTCGCTAGATGCAAGTGAAATCGAAGAACAAATAGATACAGATATCAAATTAGGAGAAATTGTGACATGGGGTCCAGAAAATTTACCTGCTGGACCAGATATAGATGAAAGAGAGGATCTTATTATTGTAGAAGGCAGGGCAGATGTGTTAAACCTCCTTCGTATTGGCATCAAAAACACGGTTGCCGTTCAAGGAACAAGCGTTCCAAAATCAATAATTGATCTTACCAAAGAAAAAAGTCCCGTTACATTTTTCGGAGATGGTGATAGAGGTGGTACTTTAATTCTCAAAGAATTACTACAAGTTGCGGACATTGATTACGTTGCTCGAGCACCTGAAGGATATGAAGTTGAGGAATTAACCCGAAAACAGATGATAAAATCTTTACAAAATAAAAGAGCGGTGAAAGAAGGAGGAGTTGAGGAATTTGTTGAAGAAATTCCCTCTGAAGAAGATGAAAAAGAAGATTATTCAGAAAAAGAAAAGATTCTTTCCCGCTTTTTGAAGAAATTAAAAGTAAAGAATAAAGATCTCATCATCGATAAGGTAAGAAATATTGGGATAGGACAAGCTATAGCGTTAGATGATGATTTAGAACAATTATTTGAGATATCAGTCGGTAATTTATATGAGAAATTAGATAAATATAAAGAATCTTCATATCTCATAATGGATGGTATTTTAACAAGCAGATTATTATCATTACTTTTAAAATTGAATCTCAAATTTGTAGCGTGCAAAAACAGAGAAGAAGATCTTAAGATTCCCGACAAAATAACCGTCTTCTATTTCTAACTTTTTTATTTTTTTATTTTTCTTTTTTATGAATTTTTGTATTTAAGGGAATGCCCTTGGTAATACTTTCATTAATTACGCAATGTTCCTTAAATTCTTTGACGCAATCATCTATTAGATTGTTAAATTCGGATTTTGCAGATATATTGATCACACAATCTATCTTAATTAGTCTTAGATGCATCTTTGGCATCACATGTTTAAGAGTTCCCTCAACAACCACATCAAGATTTTTAATTTCAACGTTATTTTTCTGAAGACAATACACGAATGAAGAACCTATACATCCTCCAACTCCTATTAATAAATATTCTACTGAACTAGGTCCTTGATCAGTCCCATGAAATGATTCGGGCTCATCCATTTCAATATCAGTAAAATGGCGTGTTTGTGCTTTAAAATGGAGATTATCCACAAAATTTAAATGAACCTTCATCTGAAATTCCTTTTGTAATAAGAATTTTCTATTTTTTATATTGAATCTTAAAGAATTTAAGATTATATACAAAAATACAAGCTTATAAATTAAAGAAGTCAACAAACCTCAAATATTAACCTAAGGGAATAATTGTTAATATCAGCTGAATAACATAGCTCAAAGCACCTAATATTAGCATTCCAATGATAACGATCTTGAACGTCATCATATAATCGCTACGACTTGGCTTATTGGCAATTTTTAATACTCTTCGAATCCTTCCAATGAGATTTACTCCTCTTTCATATAAACTGCCTTTTTCTTCTTCTTTTTTAGGACTATACTTCTCATACTTAGGGTATCTATTTGACATAGCTATAGATTAAAATAAATATGAATTTATAAAAAATTTATCCATTCTAGAACCAATATGTTTTAAAAATCATTCTGAAATCAAAAAAAATATATACTGGGATTTTTTAGATCTTAATAATCTTATTGGGGAGTATTTTATTTCTAAACAGTTTTTACCTCCTAATTAAAAATAGATTTAATAAAAAAAAATCGATATAGGAATTATATTTGTAGTTTTAAATGATTGATCTCATAAGATTTATTGAAATATATATCGTCCAGCTAAGCATTGGAGGGATTATTTTTCTATTTTTTGCGGTTCTAATATTACGGAGATCCACAAAAAATTTAAATAAGATCTTTTCAATGTTTTTTATCACCATTGCCATAAGTAGCATTACTAATATTATATATGCTTCTTTGCAAGATGCTATAATTGTAATTATTCTTCATATACTTACCTATTATTTATTTAGCTGGGCTATGGTATATTTATTCATCTTTAATCTCTTACTTTTAAGACCGATTAGAGGCTTAAGTCAAATAAATCAAGTATTATTAATCAGTGCATGGGCAATTATTCTATTTGGTTTATTTCCTATCGGAATTAGCGGTGGTGTTATTATTAATACAACATCTGGATGGAAACCGGTTTGGAATGTATCATTTTTCTTGTATGGAATAATTTTCTGCTCACTCCTTATGATCATACCATCTATCTACACATCAATAAAAATTTTTAATCGATTTGAAAATAGAGAATTGAAAAAAAGATGGAAATTCTTTATAATTGGAATATTTTTTTATTATTTAATATGGGGAGGGAATTCTATTAATAATTTCTTAGCAAATGAAATAATCCGTACCGTATGGGGAATTATTATATTCTTCTCTTTCTCTGCTATCTATATATTATACTATGGTGTAGCAAAACAACTTGAAGAATAAATAATTAAATATATCTTATTCTGTTAAAATATTAGAAATGAATAAATCAGGGTCGAACTTTTCAAGATCATCATAGTCTTGCCCTGTTCCAACAAAGATGATTGGTTTTTTCGTTTCATGGGACACAGATAGGGCAGCCCCACCTTTTGCATCTGCATCTAATTTGGTTAAGATACTCGCATCTATTCCAACATATTTGTTAAATTCTTTTGCTTGAAATAATGCATCATTTCCAGTTAATGAGTCCCCAACGAAAATTTTTAAATCTGGTTGAGAAATTCGGCAAATCTTTTCTATTTCTTTCATTAGGTTTTTATCAGTTACTTGACGTCCAGCGGTATCCACAAGAACAATATCTATATTTTTTGCTCTTGCATGATCAATCGCATCATAAGCGATTGAGGCTGGATCAGATTTATATTGGTTTTTTATTACCTTAACCCCTACATTATTCATGTGATAGGTGAGTTGTTCGATCGCTCCGGCTCTAAAAGTATCAGAAGCAGCAGCAACCACAGAATAACCTTTCGCCTTAAGAAAATGAGCCATTTTTGCCATTGTTGTCGTTTTACCGGTTCCATTTACACCTAAAAAGACAATAATATAGGGATCGTTTAGAGATCTTTTCTTTTCAATCTGCTCAATTAAATTTAGTTCTTGATCAGGGGTAAGAATTTCAGTTATTACATCTTCTAGTGTTTCTTCCAATAATTTACCGGTTGATGTTAATCTTCCTATTTCTTCTCCTTTAAACGACTTAATAATATTATCGCATATTGCTTCAGCAGTTTCCATGGCAACATCGTTTCTTATTAATAAGATTTTGAGATCTTGTATTGAATCTTCTAATTTCTCTTCACTTAACGTTTTGTTAACAAAAGTAGAAAAAGCACTCTTTAATTTATCAAGCATTGTTATATTCTCATTTCTAAAAAATT
>JAWOFX010000008.1:0-4345 GCA_046497275.1 Promethearchaeia archaeon | reverse complement strand
GGAGCAATGTTTTTTGAATGAAAATCGCCCTTTTGTCCATTTTTGATGAGAAAATTGCTGTTCTTGATCATTTTTGAATATTTTTTTCTTTCCGACAAATATCGCAGTGATATAATTCGGTTTTATGTCGTCCTTGCTTGAAAGATTTTTAATTTTCGATTCATTATTTAAATTCTAAAATACACTCAATTAGAAATTATTCATTGATTAGAGTACAGAAATCTTCAGCAAATTTAGTAATTAAATCCCAATCTCTTCCATCATTTTTGGTGCCAGGAGTTAAATTAGGATCATCTTCAGCCATTTTTTCCATCATTTTTTTCGAAAATCCTCCTAAATTTGAGTTTTCTGTTAAATCTAAAACACCACCAAAGGCTTCAAGCATCGCAACTTCAATCCCGTTCTCTTCTAAAACTTTTTTAATATAGTCATTTCTAGCTTTTGGTCGGTCTTCAGGATTATTTGCCATCAAACATGATATAAAAATCCCTAAAGTATTTTTTTCCTTCATGAGAGTATCAGCAAATTTAGATAGGAATTTTCTTACACTCTTGGTCATTTTATTTATCTTGATACCAGAACCAATCAGAATGCCATTAAAATCCTCTATTGGAGGTAAGTTTTTAATCTTAACATCATCTAAATTTATGACTTCAACCTCAATATCGTTTTTTATAAGAATTTCTTTAATTTTATTTGATATTTCTGCGGTACTACCATATCTTGTTCCATAAAGTAATAATACTCTCTTCATTTTACTTGAATTTATCTTATTTTTTAAGATATGATATGAAAACAAAAACTTAAATTTTTTTAAATCTCTCAAAGGGAGTAACCAGGCAAAACTTCCCGGAATTTCAAAATAAATTGAATTTAGACTTATAACTTTTTATTTTTATAGTTTTTTATTAATTTATGAGAGAAATTTTTAAAAAATTACAAGAAATAGTTACAATTAAAAATGTCAGTTATCCATTATTAGTATTTAATTTAGTGAGTATAGGACTTGGAATCTTCTATATTACTTTACAAATATCCACTATCCTATGGAACATCTTCGGCTTTCTCATTTTAATCACCTTTATCGGAAACTTTTTGTTGGTTTACTTAAATACCGTAAAATTGAATAAATCGGTCAAATTAGGAAAGCGAATCAATTTTTTATGTTATTTTTATCTAATTTTTGTCAATCTCTCTGTCATATTGATGTTATTAGGGAATTTTTTGGTCTCTATCAATTATTCTAATTCAATTATCACTAATATTGGGAATTACTTTTTCGTTTATTTAGGTTTTTTCGGAGATCTATTTATAGGAAGTATAATATCTTATCTGGATATTAAAAATTTGAGGAAAAGAGAGTTATGGGATAAAAGCTCTTCTAAAATAGGGAATAATAAAAAAAGGACTTTCAAGAAAATCACAAAAGTCATTTTAGGATTTTTCTCTTTAATGACATTGATTCTTGGCATATTTATTGCTTATTCTTTATTATTCTCTCCCATTACTGATTTTACTTCTTGGTGGATAGGAATAATTTTTTATCCCTTTTCTTTGTCTTTGTTTTTAATAATGCTCTCAACTACCATAATGCTTCTTAAACTGATAAATCCTATAAAAAGATCATACTTACGTTATACGATTGCAATTATCGGTTTGATTGTTTCTACTGTCGTTCTACTCCCCTTCTTATCTACACCTTGGGTATCATTTCAAGCAGAAAGAAATTTTTCCGATGCATTTGGACAAGATTGGAGTTCTAAAATAGACTCTTCTTCCAAAAGATATTTTATGAAAACCCCATTTACGATAACTGAATATTTCTTAGGAAATCATCCCAAGGATTGTAATATTGATATAGATGAAGTATTTTACTCGAATACCAGTGAAGGATTAACTT
This sequence comes from Promethearchaeia archaeon, assembly GCA_046497275.1. Taxonomy (GTDB): domain Archaea; phylum Asgardarchaeota; class Lokiarchaeia; order Sigyniarchaeales; family SOKP01; genus TEKIR-8. The sequence continues at coordinate 2,445 of JAWOFX010000008.1, read as the reverse complement.
TAGCATTTGATGCCTATTATCCCAAAGTATCTGGAGGTTCTTTACCGGGAAATAACTCAGTAATTATAAATATTCATGGAGGTGCATGGGTCGCTGGAGATAAAGGACCTATGAACATGCTTCAAGTGAATAAATATTTCGCTGCTCAAGGATATGTAGTTTTTGATATTCAATATGGATTAAAAGAAGGTGGGTTTGGAATTATATCCACTCCAGAAGGAATGGGGGGAAATTTCTCGATTGACGATCAGCTCAGACATATTGGAAATTTTACTAAACAGCTTAATACAACCAAATTTAGTAAATATAGTCTGAATCTAAATTCTGTTTTTGTTACGGGAAACTCCGCTGGAGGACACCTTTCATTAGCAACTGCCTTATTGATCAACTCTGGAAATTATTCAAATATTTTTGGCTCTCATTTAATTATTAAAGGAATTATCCCATTATACCCCGGAGATCCTCCTGAAAGCATGATTGAAGGAAGAGATGAATTTAGAAATCCAGAAAATTTTTTTATTGATGAAAATACACCTCCATGTTTATTATTTCAAGGAAATAAAGATTTTTGTTTATTAGAAACAAAGCATATCAAAAATCAGTATAATATTGCGGGAAATAATAACTGCTGTGTTGTATGGTTTCCATTTCAAGGACATGCGAATGATTTATATTTTTCAGGGCACTTCAATCAATATAAACTCTATTATATTGAAAGATTTCTCTATTTATGTGTTCATAATAAAATACAATAATTAGATTATTTAAAAATCTCTGAAGCCTTAATTCAAATCTTTTTTTTAAATTTTTCAATAAAATATAAAAAGCAAACTATAGAAAAATATATACAATATCATAAAAATTCAAAAACATTATAAGAAAATATGAATCCAGTAAAAATTCCATCTAAGTTAATTTGTCCTTCTTGTAAAAATGAAATTAAATTACTTCAAGATGGTAGTGGAAGAATAAAATCAGATGATATTCTAACAATGCGCTTAATTACACCTGTTTACATAAAACCCGGAGTAGTAAAAGAAACTAAAATAGAAGTGCATGTTTGTAATCAATGTCACACCATCCTTGGTAGCGGAGCTAAAATGTAGAGAAAGGTTGTAACCAGAGATCTTTGGTTACTCTTTTTAATCCTTTCCATTTTTTTCAATTTAGTTTTAAATAGTGAGTTTTTCTTTAATTTGTGTCTCTTATCTTTTAAGAAGGATAATAAGCCACTAAATATCTTTTCTTTATTGAATCTATATTTCCACGTTAGATATATTCCTATTATTATTTCAAAAAAAAATAAAAAGTTAGATTTTATTTTTTAAAGACAAAACCTTCTGGATCAATTACTTCATGTAATAACCTCAAGTCCTCAGATGTGGGGGGAGTGGTTGTTTCGATATCTTCAGCAATTAAAAGTTCAAAACCCGTTGCTTTTACCACATCATCTACAGTAATACCTGGGTGGGTAGCAATTAATCTCATTTTTTTTGTTTCGGGGTCAAAATCCATTAAACATAAATCTGTAATAACCCTTGAAGGTCCAGTACCTTCAGACAATCCTTCTTCTTCGCGAGCGTTGGGGCCATATAAATATCCGGGGGTTGTGATAAAATCTACTTTATCAACAAATCTTCGAGGACTATGACGATCCATAATAATAAGGGTTTCCCAAGCAAGTGATCCAAAATCATTTGCTCCCCCAGAACCCGGAAATCTTACTTTTGGAATATCATAATCCTTTCCAATCATTGTTGAATTTAAATTCCCATATCTGTCTATTTGAGCGCCTCCTAAGAATGCGTAATCAATAAAACCTCTCCGCATAGTGTCCATAATATCGATTAATGTTGTCGTACAAAGAGCTTTATGAATTGTTCTAGAATCTCCAACAGAGATTGGCAGAACTGGTAATTGTGGGGCGATTCCTCCAGCTTCAAAAAAGATAACTAAATTTGGGGCATGAGTTTGTTGAGCTAGCATTGCAGCTACCAAGGGTAATCCAGTTCCAACCGCTACGGATTTGCCATCTGCGAGTTGTCTTGCTGCAACCACAGCCATCAATTCTCTTAATGAATAATTTTTACTTCCCAACTTTATCACCTCACGGGGGGTCTTAGAAATTCAAGATCTCTAAGATTATATAATCTCTTAGCGCTTAATTTTGTTAGATATTCATCAAAATCTTCTAGGCTATATATCCATTCATCCAACCAAGATTCTAAAACTCCTGGATCAGGATCTCTACCCACACTTAAATATTCTTCAGTGAATTTATGATCAAAATAATATTTATAGGGCATATTTCCGGGGTGCGAACCCCAAGGTTGTTCTATGACGGCATCTACCATATAAAAAGGAATAATTGTTCTGCCGGGTTCCGCTCTTATTTTATCGGTAGAAATCAGCTCCTCACACGAGACTATTACTCTTTTTGATGCT
>JAWOFX010000012.1:0-2783 GCA_046497275.1 Promethearchaeia archaeon | reverse complement strand
AACTTAATCGGCGGGGTGGCGATAAATTTGGTAACTTTTTGCCTTGCTTGATTGGTTAAGGGTCGGCGAGGATCGGAAGTTAGTCCCAAATTATAGGCGATGGCTTTATGGGAAAAGAGATCTGAATGTTTTTTCTTACCAATATTAGCCGCACCGTTGATATCTCCGTGAATGATTTTTCCGTTCCTTGTCCGAAATAGTCCATTGTGTTTTACTTTATTTTGGGTAAATCTGCGTAATCCAGCATATTCATCATTTGGTTTTTTCCCTATTGCTTCATTGTCGATATATGAACATTTGCTGGTATACCATTCGGGCGTGTAATCAACCGTAATGTCAAAATAAATTGCTTCTACTTGGATTCTCTCAAACATTTTCTTAAATGGCAATGAAACGAACAAATCTCTGGTTATCTTCTTGAGTTTAACAGTATTGGTTTTCCATCCCTTGTTATAACCGAACGTAATTGTCCCTACTCCATAGTATAGACAATAATACATAAGTTTCTTGGCAATCTTGTTAATGGCATCCCGCTTCACTCGATTATATTTGTCCCATAACTCATCTATTTTCAATTTGACAAATGCTAAGTATTTCCGTAAATTTTGAACTGACCACCCAGAAATTGTTTCCAAAATTTGAAGCTTATAATCCTTTTTACGCTGCAAATAGCGAAAATACTGATTTAAGAGAGAATCTTTCTCACGAGGGGCAATCTCCATCAAGATAATCCTTCTAATTTTATTAAAAATGCCACTATAGACCTTTTTTCCGTCCCTTTCAGCAAATTTTCTGAAATTGTCCCAATTCATATTTTTTACCACCCAAAAAAATGATCTGGAACGAAAGCATTTGAAAACAAAATTCCTTTCTGTTAATCCCGTTTTATTCATTTTGGAAAGTTCAAAAATTCTCTTAAAAATATATAAAATCATTCGTCTCAAATTCTCAAATTCGGCGTGATAGGTTTGAATCCGAGAATCGATGATTGAGTCTAATGGTTTAATAAATCCGCTTTCTTTATTTTTTTCATATCGCTCTAGCACATCGGCAATTACATCAGCCCTTCGCTGTAGTGGGGGAACTCTATGATTTATTCTGTAATTAAACTTCTTCAACGCTGAGCCTTTAAATATAGGAAATTTCGCACCAAAATTGTTAAAAATTGTGAGAAAATTATTCATTCCGAAGTCAATAGAAATAGCTCGATTAGGGTTTTTCTCGTATCTATTGAGATCAAAACCATATTCTGTTGCTCGTTGTTCTTTGGTCTTGATATAATGGATGTTAAATGAGTAATTTCTCCCTTTTGGTATGATCTCCACAAACCCACCGTTCTTGAACAATTGAGAGAGCACTTTTGTTCTGACTCGTATTTGGGGGATTAGATGATCGTGTGAGGGCGGCAAATACATATAACACGTATACCGATTATTGTTAATCGCGTTTCTAAGGCTCTCTATATTCTTCCTATGTTGAAGCTTTTGTTTTGTATAGATCAGCTTCCATTTTCCCACTCGTTCTCCCGCAATTTTTTTACCAATGTAGCGGGGTAGACCAGGTCGTGATGGTTTTTGTTTGCGTTTATTTTCGGGGAATTCATCCCATTTCTTTAAATCTTGAAAATACTTCCTTATTAACTTTAGGTGACTTAAAAAATTCCCGCAAACAGTTAAAACGATCTGTTGGGCACAAGGAGAATATCCTATGTCCTTGTAGGATTCCATAAATTTCATAATGGTCGGAACAGTACTACCTAAGGCTCGTAATCCATTTTCAAAAAATTCGTTCAAAATTCCTATAGCCGCCTTTTTTGTGTCAGGTGGATATTCAGATTCTTTTATGGTGTTGTAAAATTTATTACCTATATTTCGATGATATAGTTTTTTCTTCTCAATATCGTTTGTATTATGAAAAAAATAATATTCCCGTAAAAAATATAAAGTATCGTTTGCGAGTGCTCGAGAGCGGTCAGCAAGGCGATCTAACTCATTTAAATTGAATCTAACCCGAGAAATCCGAACTGATTCGGCGGAATAACGCCCTTCTTCTTCGATCATTGATTCCATTTTCTCGATCCGTTCCCGTTGTATAATGAAAACATTATCATCTCTGAAAATATCTGAATGATTGTCAGAACATCTTCTACGCCCCGAATCGCAAGATAGTCTTAAATCCCTATTATCCATATGCTACTGATATTTTTTTATTTTATATGTAGTTGAAAATTTATATTTAAAAAATTCGATAAAATCATATAGACGCCGCAAAATTTCAAATTTTTTTTTATTTTTGTTCTTATTGTAAAAAATTCGATAATTGCGAATGGATTCCACCCTATCCACAATGCAAACATTTTGAGTTTAAAGACTATGTATTAATTTGCAACGACGAGATGATCTTAGACAATTTAGATGTGTTGGATTTGAAAGTAAAAGATCTCAATGGAGAAGCATTTAAAATGTTAGATAATTACATTTGGGACAATACCACAATAAAAGCATTTGGTATTGTGAAATCTATTTTTGAAGAGTTAATAATTTCTTAACTTTATTTTTATTATTTTGGACTATCCTTTCACATTAATTCCACGTTTCTTTGTCCCTATTCAAGAAGCCATACATCCACATATGGTTAAAAGATTACACACCCAAAATGAACAAATGCTATAAAACAACAAATATTTTTAGACATAAAGTTAATCCTTCCTTTAAAGTTGATTTTGGTTTCGAGCCATTCATTTTAGACTTCAAGCCCTTTTCTTAATTCTTTTTTTTACTTTT
>JAWOFX010000009.1:0-2852 GCA_046497275.1 Promethearchaeia archaeon | reverse complement strand
ATATTAGCCGCACCGTTGATATCTCCGTGAATGATTTTTCCGTTCCTTGTTCGAAATAGCCCATTGTGTTTCACTTTATTTTGGGTAAATCTGCGTAATCCAGCATATTCATCATTTGGTTTTTTCCCTATCGCTTCATTGTCGATATATGAACATTTGCTAGTATACCATTCGGTTGTGTAATCCACCGTAATGTCAAAATAAATCGCTTCTACTTGGATTCTCTCAAACATTTGGTTAAATGGCAATGAAACGAACAAATCTCTGGTTATCTTCTTGAGTTTAACAGTATTGGTTTTCCATCCCTTGTTATAACCGAACGTAATTGTCCCTACTCCATAGTATAGGCAATAAAACATAAGTTTCTTGGCGATCTTATTAATGGCATCTCTCTTCACTCTATTATATTTGTCCCATAATTCATCAATCTTTAATTTGACAAATGCTAAGTATTTCCGTAAATTTTGAATTGACCACCCAGAAATTGTTTCCAAAATTTGAAGCTTATAATCCCTTTTACGCTGTAAATAGCGAAAAAACTGATTTAAGAGAGAATTCTTTTCACGTGGGGCAATCTCCATTAAGATAACCTTTCTGACCTTATTAAAAATGCCACTATAGACCTTTTTTCCGTCCCTTTCAGCAAATTTTCTGAAATTATCCCAATTCATATTTTTTACCACCCAAAAAAATGATCTGGAACGAAAACATTTGAAAACAAAATTCTTTTCTGTTAGTCCCGTTTTATTCATTTTGGAAAGATCAGAAAACTTTGTAAAAACATACAAAACCATTCTTCTCAAGTTCTCGAACTCGTCGTGATAGGTATGAATTCGAGAATTGATAATTGATTCTAATGGTTGAATAAATTCATTTTTTTCATATCGTTCTAGCACATCGGTAATTACATCAGCTTTTCGTTGCAGTGAGGGAACTCTATGATTTATCCTATAATTCCATTTTTTTATTGCTGAACCGTTAAATATGGGAAATTTCGCACCGAAATTATTGAATATAGTAAGGAAATTATTCACTCCGAAATCAATAGATATCGCTCGATTAGAGTCTTGCTCGTAATTATTGAGATCAAGATTGTATTCTCTGGCTCGCTGCTCCTTTGTTTTGATATAATGGATGTTAAAAGAGTAATTTTTTCCTTTTGGTATGATCTCCACTAACCCACCGTTCTTGAACAATTGAGATAGCATTTTTGTTCTGACTCGTATTCGGGGGATTAAATGATCGTGTGAGGGCGGCACAGACATATAACACGTATACCGATTATTGTTAATTGCGTTTCTAAGGCTCTCTATATTTTTCCTATGTTCAAGTCTCTGCTTTGTATAGATCAGCTTCCATCGTCCCACTCGCTCTCCCTTTATTTTTTTGCCGATGTAGCGGGGTAGACCAGGTCGTGATGGTTTTTGTCTGCGTCGATTTTCGGCAGCGTCCTTCCATTTTTCAAGGTCTTGATAATATTTTTTTATTAAACCAAAATGACTCAAAAAATTCCCGCACACAGCTAAAACGATCTGTTGGGCACAAGGAGAATATCCTATGTCCTTGTAGGATTCATAAATTTCATTATCGTTGGAACAGTACTACCTAAGGCTCGTAATCCATTTTCAAAAATTCCGTTCAAAATCTCTACAGCGGCGTTCTTTGTGTCAGTTGGATAATCGGATTCTTTTATGGTTTTGTGATATTTACCCGCTATACTTTTTCGATATAGGTTTTTTTTCACAAGATCTTTCGTATTATGATAAAAGTAATATTGCCGCAAAAAGTACAAAGTATCATTCGCGAGTGCTCGAGAGCGGTTAGCAAGACGATCCAACCCATTTAAAGCAAATCTTGACCGAGAAATCCGTATCGATTCGGCGGAATAACGCCCGCGTTCCTCAATCATCGATTCCATCTCCTTAATGCGTTTCCGTTTTATAATGAAAACACTGTCATCTCTAAAAATAGTTGAATGATTATCATTATCAGAACATCTTCTACGACCCGAATCGCAAGAAAGTCTTAAATCCCTATTATCCATACGCTACCAATATTTTTTTATTTTATATGTAGTTGAAAATTTATAATTAAAAAATTCGATAAAATCGTCTAGACGCCGCAAAATTTCAAATTTTTTTTCATTTTTATTCCTATTATAAAAAGTTTGACAATTGCCAATGTATCCCACCCTTTCCAAAGTGTAAGAACTTTCAGTTCAAAGACTATGTGTTAATTTGCAACGATGAGATGATCTTAGATTATTCAAATGTCTTAGATAAAAAATTATCCGATCTTAATGGAGAAGCATTTGAAATGTTAGACAACTATATTTGGGACAACACTACAATACCTAAAGATGAGTATTACAATTTTTCCATAAAAAAAGCGTTTGGTATTGTGAAGTCTATTTTTGAAAAGTTAATAATTTCTTAACCTTTTTTTTACTTTTTTAGGACTAGCTTTTAATAATTTTCCAAGATAAGTTTTAGGATAGTACAGCAGAAATTATTTTATCATAGAACAGGGACAGAAGCCACCATTTCTCTTTCTTTGTCTTTAAATATCTAAAATCATAATAATAGTTAGTTATTGGATAAGGCAACAGATATTATTTTAGAACAGAGCAAAAAACATCAATTCTCAATACTTCAAATAGAAGTTTCTTTGTCCCTATTCAAGAAGCCATACATCCACATATGGTTAAAAGATTACACACCCAAAATGAACAAATGCTATAAAACAACAAATATTTTTAGACATAAAGTTAATCCTTCCTTTAAAGTTGATTTTGGTTTCGAGCCATTCATTTTAGACTTCAAGCCCTTTTCTTAATTCTTTTTTTTACTTTT
>JAWOFX010000003.1:0-2767 GCA_046497275.1 Promethearchaeia archaeon | reverse complement strand
GCATCTCCAATAAAATCACCTCGCACCATTCTTGTCTCCCCAGTTTTATCCTCAGTAAATGGAAATACTCTTCTTCCTGTATATATCGCCTTTCTAGCAGGGAGAGTAGGTAATGAATCCGGATACATTCGTGTAAACTTTACAGATTCATTTGCGAATGCATCCAAATTGGGAGTTTTTATCCAATCATTTCCATAACAACCGACATGATCTTGGCGCAAGGTATCAATAACAATTAATATTGCGTTTACCATTAAAAATCACCTAAAAAAATATTCTTATTTTTCTTGGGATAGTTGCTTTTAAGAATTTTCATTTTTTATTATCCACAATTTCTATATTCATTAATTTGTGTTTAATTTATTTATACTTTCAAAAACCTTTCATCAAGTTAAAAGATAATTCTTATAATTTTTCGTTTCGTGTCATCATAACGAATTAAAAATCTTTCTTGTATTTTTATAATGAAATTACGCTGTTAATTAATAAATCAAATTTGATTTTCATGTGATAAATTATGACAATGGTCTTACAAAAGTCAATTATTTGCAAATTAGGTGGTCATATTAATTCTAATCCTGAATTATTAGCATCATATCCTCCTTTAGAAGAAACTGAGATTAATTCAAAACAATTAATATTCAATTGTTTACCAACCGGCTGTAAATCGGGAGACATAATCACAAAGAGATATGAGAATGATAATCTTATTTCATATATCTTCTCAATTGAAAAGCAAGAAGGAAGAGATGATTTATTTTCATTTTCGATTTTATTGGATAAGAGCGTAAACACAGAAATATATCCGGCAATCATTGAACAATTCGTTCAAGTACTAAAAACCTACGAATTATTAAAAGAAAGAATTCTTGTTAATTATCAAAACATAATTTATGAGGGTTTCAATGAAGAAAAAGATATAGAGATGGAAGGGAATATCATTGAACTATCTCAATCTTTTAAAAAAGCAAGAAATAAATTTAAAAAAGAGAAACCTGACTTAAAAGGTCATTTTTTTTAGGTGATCATAATGATTCGATTAATAACACAGACAATAGCAAATTGGACGACCATTATTATTGCTCCAATTATGACAATTCTCGTTGCAAATAGATTCTGGCAATTCTATAAGGAAACAAAAAAAATTAATTATATCAGATTAATCATATCTTTGATATTTTTTGCGTTTACTTGGGCAATTATTCCAACCAACTTATCCGAAGTCCCTCCTTTCGACATTTATATTAACCCTGATTTAATAGGAACAGATGAGGCTACTATAAATTCATTTTCTATAGCAATTGGATTTATGGTTACTTTCTCATTATGTATGATTGCCTATGCAAATCGTTGGGAAACTTTATATTACGTCCCATTGCTTTTATATGCTGGAATAATTTTCTCATATTTGTTAAATGATTTTAGTTCCATATATTTTGTCTTAAATCAAATCTATATTTATGTTGCTGGAATAATTGGGCTAATATTTTTTTATATAACTGGGATAAAGTTGAAAGATAATGGTTCATTAGGATTAGGCATTTTCTTTACATTTGCTTATGGAGCTTTGGCAGTTGGAGAAAATATTATCGGGGATCTTTTTACTTTTTTAATAGCTGTTTTCGGGATAATATTTGCTTTAGGATTTTTCAATCCATATAAGCAATCAGAGGTGTTTAAAGAATGATTTGGTATATAACCTTTATAGATTTAATGATTTTAGTCTTGGCGATTGTAAATGTATATTTTTCCATTAAGAATTGGAAGGAAAGTAAAATTAGTATCAACTCATTTATTATGATTTTCTTGACCTTTTTATTGTTTACAGCCTTTAGACAAGTTTTATTTGGAACGGGTGTTATTGAGGATGTATATATAGGTGAGAATCTGAGTTTAAATGGTATTTTTTCATTGATAATGATTTTAAGTATCTTCCAATTTTTACTCTATTTGAAAGAATGGAGAAGATTTTATTTTTTGCCAATTATCTTTGCCTTTTATTCTATATATTATCTAATCTTTTTACCAGAAAATCTCCTATACCAGCTTTCTTCAATAATAATAGGTGCACTATCATTTTTTGTAATTACGATTGATGGAATTAGAAGTAAAAATGGAGTGGCATTTTCAATCGCATTTATTTTCATTTATGGATTAGTTTATTCTGAGACACTTATGATAATCCCAGCTCCATTTTACGCAGCATTATTTCGTTTAATCGGAATTTTCGGTGTTTTTCTAGGAATGACGGGATTTCTAGACAAATATATATTAGTTAGTGAAGATAAAACAAAGATTAAAAATACATGGATTGCTAAAATGGTAGATTAATAACTTATACTTTAATTTTATATTATTTCTTTTTTGATTGATTATTAATTCTATAATTCAAAATTTCACATGAAAAATATGAAAAGCAAGCTTATTTTGTTCTCATGATACACAATAAATTGATAAAAATCTAGCTTAAAAACAATTATTTTTAAAATATATATAAGTAACGCGTATAATAAAAAAAAACTTTATTTGATTCTAATATGGGGATTAAGAATATATTAAGAAGAATTGTCTCTAAAGATAAAAAAATTGTAATAACGGGGTTGGATAATGCAGGGAAAACAACGATGGTTTCGTTTTTACAGACTGGAACCTTCATAGATCATACACCGACCATGGGAAAAGAAGAAACTGCAATTGAAGTGCAAGGTGTACGCATGAATCTTATAGATATGGGCGGTCAGAAAGATTTTCGATCACTTTGGCAAGG
>JAWOFX010000065.1:0-6524 GCA_046497275.1 Promethearchaeia archaeon | reverse complement strand
TGGATTATCTTCGCTTACAGATACTTTCGGCATAAAACTTAATAATAAGATGAGAGCAAAAATCGCACAAATACCATTTATAGTATATTCTCCACCAATTTTCTTTAAATTATCCCAATTTATCGCAACATTAGCTAAAAACATACAAATAAATACATTTCTGTCAAAAGCTTCGGATACGTATGCATATCCTAATTCTTCATCAATAATAATATACTTCTCCTCTAAAATTGCCAATATGTCATCGGGAAAAGTATAAAATGTATAAACTTTTCTTTCACTTTTTCTTACATCTTTCTCAACTACAAGTTCTTTTGAAATTAACCCAAATAGATTTATTAATTCTTCTAATTGTTTTTTAACATATTTTCTAGGTTTATTTGGATCACCAAATAATGCAAAAAATTGATGATCTACAATATGAAAATCATTTCTACTACTAAAAGCCTCTACTAATCGATCTATCACAGGAACTTGTGTACCTGAGGCAATTGCTTTTGCGCGAGAAGTTACAAATCCATTAATTAATTCATTAATTATAAAATCTTGTTCATGAGTTCGTGATTTCAGAATTTGGGCAAATGCTTCAGCAAAATCTCTAGTATTAGGAAAAAATGCTTCTTGAATTTTATCATTTATTGCTTTTTTAAATATTTCTCCATTATTTTTCGGGAAGTGGGTTTTCATATCATTTAATCGTCTTAAAAGCGCCTCTCTTGCACCAGGAATTCTTTCTATATCTCGTTCTTCTAAATGTGCTATAGCGTTATCTACTCCCTCTGTGAATGAATTTAATAACTCAGTCCATGTTGGATCTTGTTTTTCTGACATATTTTTTACTCTCTCTCATCTTCTAGATTCCAATTCATTTCTTTTGATATTTTTTCTAGAGCCTTTATTAAAGGTTTTATTGAATCTTTATTGTACAAATTGGTACTTCCAGCTCCTTTTTTTGCTTTCCAGCCTAATTTGGAGCTCTCTCCGATCTCTCGATGACCATATTTTACTAAATTTTCTAAATCTCTCACCCACCAGTAAAATCTTAACCATTTTTTATTGGGATTATCTTTCGAATATATTATTACTAGCGCTTTCCATTCGCCCATTAACCATTTAATTGTGATCCCACTTACAGGTAAATAAAAATTAATTGGAAAATTAGCTTGAAAATTCAATTTTAGATCCGAAGGAGAAATATTGAAGATTGGTTGATTATAACCCTCTAATATTACAATTTCACCACAATGAGGACATTCATAATGAGCTTTTTCTTTATCCATTTTTTTTCCACATCTTGGACATGTACGATTTTCAATAATCCTAAACTTCATCAGATCTAATTTCTTCTCTCTTAATTTATCCTCTTCTGTTAATAGTTTATTTTCTCTGAATTTTCCTTTAAATGTCCAAAACTCATCAAAATTTTCATCTATCTTTTTCAATGCTTTGATAAGATTTTTCATAACATCTTCTTCATATATTTTCATCATCCCACCATGTCTATAAAAAGATTTTTTCCACCACGATATTCGCACATATCTTTCAGCCTCTAAATATGCATTATGACATATTAAAACCGCAATCCATCTGTTGTCTGTTTTGTGTACGGTTATACCCGATTCGCATAATTCATATTTTTTATTTATACTAGCATGTTGATGAAAATATTCTCCATCCTGAATGTCTCCCTCACTAATCTTCTTTTCTTCTTTTTTTTCTTCTTCGCCTTTTGCTTTTATTATTTTCCTACACTTTGGGCATTGAAATATTCCATCTACTAGAGGCTCCATCTCAATATTGCAAGCGGGACATTTCATTGATATATTCACTTTAACTTTGTTCAATTAAAAATCTTTCAAAATCTAAATTTAATAATTTAATTTGCTTTTTTGATAGTTTTGATATTACATCATTAATTTCAATTATCTTTTTTCTTAGAGAGATTAAATCCTCTCTAATTCGATCAACAATTTCATCTTCATTAAACGAAACCATTTCAATAAACTCTAAATAATTATATTTTTTCTCTTTCCCAGAATAATAACTCTTTATGTTTTTAATTTCTTTATCTATATTTTGCATGTTATAGCGAAAATTTAATAATTGAGTTAAGCGTGAGTACCAATCCTTAAACATACTTTCATTTTTATCAATTTTACTCATATTAAATTTATCTGATAAACCAATTCTTTCTTCTTTTAAAAATTCAATAATATCCTTATTTTGTTCAATTGCTTCGTTAGTTTTTCTCATAGGTTTTTTATTATTAAGAACAGGATCAAATATCTCTATTAATTCTAATAGCTTTCCATATATTTGATTAAATCTTTCGGAAAACCCCTCAACAGTATGTTCGATTTTAATTGTTTGGTACACATTTCCAAATTGATCTAAAATATAATATAAATCATCAGAGATAGCATAATCTTCTTCACTTATCTGAAATATGAACGAATGAATTACACCCGAAACTTCGCATCGAACACTTTTTAGCCTGGTTAACGCTAAATTGAAATCTCGTCTGTTTATTGATTTATATTTTTTTGTTATCATCATATAGAGTGTATCTGCTGGCACACTTACAGTATCTCCTTCGATGGTGATTGTTTCTTCTCCGAGTTTAATAATAAAATCCTGATCTTTTTGTTCAAATTCCCTTTTTGTCCTAATATTTTTAATTAATCCCAGATCGATAGCTATATCTAAAAACTCATCATCCCAAAAAGTCAACAAATTAGCTTTATAGATTTCGTCTAAAATTAACACACGATTATATGATTCAATCAGGGTTTCATCTTTCAAATCTCGAAATAAATCGTTTCGTATAATATATAAGAAAAGTACTATATATCGCATATTTTCATCATCGAGAATTCGATTGATTAAATCTCTATCATACTCCAATGATAAGCTTTTATGTTCCATCCTATTATCCACTCTCTCTTTAATAATTAATTATGGGTTAGCCAAAAAGAGTAATTATTTTAGTGCACGATTCCTAAAAAATTTTACGGAAAGAATGAAGCCTTCACGAAAGCGTTAAATTTTTTAATTTTCGTTCTTATTTATAATATGATTTAGAATTCTTGTTATTTTGAGAAATCTTACTAAATTTTAATTCAATTATTAAAGAGATTATAAAAAAATGGGACGAAGAAAAAGAAAGCAGACCACTTATAGGAGAGTTAAAAAGCTTCCTAAGATATTTACGTGCCCATCTTGCGGAGAGAAGGCAGTAAAAGTGAAAGATATTAAAAAAGGCGGGGGATTTGCTACGGTGAAATGCGGCCATTGTGGTTTAGAGAAAGAAGTGTTAATTAATTCGATTTCAGAACCAGTAGATGCTTTCGGAAGCTTTATCGATATATATTATGCGGATCAGGAACTCCAACGGTTAGAAAAACGAGTAAAAAAACTCAAGGAGAAGGGAGAATGGGGAGAAATGGCATTTGCATATTCAATTTTATCAGATCTAAGTAAGGTGAAAGCTGCTGAACTTTTAGACGAGGAGGAAGATATCGACATGGATGAAGTAAACGAATGGAAGCAACGAGCAGAGAAATACAAGCGATTAGAGAAAGACGCGCTGCTTAACTTAGAAACCGAGGAACTTGAGCACGGTATTCAAACAGATGATGATTCATTATTCAGCGAACATGATGAGAGCGATATTAAAAAAGAGAGGGATATTGATGATGTGTTTGAAGATCCTGGTTTCTTAGAATTTTAACTTTATTTATTAACTATTTGGAATTTAGCACTTCCGTTTGATAAAAAGTCTTATATGGAATCATCTAAAATAATCTGTTTTATGTTATCTGGTATATATTTCCATATATCTAAATTAAAGATGAAAGTAAAGAATTCTTGAAAAGATAACTTTTTTTGTTTAATAAGATGAGCCCAATTTCTGTATGCTAATTTATTAAAGAATTTGATAAGGTTTAAACCAACTATATTATATCTTGAAGTGAGAAATTTGGCTAAATAAGCACCAAATCTCTTAGTTTGGGGAATTGCATCAGGATATACAGATTCGGAGAGAGGTCTATTAAAGATCTCATAAATAGCAATGATTGGAATTAATTTTTTTATTTTTTCTTCTACCTTTATTTTATAATTTTCACTCTCAATGGGAAGGCGAGCAATATCGTTCAAGCTTCTAAGGGCATACTTTAGGTGTCTCTCCTTAAAATATAGCCACATTTTTGCCATCATATCTCGTAAATCTTCAAACCCTGCAACAACATCTTCATCTATAAATTCAAATTCCTCCTCTTTTTCATATAATGATATAAATGTGAAAAATATGGATTTAGAAGATTCGAGATCATACTCATATTCGGATACTTCTTCGATGCTTCTCGAGAATTTGAATGATTCTCTTACTCGAGAAGCACTGTGTATGGTATGGGTAAATAGTGGAGTGACCCATAATAAAGTTCTTAATTTTTCAATTAAATGTTTATGTTTATGATATTTTTCTATTTCCGCATATTTAGGTGGTAAGTGTTGTCCCGGAAGAGAGAGTTTCTTGGAAATATGAAGCCAGAATTTGATTTGATCAATCAAACTGAGGGCTTTAATTAATTTTTTTCGTTTTTTCCTATAATATTCTATTTTTTTTGTCAATAGATTATTTATAGTCATCAAATGTTTAATATAGGAATAGAAATCAACTTCATATCTCTTTTTAATTAAAGTATTAGAGATTAACGGAACCCCCATCGTCGGAAAATTATTATCCATTTTTACTTCAACAGCATGATCTCCAATTCTATAGCAGAAAATAACATTTCTTAATACTTCATTTAATGATGCGAAATGGCTTAATGTTTTGGGTTCATTCGTAAAATATCCATGAAATAAGGTATTTATGCCTTTATAGACATTATCATTATATTTCGAAATGATAACTGATTCGAATTCGCCTGGATGGTGGCGTTTTGAATTAAACATTTTCTCTACTTTAAAAATGATCTTATTTAAATAATGGCAAATTTTATAAACCCATTTAAAAAAAGGATTTAAATACTTCAAAAATGGAGGATTATAATCATAAAATTCTGGTGGAAAATAGATTGGAAATGCTAATCCTCGTGATGTAGAAAAGATATATTGAAAAATATGACGTGTTTTTTCTCCTTTTAAAAATCCTGGAAATTTAAAATGTAATGCCACTTGGGGATATAAACTTCTCATACCCAGGCTCATCCATGCTTCAAAAAGAATAATGCTGTCTGGAAAGCGAAATGAATCATTCTTACTAATGAAATCTTGACTTACTTTGTCTAAAACAGAGGGAATTCCAAATAACCAATCTCGATTTTTTTCGATGATTTCCAGTTCTTCTCTGAATTTTTTTACTAATAATGGTTTAATTTTATTTTGAATTTGTCCTTTCTTATAATAATAATTATTAATAACTCGAGCTAATGAAAGAACCTCCAAAATTTGTCTCTCTAAATCATGAGAAGCTTTTACATTTATATCCGTTTCGAAGAGCATTCTAAAACTTTTCACAGATTTCCCTCATAAAATCCCTTATAATTGATATTAGATGTTTTATCTTTTAAATTTTGTTGATATAACCGAGTTGTTTTAAAATAGGATAGAATAGATAAAAAGCTTATTGAGTATTAAAAGTATGTGATTTCATTGAAATAGATTCTCTGTTTTTAACCATAGAACTAAAATAAGATAAATGAAAATTATATAGCTAACTACAATTATTTCTGGTTTTTCTTTGCAAAGAGCTCTTTCAGTTCCCCCATTATCGCGCCTCTAAGTGAGACTGGGCTAGCTGGTCTCTGTTGGGCTGCGCCAGGACCTCCGGGCGGGCCCGATGGTGGTCCCCCAGGTGGGCCTCCTGGTGGGCCTCCGGGCGGACCTCCAGGTGGGCCACTAGGCACCTTCTGAGCAGGACTTGAACTTGGGGAAGCTGTTGCTGCTGCGGGTGCTGATCCTCTCACTTGTGTCTCTAATGAGGAGACCTTTGTTTCTAAATTTGAGATCTTTTGGTTGATATTTGCAAGTGATTGATCAACTAAATCTGGGATGCGCAAGACAATACTCATGATTTTCTCAACGATCTCACCGAATTGATTAACTTTTTCTTCAATAGGTTCCTTTTTCGCTGATGCAAGAAAACTACTAAACTCATCTGCCATTTTAAATCTTTTTTCTTTTTTTAGTTATTAATTTCTGATAAAATAATTATCCTAACACTATAAATAATATATAATTAAATTTATTAAATTTAAGTTAAAATTCTATATTCATTTTACAGATTAGAAAAAAGATTAGAAAAAAAGATTTATAGATTTAACTTAGTTTTGCGGTATTTTCTTTCAATTTAATCCATAGTTCATTTATTTCTTTTCTCACTTCAAGGAATTGCTCAATTTTTTTGAGAAGGATATCTCTTGCTCTATCAAACTCTCGCTGCACATCATTTAGTTCTTGATCTATTTGATTTAGCTTATCGCCTTCAATCATTTTGTTTTTGGCTTTTTCTACATCTA
>JAWOFX010000036.1:0-14756 GCA_046497275.1 Promethearchaeia archaeon | reverse complement strand
TTACGTGTCTCCTATAAAGAGTTAGAAAAAAAACCGGGAGCGCTTAAAACTATAAAAACCATTAAATAAAATTATATTGTCTCTTTTTAATTGAATTAATTAATATTTTGTAATTTTAATTAATTTAATAAAAAATCAAGTCTTAATTTTCATAAGGAAGTAGAAATAACCCATTCTATTCACATTTAATAATCTTTAACTTTTATACTATGACATTACAATTAGAAGATATCACTGGCATTGGGAAGGCAACGGCAGAGAGCTTACGAGAGGCTGGTATAGATAGTGTTGAAAAACTCGCAAGTTTGAAAGTTAAGGATTTATTACAAGTGAAAGGGATTGGAAAATCAACAGCTTCTAAATATATTGAAGATGCGAGAAATCTACTAGGAAAGCCTCAGAAGGAAGGGAAGGCAGTTCCAGAAGAAAGAAAGGAAAAAGAAAAACCAAAAAAGGAAATCAAAAAAGAAAAAAAACCTAAAGAAGATAAAACTAGTGCAGAATTTAAAGAATTGATCAAACAACAAGCAGAATGTAACGTAGGGCTTGTAGGGCACGTAGACCATGGTAAAACAAGCCTAGTCGAAGCACTTACAGGGGATTGGACAGACCGTCATTCAGAAGAACAAGAACGAGGCATATCCATAAAATTAGGTTATTCTAATGCTACTATTTTATATTGTCCTACTTGTGATATGTATTTAACATTACATATGTTAGAAACTGAGAGGAAAAAAGGGGAACCTCGCTTCCATTGTCCAGAATGCAAGGGACAAGCCGAATTCAAGCGAAATATTTCTTTTGTTGACGCTCCAGGTCACGAAATATTGATGGCAACCATGTTAAGTGGTGCATCCCTTATGGACGGAGCATGTTTATTAATCGCTGCTGATGAAATGTGTCCACAACCTCAAACTAGAGAACATTTAGCAGCATTGGATATTGCAGGGATTGAGAATATTATTATCATCCAAAATAAAATTGATGCAGTGAGTAAAGAAGAGGCAGAGAATAACTATAACCAAATTAAGAATTTCGTCAAAGGAACTGTCGCGGAAAGTGCTCCTATTATACCTACATCAGCCATTTTTGGAGCTAATCTGGAATTAGTCGTTAGAGCATTTGAAGAATTTATTCCCACTACTAAATTAGATAAATCTGAGGATTTCGAGTTTTTGATTGCTCGATCTTTCGATGTAAATAAACCGGGGACAGAAATTAATAATCTAATTGGTGGAGTAATCGGAGGTTCTGTATTAAAAGGGAAGGTAAATGTGGGAGATATGATTGAAATTAAACCCGGGTTGAAACGGAAAGATGGGTATACTCCTATAAATTCCCAAATCATTAGTATCAGTCAAGGAAACAACTTCTTGGAAGAAGCTAAACCCGGAGGATTAATCGGTCTTGGAACAAAACTAGATCCTGCTTTAACTAAAGGGGATGCTTTAATCGGAAATTTAGCAGGAAAACTAGAGACATTACCACCTGTATTAAATCAAGTTGAATTAGAGGTTCATCTTCTCGATAGAGTTATTGGTACCGAAGAGATGATTAAAGTTCATGAATTAAAACATGGTGAGCGGCTCTTAATGGTGGTAGGAACTGAAAGATGTGCTGGTACAGTAAAAAAAATACTTAAAGATACGTATATAATTGAATTAAATCCACCAATTTGTGTACCTAAAGAATTCATTTTCGCAATTTCTCGAATAATCAATAGAAGATATCGATTAATAGGTTACGGATTAAGAATCGATAAAGAAGATTAGGTTCTAGCTATATGAGAGAAAGATTTCTCTTATTTTGCCCTTCGTTAATTTAATAGAATCATCAATTTTTGCAAAAATACGCTTCAGATCCTTGACAACCTCTTCATCAATATTAGAATTACTTGGTTTTAATAAGTTTAAATCTGTTTCATATAAAATCAAAAATCCTTCAAGCTTTGAAAGGAAATGGATAATTATTTCTATTTCGACATTACTGGAGAGATCAGCTCCTTTTCCTATCTTTTTAAATTCATAGAAAATCTCATCCATCACTCTTCTATCTAAAAAATCTATAAATTTCTCAATATTATCAACAAAAATAACAATCAATTCTTATGCCACTTTTTTATTTCGTAGATAAATAAAAAATCCAATGAGCAAAATTACGATACTAATTAATCCAAAAGAAAGAATGACGCTTGGAAAATGGATAACATTAGTTGAAATATAATGAGTCTCTTGTTCTGTGCTGATATTCACTGATTTGATTTTAATTCCCCTTCGAAAAATATCAATTTTATATTCCCCATTTGGTAAATATCTTAATATAATCTCTCCATTTTCATTTGCTACTAAAGGTGCTATGGGTTGGGTGAAGTTATTCGAAATATAAGTTCCATATACCGTATTATAATAAAAAATCTGTACATCTAAATTCCATAAGGGCATGTTTATATTATCGGTTATAATTATTCTAAGATCATTCGTTGCTTCATATCTTATAGTGAAGGGGCAGCCATACTCTCCAAAGATTAAAGAAGGTGTATAAACCAAAATACCCTGATTAATGTATGGTTCTTCAATTTCAGATATAGGTAAATGATTTACTATTCTATTAAATTGCGAAGAGATGTCATCAATTTGTTCATCTTCAATTGTTTCTTGATAAAAGGTGAATTTCAATAAGAGATGTTCTGGTCCCTCAAGGATTTGAGGAAAATATATTCTTTCTCGTATATTGTTTCCACTAACCAATCTATCGATAGCCCATGAATATCTCACAGGATCTTGAAATGCTATTAAAAAATTGGAAGTAAAGTTCAAATGGAAGATGCTTGAATTAGCAGAAAATGAATCTTTCAGAGAAATATTAAACTTACCATATGAAACTTGATAATTCTCAATATTATCTATTTGTTCAGAATTTAAAGCAAGACTGAAATTATTTAAGAGTTGATGATCAAAAAGAGAGACTAATAAATTAACATTTAAATTATCTGCCTCTATTTCACTTGTGGGTAGATTCCCTGAAAATTTATTTCCTTTAAGTAAGAATGTGTATGCATACTTAGCTGTAAAATTTTGCATTGATTGATTAGCAACTAAATCATCAATGTTAAGTTGGTCAATCTTCCAATTTATCAAACTGAGTTCATAAGAATAAATTATATTCATAGAAAATTGCCCATCCTCTGGTGAATCAAAATAATCAAAATAATCAAATTTTAAAAAACCATCATTAACAATAGAGTATTCATCTTCTGTTAAAATTGACCCTCCCACATAAATCTCCAAAATTTCTATAGAAGTTAAACGGGGGAGATAAACTAAAAAACCAGCAAGCCCTCCTTCAGAAGTTGTATTATCAAAATTAACTAGAAGAGTTTCGTTTAAATTTATTCTTACAACGTTATTGTTAATATATCCTTCCTTTAGATAATTTCTTGAAGCATTCACCATAGTTTCTACAAATGAAGTTCCATCATATGTAATATTTAAATCCTTTCCGATATCTTTATCTAACTCATTAAACTGAGAGGAATTATCGAATCCTCTTTCATGAAAAGAGATGTTTAATACAGAAATCTCTCCTAATCCACTCTTCTCTTCTTGTAATATTGATGAATACTCATCTTTTGAAAAAGCATTTATTTTTAGTAATGAATGTTGTTCTACATCAGAATTAGTTTGCGAATCCTTATTATTATTTAACAGAAAAATAAATGCAAATGATGATAAAATGATAAGATTAATAATAATAATAATCTGTATCTTTTTACTAATATGATGCTTTTTCATTTAACTATCCATCTCAAAAATATAATGTTCTTACAAACCTAATTTATATCAAATTAAATCTTAATAATATTTTCTTGAATTTTAATTTTCATTTTCTCCAATATTTATCTTCTAAAATTCATTAGATAAAAGTTAAAATAGTAATACTAAATTTATTAGAATATATTCAAATTTGTTTCACTCCTTCAAATCAAAATCGAAATTATGAACGATAAATCTGATATCTTCCTTTAGAATAAAGATATACAGATAAAAGAACATACTGGTTAATTAGGGAGTCTTATAAATTAAATTAATTATTTCTCATATGGAGACATTGATTAAAATGAATAAAAAACCAGATCGGAAGGAATTTTTAAATAATCTTGATAATGCTATTAATAATTTTAGTGATTCATCATCTAATTTTAATAAGGTTATCACAATTTCTCATAATGATGCGGATGGCATCTCATGTCTTCATTTAATCCAGAACCTATTATATAAGATGAATTTGAATTATGATTATTTTATTTATAATCGATCTGTCTCTTGGGAGGCGTATTTAAGAGGGATTTTTTCTAATAGAAGTACTGAAAAAACAGCTTTTATATTTACCGATGTTGGGTCAAATCTTTCAGAATTAATTCCAATAATAGAAAAAAGAAAAGAAAAATTTTATATTTTAGACCATCATGAGGTTGACTGTGAAACACCTCCAGAAGAATATCCTAAGAATCTTAATTTTGTTAATCCAACTGTTTATGGGTTTGATGGTTTGGATCATATAGCAGGCGCAACACTAGCCTTTTTATTTGCAAAAGAAATAAAACCTCAGATAATTAAGCAAGGATGGTTGACAATTATAGGTATTGCAGGAGACTCCCTCAAACCAATGGATAAACTTCAATCCTTCAATAGAGAGATCTATGAGGAGCTATTAAGAGAAGAGATTTTTATAGACAAAGCAGGTTTATTGCTATTTGGTAGTATGCATGATACTATAAAAAATGGATTAAAATATAGTATATTACCATTTCTTAAACAATTTGGAGGAAAGAATGATAAAAGAATTAAATCCTTTTTAAATGATTTGAATATTGATCCAAATAAAAAAGTAAGTAAATTAAACGATTCGGAAATAGAAAAAATTCAATCAGAGGGAAATTTTGAAAGTTTTGGTCATTATGCTTTATTACCTCAGAAAAATGGATTACTAAAATTTGCCTTCGAACATGCTCTAATGCTTAATATTTTATGTTTTAAAAATATCAGCGCAGCTGTTTCTAGTATTCAATTAAATAGAATTACTCGATACGCTAAAAATGTCTATTACGATTATGTTAGTAACTTAGCAAAAAATTTGAAAATTCTTTCTAATGAATTACCGCGCTATGAAACAGAAAAAAGTATATTTATTGATGTGAAAGGGCAAATCCCTCCAAGCAATTGGTCAGATACGGCATCCTTTAGTAGTGTAAATGAATTATTAGATCCCTATAAAATATTATTTTTAGGAGGATTAGAACGCAAATCTCAAACTATTAAATTGAGTATACGCTGTACGAGAAAATTTTTAGAACAAAATAATGGTTTCGGAGTAAACAGAGTCATTAGTCGAATAATAGAAAACTTAGGAGGGACCGGAGGGGGACATAAATTAGCGGGAGGAATTAGATTATCAAGAGCTTCCTATAAAAGACTTAAAATTAATGCCGATGAATATATTCAAAACACTTAAAAAACTACAAGTTTGTTAATATAATGAGTTTTATAGAGAAAAAATCTGATAAAAGTTATATTTTAACTATATATGTGAAACCCAATTCTCGTAAACAAAAAATTGAACAAGATGGAAATTTCTTAGCCTTATCCTTAAAATCAAAAGCTCGAAGAAATAAAGCAAATAAAGAATTAATCAAATTACTTCAAAATAAATTGAATATAAGTTCAAATCAAATTTCATTTTTATCTGGTGTCCATAATGAAGACAAAATTATTCAAATAAACTTTCTCAAGGAAACTGATGAAAATAGGATCACTGATATGCTCTTAAACTAATTTTTAGACTATTAACCATTTTTTTAATTAACAAAAAACTTTTATCTTTAAAATTAAGAATTTTTTAAATTAGTTCAAAGTTGAATTGACTAACTCTATTTAACTGCCGATTTTAATCATTCTACCACATCGAAGGCAGACAATAAAATGTTTAATGATTTAAAATGTAATATTTTAAACTGTCATTCCTTCATCTGCACTTCTAGTTTGCCTAGTCTCTAATGATGCCTTGTTATAACCACATTTTGGGCATTTAAAATTTTTAATCGTGCTCTTTAGATTTTTTTCCTTCCAATCGATGATGTCCTTAGCATTTACGACTTCAAATTTTAAATCTCGCTTTATTTCAGTTGAGATCTTATAATTTTCCGATTCATCTTCAGAAAATTTCTCAATAACTCCGCATTTACATTTAAATACTTTATTCCCATTTTTATCTTTACCAGGCAACATCAGCGCACCGCATTCTTTACAAAACTTCATTTGATCGTTCCTATATATAGATATAATAAAAATTGATTCATTTAAGAAAAATTTTTAGATTTTGAGAAGAATTTTGATTTAATTCTCATCGATTTTATTTAATTAATCTCCCCATTTTTCTAAATAGTTTTTAAAATGAACTAGAATAATATTAATTGTAAACAAAGAGAGAATAACGTTATGAAAACAAAAAAAGGCGAATTTATTTGGGCAATTGGCGGTAAAATCGAAAATAAATATACGGTTGCAGATACAACTGTTTATGATATCGGTGCAAATAAATGGTATAGTAGCGAAAATGATCAATTGGAATCGATGCCTTATCCCGTACAAGGAGCAGGATGGACATTTTTTAATAATAAAATCTATTGCTTCGGAGGAAAAACTAAACCTCATTCTGGATGCTCTGCTTACGTCCAAGTATATGATATTAGAGAAGATAAATGGGATCTTTATAATGAAATGCCAAAAGCACGTAGTAAATTAGGCAAATTTTATCCAGTCGTCGATAATAAGTATTTATATCTTTTTGGAGGAGATGACATCCAAGGACCATTTAGCCGTGTTAATTGGAATTGGCAATATGACTTGTTAAATGATAGATGGAATATAAAAATGGCAGATGCGCCCTATACTCAATCATTTCCACTCCCTTCCTATCATAATGGATGGCTTTATTATTCAACTGGAAATACGGGAAATAAACCTGAGCAAAACACTTATGAAGGGGCACTAAATCAGCGTTATAATCCAATAGACGACATTTGGGAGGTGATGAAACCATGTCCAATTCCAACAACTGATGGTTCAGGAGATAAATGGCAAAATGAACTCCATATCATAGGTGGTTGGAATATTAATGCGGCATTTTATAATTCAAAGAGAGAGAATTTCAAAGGTCCAGTTAAAAGACAACATCTAGTGTATAATTATGATTCAAATGAATGGCGCTTTGAATCTGAATTGCCGGGAAGTTGGCACCATGGAGGAACACGAGGGAGTAAAAACTTTTTATGGCGTTTTTTAGGTACAATAGATGAGGATATTGATATTAGGAAGCGGAATCCCCACTCAAATAAAATATTTAAATGGGATGGAAAGATTTGGACTGAAATGAAAAAATCCCCTGTTCGAAAAATGAATTTTGGAACGATCTACACACAAATTGGGCCTGATTTTTAAAATCCCTAAATATTAAATTCGACAAAGACGACTTTCAAAATTTTAATCCTAATATTAACGCTACAAAAATAATCCCTGCTATCAAATCCGCAGTGGTGCCTGGATTTAATTTTCCATTCTTTTCTTGTAAAGTTTCATCTAATTCATAAATTAATTTTTTTCCTTCATAAGTTGTAAGACCACCGGCTTTAAGAATTTTAGAGCATTTTTCTGAAACCATTTCAGCTGCTTTCATCCCCGATTTTCGAATAATCAGAGTGTCTGGATGATTCGATAATATTTTTAAAAAAGTGTGTACTGTGGCGATATTCACATCATTTGATTTATTAAAGCTTTTCAAAAAAAATGGTAATCCTTCATTTGTAATGATATGGAATCCCGTCGAATACTCTTTACTAATTAAATCATAATTTTGAGATAATACGAAAATTTCTCTCAATTTTACTTTATCTCTCTTTATTTCTTTTATTGAATTTTTATCAGTCAAATCATATTTATCAATTTTGCCTAATCCTCCGGGTTGTGAAAATCTGATTGCTTCATAAAGATTTATAGTATCAGAAACGGTAGCATCATCAATCACTTGATTTAATATATTTTTATACTCCTCAAGGGTTGTTTTGCTTAATTTAAGTGATATTGTGGCGCTAGCAGCTAATGGTCCTAAAATTAATATATGGCCTAATAAAATATTGCCTCCTTTTTGCCACTTAATCATTTCCTTCGTAGATTCTATAAAAAATTTACCAAGATCTAAATAATTAAAATTAGGCTTTTTTTTTTGAATTTTGGTTGATTTGTATATTCTATTACAAAAATTAGAAAAAACGGGTTGGATTGCAGCTATTCCCGCTAAGAAATGTTCAAAACGAGTGTTATTAAAATTCTTCGTTCTATGAATATTTCCGGGTTTAGGGTATCCAGATATTTCTAATAGGCTTGATAAAGTGGTGCATCTAATAATATCTTCAACATTCTCAAGATCTATATTTAAATTATCTTGGATAGACACATCTAAAAAAAGTTAACAATTAATATAATCTTTGTTTAATAAGATTTAAATTAATAATAATAGGTGAATTCGAATTTTTTCCTTTCTTTAATAGTAAACCCATTTTTATCGTCTTCTCTATAGGCAATGGGGCGGTAATCTTCTTTTAAATCCTTCTTATAAAGAAATTTTTTTATTCTAAGTTTTATAGCTCTTTTAGAAAGATCGGATGGCATGGTAATTTCTAAATCATTGCCTTCACGATTTACCTCTAATTGTGGGATTTGCTCAACTATGAATTGCATTAAATCATCAATATGTTGTTCACTCTTAAAACTTAGGTCTTTTACATTAACATAGATTGTTTTTGTTTCATCGCTCATAATCTGTATCACTTATTAAAAGAATTAAAAATACTATAAATTTTTTATGATCGGCATCTTTAATAATGTAAAAATCAAATCCAATCTACAAAAAATTAAATACGTGAATTAAATGGTTGATTATGTAAATTTAGATTATGAACCAAATCAGAAGGATTTAATTGCGATGTATTATGTGGAAAAAGCACCAGAGTGCGAGGATCTACAACAAGCTTGTATGGAAATAGCTAAAGAAAGCTCGATTGGAACTTGGACAAAAATTCTAACTATGTCAGAAGATATTGCTAAAAATCTTAAACCTTCTGCTTTTTATATTGATGATTCAAAAAATATCATAAAAATAGCATACACAGAGGATTTATTTGAAGCTGATAACATCTCTCAGATATTAAGCGCTATTGCCGGGAATATATATGGAATGAAAAAATTGAAGTATTTACGATTGTTAGATATTTCATTTCCTAAGAGTATCATTGATTCATATAGAGGTCCAAAATTTGGGATTAATGGAATAAGAGAATTGACAGCTATTAAAAACCGACCTCTTTTGGGAACTATTGTAAAACCAAAAGTTGGACTAAATGAAAAAGAACATGCAGAAATATGCGCTCAAGCATGGCGTGGTGGTCTCGACATAGTTAAAGATGATGAAAATTTAACCAGTATGAAATTTAATAAATTCGAAAAGAGAGTTGAAAAAACCCTTGAGAGACGAGATCAAATAGAGGAGGAAACAGGAGATAAAAAAATATACATGCCCAATATAACGTCAAAAGTAAGTATAATGAAACAAAGAGCAGATCAAGTAATCGACCAAGGGGGAGAATATGTAATGATTGATATAGTAACCGTTGGATTTTCTGCTCTAATGGAGATGCGTGACTATTTAGAATCCAAAAATGTCGCAATTCATGCACATAGAGCTATGCACGCAGCTTTCACTCGTGTTAAAAAACATGGATTAACAATGCTTGCATTAGCCAAATTATCACGATTGATAGGCATGGACCAATTACATACAGGAACAGTGATTGGAAAAATGGAAGGAGAAAAGCAAGAAGTGTTAGATATTAATAAAGTTATCACAGAAAAAAATATTAAAGGAAATAATTCAACTTTATTAGATCAGAATTGGTATCATATAAAACCCGTCCTTCCTGTGGCCTCTGGAGGATTGAGTCCATTGGATATACCTGAATTGATTCGAATACTGGGAAGAGATATGGTCTTTCAATTCGGAGGAGGATGTCACGGACATCCAAATGGCACAGAAAATGGCGCAAGAGCAATCACTCAAGCACTTAATGCCACCTTAGATGAGATAAGTTTGGAAGAATATTCAAAATCTCATATAGAATTAAAAAAAGCCCTTGAAAAATGGGGATAGTTAGATTTAATATTTAATTATAGGGTGAATTTTTATTAATTCCGACATTGAATCTAATCCGATAATAATTGATACAGATATGGCTCCAGATGATTGGGCTGCTATTTTATTCACAGCAAAAAGAAATGATATAAATATAAAAGCTATAGCTATTTCTGGAACTGGAGAAGCCCATGGAGAAATAGGGGCGAAAAATTGTCTCAGATTATTAAAAATCATCGATAAAGAAGAAACTCCTGTCTCATATGGCGATTCAAAACCTCTCAACTGCACTCATCGATTTCCAAGAATTATAAGATTTGCTGTAGATAGAAGGCTTTTTATTAAATTTCCTAAAACTAAACAAAAACCAAAGGAAATAAAGGCAATAGAATTAATGTATCAAACTATAGATTCATCATCTGAGAAGATTATATTATTAGCTATTGGTCCGTTGACAAATATTGGAAATTTACTGCAAAAATATCCTCAAGTAAAAGAAAAAATTGAAAGAATTTATATAATGGGAGGTGCAATTGATGTGAAGGGAAATATTCAAGATGTTAGTAAATCTATAGAAAATCCCTTTGCAGAATGGAATATTTATTGCGATCCTCACGCAGCAAATATCGTTTTTCAATCTGGAATATCAATAGTTTTAATCCCCTTAGATGTGACTAATACACTTCCTATAACACCAGAGTTTGTCCATAAATTAAAGCAAAATCAAGATAATAACATCTGCAAATTTTTAGTTAAAATTATGAAACGTTTTGGGAAAAGAATAGAAAAGGGTAATATAGCATTATGGGATTTAATTGCAGCAGTTATTATTAAAGCAGAAGATATCTATAAAACGGAAACGAGGCATATAAGGGTTATAGAGAGAGAAGGATCTGAATCGGGCAGATTGGTTGATGATTTAAAAGATGGAGCAAAAATAGAAGTCTGTAAGGAGATTGATAAAGAAGAATATAACTCTCGTTTTTTCAAAACAATTCTTTCTTGAGAATATAACATGATAATAAAAGTTAAAAAAATTTTTAAAAATTTAAAGCTATTTCGGGATAAAATTTATTAAAATATGTATGGACATGACTTGAAGCAAAAATTCCTGCCTCACTGATAAGCCCATCAATATATCTTCTGCTCACCGTTTCAAAAGCGGGATTAAGGATTTTCACTCCATTTGGAGGATTCTTCCATATTTCTTGTGGATCTCTCATCTCAATTTTCTCAAGAATTCCAAAAGAGGTCTCAGGATTATATTTTAATAAAGTTGTAGCAACATAGAATGGAACATGCTCTTCATGTGCCACCAATGCTAATAATCGTGAGCCAATCTTATTTAGAACTGTTCCCTCAGAGGTCACAGAATCTGCTCCTATCAGTATTAAATCAACTTCATAATGATTAACAGCCCAACGCATAGCACTATCTACAACATGAATAACTTCGATACCAGCATCCACTAATTTTTTTACAGTTTTCCTGCCTTGGAGTTTCGGTTGAGTTTCAGTTGCTATTACTCTAAAATTTTTTCCTTGTGCTTTCGCTTTTAATAAAATTGCATCAACAAATGAAGAATGACAGTGAGTCATCACAACAAAATCATTATCAGAAGTATTTTCGGGGAATCTTCTTGCTCCAATTTCAGCTATTTTATCTCTTGCAGTCTCAATCATCATCTTATATTCTTCTTGAAATGTCTCAATCAATTCTAAGATCTTTCCTTTCTCAATATTCTCTTTATTTTCTTCTAATTTTTTCATGATATAGTTAAGACCGTTGCGCATGGCCGGTTCAGTGGATCGCGTTTTAAATAAGAGAGATTTTGCTTCATTTAATTTTTCTTTCCAATCATCAAAACTTTTGCACTGATTCTCAATCCTACAAGCATAATCCATTAATAATTGAATTGCATTCAAAGCAACATTTGTGGCCCCTTGAACTTCTAAAGAGGTGATTTTTTTAATCTCTTCTTGTAATTTTTTCATATTTTACCCTCTTAAAAAATACTACATTCAAATTAAAAATAATAGTTAAAACTTATTCTTGCTCTTCTAGTTCATAATCTTCAGGATCAATCTCGATATAAAATGAACCAGTATATCCACATTCCGTGCATTCGAAATAATCAGGTCCTAACCATCCACTTACATTAAAAGCAGGACGTAAAGTAGGTTTTTTACATTTCGGACAAATTCTAATTTTTTTAACCATTATTATAATTTAGTAAGTAAATATACTCTTATATTAATTATACTATTGATGAATCTTGTTTTATTTAAATAAATCTTAATTCATTAATTTAAGTTAGCTTAAAATCACACTCTTATTTTTGATAATAGTAAAAAAAAATATTATTCGATGATTATAGTTTTTGAGAAAATAACTTATGAACAACTTGGATTTAGAACGAAAAAGTCTACCAAATGAACCAGGAATCTATCAGTTTAAAAATAAAAATAATAAAATCATTTATATCGGCAAAGCTAAAGACCTAAAAAAAAGAGTTTCCTCCTATTTCACCAATAAAAGTTTTAATGACCCATATTATGAAGAAAAAATAACTGATCTTGTAAAACGGATAAACTCAATTGAATTTATCGTGACCGAAAATGAAAAGGAAGCATTAATTCTTGAAAATATTTTGATAAAAAAGTATCGTCCACGATTTAATGTTTTTATGAGAGATTCCAAGAGCTATCCATGGGTTATGATCACATCTTCAGAGAAATTTCCACGAATTAGACTTATGAGAAATCCAAGTCACTATGATTCAGAAAATTTATTTTTTGGTCCATATACAGATAAGAAAGAAATACAGAGAATTCTTAGAGATTTAAGAAAAATTTTTCCCTATTGTTCTTGTAAAAGGAAAGTAAGAAAAAGAGATAGACCCTGTTTATATTATCAACTTAAGTTATGTCCAGGACCTTGTATTGAAGAAATAGAAAGTAAAACATATAAGGAAAATATTAAGCAAATCGAAATGTTTTTAAAAGGAGAGACGAATGAGTTAAAGAAAGAAGTAAAAAATAAAATGGAACAAGCAGCGCAGAGTAAAGATTATGAAGTTGCTGCTCATTGGAGAGATAAACTGCAAGCCATTGAAAATACTACTACAGAACAACATGTCCTTTTAAATGATGAGTTGGATAAAGATATAATTGGCTACCATAGTAAACAAAAATATGCTGCTGTAGTGATTGTGCATATTCGTGACGGTAAATTTACAAGTAAAAGCCCTTTTACCTTAAATTTAGAGGAAAAGTTAATTAAAAAACAAGAAATTTTAAGTTCCCTCTTAGAGCAGTATTATCAAGATATCCTCCATAATTTACCAGATATTATAATCTTACCTGAACTATATTCCTCTTTAGAACTATTATATGAATATCTTACAGATAAGAAACGACATCTTAATATTAGGACACCGAAAAAAAGCGATGAATATGCCCTACTTAGAATTGCTCAAAAAAACGCGAAAGTTATCGTGAATCAACAAATACAAATGGAGGGGTTAAAAGTGAAGGAAGAGGAGCAGATGGAAGAAACATTAGAATCTATCAAGAATTTGTTAGATATATCAACAATCCCTCGGATTATTGAAGGATTTGATATTTCTAATATAGAAGGAAAAGATGCAACTGGTTCTATGGTTTATTTTCTTGAGGGAAAACCATATAAGAAAAACTATCGTCATTATAATATTCGATCCAAATCAACACCCGATGATGTGGCAATGATGAGGGAAGTTGTTTATAGGAGATATTCTAAAATGTTAGAGAGAAATGGAATATTACCCGATCTAATATTAATAGATGGTGGAAAAGGACAATTAAATGCTGCAACCAAAGTTTTAGACGATCTAGGTATAAAAATACCTGTTATTAGTATAGCAAAACGGCTTGAAGAGATCTTCATACCAGATAAAGAGGACTCAATTCTTTTACCTGATGATTCACCAGTGCTAAATTTAATTAAACATGTAAGAGATGAAGCACATAGGTTTGCTGTCAGACTTCATAAAACTAAAAGGAAAAAAAAATATACTGGGTCAGTTCTAGAAGATATTAAAGGAATAGGTCCGGCAACCCGAAATAAACTATTAAAACGATTTGGAAGTATTGATGGGATAAAAAAAGCATCTAAAAAGGATCTTTGTGAGATAATAAACCAAGATCTTGCTGAAAAAATAAAGGAAAAGATAAAATAATATTCTTTGAGTAAAAAAAAACTAAATATTGAAATACTAAGGATAAGAAAAGGACTGCAATATTATTTGATAGATGTCTTAAAATTTAAAAGGAGTTTTTACAAAATTTTATTCTCCCCAATCTTCCTCTGCCATTTCTGCCACTTCAGCAGATGCTTCTTCATTTTCAATTGCCGTAATTTCTAAATCTACACCACAATCGGGACAAGGGATAACTTCCCCCACAATCGTTCCATCATCTAATTCAAATACAAAATAGCAAGCGGGACATTCACATTTTACCATATTGATATTCACT
>JAWOFX010000139.1:0-3260 GCA_046497275.1 Promethearchaeia archaeon | reverse complement strand
CTGTTGATTGCCTTTTGTTCTTGTGCCAAATCTTTATTACTCTGGCATTCATTAATGATGCACCATTTATTTTGAAGTCTCCGACATGTCTCAATCCACTCTTCAGAAAGGAGATGAAATTCATAGTCATATTCCTCTAAGAAACTTTCCAAAAATCGACGCTTAGAACGATATTTATTCCCTGAAAGATCTTCTAAGGCTTGTTTATCATAAACATAATCCCAATTATCTCTGTCTTCTTCAATTTTAATTTTTAAATCTTCTAAATTAGCATTTTCTTTTAAATCCAAAATAATATTCTCAGGAACTCTATGAAATTCAACATTATCCATCTGGTTAAAAAGAGAAAGAACAAATTCATGAGGGTTATCTCCTACTGGTGGCAAGAAAAAAAGAACCTCATTCGATTTTGTTATAGGTTTTTTCCATTTTTTTAAAAAGGTTTTTGAGAAGATGAGTAAATGATTTTCTCCTTCGATAAATAAATTGTTGTAATAATTTTGCCACGCAAATAGATTAGTAAATGTAAATTCAGAGATTTGGGGGGGATATTTTTTGAAATAGTTCGTTATTAAAGACTTATCCTCTAATTCTATAGGTTTCGCATTCTCTAAATCTAAATTCATGTGTTAAATTAGCAGTATATCATATAAAAGGATTTGTTTTGAAAAATATAAAAAAATGAAATTAAAAAAAATAAGATAAATTAAAGATCTATAATTTCTTGACGATTAAATCCGCCAATCGATTCGAATATCCCCATTCATTATCGTACCAGCTTACTACGCCAATCATATCGCCAATAACCTTTGTCCAGAGTCCACAGAAAATAGAACTCGCTGGGTTTCCTTGAATATCACTACTTACAATAGGATCATCAGTATATTCTAAGATTCTTTTTAATTGGTTATTTGCGTATTCTTTCATTTTAGCATTAACCTCATCTGCACTTGGAGCATTCTCTACGTTCACTTTTAAGTCTATCACGCTTCCATCTGGAGTAGGTACTCGCATAGCTATTCCGTCTAATTTACCATTTAATTGAGGGAATACTAATCCTATAGCTTTAGCTGCTCCTGTGGAGGTTGGAATTATATTTGCTGCTGCTGCTCGTCCACGAATCATTTTTACAGGGTCTCCTGACCTCGCTGTATCTACTGTTCTTTGATCTCCAGTGTAAGAATGAATTGTAGTCATGATTCCTTTTGTTATATTGTAGTTATCGTTTAAAACTTTCACGACTGGACCCAGACAATTTGTTGTGCAACTCGCATTACTTATTATCTTATGATCATCAGTTATTTTATCATCATTACATCCCATCACTACAGTAATATCTGGATTTGTCGCAGGAGCACTAATTAAAACTCTTTTTGCTCCAGCTTCTAAATGCTTAGCAGCTCCTTCTCTAGCTGTAAAAAACCCAGTACATTCTACCGCTACATCAATATTATTATTAGCGTGTGGTAAGTTTGCAGGGTCTCTTTCTGCTGTAATAGGAATTTCTTTTCCGTCAATCACTAATGATTTTTCCCTTGCCTCAACAGTTCCTTTAAATCGACCAAATACAGTATCATATCTTAGTACATAGGCTAAATATTTTGGTTCAAATAAATCGTTAATTGACACCACTTCTATATCATTTGGATATTTTTCCCAAAGAGCTCGGAAAAAATTTCGGCCAATTCTTCCAAAACCATTAATGGCAATTCTCTTCATTTTGAATTTTCAACTCTGTTTGATTTTTATTTGTTAATTTTGAATAGTCAAATGTAGGTAATATAACAAAATTTTTAACCTTTTTTTAAAGTTTGGAGTAAAAATTATTTATTCAATAAAAAAGGTCTTTTGGAAGATTAAGATATATTTATTGAAAAAACCGCATTACAACATAATTAAGAATTACATTTCAAAAATTCCTTAATGATTCTAAAGCATTTCCTCCATTAATAAAAAAAAGAAAAATTTGAAAATTATTTTTTTTTAGCCTTATCCAATTGTTTTTTAAGTTTTACAAAGAATTCTGGAGTACACAATTGATAAGGAATTGGATATCTCGTACCTGCTTTATGAGTCTTTTCTAATCCCTCAATTATTTCCTCAACAAGTCCTATAGGAAAAGAAGCTATTAAGTCAGAATCCTTAGCGAGCCCAAATCGTCGATCTCCTAAGCAAGGAAATGAAACTTGCATTTTATTGGTTAAATACACCTCGGAAATCATATCAGCACATACTCCATCGCAAAATGTTGACATAGAAAATCGTCCCCCCTCTTTCCATAATGATGCTTGAATAAGTCTCATAATCTGAGCAGAATTCGCCCAAATTAATATAATATCGGGATCATAATCTATCCTATGAAGTGCTCCAGAAACAATTGCGGAATAATCTTCATCCACTATGAATGGCATGGAAGCAGTGGTTTTTTTAGCAGCTTCTTTTGTTTCATTATATCGTCCTATAAAAAATACTCCTTCTTTAAATAAATCAAACGGTTTTTCAAACCCTAAAGCAATATCTGCTAATGGACAGATATTTTCTTCCTTGGTGCATCCCATCGTCCATCCGTAATATCGGGAATAACTAAAAATCTGACATAGCGCTATTTGGTGTTCTGGTCTTTTTAAATATTTAAATTTTTTGAACTCTCCTTCATTTTTTAACAATTTAATACCAACTGGATACGTCGACAGAAGCAGATATTCATTTAAATTAGTGTAAACTTCTTTCCATTTACTCATAATACTATCTTCTCATAAAAATATAATTGATTTGAACTAGAAAATCTAATAAATAATGTAAATTAATAGATTATTTAATTACTTACTTATTCTGAATGCAAACAATAATTTTAATATCTGAAAATCTTTATTTAATAAAGGAGATTTTAGCGATAAAATGAAAAGAAAAGAGATTAAAAACGCATTAAAAGATTTTCTTGTAATAGTGTCTGGGATTCCCCGTTCAGGAACATCCCTTATGATGCAAATGCTTCAAGCGGGAGGAGTTGAGATTTTATCTGATCATAAACGAGAAGCTGATCGTAGTAATCCAAAAGGATATCTTGAGTTGGAAGCTGTGAAAAAACTCGGAAAAGATAATTCATGCTTAAAAGGAGAAACAGGAAAAGCAGTAAAAGTGATTTCTCATTTATTAAAATTTATTCCGAAAAACAATGAATATAAAGTAATTTTTATGAATCGGGATATAAATGAAGTGATAAAATCACAACAGAAAATGCTCGGTGATTTCGAGAAAAA
>JAWOFX010000098.1:0-31840 GCA_046497275.1 Promethearchaeia archaeon | reverse complement strand
TAGAGATGATAGTGTTTTCATTATAAAACGGAAACGCATTACGGAGATGGAATCGATGATTGAGGAACGCGGGCGTTATTCCGCCGAATCGATACGGATTTCTCGGTCAAGATTTGCTTTAAATGGGTTGGATCGTCTTGCTAACCGCTCTCGAGCACTCGCGAATGATACTTTGTACTTTTTGCGGCAATATTACTTTTATCATACTACTAACGACATTGAAAAAAAACCTATATCGAAAAAGTATAGCGGGTAAATATCACAAAACCATAAAAGAATCCGATTATCCAACTGACACAAAGAACGCCGCTGTAGAGATTTTGAACGGAATTTTTGAAAATGGATTACGAGCCTTAGGTAGTACTGTTCCAACGATAATAAAATTTATGGAATCTTACAAGGACATAGGATATTCTCCTTGTGCTCAACAGATAGTTTTAGCTGTTTGCGAGAATTTTTTGAGTCATTTTGGTTTAATAAAAAAATATTATCAAGACCTTGAAAAATGGAAGGACGCTGCCGAAAATCGACGCAGACAAAAACCATCACGACCTGGTCTACCCCGCTACATTGGTAAAAAAATAAAGGGAGAGCGACAAGGGAAATGGAAATTAATCTATACAAAGCAGAAACTTGAACATAGGAAAAATATAGAGAGCCTTAGAAACGCGATTAACAATAATCGGTGTACGTGTTATATGTATGTGCCACCCTCACACGATCATTTGATCCCCCCAATACGAGTCAGAACAAAAGTGCTATCTCAATTGTTCAAGAACGGTGGGTTTGTGGAGATCATACCAAAAGGGAAAAATTACTCTTTTAACATCCATTATATCAAAACGAAACCACAACGAGCCAGAGAATATGGTCTTGATCTCAATAGATACGAGCAGAACCCTAACAGAGCCATTTCTATCGACTTCGGAGTAAATAATTTCCTCACAATTTTCAACAATTTTGGTGCGAGATTTCCCATATTTAACGGCTCAGTGTTGAAGAAGTTTAATTACAGAATAAATAATGAAGTTCCCCCACTACAGCGTCGGGCTGATGTAATTGCCGATATGCTAGAACGATATGAAAAAAATAAATTTATTCAACCATTAGAATCAATTATCGAATCTCGAATTCACACCCATCACGACGAATTTGAGAATTTGAGAAGAATGGTTTTGTATATTTTTAAAAGAATTTTTGAACTTTCTAAGGTGAATAAAGCGGGACTAACAGAAAAGGATTTTTTTCATAAATGTTTTCGTTCCAAATCATTTTTTAGGGTGGCAAAAAATATGAATTGGGACAATTTCAAGAAACTTGCTGAAAGGGATGGAAAAAGAGTCTATAAAGGCATTTTCAATAAGCTCAGAAAGATTATCTTGATGGAGATTGCCCCACGTGAAAAGAATTCTCTCTTGCATAAGTATTTTCGCTATTTACAGAGTAAAAGAGATCGTAAGATTAGGATTTTGGAAACAATTTCTGGATGGTCAGTTCGGGATTTACGGAAATACTTAGCATCTGTCAAATTAAAGATTGATGAATTATGGGACAAATATAACAGAGTAAAGCGGGACGCTATTAACAAGATTGCCAAAAAGTTAATGTATTATTGCCTATACTATGGAGTAGGGACAATTACGTTCGGTTATAACAAGGGATGGCAGAGCGATACTGTTAAACTCAACAAATTAACCAGAGATTTATTCGTTTCATTGCCATTTAACCAAATGTTCGAGAGAATTCAGCAAGAAGCGATTTATTTTGGGATAAATGTGGACTATACACCCGAATGGTATACCAGCAAATGCTCATATATCGACGATGAATCAATTGGGAAAAAACCAAGCGGAGAGTATGCTGGATTACGCAGATTTACCCAGAACGGAGTAAAACATAATGGACTGTTTCGGACAAGGAACGGAAAAATCATTCACGGAGATATCAACGATGCGGCTAATATCGGCAGAAAAAAACATCCAAAGCTCTTTTCCCATAAAGCCATCGCCTACAATTTACGCTTAATTTCCGATCCTCGCCGATCCCTACCCAATCAAGCAAAGCAGAGGGTTAACAAATTTATCACCACCCCGCCGATTAGGTTTTGCCCTTCAAACGGAATTCCCACCAAAGAATTAAAGTTGAATCATAAAGTGGGAATAAGTAACATCAAACCACAGCGGCATCAAATGAGTCCAAGTAAATTTTTGAAAATGAGTCGTGCTGCTTATGTGTAAAGTTTGTTAGTAGTTTTATCTAATACCGCATTCACGAACGTGTTGTTGGTTACAGAGATGTGCGCTCTTAAAAATGCATATGCGTAATGTAATATATATCTTTTTTATTTTTTTCTGTTAATAAAAGGAGTATTAATCTTCTATTTCAAATTGAGCCTTAGATTCAAGCATGTCTAATATATCATGATATTGATGAATTTTCTGATCAATAAACTCAAGTAATTTTCTTTCACTGGTATCAAGATAATCATAATATGGGAAAACTACTTTTAATTGATCTTTAAAATCTTCTAATATTGCTTCTATAAATTTTTTTGGTTCTTCTAATTGTTTAAGTATTTTTTTCTTGAATTTTTCCTGTTGTTTATTAAATTCCTCCATCTCTTCTTTTGCTTTGAGTTTCTTTAGAACTTCTGTATTGGTTTTTATTTGATTTTCAATTTCTTGTCGAAATTCTGGAAATTTAGCTTCTTTTGTCTCGGAAAGATCATCCCAAATATATGGTTTATCCTCCTCATTAATCTTTGCAAAATCATCATCAAAAGCAGGAATTAAGCCGAATCTTTCTTGTAATTTAGTAATTGCTTTTTGTCCTATAACATTTTTACAGTAACTTAGTCTTCCTTCAATTTCCTCCATATTTTGTTTTATTTTTTCAATTATTTTATTACTTTTTTCTTCCATTTCTTCGATTTTCAGTTCATAATCTAATTCAACTATATCATAAGCGGAACGTATCCCTTTATCAGGTTCCCTGAGTTGTATTGCAGCAATTCCGAGATTTTTTTCTTTTT
The DNA here is from genome assembly GCA_046497275.1 of Promethearchaeia archaeon. Classification (GTDB taxonomy): domain Archaea; phylum Asgardarchaeota; class Lokiarchaeia; order Sigyniarchaeales; family SOKP01; genus TEKIR-8. Next base: position 28,809 of record JAWOFX010000098.1, on the reverse strand, counting down.
TCTTAGTATGGTCAAAAACTAAACCAATTGCTCTAGAATTGGGAATTTGATATCCTAATTGCGTGAGACAATCAATTGGGGAGAAGAAAAAACCAAAACCAGGATGAGTATGCCACCATCCAATAATAAAATCATTTTTTTTATCTCTAATGGCTCTTTCATGAGTTGATGCATCAATCTGGGCCATATCGACATATTGTTTACTTTCATATTGAACTCCCGCTCGGTCTCCTACAACCATAGGTACTGCATCTTTTATAATCTCCTTATTATCATCAATAGAACCTATTAATATTCCATATACTTCTCTCCATTTAGTTTCGCTTAATCTATTATTTGCATATCGATAGCTATATCCTATTATTCTTTTATATGCTTTCCACTTAAGAATTAATTTTATACCATTGGATTTTTTTTTCTTTTCTTTTCCTTTGAGGAACTGCAAGAGTTCGGGTTTTTCTAATGATTTTTCATAATAAGATGTCTTCTTATTATTATGCTTGTTTTTAAGTTTGGGCATTTCTCTCCTATTAATTAGTAATTTATATAATAATATAATTTTTCCATTTTAACAAGAAACTATTATAATACTTTATATTTTTAACTTATATATAGATAATCACCGAGATTTATTATTTAACAAGTAGAAATTAAGGGAAATGAATGAATAATAGCAAACAAATAGTTATTGGTTTCTGCGGATTACCGGGATCCGGAAAATCAACTGCAATTAAAGCAATAAAGACATTTGGTACAGTGATAAATATGGGCGATTTAGTAAGAAAAGAAGCTAAAAAATTGAACATACCTGAAACTGATGAAAACTTAGGAAAAATTTCTAGACTTATAAGAGAAAGAGAAGGAAAAGGGATATTAGCAAAAAAATGTGTTGATTTAATCCAAAAATCTGATAATAATATAATTTTTATTGACGGGCTGAGATCATGGGAAGAGGTGGAAGTATTTCGTGAAAGGTGGGAATTCCCTATTATTGCGATAAAAACTAATATCAGAAAAAGATTTAAGATCATTAGCAAACGAAATAGAAAGGATGATCCCAAAACCTTAAAGGAGCTTAAGAGAAGGGAAAAACGAGAAATTGAATTAGGTCTCAAGGATGTTATTAGAAAAGCAGATTATAAAATTAGAAATTCTTCCACAAAAGAAATTTTAAAACAAAAAACCATAAAAATAGTGAAAAAGATTATAGAAAAAAAAGATAATTAACTTATTTTAGATAATCACTAATAACCTTCGCTAAAGAAACTTTACTCACCTCATTATCAATTGAATCTGTTCCTATTATTTCATCTCCGCCTGCTGCTAAGATACGATATTTTGCATTCTGAAGCATCAGAGCATGAGTAGCTGCTGCATACACCTTATTGGCACCATTCTCCTTCGATAGTTTAATAGCCTTCGACATTGTACCACCCGTAGCAATTATATCATCTGCGATAACTACATCCTTATTTTTTAAGCTTAATTTTCCAGACATAGTTATATCACCAGTTTTTACATCTCTTTTTTTTTCAAAAAAATCCACGGTAACATCCTCACCAAAATGCTTTGCAAAAGCTTTAGATCTCTCAATAGCACCCTTATCGGGAGAGACAACAACAATATCTTTTGCACCTAAAGATTTTATATAATCAGCAAGAATTTTCATTGAATCTATATTCACTGCTTTACAAGTTAATTCCTCAAGAACAGTAGGATTGTGAATATCGACTACAAAAAGTTCATCGATTTCCATTGAATCGATCATTTGCAAAACAACCTTAGCAAATTCAGATTCTCCTGGTCTAAATATCTTATCTTGTCTCGCATAGGCAAGATAAGGAACCACCAAAATTATTTTTGCCACTCCAATGCGTTTCACAGCATCAATCATAATAAATAGTTCAATTAATCGAGCATTTTGATCTCTACTAGCGCTGGGACCCGTTGATTGTACAATAATTATTTCTTTTCCCTCTAATATTGTCTCATCTTCTAAATTTAGACGTAAATAATTTTCTCCATCTGGAAATTTTTTGAATTCTGTGTTTATATGAGGGATCCCTAATTCATTAGCGATTTTAATTCCAAGCATTTGAGACGCCGGACCAACAATGAGATATTTCAGCATATTAATTCCTCAAATAAGATTATTTAATAATAATTATGTAATAATTACTTTAAAATTAATTTTTTAAGAATTCTAAACATTTTTCAAAAAGATCATCACGATGGTTCTTAAAAGAATGTCCACCATCTTTATAGATAATAACATTAGAATCCGGAAGATTTAAATGATTTTTTATGAATGAAAGATTTTTAAATGGTATACGTGGATCATCCTCGCAATGAGATAATAGTATTCGGTTTATATTTGATTTTCTTTCCTCAAGATAATAAATTGGGCTTACTTCTTTAATTATCTCCTCTGGAAATGAGATATTTGCAACGCTATGATAATCATATCGGGTACATAATGCGATTAATTTTTTTATTCTCTCATCTCTAAATCCTCGGGTCAGAATAATTGCACCTCCTAAACTTCTGCCAAATAAATATACTTTATTCGTATTTAGTCTTTTTTTTTGGGTTTTAAAAAGCCAATCTATCACATAATTAAAATCTGAGAATATTGCTGAAAGATTTTTAAGCCAATTCTTACCAGTTTGTTTAGCCGTTTCACCATGAGCACGATAATCATAGGAAAGGACATAAAACCCCTCCGTTGTAAACTTTTCTGAATATAATTTCACAAAGTAACTCTCTCTATGATCTAATAGACCAGGCATATTAATTATCCAAGATCCCTCGGAAGGAGTTTTAGAAGAAAAGTAAATACTACCTTTTAGAACTAAATCCTCTCCTTCAATTGGAATATCAATATCTTCAACTGAAATATCTTCCATATAAAGAGTTTAAATTTTATCTTTTTTATACTTTTCAATAGTTTTTCTCAACGTTTGGACTGCCAATTCAGCACAATGTTTATGATCGTCAGGAAGTCCATTTAACGCATTATCTATTTCTTTAGCAGTTAATTTTTTTGCTTCTTCAAACGATTTTCCTTCAATCATGAGAGTTGTTTGACTTCCTGTTGCCACAGAAGCCCCACAACCGTCCGTGATGAAATTAGCTTTTCTAATAATTCCTTCATCATCTATTTTTAAAAAGAACTGCATAGTATCACCACAAGGACCGAGATATGATTTATCTACTGTGAATTCTGCATCTTTTGGCTTTCCCCAGTTTTTGGGGTTATGAAATAAATTTACAATATATTCATTGTATTCTTTAAGCTCTTCATCGATAATCTCTTGTTGAAGTTTGTCCACAAAATCATCGAAACTATTTTTATCCATTTTTCAACAATTCCCCTTATCTTTTCATATAAATAGTAAGCTTTTTAATCAGAAAATCAAATAAAAATTTTCTATTATTAACTAAAATATGCCGTCTTACAGAAGTGGTTTAATCATTATGTTTCAAAACATGTTTCTCGAGAATTTCATTATCCTCGGGACTTATTTTATATTTTTTGATTATTTCGATAATTTTTTGATTTAATTTTTCATGTTCTGGGATGCAATTACTATTTTTTAAGAAATCCTCACCATGACGCATCGCTGCTAAGTTTTCAGTTACTTTCATCAATTCTGTTGCAATTACACCATTGATATAAGTTAAATCAGAAAGCATATTTTTAAGGTATATTAATAACGATAATGTATCTGACATTGTATTATAAATTAGTTTTATATTACTTAATTATCTTTTCTAAAATGGATAACTGATAATGGATCTTAAAGAATTTCAAGAGGGACTGATTTCACTTAGTTTTTTTATAATATTTTTATCTCTAGGTATCCTTATAGGATCCTTTATTGCAAGACCCTTTCTCTCATTAGAACAACTTGAAATAAGTTTTATCTTAGGATTATGTATTATGAATTTAATTATTGCCCCAATTTTTCTTTTAGAAGGTCTTAGAGTAAAGAAAATCTTTAAATTAGAACTTGTTTATATTATAAAATATACAAAAATTTGGGGAATCTTAGTCTTAATTTATTTACCTCAACCTGGATTTCTTATTTTCTTTCTCTTTTTGGAGATGGCTCTTTTAGAAAAATTAATTTCATTTGTACTTTTGCTCTTTGAATTGCTTCTTATTTACACAGTTTTAAGTCAAGTTTATGACATTCTCTTTGTAGAGGAGGATAAAAGAAATGCAAATATAAATAAAAATCGAAATAAATATCTAAAATAGTAGAAGGTATTGTATTTTTAGCAATTTATTTCTTCCCTAGCTTTTCTATAGCTGTATTTATCATCTGTATCTTAGTAGAATATCTTTCCATCAAGTCTGCGAATTTTTCTAAGTCTATTTCATTAGCCTCTTTCAAAACTTTGAGTTCATTTATTGTCCTTAATATCCCTGCTTTCTTATCTAAAAGTTTTTCCTTCCTAGAATATGGTATCTTTTTTTCTAATTTTTTCTTTTTAAATTTTCTAAATCTTTTATCATTTACATCTTTAGGGACAAATTTTGTTAGATACACTGTTGATTTAGGAACAAAGGGGGCCAAGTTTTCTGGAATGATTACTACGGGTTCAGGATCCTGAATTCTTTTGATCTCTTCATATTCCAAGGTATCCACATCATTTTCTTTTATATTTTCTCTGACAACCATCAAATTATTTTCGATTGTTTCTTTTTCCTCAGGAGAGATATCCTTTAAATTATTAATCATACTCTTCCAAATCTCTTCTGCCTTATTATAGTAGAAATTAGCTTTTTGTTGCAATTTTAATACTTTTTCTTCATTTATTGGCGTTATTGATGATTCAACCGATGCTTTTGCCTTTAAGAAACATGCCCTACCCATATCATAATGAAATTGTGCTCTGATTTGTTGTTTTCTTTTCTCTTCATGTTTTTTTAAATAAAATAATCTTTTAGAAAGTGCTGAGAGACCTGCATATAATTTAGAAGCAAAATAAATATTATTTTTATTTTCTTCTCTAGTAGCTGCTATTCCTTGAGCAATAATACGTGCTTCTTCTGATTTTAATTCTAGATTCTCGGAAGATAAAACTTCTCCGGTTTTATCTTGAAAGATTGAAGCAGCACTGAAATATGCAGAAGCTTTATACATTTTACTACATTCAACCATAGAGACAATAGCATTCTGCCATTCCTCTTCCTCCTCATAGGATTCAGATAAATAAGAATAAGCTCGCGCTAATACCCATAACACTCTTGCACATTCAAAGATTATATCTTTTATTTCTATCTCCTCATTAAATTCTGGGTCGTAGAATGTTTGAGTTATATCAAGCTTCTCAAGGATAGGCTTATGCATATCATTACCATAATTTATATTTAATATTCGAGTATATTCTAATATATAATTCAAAGAATCTAGATCGACTTCTTCCTCGTATTTTTCAAGATTCTCCTCCAAATGCTTTATTTTAAAATGTAAATAGCGAATTCTTTGGAGAATTTCTTCATTAGGAAAGTATTCCATTTTTTATTCACAATTAATTGTTTTTTAAGTAAATTAAGTTAAGTAATTAATTCATCATTCATTAATTTTTGTTATTAATGTCTATTGAGAAATATTGGATTACTTATGTGTAGTAAAATATTTGTTTATGAATTCATTTCTGGTGGAGGTTTTAATAATATTAAAATTCCATCTTCACTTTTTTGTGAAGGTTTTGGAATGTTGCGTTCAATTGTAGATGATTTCAAATATTTGGATCTTGAAGTTATCTCCCTTTTAGATAATCGGATAAGATTCTTATCAGAAATATTAGACATAGATTCAATCAAATATGTTGAATCTGAGGATGATTATAAAAAAGAATTTTTATCTCGAGTAAAAGAAAGTGAGTATTGTTTTATTATTGCACCAGAATTTTCAAATATTTTATCGGAATTAAGCCAAATAGTAATTAAAAACAATAAGAAATTATTAAGTGTTAATTTAAAAGGAATAGAGATAGCTTCTTCTAAATACAAAACGTATAAGTATTTTTTATCCCATCACTTAAAAACCCCTGAAACCTATTTAATTCCTCTGAAAAATGAATACCCCTTAAAAAAATATATCATAGATAAATTTAAACAAATAGGAGCCCCAATAATCATTAAACCTGATGATGGTGTGGGAGCAGAATCTATTATTAAAATAGAAAACGAATCTGAATTAAATAGATTACTAGATAATTTTGAATCAAGTTTTGAAAAAGGAAGAAATTACATAATTCAAAAGTTTATTAGGGGAAAAAATTCAAGTATATCATTATTAAATTCGATTAAAAAAGAGAAAAGAATAAAACCTATTATATTATCAATTAATACCCAAAATATACAAATTAATGAAACCAATAAAGCCTCTGAATATCTTGGCGGAGAAACTCCGATTGAAAAATTTGAAGAAAAAAAACGATTGCTAGAGAAGATACTAAAAAAAGTAAAATTTACCGAATTTGGAGGTCTATACGGAATCGATTTCATCCTAAAAGATACAGAAATTTTTTTTCTTGAAATCAATCCACGCCTGACCACTTCTTACATTGGAATTAGAAAGATCTTAACTAAAAATCCCGTAAAGTTTTTAATGAATTTGAGTGGTTTTAATCAAAATTATAAAGTGAGGATAATAGGTACCTCTATATTTACAAGAATAGAATTGATTTATAGTGGACCACTCTTTGAAAAAAAGTTGAAAGAAGAACTAATCCCTGAAATGGAAAAAAAATTTCCTGAATTTATTACACCTCCAATCGCTTTTGATGATAACCGAAACCAATATTCATGTTTTGTAGCTACTAAAGAAAAAAGCTTGACTAAATCAAGAGAAAAGATAGCTTCTATCAAATCTTATTTACAAAAAAAAGATTTTATAATAAAATCAAATTAAAATGAAATAAAAAGAATCAAGATCGTAAAGCCAGTAAGATGGATTAATAAAGAGATTATAAATCCATTTTCCAATCTTAATTCCTTGATCTCCCCTAAAATATAGGTTAGGAATAAAATTGAAATAGCTTGAAAAAAAACCAACAATATTTTATCAATAAAATAGATCAAAGCTAATTCTGTAATCCCAAGGAATGTAAATATAGAATGAATTATTAGATAAAAGTCCATAGGCAATAAGACTACAGGAAAAGTTAATAATAGAGGGATAATATTTTTTTTCTTTCTATAAAATAATCTCGATAACAATTCAGTCAAAAAAAAGAATATAATAAAGTTCAAAATATAGGTCAAACTAGGTAAAAAGGGCAGAGTTATGGAACCAATTTGTCTAAAGAAAAGAAGTATAGAATAAAATTGATTTATTTCACTAAAAATAATACCAAGAATCAGAATTAGGATCGAAAAAATACTGATATATATAGTATTAATTTTTTTTTCTGGGTCAATTATTTTAGAAAAAAATGAAGAAATAATTGTGATAATTGGAAATTTATATCCTTTATTAGAATTTTCGGACAATTCAAATTCTCTTTTATTATTTTCTAAAGAAGAATATGCTAATTCTCCTAAATCTGTCAAATAATATTTTTTATTCTTTTTTTGTTTAATTAGTTTGGATAATGTATCAAGATGATGATAAATTGTACCTGTGGAAACTTGAAGTTCCTTTTTAAGTTTCGTAAACGATGTAAATCCAGAATTTCCAATGATTTCTATTATACTTCTACGTATATCATGACCTAAAGCATAATAGAAATCTGATTCGATGTTATTCATATCTCCGTTTTCTACTGAAACTCCGTTCTCTTTATCTCTATTTTTCAATTATACATCAAAATTATACGTTTATATTATTAATTTATTAATTAGATTTAAAATTACTAAGATAAAGCCGGTAAAAAAGATATAAATCCCTATATGGTTTATTATATATGATAATGGATGTATGGGAATGAATTGTAATAAGAATATAAAAAGGAACCCTAATCCAATTATATTCAATATACCAAATCTTAACCGATGCTTGGGGTCAAAAAACATTAAAATATTGCCAGCAAGACATATAATTCCACTCATAAGAGGAAAAAGATATAAAAAAGCATCTTGGAGAGCAGAATAAATAGTTATGAGGTAGTATTCAAAAAGAGATATAGATGAAAACCAAGGTATAAATTCTGAAATAATTATTAATATAGAACCAATAATCCCTAAGATATTAAAATTTTGGTATTTTTTATCATTCATAGCAATATGATATAGTACTAATTTTAAATAAAAAAATTCAAATAAAACATCAATTAAAATATACTATATAGTAATAATAAATTTTTATTTTTTGAAAAAACAAGGATAAACGTAAAATGGCTAATAGAGAAGATACTATAGTAATAGAAAAGAAAGATATAGAATCTCCCGATTTGCTTAATTATTTGAGAGAAGAAATAACAATAGATGAAATAAAAAATATCGAATCTCCAAAAAGACTAAATTCAATCGATTTTGTTAAAGGATTTTCTATAATTTTTATTATTTTAGCACATTATGCAGAACCATGGTTTAATACAGATTGGCTTTTTCTTTGGGGGATAGTGTTCGCATTTTTAGATATTTTAGGACCAACTATGTTCGTTTTTCTTTCTGCTCTCTCTGTTATTTTTACCATTAAAAGAAAAGAAAATCAACTCTCTCAAAACGCAATTCGTGATCGAATTTTTTCGAGAGGACTCTCAATAATATTAATTGGGGGGGTTTTCAATATTCTCTTCTATGGCGGGGGAACTATTTTTCCTCTAAATTTTTGGGGATGGAATATACTCTTTTTTATTGGATTTTCACAAATCTTTTCTTATTACGCATTGAAAGTTGGAAAAATCCCCCGAGTGATTATAGGTGTTATCCTCCTTCAATATGGACCTAATATACGTGAATTTTTTTATTATAATCGAGGAGATAATATTTTTTATTCAATTATTGATTTCATCATCAATTCACCAGTTCCTCAATTACCGGTTCTTCCCTATATCTCGATATGTTTTATATCAACTATCTTTGGAGAATATCTTTATGAAGCCATGATCATCGGGACTGATGAAGCCCTTAGAAAATTATTTAAAATGTTTTTCTATTCAGGTATTTTTTTAATATGTGCGGGAATCTTTTTTGGATTTAGATTAGAAACCCCTTATACTGTAGATCCAGCTCTTTATCCTCATGTTGGATTATTTACAAGTGCGAATACAAATCCATTTATCCCTCTTGGACGTTATCCCGGAATGCCCGCGTTTTTAATTCGTGCTTATTCATCAAATTTATGGTATAATATTGGATTTGCCATATTTATCATGGGGATCGCTCTCTATTATATCGATATTAAAAAGAAAGATAACTTATTCATCAAAATGGTCATATTTTATGGTAAGATATCTTTATCTCTGTTTTTAATATTATTTGTATTTCTTGGCCTTTTCTATAGAGCATTTGAAATATGGTTTTTTGCATTTACATATATTGCTTTTACTGGCTTTCTTGGATTCTTAATGTACGTATGGATTAAGTATTTCAATGGTGTTGGGTCACCTGAGTGGTTAATGATTCAAATCGGAAAAATCACACAAAAAACAGATGAAGAGATCACAAAAACCTCTAAAAAAGTCTATAAGAAGACAAAAGAAGGAATTCAAAAAACTGAAGAATTTATAAAAGGAAAGCATAAAAAAAATAAAAAAGACTCAGTATCATAATAATTAGATTAGTATAGAAACTTTCAAATTTTTTAAAAATATATAAATATTTGTTAGTTATATATAAGAAATATAATGTGTAAATTATTCGAGTAATTCAATAAATTAAAAGGGTTATAAAAATTTCGAAAAAAAGCTACAAATTTAAAATTACATTGTTCGGAAGTTCATTTGTCGGGAAAACTTCCCTTCTATTAAGATTCATCAAAGATACTTTTACAGCCGATCTAAAAAAGACTATCGGCTCTAATTTTCTGATAAAAGATTTAATAATTGAAGGAAATGATATTAGATTATTAATTTGGGATATAGCCGGACAGACAGCATTTCAGAAATTAAGATCAATTTATTTTAAAGGAAGTAACGGAGCTTTGGGAGTTTATGATGTTACTGAACCACAATCATTACTAAAAATACCTGGATGGGTCTCTTCAATAAAAAAATCCGTGAAAAAAAATATTCCAATGATTCTTCTAGGAAATAAGATAGATTTGGAAAGAAAAATAGATGAATCTGAGGCTAGAGATTTAGCAGATCGTTTGAAATGTGAATATATGGAAACATCTGCCAAGACAGGCGAAAATGTTGAAAAAGCGTTTCAAAATATTGCGAGATCTTGTTTAGAAAGTTTTAAAAATATCTAAAAATCATAAATCAATTCCTAATTCTTTAAATCTATTAATCAGATCTTGAGTATTACTAAAATTTATTCCAATAATTCCTAGTTTTTCCGCTGATTTTATATTATTCAATCCGTCATCAATAAACAAAATTTCTTCCGGTTTACAATTTGCTTTTTCAATAGCCATTTCAAAAATCTCATGATCTGGTTTAGTTACATGAACTTCATGAGATAGAATTAGATCATCAAAATATTCAAAAAAATCCCATTTTTGATTCTGTAAAAACTCCCAATGACTTGAATTAATGTTAGATATTGCCAGTAATTTGAATTTCCTTTTCATTTTTAGTTTTTTTAATAACTCTACCATTTCTCTATTTACTTTAGAAATAATCGTATTAAAGGCTTTAAAGAATTCTTCTTGATCAAGATTTTCTTTGTCCGCTTGCAAAATATCACAAGCTAAATTGTAAAACTCTTCATCACTCATAAGTCCCTCGTGATAAATATCTGATTGTCTAAAAAACCTAAGCATTAAAGGAGTTTGCGGTTTATTAAGAGGGCTAGGAGAAATCACCCGTTCATAAAAATTGGAAAAATCTAATTCTAAGAATACTCCTCCTAAATCGAACAGTAAAACTTTTATACTCATATAAATATACCTTTTAGCTATTTTCGGAAATAAACTTTTGTAGAGAACTTCCTGAATGGCTTTGGAAGCTTGTATTTTGGATAATTTTTCATCTTAAGCTCCAACATATTTATTAATTCCTTTAGTTTAATATTATTGATTTGCTTGGAAGTATTTTTCTTGGAATCGAATTTTTCACCAATAAGTCTTTTTCTGATGGAGACAGTATTATTTTGCTGTTCTTTATCACCTATAATAATTGTAAAGGGAATCCAATCAATTTCAGCTTTTCTGATCTTCTTCCCTAAGGTCTCATCCCTATCATCAAAATCTGTTCGAAATCCCTTCTCATTTAATTCCTCTAGTATACCTTCTGCATATGAGTTTTGACCTTCGCTAATAGTCAAGATTCTTACTTGAACTGGAGATAACCATGTTTTAAATCCAGGTACGACTTTATCGATTTCTCGCTCTGCAGTCTCAAGTAATCCCCATATGATCCTTTCCAAACCTCCCGCTGGAGAATTATGCAAAATTATAGGATGTTTAATCGTTCCATCTTTATCTTCATAAGAAATATTGTATTTTTGCCGTTTTTTTCCATCTTGTTCGATATATTCTAAAGCACTTTCTACATCTATTTGAATGGTTGCTAAAGTAGCACTTTTATTTTGAGTGGAAAGAACAGTTCGTTCAAATTTCAATATAAAGTAATAATATCGATCCTCCCATAATTCTAAAAGAGCGGGTTGATTTTCCTTTTTTACTAATTCCATTATCCATTCTTTATTTTCTTTGAAAAAATCATCTGTAGTTCTGAATATGATAAAAGACTTTATCCCTAAATCTTCCATTAATGATTTATCCAAATCATATTGTTTCTTAAACTCATCTATTGAAGAAGGTAAATCCTTACATAATGTATGAAAATCTGGCATAACAAATCCTCTTAATCTTCGTAATCCAGTTAATTCTCCCTCTTGTTCTCTACGAAAATCATATTGTTCCCATTCATAAACTCGGAGTGGGAAATATTCGAGTCGTAAATTCATTTCACTAAACATATCAAACTGTAAGAAATCCCCAGCAAAACGCAATAAAAATCTATTCCGTCCTGATTCTACCCAATAAGTTCTTGCCGGAAATCTGGCAGTTTGAGCGGTTAGTTTATCATTTTTGACCGTATACATTATAGGCGTATCAACTAAGATAGCTCCAAAGTCAATAAGAGAATCCTCTAAATATTGTTTAATCAAATTTTTCATAATTACTCCTTTAGTGTACCATCTAAGGTTTCCAGAATCTGAATTAGGTTCAAAATCTATTAACTCGAATTCCTTCATTGATTTAATATGAGGTGGTTCCTCCCCCTCTTTTTTCACTTCCCTTGAGCCTAATTCAGAACGCAAGAATAAATCAAAATTTTCATCTTGGATTTCTGGAACTCCTAAATAATTTCCTTGTGAATTGAATTTGATATCAAAAATCTCCTTATCTGGTGTTATTATCTTAAATTTGGCAGTTTCTGAATGTTCTTCTGGTTGGATAAATAGTTTGACATCTCTATACATTTCTGCTAATTCATGTCCTAAGCAATCGATTTTAAAAGATTTATACCATCCAAATGGTGAATAATCTGCTTCTATCCCCCTTTCCTTAAGTAATTCTGAGATACGAGGACAAACATCCATCGCTTTAGGATCGTTACTGAGAAATTTGCTTAAATGTGCCCAAGGATATACTAAGACTTTATCGACACGGTATTGAGCATGATCTAAAATCAATTCCTTAGTCTCACGTTTTTTCCCCTTCAGTTTCCCCTCTTCTATTTTTCTATTATACTCTCTAAGTTCCTCATTTTTTTGCCTAATTTTCTCGGGAAATCCAGTAATTGAAAGAATCGCATTTTCTATGACGTCGGCTCCTTGTTTAGCAATCACATCAATATCATAAGTATCTTGATCTTCTACTGATACATATGCCACAAGCACTAGTCCTTCCAATTTAATAATATCTTTTTCAAACTTTTGTGGATTCGTTGTGGCCTCTTTATTTTTGTGAACCTCCACGCCGTTTGAATGAATTAATAATATTTTCATTATGATAAACCAGTTTTAAATGTATATATAGCGCAATAATTTTCAAAAATTTCTAGAGTAATTAATTATTATGAAGAATTACTAAAAAAAATATATACTCAGAAATAAATTATAGTGAAGAAAAGTGGAAAAGAATTTTGAGAAGGTCACAGATGATCTAGATGAATTAGATGAGGATAGAGAAGAAATTTTGAGAATATCGCGAAAAATTATTAGAGAATGTAGTGATGCAATAAAAATGATACATAGAGCCCAATTTGATAAGTATAGTGAGAAGATAGAGAAGATTGAACAAAACTTGGATATAATGAGAAATCTGGTAAATAAGAGTCCAGGCTATTTTTATAAATATCTTAAAACTCCTGAACAAGAATATACTGAAGCGATTGTTCTTTATTCATTAATTAATAATAAAGAAATCCCTTACCATACAGAATTAAAAGTAGATGCATTAAATTATGCACTTGGTTTAGCGGATGTTGTAGGAGAACTGAGAAGATATGTTTTGGATAATATTAGAAATTCCAACGTTGAGGACATAGATGAAATTTTGGAAAAAATGGATGAAATTTATTCACATTTATTTTCATTGGATTATCCAAGTGGATTAACCAAGGATTTACGACACAAGACTGATACTGCAAGAAATTTAATCGAAAAAACTCGCGCAGACGTTAGCTTGTCCGTTCAAATGAATACTTTATCGTCTCTATTAAAAAATAAAAATGAAGAAAACTAATTTTCATGGAAAACTTTCTATTTCACAGAATCAAGAATATAAAAAAGATCAAGAAGTTCTCTCATTTTTATTTGCAACTCTTATAAAAAAATTAAAGAAATTAGAATAATTAAACAAATTAAATAAATTAATTTGAATAGGATTTGCTATGTCCTTTGATATTGATGATATAAAAAGAAAAGCCAAGCTTGATTATGAGAAAGCCTGGTTAGAGTCCAGAAATCTGTTAGATATAGAGGGACATTATTTTACCCTCCAAAAAAAGGGAAAGGGTCATCCAATCCAAGAATTCGTTTTTGAAGCGCGGGAAAAATTTATTAATTTAGGTTTTGAAGAACTAATCCTGCCTATGTTTGTAGAAGAAGAGGAAATTTACAAACAATACGGACCAGAGGCTGTATTAATTTTAGATCGACTATTTTATTTAGCAGGGCTTCCTCGTCCTGATATTGGAATTTCAAATGATAAAATCGAAAATATTAAGAAAATTATTCCTAATTTTAATAAATTTGAGCAATTACAGCAAATATTTAGAGATTATAAAAAAGGAAATATCGAGGCCGATGATTTAATTGAGGAATTTATTAATCAATTAGGAATAAAAGAGAATGAAGCCACTCAAATTATCGAGAATATTTTTCCTGAATTAAAAGAACTAAAACCAATCCCCACAAAAACTACACTTCGAAGTCATACAACTGCTTTATGGTTTAAAGTACTTAGTGAACTCAGAAAGAAAAGGCCTTTACCTCTACAATATTTTTCTGTTGCTAAAAAATTCAGGAGAGAGCAAAAAATTGATACAACACATTTATATGATTCCTATACCCTCTCGTTGGTCGTGATGGCAGAAAAGATATCTTTAGAAGATTGTCAAAATATTGCTATGGAGATTTGCGAGTTATTGGGTTTTTCTAATAGTAAATCAGAGATTAAAACGGCAACCTCAAAATATTATGCTCCACAAACGGAATTTGAAATTTTCGTTGAACACCCCAAAACAAAGCAATGGATTGAAATTGGTGACGGAGGATTTTACAGTCCAGTTAGTTTGGCAAAATATGATATTGATTATCCTGTATTCAATTTAGGATTTGGCATTGAAAGAATAAGTATGATTAAAACGGGAATAGAAGATATAAGAAAGCTAGTTTATCCCTATTTCTATGAAGAAATTTCTTTTTCTGATGAGGAGATTGCAAAGGGTATTAAATATAAATATGTTCCTTCGACGGAGAAAGGAATTGAAATTAAGAATTCTGTCATTAATCGTGCATTGGAAAATAAGGAAAAGCCTTCACCAATTGATTTAATCGTTTGGGAGGGAAATTTGAAAGGAAAATTTATTGAAGTTCATATCTGGGAACATGATGAAGGGGTATCACTATTAGGACCTGCAACTTTGAATAAGATATGGGTAAAAGATGGAAATGTAATTGGATTTTCTCCCGATAAAACTCCAGAAGATGCAATATTTACAAGAAAGACTTATATTGAAGGTATAGCAAATGAAATGGCATATAATATAGAAATTCTCCTTGATCAAAATAAGACATCCTATAATCATCGAGTTAAAATGGTTTATAGAGCTTCTGAAGTGAATATTGAAGTTGATGATATTTTTATGGAATATATCCATTCCAATCAAAAAAAAATTGATATTAGAGGACCTGTATTCTTAGGTCTTTCATTTAAAGTAAAAAACGAAGTATGAGTAAAAAGGAATTATGAATAAAAAACGAGTTATGATAGCGGGTACATTTGATATTATTCATCCTGGGCATATTTTCTTAATAAATGAGGCAGCAAAAATGGGTGAAGTTTATGTAGTAGTAGCTACAGACAAAAATAGAGAGAAATATTCTGGAAAACCTCCAATAATTCCAGAAAAACAGAGATTAGAAGTGATAAAGCATATTAAAAATGTGAAAGAAGCACGATTGGGTCGTGAAGACAACAATACACTTAGAACGGTAAAAGAAATCGATCCGGATATCATCTTGCTTGGACCAGATCAGAAATATGATATTAAAGAACTTAAAGAAGGTTTGGAAAAAATGGGACTTGGAAATATAATTGTTAAACGTTTAAATGAATATTACGACAAATATGAATTGCATAGTTCAAGTAAAATAAAACAAAAAATAAAAAAGTACTATAATAGCAAATAACCTAATAATCATGTCGAATAAAGAAGAAATTAATCCGGAAAATTATTCTAATTGGTTTGCGTTGTATATGTTAACTAAATATGCAGAAGATACTCTTTCTATAGAGTTAAGCAGTAACGATTTAGGAAAGCTATTGAATGTTAGTCAACAGACAGCCAGTCGTCGTCTTAATGATTTAGAAAAATTAAAATGGATAAAAAGAAAAGTTGGAGTAAAAGGTCAATTTATCTCCATAACAGATCTCGGTATTAATGAATTGTTTAAGATGTATGATAACTTGAAGGATATCCTTGAAAAAATACTTATAGTGGGAGAAGTAGTAGAAGGAATGGGAGAGGGAGGATATTATGTTTCTATCAAAGGATATTATAGACAATTTAAGGAAAAACTAGGGTTTGAGCCTTACAAAGGAACTCTTAATTTAAAATTAAATGAGACTGATAATAAAATCTTAAGAGAGCTCATGAATCAAATCGAACCCGTTGTTATTGAAGGTTTTAAGACTTTAGAAAGAGAATATGGCCCAGTTGATTGTTATGATGTATATGTTTCTCCCTTATTTAACAGGGATAAGAAAAGAAAAGCCGCAATTTTAGATATAAAAAGAACTCATCATAAAGAAAATATTATTGAAATACTCGCAAGGCCCTACTTACGGGAATATTTCAATCTTTCGGATGGGGATAAATTGGTAATAAAACTAAATAGAATCAATCAGAGTTAAATTTACATTAAGGATAACTCCTTAATTTGGTTTCTCTTTTTTAATAATATAATATATTTTTATGCCTCTATATAATGCTGTTATTACAACTAATAACATAAAAATGAAGATAAAATGTTCTTCATATCCAATAAAAAAAGATATTATCATTGTAATAAAAATATAGAACAGTCTCTCAGAACGTGCCATTAATCCAATATCGAAATCCGCATCGATTATGGTTTCAGCTCTACCTCTGGAATAACTAATCATCATAGATGAAACCAATGAAATAAATATTATTAACCGCATATCTATGATCTTCCATAAAATTCTATCCCAAAAGTAAATAAGAAGGGCAAGAAATATTATAAATTCTGATATTCTATCCATAAAGGAATCTAAAAAACTGCCAAAACCATCAGTTTTATTGTTTAAACGAGCTATTGCTCCATCTAATCCATCAAATATTCCTGTTAAAAAAACAAATATACTAAAAATTAGAAGGTTTCGAAAGAAAACTAAAAAAATAAAACTAATAATTGAACAAAAAAGCATCATCCCAGTTGCCATATTAGCATTTACTTTTATTTTTACCAATGCACGAGCTAATATTTGAATAAGTGGTCTAAAGATATAACGCAATCGATATTTAGATGGCATAATTCTGAGATATTACTTGATATTAAATATGGTTTAATTTAAACTTAAGCTATTAAAATTATATTAAACAATGAACTAAAAGTTTTAAATTTAGTATAGAGAATAAAGAATATTATCTCTATATACTCTTATAATTTTAATAAGAACTAAGATATTCGCTAAAAATAAATATCAGATCAACCATAAATATTTTGTTAATAAATATTAAAAAATTATAAAGAAAAAAGGTGAATAAAATTTCCTTTACTATAGTAGATTACGTTCAGGGTGGTTTTAGTCTAATTTTTGTAATGGTTTCTATTGTGATTGGTTTAATATTCATTATGAAATACTTTCAATATGAGAATTTACAATTACTTCTAGTGGGTCTTACTTGGATAGGTTTGGCATCTCCATGGTTTCCTGATTCTATCAATTTTATTTTGGTGTTTTTTACAACTCCGCTTCCGTTAAGATTGAATTTAATAATTGGAAATAGTTTCTTACCCGTAGTTGCAATAATCTGGGTAAAAGCATTCACAGATTTACTCTATAAGGATAAACAGAAAATTCTCTTGATAATTTTTTTTATAATTGGGATAATTTTTGAAATTTATTTTATTATTTCCTTGATCCTTGCCCCATCTTTAATTGGATCTTTTCCAGTTTCTCCATTTCAGATAGTATATCATCCTGTTTTTGAAATCTTTTTACTTGTATTTATCCTGGTTTTTATGATAACAGGAATTCTGTTTGGAAAAGAATCGTTAAAATCTGAGGATAAAGAAATTAATCTAAAGGGTAAATTTCTAATAATTGCTTTTATCTCTTTTGCTATTGGTGCTATTCTTGATTCAATCATTCCAAGAGAAGCATATTTAGTCATTATCACCAGACTTATATTGATTTCAGCTTCTTTAGAGTTCTATTTTGGTTTTATGCCTCCTGAATGGCTTAAAAATTTTTTCATAAAATAATTGAGTTTTTTTCTATTTTTTAATTTTTTATTTTTATTTCCCAAGTTGATATATACTATACTTTTTTTATTATGAATAATTTAGATTAACGAATAAATCAAAAAATAAATAAAGAAACTATGAAATTACGATTAGTATTGAAGACAACTACGAAGAAAGGAAACGACCTTGCAATTAAATTCAATTTAGCGCCATCCCAGCATATTGGATTTATAAATTTTGTAAATCTTTGCATGAACCAAGATAAACCCGTACAATTTTATTTCGAAAAAATCTCTAAATCGGGAGAAAAAGAAGAGAGTAAAATAAGAGGAGAATTTAAATTTAGTGCGCCAGAAAAAAGTGAAATAGACGAACTCAAAAAAGAAATAGAGAAAAAAAAGAAGAAAAAGTAGATTCAACAAGAATTAAACTATCTCTTAATCAAATTCTTGAAAGATATTATCTCTCTTCTAATTTAATAAATCCCATTTTGATCAAATTCTTACAGATTTTATGTACGTTCTCTTCTGATATATTAAGGTCTTCAGCCAAATCACATATTGTTTTATTTCCATTAATCTGATTCAATAATTTTTTAGATAAATTTCCACTTAAATAAAAATCTGGATTAAAATTTTTTGGAATCTTTAATACTGGGATGACTTTTCGAAATTTAGAATTTTTCTGTTTTTTTTTACTATAGCTATTATTATCTGCCATATCTGATTTGATTTCTGGTTTTTCCTCAATTTTTTCTTGAATTTCTTTAAATAAATCAACAACTTTATATTTAAAATCTATATCATCCTCTTTTTCTTCATCCTGAATATATTTTCTTACAATCTCAGTAAATGAGTCAAAAATATTAGATCGTCCATCCCAATCAATGATTTTACTGAGATTATATTTCTTTAAGAAAGTGTAGGACATTTTTTTTAGAAATCTTTGGACATTCACACTATTTGTTTCTTCGTCAAAAGAGGCTAAGAATATAAGGTTAGGAATCGTATTATTTTTTAAAAAAGCTAATCTGAAATTTGAATTTGAAAGTTTCAATTCTTTTATAGACCCAAGATCATCAAATTCCTCTGAGAAAGAGTTTAGAGCTGATAAGAAACCTGAAACTAAGATTAAATTATTCTGATCAGAGATAAAATTTCTTCTGTCTGTGAAATTTCTTGAAAACATAGGTAATCCGTCTTTAATGATTAATACATCTCTGATCATTCTTAGATCAATACTCTGTTTTTAATACTTAATCCAAAAAACTGAATGCAGAAAATTTATTCAATTGAACAAATAGATTAAAGAAAAGTATTATGTAAAAAATTTTATAATATGGATATATTATTTAATATCCAACAATTTTAGATTTAATCACGTCTTTTAAATTCTATGAAAGCAATTATTTTATGCGCTGGGTATGGAACAAGGATGCACCCTTATACAGAAAAATATCAAAAGACCATGCTACCCGTAAAAGGAAAACCTATATTGGAATATCTTTTAGAAGGTTTAAAATATGCTGGTTTTTCTGAGTTTATATTAGTAGTTGGATACCTAAAAGAACAAATAATTGAGTATTTCCAAGAAGGAAAAAAATGGGATATAAGTATTGAATATGTGGAGCAGAAAAATTTGAATGGAACAGGGGGCGCGGTCCTTCTATGTGAAGAAAATATTGATAAAAAACATTTTTTTCTAACATGGGGAGATATAATCGTCCCATATGAGATTTATCGAGAAGTATATCAAATATTCAAAAATGAGGATGAAGACTTTATTCTTGTTACAAATTACTTGGAGAATCTCCAAAAAGGATGTGCGATATTTTGTAGTGATAAATATTGTACTAAAATGGTGGAAAAGCCCCCAGCAAATATAAAAGGAACGAATCTGAATAATTGTGGAATATTCATCCTTTCAACTGAAATATTTGAAGTTTTAAGAGAAATAAAGCCCTCTGAACGAGGAGAACTCGAAATTCCTGATGCTATAAGCTATGGGATTGAAACCAGAGACTGGAAGGTTCGCTTAATAAAAATGGAAAAAGACCAATTCAGGGCAGATTTCGGTGATTTGGATGTGTATGAGGAGCTTAAAAATAAAAATTCATGGATTAAAGAGTTAAAAAATAAGAATTTTGGGTGATAAATAATGAATTCTCAAGAATTTGTAGAATTTAAGGAAAGTCCTTCTGTAAAAACAGTTATGGCATTTGGAAGGGCAATAACAAGACAAAAGGCTCCAATCGAAGATAAGCGTATAATCTTCCGAGAAGCTTTTAAAATCGTCGGGGAAAATGAAAATCTGGAAGCAATTATCAATATGTGGGCGGTTGCATCAATGTTAGAATCTCGAATCCCTCCAACTCAAAAAATTCAAGCAGTTCGAGAAGTTTTACAAGATGAAGAACTAAATGCATCTATGATTGAAGAATGGGCTAATCTTATATATGACCTGAATCGAGCACCGAAAGATATTCTTGATTTTATTGCGATTGACATTCGAAATTTGCGAGGGATTTCAAAAAAATTAAGAAAACGATTAGGACATCCCAATCCTTAGAATTTTTTTTTAGGTAAATAAAATAAAAAAAATTAATTAATTTATTTGAGAAGTTTTTGTTTTTATACAAGTTGAGGCAAAATTATAGAGGAATTATAGATAGGTCCAGTACATAATGTATTATTGGCAATATTGTAATTTAAATAGCTTTCAGCTAACGATGCGTTTGTATTTGGGTTAAGTCCATATCTAGGATAGTTAGAACTTGAAATAGCCACTCTAATTTTATGTCCTGGAGCAAATGTATATGCTGTACTCCAGCAATCCACCCAAAGCTCATAGACGTTGATTTGATTTCCTGTCATGAAATCTTCAACTGTATACCCATTTCTACTTCTTACTGTAAGGGAACCATCCGTTATAAGCATTGATCGATTATCAGGATATACATCAGTGAGTTTCACAGTGAAATCGGTATCTGTACAATTTGAAGTAACAAAAAGGTGCCCCCATATCCTTCCGACGGTTTCATATGGCTCTGTTAGCACATCACTTTCAAAGAGCAACACATCGGATCTGTCTTCTATTGGTCTCTGATCATAAGGGCCATTTAAATCGAACGGCTGATTTTGTCCTCCAAGATTTTTCACTGGATCGCGTGGATCATAAAGATAGGAAAAGTTGCCTAGTTTTGTTGGGACAATATCTTTAATTAAACTTTTATTATGATGGAAATACCACACTGTATCTATATGATCCAAAGGCCAATCATCTACATATCTCCAATAATTCCAATCTCCAGAAGTATCCACATCTCCCATTAGATAATATGCAACTCGAGGTCCACTCCAATCGGCTGGAATTCCCCTTAGTGATTCATCGAATATTTCTTGTTCCCATTGAAAGATTAAATTAAATCCATTCGAATTTCCTGGGTATGTGAGTTGTCCTTGTTTCCCTCCATAGACGGATCCATGAGTCCACGGCCCCATAATTAATCTCTGGTGACCTTTGGCTCGCGCAGCTCCATTATCATCATATCCTATATACCCATCTATAGTTCCTTGAAGGAAGTGGTCATACCAACCTCCTACGTGCAATGCCCTTGTAGAAATATTAGAATACGTAGGTCCAATCGGAATTTTTAATGAAGTTGAGTTATACATCGTTTCATTCTTGGGAAAATAATCAAAAATCGTATTTATCTGAAAATCATAGTTCTCTGGTGCAGTACTTTCGATCCATGTCTCGACAGAGGATTTATGATACGAACCCTGATAAATAGCATGATCAAATAACTCGGGTGTACCAAACCATAGGGATTGGGCTTCTAATCCATTAGGATTCATTCCAGCATAGAAATATTGATTAATACAGAGAGCAGAAACTCCCACACTTGCAATTTTTCCATTACACCAGGATTGATTCATAATCCAATCAACAGTGTCAACACCATCTAAATAGGATTTAGTAAAGAGTAGAAAATTCTGTCCACCTTCGGAATCATATGTGCCTCGAAGGTCCTGCACAACCATATGGTAGTCTTGAGTAAAATAGAAGAGAGAATATAAATCTGTTGCCCATCCTGTTTTTCCATAAGGAGTCCTTACTAGGATAACAGGTCGTGGCGCACCAAATGATCCAGGACTATAATACACATCCGTGGCTAACTTAACACCGTCCCTCATACTCACATATTCTGTTATCCTTTCTGGAGGACTAAACACGCCAACGCCCGTAATGATAAACAGAGAAGAACCTACGATAATAATCAATAAGATCGCATGGACTACTTTTCCTACTTTTGTTTTATTGAATCGACTATTTGTTAATCGTTCTTTTATTTGAGCAATGCTATAAGACACTCTTTTTTGACCTAGCACAATATAGACTAATAGGCTGAGAGCTATACCTGCCAAAACAAGATAATTCGCGTCAAGAATGAAATATACAACACCTATGAAGGGTGTGAAAATTTTTATAATTTTTCCAAGTATTGATAAGAGTTTCGAATTCTTTTCCTCCCCAATATTTCTAATATAGTCTCCAGACAGCATAAGGGAAAAAATAGCTACTGCAACAGCGAGAGGAAAATACAGGATTCCTAATAATATAACGGAGATTTCCTTAAGAATAAAATAAATTACATAATTATTAGGAAAGAACACCTTAAATGGCCTCCCTTTTCCTTCAAATAGTTCTCTGTATCGTAAATAATAAGAAATGATAAGGATCAATCGACTTATTAGCAATAGAATAAGATTCGTCAAAAGAATTTGTTGTAATGTTGTAAAACCTTCAATATTAAGAAAATAAAATAATGCGTTTAACCATTTAATCATAATTTTATTATGATATTTCAAAAATATATACTTTTCATTGATGATCAAATCTAAATTACATGAAATACGTAATTTTATCGTTTTATTAATGGGGCATTCTGTTGATTATATCAAAGAAACCAGCTTAGGATATGATATTGCTCAAATTGAAGTACGAACTCTTAATTTAAAGGATTATTGTGAAACAGAGATTAATTTTATAGGGCGAGATCTAAAATATTTACTCTTGTTCTCCGCTATATTACTTGAAATGTCTATTTTCGAATTATCAATGGATCTTAACATCACCTGCACCTTAGGGCATACGATCATTATTCTTGAAATGGCAAATTCAACAGTAAATTGCTTATATTTAAAAAGTAAAATCGGATACGAAACAGCGAATTATTTATCAACAGAAATAGCAAATATTATTTTAGAAATCGAAACAATAATTTACAATTTTTGAGATTTATATAATCTATTATATTTTTTTCTCTCCTAATACAATCTTAGAATTTTTTATAGCTTATCTATAGCTCTCCTCGAGTTCATTTTAGAAAGATTCAAAAATGATTTTAAGAAGACTTATGAAGAACTTTATATGAAAAATTGGATTATAAATATCTTAAATAGGAATCTCAATTATTTAAATTAATAAAATAATAATGAAGTAGATAAAAAATGAACGACACTTCTTATAAAAGAGAATATCAAAAACAAAAATATGAGGCAGCAATAGGAACATTCGCAACTGGTATAGTCTTTTTATTTGTCGCAATCCTCTCTTTAGTGTTTTTGGCCCTTAACATTGAGTTTATTGGGTTAAGTTCGTGGGGTTATTGGTTATTCATTCCAGCATTTTTCATTTTCATTGGTGGATTTGAGCAATTATATACGAATTATAAATATAAAAAGGCTGTAAAAGTTGCTATAGCCGAGCGAAATTTTCAAGGCACACATAAACTGGAAAACATAGCCTTAGAAGTAGGTATTAAACCTTCCGATGTATTAAGGGTTTTATTGGACTTAAGACAAAATGGAGAAATTCGATACAAATTTAATCCAGCAACAGGCGAGATTGTGTTGGGTGAAAAAGTGGAATATGAACCCGCTGAAGAATTTCAAGAGAAACCGGAAAAACCTGTTGAAGAGGTTAGGTCTGGTGAGAAAAATTATTGTCCCTATTGTGGCCATCAACTTCGACCAAATGCGAATTTCTGTGAAAGTTGTGGTTCAAAGATACAATAGAACTGACTTTTTTTACATTCTTTAATTTTTATTTTCCTCATTTCATACATACTCAATTGTACCAGGGGGTTTTGAGGTCATATCAAAATAAATATTTTTAGTCTCCTTAAATTTTAATAATTCTCTCGAAAGGCCTTTTAAGTAATCTAAGGGCAATTCCGTAACAGATGCAGTTCTTGCATCAATACTGTTTACACTCCGTATTATAATATCAAATTTACCTCTATTGTTATTTCCTAACTTAAAGAGAAGGCGTGTATAATTCTTAAGATTAGACGCTGTTTCTACTAATTTTTTAAAATTCCATTTAGCTTCCACTATTAATGGATATCCATAAGAACGCATTGCATCAATTATTCCAGTAACTTTACTTTCTATTATGTTTTTCCCAATTGCAGCGAATGATTGGAAGGGTTCTTGCTCTCCTTTATCATTTATTATCATATATTTTCCATATCTCTTCTCATAATAATTCTCTATTGAACTCTCCACAATATCATGAACTTTTTTCTCAAAAGGTAAATTTTCTTTTGTTACTGGACCGATAATTCTGGCGGCTAATGCAGGCCCGGGAAATGCTTTCCGATAAACTAATTCTGAAGGCATTTTAAAATATTTTAATATTTCTCGCACTCCATCCTTCGTCAAACTCGCAACTGGTTGGATGGTAGCATCAACATCATATGCTATATCTAAATTATGCTGGCTTTTTACAAATCCTTCTTTATTTTTTTCCATCAGCCGTTTTTCTTCTTCTAAACTCATAATTTCTTTAAGATCTCCTATTTTAACCCCAAAACTTTCTTCTATATCCGGAAGTATTGTTCCATCTGCTAATAGATCACAATTCTCTTCTTTAATAACTTCACTAATAATTTTCGAATAGGCATCTTTGAATAATTGCCGCTTTTTTTCCGCATCTCCCTCACCAAATATTTGGGGTAAAAACTCATTTCTAATATCAACAATTTTTACATCTGGAAACAGATTTTTGATATATTCTCTTTCTTCAACCCCTCGAATGATTCTCATAAGCCCATGGTCAATGAATATAGGAAGAGTGTCAATTTTCGCTTCTTTTAATAATAAATAAACAGTTGAACTATCAATTCCGCCAGATAAGGCACAGAAAACTTTCTTATCTTTTGCATGTTTTTTTAAGAAATTAACGGCTGCCTTAACGAATTCATCTGGTTTTTTCGGGGGATCTATTAGACGATGATTTAGCATGGATTAAAGTAAAGTAAGTTTCTATTTTAAATTTTAGTCTACAATTATTAATTAAATGTTAATCCTATTATCTAAGATTGAAGAGAGAAATTAGAAAATTTCGCAATAAACTTTATTATTCAAATAAATAAGCTGTTTTCGTAATTTGTTCGGCATCATTTTTTTTGATTATAAAATCATCCTCTAAATCTATTGCTCCCCATTCTGGAATAATTATTTTCGGCTCTAAAGCAATAACCATATTTTCTTCTAATTTTATATCACTATTCGGAAGTATCGCTGGAGGTTCATCCAGTTCTAAGCCTATCCCATGCCCAAGCCCTTGATAATAATATCCATTTCCTTGAAAGAACTCTCCGAGCCCTTCTTTATCTAATAATTCCTTCATTCTATTATAGATCTTGCATACAGGAATTCCTACTTTTAAATAATCCTTTTTAATTTCCTCATAGATCTGTTTCAAAATTAAGTACTTTTCTTTAAATCCATCTGGATATGATTCCAAAAAATATGTTCTGGCATGATCTGCATGATATCCCCTATAATTTATAGCATAATCACACATAATTATGTCTCCTTGCTTAATTTCTCTCTCAGAATAACCATACGGAATTGCATTCGAAAGACCTTTGCCTGAGAGAATAGGAAAATAACTTGGAGTCCATAAATTCTCTCCACTCGCTAAAATTAACCAATTTTTTCCAAAAGTGCTATTTACATTACTAAAATGAACTGATTTATTTTTCATAGCTTCATATACTACCTCAGCAACGACCTCATATTCTTTAATTCCAGGTCTTAAAATCTCTGGGATTCTCTCTTGTGCTTTCTGAGCGATTTTTCCTGCTTCTCTAAATAATTCCAACTCTTTTTTATCCTTTATCATACGTAATTTCCGTAAATCGAGTTCAATATTTTTAATACTTGCTCCTTTTAACATATTTTTGTAATATAGGTAAAATGAAGTAGGAAGCGAATCGAGCTCCATCCCAATAGTTAGGTTATCTAGACTATTTTTCGAGTTTAAAATAAAATCTTTTATCTGTGAAGTTTTTTCAAGTTCTACCAGATTTTCTAAATAGGTTTCCTCTTTAGCTTTAAAATAATTTCTTCTCACAAATAATGTGGGCTTCTCTTTCTCAGATAATAATAAAACCCCATATTGAGCAGTTCCGCTTAGCCAATAGAGATTTTGGATATTAGTTATGATGATAAAATCCAACTCGAATTTCTGTAATAATTCTCTAGTTTTATTTATTCGATTTTCGTAATTAAAACAAAATTGAGACATTTCAAATAGGAAAAATGCAAAAGCAATAAAAAGATAATGTTTAATTAAATTAATGCTAACAATATAAAGATTAACTTAGTTGGGTTTTCATCTTTTTAAGATAACTCTTCATAAAACATCTCTCTAATTTACATAATTCCGCTTTTTCATTCAAATTTAACTCTTGGCAGGATTTTATTAGTTCCCGGACTTTATTTAGCATTCGTAAATAATCTTCGATCTTATAATTCTTCCTTTCAGTAAGGGAAAAAGTTATATGATATTCTCCAACTTCGGTCAATGAAGGATCAAATTCATTAAAAATATTTCTCTCAAATTTTTTATTAGGGATCTCAATTAGAATGTTAATTAAATTTTCTATATTATAAATTGATCCTTTATTGAGGTGTGAATATAAAAAAGTCAAAAGTTCGGATATAAAATTAAATTTTTGCTCATGAAAATTTAATTCTTCCGAACTTATTGAAAGATTATCAAGATCTCTTTGAAAAAACCTTTCGATATGTGCTGGTTCTAAAATTTTGACATTCGAGGCCATTTTTCATCACATAGATCTTGATGTTTTATTAGATTATTTAGTGATATTTAAAAAGAGGGGCTGTATAATATTTCTGAAATTTAACTTGCTTCACTATTCTCTTATTTTTATAATTAATTTACAGATAACTTGATTATCGCCAAATATAAAATGATAATATTAATAACTTAATAGTTTATACTCACATCTATTTATACTTATAATTTCATCATTCTTAGATACTTTTCGTCGGGGAAAAAAACTAACTTCAATTAAAAAACGAAATTTTATGAGATATAATATTCCAACAATTATTTACAAAATGGCAAAAAATAATAAAATTAAAAAGAATGAATACTCTTGTTATTGAAATTGCCGATTAGAAATATTCGATGAATATTATATTTAAAAAGGATAAAACTTCAAAATATCAAATAATATCATACTTTTTTGTAGAAGTATATCAATATTTCGTCTTTTTTAATTTTAATATTAGTGGTATAAAGAATCTCTAAAAATGCGAAATTTGCTAACGGATATTTATATGATATAAAAATAACACCTTTTTTTGCAGTAATAAATACATGATTGAGATATTTCTGCATAGTGGGGAGAGAAAAAATATAAATAAAATCATATCCTCCTAAATTTTGATCAAAGAGATCTCCTTCTTTAATATGGATAAGTTTAAATCTTTTTTTATCGTATCTATTCTCTTTTTTAAGTTCTTCAATACGTTCTTCTGATTCTTCCACTAAATGAGAATTAATTTCAATTCCTTTAGAATGGATATTATAATTTAACGCACAATAAATTACTACTTGACCGTTTCCCGAACCAAGATCAATAAATCTCTGACTTGATCCTGTTGTAAGCTGAAATTTCTGTTCTAGAATGCTGAAAATATGATCTAACGTTTTTTCATCAGATTCTAAGAATGGTAAAGCTAATTGAGAATGGAAAGAATAAATATTATCTCTATTCATTTACAGGATCTAGATTTTTATTAAAATTCCAATTCATTAAATAGTATTTTTAATCTCTTTATAATTTTTTTCCTCAGTCTAGTGAAAAAAGATATATAAAAAAATAAAATCAGGTAAAAATATATTTAATAAACCAATTCTTATTTGAAATAACTGGCTTTTCTGGCTTTCCTATTTTTCATAATTTTAATGTTAAGAAAGTATAATTTACTATTTTTGAGATTTTTAACTGTTGATAGTTTTATTTATTGGATATTATTTAAAAGCATTTGACAATAAAATCCTTATAATTTCAATTCTCAACCTATTTCTACTGTTTATTTTAAGATATGGGATAAAAAAATGTCGAAAAATCAGAAGAATATATTAGTTACCGGTGGTACGGGCTTTATTGGAACTCAATTAGT
>JAWOFX010000050.1:0-40936 GCA_046497275.1 Promethearchaeia archaeon | reverse complement strand
TTTCAGTAATTTTAGATTCTCTCGCCGAAAAGCTAACAATTGATGATTTACTAAAAGAATATCCATCATTAGAAGAAAAACATATATATGCTGCGCTTCAGTATGGCGCAAAATTAGCCAGAGAAGATATAATAGCAATTAGACCCCGAAAGGAGCAAGAGAGTGAAGTTTAAAATCGATGAAAATTTACTTTTTCTCCTAAAAAGGTTAATTGAAAAGGAGGGAAATTTCTAAGTCGATTCAGTTTATCATGAAGGAATGAAAGGGATTATCGATAAGAAATTAATTGAATTCTGTTTGAAGGAAGAAAGAATACTTATAACATTGGACACTGATTTTATAAATACTAATCTACCTAATAAGGGTATTATCGTTCTTAGAACACGAAAACAAGGAAAAAATGCTGTAGAAAATCTTTTTTTGGATTTTTTAAATAATTTCAACTTGGAAAACTCTAAAAATAAAATTGTAATTGTTGAGCCCACACAAATTCGTGTAAGAAAAAATTAGCATTATATCTCTTGTTGCCAACCCGCTAATCGAGCAAATAGATACCAAGCGGCATATGCTTTCATATTGCCATTAATTGCTTGAGTATGAGCTGGAGAGCAAGAATACCATTCTCCCCCATCAGAATAGGGATCAACACCATTGTGAGTATTTTGCCAATTAATTCCCCAATTGGCGTCTCGTGAACCGTTTCCATCACTATCATAATAGCACTCATCGTCAGCAAATCTATCAAGAAAATATTCATCATCAGGGTCATAACTTTCGATGTCACCGAAATCATAGAGTGTTTTATTATGTGAGATGCAATAATTTCTAATCATTTCGTTATAATAATGGAGTGCCCCTTCTTCGCCAGTTCCCTCTAAATGCGCTGTCATATAAACAAAATATACGCCTGGATATTCAGATTCCAATTGATTCATATTAGTGAGATATTGATTGATAGAAGCATTATTTTTATCCAATCCACACCAACTCCATATGACTACATTATACTCAGGATTGGAATTTAAAAAGGATCTTGTAGTATCACCAAAACCATCTGTATTTCCCGTAAGATGTCTCTCTGAATATTCAATCGAAGGTTCAAAATACTGAAGAGCTCCGCCTGAGCCATCACTATTGAATTTATAAATATCTTCATCTCCCATGAAGGTATCTAGTGAGTTCATACCTGTGGTAATTTGACTTCCATGTGATGTATGCCAATACACTATACTGAGATTTTCTTTCGCAGCATCAATATATTCAGAAGGGATATTGAGAAAGTCTTCCAGATGTGAATGATTATGATTAATAATAATTCCATCACCTTCAATATCAGGGATATAAGAATTGTTATTGAATGAGCTGATATATAACAAGTATAAGCCTAATGCTCCAGAAGCAACAATAAAAATTATAATTAAAACTATTCCACTTTTTTTAATCTAAATCACCCCGCTTTTTTCTAAAAATTATTTATTATTTAAATTGGTTTCTAATTTTTTGATTATTTTTTAGATTCATCAAGCTATATTTATGGATATTTTTCCAAATTTTAGTGGTTAGCGAAAAATAATGTGGAGAAAATAGACAAATTAATTGAGGACAGCTAAATGTAAAATACAACAAATTTCAAAATATTTATTTGTATCTTCTAAGTGCTTCTGCCATTTTTATGATATCTTTCAATTTTTTATTTACATCATGTGTTCGGATAATATGGGCACCATTATAAACAGAAATAGCAGTAGCGGAAAGTGAACCCATCAGTCTATCCTCAGGATCTGGAATATCTAATACCTCTCCGATGAAAGATTTTCGAGAGAGAGCAGTTAAAATCGGTGTCTGCAATTCTCTTAGCTTATGGAGATTTGAAATGAGTTTCAAATCACATTCATAAATTTTATCTTCAACCCAGTGTCCTATTCCGGGATCTAAGATAATATTATTTTGGTTATATCCTATATTTTTTAAGTGAGTAATAGTGTTTTTAAAAAATTCTATTATTTCTTCCATAGTACATAAATCTCCTGGCTGATTTTTGGATGCCATTAAAATGATTGGAATATTTTTTTCTGTGATAAAATCCATCATATTTGGGTCTGTGTTGAGACCACTTACATCATTAATTATCATCTTTTTGTTAAACTTACTAGCAATTTTATATGCTATTTTTGCCACTTCAGTATATTGGGTATCAATAGAAAGGATTAAATTATCTGGAATGATTTGAAATAATTTTTCTAATACAAAATTAATACGACTCTTCTCTTCTTCTACAGTGATATCTGGAGATTTTGGAGCGGTAGATCGTGCTCCAATATCAATAATATTAGCACCAGAACTTATCATCTTCAAGGCGGCTTCTCTGACCTCTTCAAAGGTTTCAAAGACTGAGGATTTATAAAAAGATTCGGGACTTAAATTTATTACCCCCATAAGGACGGTGGGATAATCATCTCCAATTTTAAAAAAATCAAATAAATTAGATTCAATTTTACTCATTTGCTTATTGAAGGAAAAAAAACTATTTCAAATAAAATTAATTCTTTTTCATTATGCATCTTTTTTCCTTGAAATTGCCAATCATCAAAAAGGGAGATTCTTTACTTAAAATTATAATAGAGGAACTGCAAGATTCAGAAAAAATCATTGAGGATGGCGATATAATAGTTATTTCGGAAAAGGTTATTGCTACAGCTCAAGGGAGAGTGGTTAATTTATCAGATGTGACAGAAATTTCAAAAAAAGCCAAGAAATTATCCACTAAATATGAGATGGACGAGAGAATAGTTGAACTTATACTAAAAGAGTCCGATATGATCTTAGGTGGTATGAAACATGTTATATTAACGCAAGTAAATGACATTCTCATTGCTAATGCTGGTATTGATCAATCTAATGCGGGGAAAAATAATGTTATCCTCTTTCCCATAAATAGAGAAGAAATTGTTTGGGAATTTTATAAACAATTAAAGGGACACTTTAATCTTGAAAATTTAGGAATAATCATAGCTGATTCACGAGTTCAACCTCTTAGGAAAGGTACGATTGGAATAGCTCTCGCAACAGCGGGATTTGAACCTGTGGAGGATTGTATTGGAAAAGAGGATTTATTCGGTCGTCCTTTAGAAATAACTTTAAGAGCTGTGGCCGATGATCTCGTTAGTGCGGCTCAATTTTTACTAGGAGAGGCGGATGAACAAACTCCTGTGGTAATTATTAGAGGAGCAAATGTAGAATTTACTGAAAATCCTAAAATGACTACTGAAATGCCAGTTGAGGAGGATTTATACATGAAAATTTTCAGTAAATATCTTCGTCAAAAAGACAGTAAAAACGATAAGGGAGTATAGTAATCTGTCATTTTTTCTTTTTTATGAAATCAATTAGTTAATCTGATATTATTTAATCAATATAATCCAAAAAAGACATTTTTTTAAAGTTTCTAACACTTTTTTAATAGAATTATGAAGGATTCTAAATATACGACGATTGAAGAAGCAATAAGGAAGTTTCCAGAGGAAAAAGAAGTTCATTTAAGGGGGTGGGTTTATCGAGAACGAAAATCCAATAAATTCACATTTATTGTCTTAAGAGATGAATCAGATATAATTCAGTGTGTCATTAAGAAAAGTAATACCCCCGATCTTTTCGAGGAAGCGCAATCTCTAACAATTGAATCATCAATCACACTAAGTGGTGAGATGAGAGAAGATAATCGAGCTCCCACTGGTTATGAAGTCGGAGTCAAGCATTTAGAGATAATTCAAATTGCAGAACCCTTTCCAATTACTGAATATCAATCTATAGAATTATTATTAGAAAATCGTCATTTATGGCTCAGATCAAGAAAAATAAATGCCATTCTTAAAATTAGGCATACTATAGTCGGAGCGATTCATGAATTTTTTAGAGGTAGAGGATATTATGAATTTGATGCTCCAATTTTTCAACCTATGATGTCTGAAGGTGGCGCTACCTTATTTAAGGTGGATTATTTTGAAGATATAGTCTATTTAAGTCAATCATGGCAATTATATGCTGAAGCAGGTATTTTTTCATTAGGAAAGATATATAATATGGGACCAACTTTCAGAGCTGAAAAATCAAGTACCTCAAGGCATCTTTCAGAATTTTGGATGGCAGAAATGGAAGCAGCCTGGATGGAACTTGATGAAGTTACCGAAGTAGCTAAGGATGAAATACGCTTTATCATAAAAAAAGTATTAGAGAATAATAAGAAGGATTTAGAATTATTAGAGCGAAATATTTCGATTTTAGAAAATTATGTCGAAACAGAATATCCAACTATAAAATATAATGAAGCATTAGAGATTCTTAATAAAAACTATGAAATGGATGTACCTTGGGGAAAAGATTTACGAACTATAGAAGAGAAAACATTAGCAGAACATTTTAATGTACCGGTCGTAGTCACTCATTATCCTACAGAGATCATGGGATTTTATAAACCTCCAAGTGAAGAAAATCCAGAAGAGGCATTATGCTTCGATATGATTGCCCCTGAAGGGTATTGTGAAATTATCGGGGGATCTCAAAGAAGTTTATCCATCGAAAATATGGAGAAACGATTAAAATCAGAAGGAGAAGACCCTCAGAATTATGATTGGTACTTTGATCTACGAAAATATGGAAGTGTTCCTCATTCAGGCTATGGAGTAGGAGTAGAGCGAGTTGTATCTTGGATATGTGGATTAGATAACATAAAAGATGCTATTCCATTTCCAAGGACGATGGATAGAAAAGAACCTTAATAATTCTATCTTGAATTTTTGTTGATATTACGATTAAACTCATTTTAAGATATTTTTTCAATCATATTTTTTAGAAATATAAAATTTATAATAGTAATTAAAATATACAGAATTCACTCTAAATCATTAAAAATTAGGTATCATCAATGAAAATCATCGATTACATGGGTTACGAACTAATTGAAAAAATAAAAAATAAAGAGATAACTATATCAGAGATTTTAGAACAAACTTTTCAACACATTAATCTGACTGAAGATAGTTTACATTCTTTCGTTCATTTGGAGAAGAAAAAAGCACTTGAGAAAGGGAAAGATCTAGATAATCAAATCAGAAATGGGAAAAAGTTGGGAAAGCTTTACGGACTTCCTATCGCTATTAAAGATGTTATTTGTGTAAAGAATAGTCCTACTACTTGCTGCTCTAAAATCCTCGAGGGATACAGACCACCATATCATGCCACAGTTTCAGAAAAATTACTTGAACAAGAAGATGGAATATGCATTGGAAGAACTAATATGGATGAATTTGCTATGGGATCATCGACAGAAAATAGTTGCTATGGCCCTACTTATAATCCTTGGGATTTAAAACGGGTCCCTGGTGGATCAAGTGGAGGTTCGGGATCTTGCGTCTCAGCCGGGCAATCTATATTTGCATTAGGTAGTGATACTGGAGGAAGTATTAGAGCTCCTGCATCTTATTGTGGAGTGGTAGGGTTAAAACCAACATATGGACGAGTTTCTAGGTATGGTCTAATTGCGTATGCTAATTCTTTAGATGTGATTGGTCCTATTACTCGGTGTGTAAAGGATGCTGCATTACTCTTAGAAATTATGGCTGGTGATGATCCACTTGATTCGACTACTGTGGATATAAAAGTAGATAATTATTCAAATGAATTAGAAAAATCAATTGAAGGGAAAAAAGTAGGGATTCCTGAAGAATTTTTTGGGGAGGGAGTTGATAAAACCGTAAAAAATAAGGTTCAAAATGCGATTAAAGATCTTGAAAATCTAGGAGCACAAACAATTGATTTATCTTTTCCTCATTTAGAATATTCTATCCCAACATATTATCTAATTGCCATGAGCGAGGCTAGTTCTAATTTATCTCGATTTGACGGGTTAAGATATGGAAAAATGGTTAAAAAAACTAAAGCAGATGTATATGAAAATTTTAGCCGTACAAGATCTGAAAAATTTGGAGACGAAGTAAGAAAAAGAATCATATTAGGAACATATGCTTTATCTGCTGGATACTATGATATGTTTTACATTAAAGCTCTTAAAGTTCGCAGCTTAATTCGAAAAGATTTCCAAAATTCGTTTGAAGAATGCGATATTATCGTCTCACCCACAATGCCAACCACTGCTTTTAAAATTGGTGAATTAGTAGATGACCCATTACAAATGTATTTGATGGATATATTGACTTGTCCCGTAAATTTAGCTGGATTACCAGCCTTATCGATTCCATGTGGATTTGATTTAAATAATTTACCAATAGGATTTCAAATTATTGGAAATTATTTTGAAGAAAATGACATTTTGAATGTAGGATATAAGTTAGAACAGAAATTAGATATTTACCGTGAAATGCCACCTATAGTAGAACAAGGAGGAAACTAATATGAACGATAATAGAGATGATATTGTTATTGGTTTAGAGATACACATACAGTTAACAAATTTAAAGACAAAATTATTTTGTAGCTGTAGTTCTGACTATCGCGGAAAGGAACCTAATAGTTTAATTTGTCCCATTTGTTTAGGACTCCCAGGGGCTCTCCCTGTATTAAATAAAAAGGCAATAGAATTTGCTACCAGATTAGCTCTTGCATTAGAATGTAATATTAATGAAAAGTTTTGGTTTTTTAGAAAAAATTACTTTTACCCAGACCTCCCGAAGGGCTATCAAATTACCCAATATAATAAAGCAGGAGGGAAAGCACTCGGTGATGGAGGACATATAACATTAAGGGGTAATGGAAAAAAGAAGGATATATTATTAGACAGGATTCATCTTGAGGAAGATCCGGCAAGATTGGTACATAAGGGCAGCATAGCGACCTCACCCTACACTCTTGTAGATTATAACAGATCTGGAACAACCTTAATAGAAATAGTCACCCAACCAGTAATTAAATCTCCCAAGGAAGCGAGAGAATTTTTAAACCATTTAAAATCTATTGTACAATATACTGGAATTGCTGATTTAGATTTAGAGGGGTCTGTGCGTGTGGATGCGAATATCTCAATTAAAGGTTATCCTCGAAGTGAAGTAAAAAATATTAATAGTTTTAAGGAAGTTGAACGAGCGCTAAAATGGGAAATACAACGTCAGAAAAATATGATAAAGCGAGGAAAAGAATTAATCCAAGAAACACGTCATTGGGATGATGATAGAAGAATAACAATAGGATTAAGAACCAAAGAATTCGAAAAAGATTATCGATATTTTCCAGAACAAGATTTAGTTCCTATTAAGATTGATCAAAAGTTTATAAAAAAGGTCAATGAAAAGCTTCCAGAAATGCCAAATGCTCGTATGAATAGATTTCAAAAGGAATATAATTTATCAGACCATGATTCCGAGATTTTGGTTTTAGATAAAAATATTGCAGATTTTTATGAAAAAGGGATTCATTCAATGAAGAATTTTGGAACAGAAGAATATAAAATGTATTGTAATTGGTTAATGTCTGATATATCTCGGTGGTTAAATTTTAAAAATAAAAGTATAACCGAAACAAAATTGAAACCAGAAGAATTAGCAATTCTTATAGAGAAAATAAAAGAGGGAGAAATCACAGGTAAGATTGCAAAAAGTTTTGTTGATAAGCTAATGTACGGCAAATCAGTTGAACAAATTATAAAAGAGAGTGGCAAAAAACGGTTAGCTGATAAAGAACAGCTAAAGAATATTGTGAATCTGGTTTTAGAAGAAAATCCAGAAATTATAAAGGATTATAAAGAGAATCCAAGAGCTTTGGAGGCTTTGATTGGGAAATGCATGGCAAAAACACATGGTACCGCAGATCCTGGAATTACAAGAGATTTACTTATTGATAAAATAGAAGATCATCTCTAATTTATCCATTTTTATTTATCACGCTATATAGACGAGATTTTAGTTGGTTGAAGTTAAAAATCGGACTATAATTATTTTTTATATTTTGGTATGTATGAATTAATATAAAACATTCTTAAATTGAATCTAATCATTATTATAGCAAGATAATCCTCTTCAGAAAATAAAATGATATTTCCAATAACTTTTCTACTTATATGGCTTGCTATTTGGTGTGTTATACAAATAATGGTCATTAAAAAAGAGAATATTAAATATTTTAAAAAAATACTTGATAATTCCCTCTTTAACCTTTTAACTGTTATAGGTTGGATAATATTCATCTTCTTTTTAATACCATTCTCTCCTCAAGCAAAATTGGTCGGAGAAGGGATGCTTATATTGAATTTTGTAGGGCAGATTTTAATAATATCAGGGTTTTTAATATTTATCTGGCTTTTTATAAAAAAACGAGGTTTAGGTGCTCAGGAAATGGATAAATTACTTACTAAAGGTGCTTATGGATTTTCAAGACATCCGATTTACTTAGGTCATATGTTAATTTTCTACGGGTTAATCTTTGAAATAGGAGCACTTGATAGTTTAATATTATCTCCAATCATCATTCTCATTTATATCGCAACAGCAAAAATTGAAGAAATTTATTCAATAGGAAAAACATTTAAGGAGCAATATAGTGATTACCAAAAAAAAGTGCCAATATTTCTAAAGTGGTGGATAATATTGATATTATGTATTATTTTTATTTCTTATTTTACTATATCCATCTCTTATGAATTCTTAATAATAGTTCCTTATTCTTAATTTGTTAATGATTAAGCAAAGAATTAAATATAGCGTTAGTAAGAAAAATTAAGAATAGAAAAAAAAGATTATATTTGTGCAGCTAATGATTTAGATGCCGCACCAAGTTTAAGATTGATAATTCCAAGCTTAGCATCAACCGTGGTTATAATAGTTAAAATATTGCCCTTAATTTCAGTAAATAGAATCTTTCCGTTTTCACTTTCGATGATTGCGTTATTAAATTTACCTTGTTCTAATTCTTTGGTTGCTCTTTGAGATGCTTTTAGAATAAGCGTCACCATTGCGGCGACTGCTTCGGGGTCAACCCAGCCGGGTAAGGCACTACCTTTTATGAGACCAAATTTTTCAATCAGTGCTGCTCCATGCACTCCTTTTATAGCTTTTAATGAATCTAATACCGAAGTTATATTATCACTCATCTATCTCAGTTCGCTTAATTTATTATTTAATATTCTAAATATAGTTATAAGTATAAAAATTTTAATATTTCAATCGTAATAAAGATTTGAGATAAATGAGGAATATCATATATAGGCATTATCAGAGAGGAGATGAATATCAATTGACTGTTTTATTCATGAAAGCTTTCCAAATGAACGGAAAAAGCCTTATTCGAACTCAAAGATCTCTTACTTGGAGATATATGGATTCACCTCAGTTTGAACCTGAAATGGTTCAAATAGCAGAAGATAAGGTAAAGAAAAAGATTGTGGGAGCTGTATATGTAAATCCAGTCGAAAAAATTCTGATAAAAGGGAAAGAATATCTTGTTGGAAATATTAATGATATTTCATGCCACCCAGATTATACTAAAAGAGGAATTGCTACCAATCTAATGAAAAAGGCAATCGAGTATATGGAACAAAAAGGATGTGAGTTAGCTTTCCTAATAACTGGATCAGATAGTATTGCTAGAAATAAAATATATCTAAAAAAAGGCTTTCAGGATTTTACTAATTTGAAAATCTATATTAATTTTCCACACCTTCTTAATCTCCTCAAAAATGTCATTTTCCTATTGCCATTTGCTCCACTTATCGCATTAATTTCATTTATACCCAGAATTATTTTAAATTTTAATGTTAAGTTTAATCCTTTCTTTAGAGATTTTAATTTTGAGATTACTCATGGTAAAAAACATCATCAATATAAAAAAGAACTAAACTCATTAATGCCAAAATCTTATGAGTTCTTTTCTAAATATTCGAAACATAAATTAAATTGGGCAAGAATTAATGTCCCATATAAAAGGGAAATCCCAAGTTATATATTTGTTAAAAAGAGAAAAAAGATAATAGGTGGAGCAACTATAACTCATGAGTACGTATATATTTCAAAATTCAATTTTAAGCTCAAAATTGGTATAATTCATGAAATATTTTTGTCTCGAGAAATTATTTCGAATAAAAAATTAGGAAGTTTAACCTTATCGTATTTAATTGATAAAATCATGAAGGCTGCGATATCTCGAAACTTAGGAATTTTACTATATTATGGAGACATTAAGGATCACTTTCTAAGTAGGGGTTTTTCCAAACTAGGTTTTCTGAAACTAAAAGGGAGTGTATTTATGATTAAAATTTTGGAAAAAAAGAATAATTCTATGAAAATAAGAAAACCGATTTTTATACCTACTTATTTATCATTAGGATATCCGTGAATATGTTTATCTAAGCCACAGCTTCTATTCCTCTGATACTTTTACGCTTTGTAGGGTATAATTAAATTCAGCAGAATTGTAACAAAATCTTTTTAAAAGTAGAATATATATCTCTATATATTTATTTAGTAAAAAAAAGGACTTTAAAATGAAAAATAAAGATGAAAAAAGTATAGATGAAATATTTGCTGAATATCGTGATGAGTTTTTGAAAGGAGCAGAATTATTAAATAATCTTATGAAAGATTTTATAAATGAAAAGTTAGATAAAAGTAAATTAGATGGAGTAATTGATGCCGAACATAAATGTGATCGTATTAAAGAAAGTTATATTAAAGTGTTATTTCAAGATAAAAGAGCGCTTCCATTTTTAGTGGAGGATCGATATAAAATAATTACATTAGTTGACGAAGCATTAGGCAAAATGGAATTTATTTCGCGGTTTTTAAAGATTTATCCTTTTGATCTTTACGAAGATATCTCAGAAGATTTTGAAATAATGTGTGATACATGTTATATTTTAATCAATCATCTTACAGAGACCTTAGAGTTAATGGAAACAGATTTCGATGGAGCGTTTGATAAAACTTTAGAAATAGAAAGAATTAGGAGAGATGCGAGAGATTTAAGATACAGTTTACTCGGAAATATTTATAAAAAAACCGAGGAGCCAACCAGAGTTCTATTAACTTCGAAATTAGTCAATAATATTTATGATGTTATTGCTTGGATAGAAGATATTGCTGATTATCTTAGGGGCCTGATAATAAAATATCCTACTAGATAATTGGAGATGATTATATTATGGCTATTAGCGTCCCAATTATCGCTGTTTTCATTATTATCTCTATATTTATCTCATTTGCGATAGGTGCAAATGATGAAACATTTGCAACAATTCATGGCTCCAGAACACTTACAATGAAGGAATTACTAATACTTGGCAGCATCTTAGCAATAGCAGGAGCATTTATATTAGGAAGAGGTGTGAGCGAAACAGTCGGCAAAGATTTACTAACTTTTGAAGTTTCTTATTCAATTGTTCTTACTATATTGATATCTACTTCTATTTGGTTAATAGTTTCCTCCGCTTTAGGAGCTCCAATTTCTACTACGCATTCAACAATTGGAAGTATTATGGGTGTTGGAATATTAATAGGTGGATTTGGCGGTGTAAACTGGATAACGATTTTAGAAATGAGTTTCTGGTGGCTATTATCCCCTATTATAGGTTTCGTGGCAACTTATATTGTTTATAAGTTGATCCATAAGAGTGTTATCAGTAAATTAGATGGTTTTAAAGATTTTGAAAGAACAGAAAAGATATTTTCATATATATTGCTAGGGGTTATCTGCCTTACAGCGTTTTCGAGAGCGGGAAATGATGTATCAAACGCCGCAGGTATAGTAGTTGGTTTATTAATCAATGTAGATTTCGTTTTAATTATAGCAGGAGTAAGCTTTTCGATTGGGATTGTTGTTCTAGGCAGAAGAGTCATAAAAAGTGTAGGTAATATTACAGAACTAGTTCCAAGTTCTGCATTTGCGAGTCAAGTTCCCACGGCTGTTATCCTTTTCGTTGGAACATTCTTAGGGATTCCTCTTTCAGGATCTCATATGTTAGTTGCATCTCTTATTGGTTTAGCGAAAGCAAGAAGAGCGCCTCAAAAAGGGGGTTTATGGAGGATTGTAACTATTTGGATCCTCACTTTTCCAATGGCAGCTATTTTAGCAATTTTATTATACTTTCCACTTAATTTAATTATATAATAAAATTTTTTCTTTTTTTCACGACCCCTTGCTAAAGATTAGAATTAGAATCTTAGAAATTATTTAAGGGTGAAAATCAGTCTCTTATAGCCAAAAATGTTATTCTGGGCAATTGTTTTGAATAACATTGTTAATTCCATTTAAAATAGTTTTAGTACCTTCTGTTTTATATATTTCCATCAATTCTCTATATGAAACTGTTCTGTTTTTTATAGCAGATAAATAAGCTAAAAGTACGGTTGCAACGGCTTGTCTTGCTTGTTCTGGAGTAAACTCAGGTTTTTTATCGTTTAAAATGCAATCAGTAAAGTATGTGTCTTCTATACGGGATGAAATTTCATAATATTTAGGAAAAGGCTCATGCTCGATTTTTGGTTCAAACCAAATGCCTTTATTTTTTCCCATTGCCTCATGAGTAGAATTAATTTGAACTGGATTTTCCCACATATGATTTTCTATGATTGTTCCCTTTGTTCCATATACTTCCAAAGAGTTTGTTGGAGGAGATATCACAGTGAAACTAAGAACTATGTCTACTATAGTTCCCTTCTTATATTTCAGATAAACCATCGCATTATCTTCAGCCTTTGCTTCAAGGGTAGTGCATTGTTTAGTTATCCAGCTATAAGCAGAATCCACGTTATCGCTCAATATCCACTGAATTGTCGCAAATTTATGTACTCCCATATCCATAAGAGAACCTCCTCCTGCTTTTATAGGATCCCCTTTCCATAAATCGGGATCCATTAAACCTGGTATTTCATTTACTCCTTCATATGCTCGAATTAAAAATATATCTCCTAGTAATCCTTGTCGTACCGCATTTGCGATATATTTGTGAGCGGGCAGAAATCGATGATTTTCTGCAATCATGAATTTTACACCAGCATTTTCAGTTGTATTTATCATGTTATCGCATTCCTCTAAAGTTCTTGCCATCGGTTTTTCGCAGAGCACATGTTTTCCCGCTTTCGCGGCTCTTATAACGAATTCTTCATGTAGAAAATGAGGGACCATTATCAAAACAGCATCTATATCACTTTTCAGGAATTCATCATAATCCATATAATATTCTATGTTATAGATTCTTGAAGCTTTTTTGAGTTTTCGTTCGTCTATATCAAATGCGGAGATAAATTTTATTTTATCATTATATCTCGCACCTGCACTATGAAACATCCAAGCTCCACCCAAACCAGCTATACCATACTTAATATATTCCATAATTTACCATTAGGCTTAAAAACAAATAAATTTTATTAAACCCTAAAAAGGAAAAGAAAAAGAAAAGTAAATTAAAATTTTAAATTGTATTTTAAATAACATTCAATTAATTACTAATTTTAATGTATGATAGCATAGAATTTTTTTAAAAAAAGGTGAAAAAAATGGAACCCATAGGATATAGAAAAGATAAAGCAAAAGAAGCTCTTGAAAAACATGGCTTAGATCTCCTTATCGCTTCGACTCCCGTTAATGTGTTTTATACTACTGGTTTACCAGTTACTCATGTAGCACCAAATCCCATCTTGTACGTATTAAAAAACCAATACCCTTTTTTATCAATGATTAAAGCAGATGGAGAAGAAAGCGCAATAATTTGGTCACTATATGATAGTGTCGAAGAGTTTTCGTGGATTGATCCAAGCGAAGTTTTTCGGATTGGGAGTATGGAGGCTGCTATTAAAATGCTGACTAACAAAATCAAAGAATGGGATTTGGAGAATAAAAAGATTGGTGTTGAATCTTTGATGCCAAGATACCAATCAGAAACTATAAGAAAAGACTTCCCAGATTCGACTATTATAGACGCAGATGATGCGTTTCTCGATATGCGTTTGATAAAAACAGATGAGGAAATTAAGAGAATTAAAAAATCAACTGAAGTTGCCGAAAAGGCTATTCAAGCATGTATTAATGCCACTGAATTAAATATTAAGGACACAGAATTATTAAAAATAGCACGAAAAACAATTGTGGATGAAGGCGCATGGGGATGGGATCATTTGACTATGAATATAGGTCCCTCAGATCCTGAGGCTCCAGGATTAGGAATTCCCGTAACTCCAAATGATATTGTTAGATTTGATTTTGGAGCAGTATGGGAGGGATATATTTCAGATGTGAGTAGAGGAGTTGTTGTAGGAGAAGAGCCTGAAAAAGCTAAGAAAGCCTTAGACTATATGATCCAAGTTCAAGACTTTTGCGTTGATAATATTAAGCCCGGCGTGATGCCGAAAGTATTAGCAGATGATGCACAGAAATATCTTAAAGAATTAACTAAAAGAGGATTCTATTTAATAACTGGTCATCATATTGGATTAGAATGTGAAGAAGCTCATATGTTTAGTCCAATGTCTTCAATGGACATTCCATTTGAAAAAAACATGGTGTTAGACATCGAAGTATGGTTAAATGTTAGGGGGCAAGGATTAGTTGGGGTTGAGGATTGTTATCGAGTTACTGATACCGGCTGTGAACGATTATCCTCATTAGATAGACCTACAGTAGTAAAATAATTTATATTTTTTTATAATCTATATTTAAAGTTAAATTTATTTGAATTAATTTAAAATAATTGAAAAATGAGAGTTAGAGATAAAGTTTGTGTTTTAACAGGGGCAGCTTCCGGAATTGGAAGAGCAACAGCTAAGCTGTTCGCAGATGAAGGTGCATTTTTAGTTATTTCAGATATTGATGAAAATGGATTAAAAGAAACGTATGATCTGCTTGCTAAAGTTAAAGAGAGGGTCTCATTCATGAAAGTAGACGTGAGAGAACCTAAAAAAGTAAAGAAAATGATCCAATTCACGATTGAAAAATACGGAAAAATTGACGTTTTAATTGTGAATGCTGGAGTGGTGAGGGTTGGACCTATTGATGAATTTTCTGATGAAGATTATGACTTGTTAATAAATGTAAATCTTAAAGGGACTTATTATACATGTAAATATGCAATCCCTTATTTTAAAAAGCAAGAATTTGGATCAATTATAACACTCGCCTCAGTGGCGGCTCATATTGGTCAAGCAAATCATGCAAATTACTGCTCAACCAAGGCAGGAGTATTGGGGTTCACTAAAGCTTTGGCATTAGATATGGCACCTTACAATGTTCGAGTAAATAGTGTTTCCCCAGGGGCAACTGATACTCCGATGCTTCAAAGCGATGTAGCAAAACAAGCTAAAGATCGAGGAGTTGATTATGATACTGTTAAGAGAGAATTCGAAGAAGAGGGGGTCTTAGGAAGGTGGGCTAAACCAGAAGAGATCGCAACAGGAATACTATTCTTGGCTACTGATGATGCTTCTTATATGACAGGAGCGGATTTACGAATGGATGGGGGTTGGACAACCCGTTAATTTAATTGAAAATAATTCTTTTTTCTATTTTCAAAATTTATTCGTTTTAATGAAAAATATTAATAGTTAAAATATAAAATACCTCTATAGGATAATTTAACCTATTACATTGTCATTCCGCCATCAATTGACAAACTTGCGCCAGTTGTAAATTCATTTTTTGCGAGAAATAATACTCCTTCTGCGATTTCCTCTGGTTTCCCTAAACGTCCCAATTTCTGCCTTGCAATAAAATCTTTTCGAGCTTTTTCTGGATTATCAAACTTGCTTAGCCTCCTAGCAAGTGAAGGAGTATCTGTAGTGCCGGGACAAATTGCATTAACTCTT
Source organism: Promethearchaeia archaeon (assembly GCA_046497275.1). GTDB lineage: Archaea > Asgardarchaeota > Lokiarchaeia > Sigyniarchaeales > SOKP01 > TEKIR-8. The sequence continues at coordinate 25,142 of JAWOFX010000050.1, read as the reverse complement.
ATCCCATCATCAATATAATCAGCTGCCATTGCTCTTGTTAAAGAGAGAACCGCGCCTTTAGAGGCTGTATAAGCAGCTCTATTCTTTACTCCGGTAAATGCAACCGAGGAAGAATTATTGATAATTGTCCCTTTTGAATTTTTAAGATGTGGAATTGCATATTTTGAAACCAAATAAATGCCTTTTAGATTAACATCCATAGTTTTATCCCAATCCTCTATGGTAATTCTGTCAACACTTCCTGGTAGAACAATCCCGGCATTATTAAATAAAATATCTAACTCCCCAAATTTTTCAATAGTTTGATCTATAATTTTTTTAGCTTCATCCTCTTTAGATACATCTGCTTGAACGAATATTGCTTTTCCACCACTATTATTAATTTCATTTGCGACCCTTAACGCTGATTTTGATAAAGAATTACAAACCACCTTAATTCCATTTTCAGCAAATAGTTTCGCGGTAGCCTCTCCAATGCCAGCACCTGATCCTGTAATAATTGCTACTTTATTTTTTAACTCCATTTTATCTATCTAACCTTGTTAAATTATATTAAAATAATCTGATACTATAATCCTAAGATTTCTCTTCCTTCTGAAGGAGTTGCTACTTCTCGACCCATTTCCTCGCTTATTTTCTTCATCCTTTTTACTATTTCCGCATTATTTTTAGCTGGTATGCCTTTTTTAATATAAGGATAATCTTCGGTACCTACTCTCACATTTCCACCTTTAGATATTGCTAAAGTTGCGATTTTTGTTTGTTGATCGCCCATAATACTTACGGTATGAACAGAATTTTCTGGCATATATTTTATTCGATGTAGATATTCATCGGCTGTTGGGGGAGACCAAGTGCCTCCGGGCCAGTTAAAAAACAAGGTTAAGATGTGGGGAGATTCTACTATATTTTTATTGATTAAATAATTCAAATTCCAAAAAGACCCTGTATGCCATACTTCCCATTCGGGTTTAATGCCATAATTTCTACAAATTTCGCAATATTCTTTTAATTCATCAAGAGGATGAAGTTTATTCACACTCAATTGAGTAAAATGCTCATCATGATGATTGAGAATAATTGACATCATATCAGGTCTAGCTTCAATATCCCCTTGTCTTTCTGGAATGCTATCACTTGACATTCCTGCTTGAATTAATATATCACACCTCTCTCGTATTCTTTTAACTGTTTCGATTTCCTCACTTCTGGGTAAATGGACGTGAGCAATTGTTGCTCCTGCCTTATAACATTGAACAACATCCTCAATGAGATCATCTAATGTTTCCGCCCAATTCTTGCATTCAGGATAAATCCAGCTATTTGCGGTTGTAGCAGTTAAAATCATTTTATTATAATCTTCCATCTAATCTCACATACTTTAAGAATTATAGTTAAAAAGAAACTATAAGAAAATAAGAAATTTTTGAAATAAATTCGAATTATTAGAAATTTTTTAACGAGAGATTCGCCCCGATGCATCACCTTTTATTAATTTGAGCACTTCTTCTTTAGAGACTAAATTAAAATCTCCTTCAATACTATGTTTTAGGCAAGATGCACCCACAGCAAAATTTAAAGCTTTCTGCAAATCATTTTTAAAAGTTAATAAGCCATAAATTAAACCTGCATTGAAAGAATCTCCCCCACCAACTCTATCTATAATAAAATCAATATCATATACCGGAGAAGTATACATTTTTTGACCATCATATAAGAGTCCTGACCATGTATTATGGGAAGCCGAAATAGAACCTCTCAATGTAATGCCAATTTTTTGGATATTTGGATAACGTTCTTTAAATTCATCTACGACATATTTGTAATTATGAGCTGCTACTTTACCCGAGGAAACATCCACTTCAGGAGGGGTCATTTCAAAAACTTTTTCAAAATCCTCTTCATTTCCCACAGCAATATCGCAATATTTAACAAGTTCCGACATCACTTCACTGCAGGATTTTCCATAGTTCCATAATTTACTTCGATAGTTTAAATCACAGGAGATTGTTAATTTTTTTTCTTGTGCGATTTTAACTGCTTGAAGGCAAATATCAGCTAGGCTCTGAGAAATAGCAGGCGTGATACCAGTCCAATGGAACCATCGAACATCTTCGAATAATTCATCCCAATCAAAGTCTTGTATTTCAGCTGTTGCAATTGAAGAATTTGCTCGGTCGTATATAACATTGCTAGAACGAATAGAAGCTCCCCTTTCTAAGAAATATATCCCTAAACGATCTCCCCCTCTTACGATTTTGGTTGTATTTACACCAAATTGTCTCAAATAATTCATACAGGCGTCTCCCAATTTATTATTAGGTAATTTCGTCACATAATCAACAAGTAGGCCAAGATTGGCTAAGGAAACTGCTACATTAGCTTCTCCGCCACCATAAATTGCATCGAATGATCGAGCTTGAATAAATCGCTGAAAATTTGGAGGAGAAAGACGTAACATTATTTCTCCAAATGTAAGTATTTTTTCATTCATTTTTTTTCACATTCTTATAACAATTAGAAGTTAAAAAATTATTCTACTTAAGTTTGATCTCTGGTTAAATCAAGTATTTGAATAGTAATATGGTTGGTCAAATGATTAAAAATTATAGAAAAAAAAATAGGAAGAATTATTAAATTTTCTCCCACATCTCATGGACAACTTTATAAATCTCATTAGCGAATTCTGGTTGAATATTGAAAATTTTCTTGGAATCAGTCGTTAAGATTCGGAATCTCACTTCAATAAAATTACCAAAACCATCAATATGATAAGTTGGTTTAAAATCAAATCTTTTTTCGTAATTTTTGCAAATCTCTTCCACCCTTTTCAATGCAAGTCTAAATCGTTCATAGGGAAATTCCATTTTCCAAATATAATTATGGATTTTTGGATTATCCTTTCTATGAATTGTTTTATTAAAAATGTTCTTCAATGATGATTCCTCTTGCTTTAGACCTTCTGATTCAATAGGGGGAAATTCATTATCTTCTGAATAATGAATTACGCGTTTAAAATCTACAAAATTTTTAATTTTGTCCAGCTTTATTGAATAATTGGTTAATTCGGTATTAATGACATCCTTATTAGAAATTTGCACTTTAACATTATCAAATGTTTCAATTACTGTTTTAGTTAATTTCAAATCTCTCACAACACCAATTAAACCCTTCAATTTAATAACGTCATTTAAATCGTATGGTTTTATTGCTAATAAAGCTAAACCAGAAACAACATTATCAAATATTCCACTGGATGCAAATGCTACAGCAGTACTCACTGAACTGGTGATTATAGCAACATAAGTTTGAGGGATTTCAGATATTATAGGGAATCCGCTGAGGATGAAATATAAAATAATTGCAAGTGAAATCAAGCTGAAAGAAAATTTGATAATTATTCTTGTTTTTGCAGAAACTCTTTTGCTACTTGTCACCGCTTTTATTATTACGTTTAATATTAATAGACCGACTACTATCAAAACGAGATAAATAAATGCTTCGAGATCCGTATTAAATAATGCCATTTATTCAACCCCTCCTTTTTTTTCTATACTATCAATAATATTTCGTCTGTCGCCGTCCCAATCCATAAAAATCTTTTCTGGATATAAAATAAATAGCACATCTCTTAAAAAGGCGTTATAATACAGAGCAATTAATTGAGGTTCTCTTGAGACTATTTGTAAGGTAATATTGCATCGATTCATAAATGTTTGATTTATGTAATAAAATGGTCTAAAACCAAATACTTCCTTATATCTGTCAAAAATATCAGATAAAATATTCTCTAATTCAGCCGGGTTCCATTTAGATAAGATCTCCACTGTTTTTATATACCTAGTTAATTTTTCTTCTTTGGATATAATTTTCGTAAATTTATCGGCATATTCTTTTATATGGAATCCTTTTTCTTGAGTTTTTTTACTTTTTAGTTTCTTTGATGGTCTCTGAGTAAATTTTTTCGTTGCAGCATTGAAAATATTACTATTAGGTAATACTGTAATGAGTCCGTTTAATTCCCTTATTTTTGTATAATTTAGATCAATTTCTTGAACAAATCCTTGAATTCCATTCACTTCTATAAGATCTCCAATATCAAAAGTTTCAGATGCTAAAATCAATATCCCAGAAGCTACATTATTGATTCGATCTCTAAATGTAAGTGAAACTGCAACAACTATGAACGAAGTAATAGTGACACCTAAAGTTGGTTCTATAGTGTAGATTAATTCAAAAACAAATATAATCCAAATAATATTTATAATAAAATTTATCAGAAAGCGGATTATTTTTGTTTTTAATACGTAGCTTACGATTCGAACTATAATTGTTCTTAGGACATATACAAAGATATTAATGATAATGGAATTTATTAATAGTGATTGTGAACTTAAACCAAAGAATTCCCATATTAGATCCCCATAAAGAAGTGCAAGTATTCCTAAAAGTGTTAAAAAAATTGCTAAAGTTATTTGGAATTTTTTTTCCATATTTATTTTTTTACAATAACAATTAAAAACCTTTTTTCTAAAAATCATAAATTTTTATCTAATTTATATCTCAAATGAATACCTAAATTTTATAAATTACTCAATCTCAATCTATTATACATAAAAAACAATATTCTGGTGAAATTAAATTTCAAAAAAAATATATGACCGCTTAAGAAAACACAAAAAGTATACAAAAATAGGAGAACCTCCTGGAACTTTAACATATCCGCTTGAAAGTAAGCTAGAAGAAACAACCATAATGGTTATAGATTTTAACAAGGAGGAATATAATATTAAAGAGATCAAACATTTTAATGACGATATAAAAAAGATTGAAAAATCTAATCTTAGATGGATAAAGATTTCAGGATTAAAAAATCTGCAAAAGATTGAAAAATTAGGAAACATAATGGAATTTCATCCACTTGTTCTTGAAGATATTATTAGTACAAATCAAAGACCGAAATATGAAAATTATGAAAATTATATATTTATAGTATTAAAATTGATTATATGGGATGAAATATTAGATGAGTTTACTTCTGATCAAATAAGTATTATTATAGGTTCTAATTATGTTATATCTGTTGAGGAAAAAAATACAGACCTTTTTGATCCAATAATAGATAGAATTAAAGTACCTAAGGGAAGGGTACGTTCTATGGGGTCTGATTATCTTGCTTATACATTATTAGATCTTGTTATTGACCATTATTTTCTTGATCAAGAATTAATAGGGGAATATATAGAGGAGATCGAAGATAGATTAGTAAAAGATCCTGAAATAGGCGTTTTACAATCAATATATAAATTAAAGAAAAGTGTTATGGACCTTAGGAAATCGATATGGCCCATGAGAGATGTTGTTAATCAATTCCAACGAGAAGACTCTAAATTAGTTAATGACTATCTACAAGTTTATTTACGTGATCTTTATGATCATGTCTACCGGATAAATGAATCAATACAAAATTATCGGGACATTATTACAGGGATGTTAGATCTTTATTTATCTAGTGTCAGCAATAAAATGAATGATGTTATGAAAGTGCTTACTATAATCTCAACAATTTTTATTCCATTGTCATTTTTGGCAGGATTTTATGGAATGAATTTCAAATACATGCCTGAACTAGCTTTTCCATTCGCTTATCCACTTTTGATTATAACAATGATAATAGCCGCGGGATCAATGATGGCATTCTTTAGATATAAAAAATGGATTTGAATAGCCTAGAATAAGAGAAAAGTTTTTTAAATATGAAGAAAAAGAAATAAATGATAAGTTATTATTAAATAAGCCTTAATATCTACTCTGTAAGTAATTCGCTTGCCACAGCCATGATACTTGGTTTCTCAGGTGCCCCTTCCATTAATTCAGGCATTCTTTCAGCAATCGTTTGTGGTGTGAATGAATCTCCATTATTATCGATTCTTTTAATCGTATGCCAACCTTGGAATAACCAAAGTTTATCACCAGCAATACGGAAAACCTCTCCGTTTATTCTTCTTGCCTTATTGGAAGCAAGATAAACTATTAAAGGAGCTACATTTGAGGGATGGAATACATCCATACCGGATTTGTCCTTTTTTTTCATTACTGCTGCCATTTTTGGAGTAGCATCTGTTGTAAGCCGAGTTCTAGCCATAGGAACTATACAATTTACTGTAGCATATTTTTTTAATTCCATCGATGCAATATTCGTCATTGCCGCAATTCCTGCTTTGGCAGCGCCATAATTAGCTTGTCCCATATTGCCCAGCAGCCCAGCATCGGAAGCCGTGTTGATAATTCTTCCTGATTTTTTTTTCATGTTTCCTTCTTTAATTTGTGTCCTAAAATAGGCTGCAGCATGTCTCATCATATTAAAGGTACCTTTTAAATGAACGGCAATTACTGCATCAAATTCTTCTTCAGACATATTAAAAAGCATTCTATCCCTGAGAATACCGGCGTTATTTACTACAATATCAAGCCTTCCCAATTCAGAGACAGCTTGATCAATCATACCCTTCGCTTTATCGAAATCAGTCACAGAATCATAATTTGCAGCAGCTTTTACTCCAAGCGCCCTAATTTCTTCTGCGACTTCATCCGCAACTTTAGTTTCTTTTCCAGTACCGTCAAAGGAAGCGCCTAAATCGTTTATCAAAATATTACAGCCTTCTCGTGCCATTGCCAACGCTTCTTCTTTTCCGAGTCCGCGTCCTGCACCTGTGACTATTGCGACTTTTCCATCTAACATTCCCATAATTTTTCACTTTTCGTGTTATTTTTTTTATTTCTTGTTATTATTATTTAATAATAATTCATCCTAATGGTTTAAAAATTTTTAAAACTTTTAACAAGTAGTTTAGATTTAAAGTAATAAACAATCTTATCAAAAATTATTTCTTTAAAAAAAAATACTTTGGAAGCTATAACTCATATATTAATTGGAGTAGTTTTACAGATAGTGGGCTTCAAATATTTCATTTTCCCATGGAATTTTATCCTTACAATAATCTTCTCATTTTTTTCTCATTTTTTTATTGATGCTTTAGCAAAAATTACATATCATACTCCAGAAGCTCATAAGGAAGATAAGTTTTGGGTAATCTGGCATATTATTATCCTTATTGCCTCTCTGGGAGCAGCTATTTATTTCTTCATTCCATATTGGCTTGGGGCTATATCTGCCAATTTAGTTGATATATGGGACTGGGCAATATTAAGACCGATTCAAAATAGAAAGAAGAAAAAGGAAAACATTGAAAACTGGGGGGAGAAATATTTTATCCATTCTAATGTAATTGATATAATCCGTGAAAAAATCTTTTTTTGGTTGCCAAATTTAAACTATAAAAAATATGGAATTATTCCTGAAATAATGTTAATTATTTTATTTATATCCCTCATTATTTTACTAAAATAATAGGTTTAAATAAAAATCTTTAAAATAAAATAGATGAGTGTCACATTTACAATCAGAACAGCCAAATCCTAGAATTAAATCATCAGCATTATTTTTTATTTCATCAGCGAGAATACATTCTAATTTTGTTTTACAAGGGCAGAGTAATATTTTAACAATATTAGTATTTTCATCATTGAGGAGATAATCGATATGCCAGTGAGATTTTTTTTCTGCGGGAGCTTTTAGATGTCTTTTAACTCTATTAAGTAAAGTAGAAGACCCAATTTTACCCATCGCGGAACCTATATAAGCATAAAATCCTGGAAAAAACTCAATTTCACCTAGAGCTCCTATTTTCAATTTAAGAGATTTAGCCAATTCAATAATAAGTATATAAGAACCTTTCATAATAAATATATAAATCTAGTTTCTTTAGAATATGTTTTTTTTATCGTTACAAGATAAGAAGGTGAACTTAAAATTTATAATTTTTAAGGATTAGTTTAAAATATTTCTAATTTTTTTAAAACTTAATTAGGTTTTAGGTGATTTAATTGAGAGTAAGAGCATGTATTAAATGTAAAGAATATCTTCCAATCCATCCAAGCAACGTACAAAGTAATTTTATGTTAAAGGAATTTGAAAAAAAACATTCTGGGCATACAGTAGTGACTCTTGATTTAAGTGAGGTTAAAGGAGAGTATCAGAATGCTGTTAATAAGAAAGATCCTGAACCCGCATCTATGGAAGCTTAGTTAAGAATTATTTCTTCCTTTCATATCTCATATTCTTTAAAATTTGAAATTCATGAAATTTTAGATACTAATACTATAAATATTGTCTTGATAGAGTAACATACAATAGATATTAAGAAAAAAATCTCCTTATAATTTCAATATCTTTGTTATTACGATTTTAAAAAAGGGATGAATGATGAATAAATTGTTTTTTTCAGAAGAACATATCGCTTTAAAGAATGAAATCAGAGAATTCTTATCTAAGGAATTAGCTCCAATTAAAGATGAAATCAATAAGAAAAAGGAAATTCCTATTTCTATAATCAAAAAGATTGGTAATCATGGATATATTGGGACTTTAGTTCCTATAAGATATAATGGCACTGAATTGGGGATGATAGCTCATTGCATTATTACAGAAGAAATCGCACGAATGAATGTAGCAGTTTCAGTTATAAGAACACCTTGTATTTTGATGAATTATCTAATTACGAATTATGGAAACGAGGAACAAAAAGAAAAATATTTAAAAAAAATGGCTATTGGCGAAAAATTATGTTCTATTTGCGTTACAGAGGAAGAGGCGGGTTCAAATGTAGCTGGAATTAAAACAAAAGCAGAGAAAAAAGGCAATAATTATATTCTGAATGGTACAAAAAGATTTATAACTAATGCAGGAATTGCAGATTATTATTTTATATGGGCCATTACTAATCAGAATGTTGATCCAAGAAATGGAATGAGCGTATTTATGGTTGAAAAAGACACACCTGGATTTAAGGTTGAAAATCCATATGCTTTATGCGGTATGCATGGATTACATAATGGAATACTTAAACTTGAAAATGTAGAAGTCCCCGAAGAAAATATGATAGGCGATGAGGGAAAAGGATTTGACAATTTAATGGCTACTTTTAATGTAGAAAGAATTACGCTCAGTTCTGAATGTAATGGAATTTCAATGGCAGCTTTAGAAGATTCTAAAAAATATGCTAAAAATAATCTACAATTCGATAAACCAATCTCACGTTTTCAAATAATAAGATTGAAAATTGCAAAAATGGCAACAAATCTAAGAGCCTCAAGATTATTGACTTATAGTGCAGCAAAATTGCATGAATTAAATATCAACCTCGTTAAAGAAGCATCTATGGCAAAAGCGTTCTCAAGTAAAAATGCGGTAAAGATCGCCTCAGATGCAATTCAAATACATGGAGGAAGTGGATATACAGATAACTATTCAGTTGAACGATATTTTAGAGATGCAAAATTCTTTATGATCGGCGGGGGAACAACCGAAATTCAATATTTAATAATTGCACGTGAGGAGTTAAATTAAGGAGAAATATTGTTATTTGAAGTTTAAAATACTATAAATGAGGGCAAAAATATGAAAAAAAATAATAGACCTTTAGAAAAAGTTTCTGTCATAGGTACTGGTACATTGGGGACTCAAATCTCTATGATAGCTGCTTATAATAATTATGATGTTAGAACCTATGATCCTCAACTTGGAGCGCTTGAGAGAAATTTCAAGAAACTCCATTTAGAAATGGAAAGCAAAGAAATAAAGCCCTTAATCCCGATGGATAAATGGAAAGACTGTATAAATAAGATTAGGCAAGAGAATAATATTAGAGATGCTGTTAGGAATGCGGAATTAGTTATTGAAGCAGTTCCTGAGAAGATTGATCTTAAAAGAGAAATATTCAAACAAATTGGGGAACATACATCACCGAATGCTATTATAGCAACCAATAGCTCTTCGATTCCCGTATCCAGATTAGAGGAAAGCAGTGGACGTCCTAATTCTTGTTTAAATATACATTTCTATTTTCCATTACAAGGATTAAATATAGTAGATGTTATGGGAGGAACTAAAACAAACCCTGAAATATTACAAAAAGGAATAGAATGGGTTCGCTCTTTAAATTTTATACCACTCACTGTAAAAAAGGAACTATTGGGCTTTTGTTTTAATCGTGTTTGGAGAGCAATCAAGCGTGAAACCCTATATATGTGGGGAAATGGTTTTGTTGATTTTAAAGATGTGGATCGTGCATGGATGGTATTTACAGGAGCCAAGGAAGGTCCCTTTGCTCTTATGGATAAAGTAGGATTAGATGTTGTTTATGATATTGAAATGGTATATTATAATGATTCAAAGGATCCAAAAGATCTTCCTCCAAAAGCACTTTTAGAAAAAATTCAGAGAGGTGATCTTGGGATAAAAACGGGTAAAGGATTTTATGAATATCCCAATCCTGAATATCTTGATCCCGATTTTTTGAATCCCTAAGATTAGTTAACTAAATTTTTTATAAAATAAAAATTTATGAAAAGAGGAGGATTCAATAAGTATAAAAACCTTTTTTTGTTTTTCTTCCTAGAAGATTTTTATCAACCAATTCTTTAAGTTTAGGGCTAGGTTTATAAAATTTTCCTAATTCTTTTCCCAAATATTTTCCAACATGGTAATAAATGTCATTACCGACTAAATCCGAAAGCTCAATCGGTCCCATTGGAAAATTAAATGCTAATTTACAAGCGGTATCAATATCCTCAGGCTTAGCAATACCTCCTTCTAAAAGTTTTATAGCCTCGTTACATAATACATAAATTAAGCGAGTAGTTACAAATCCTGGGGCATCATTAACTATTACAACGGTTTTATTAAGACTTTCTGAGAAATTTTTTGATATTTGTATTACTTCTTTAGACGTTTTCTCTCCTTTTACTAATTCAATTAATTTCATAATTGGAGCGGGATTAAAGAAATGAATACCAACAATTCTTTCTTGATTTTTAGCTTTCGAAGCTATATCTGTAATACTTAGTGAAGATGTATTAGAAGCAAGAATTACTTTATTTTCGCATAAGTTATCTAAGTCAGAGAATAGATTTTGTTTCAAATTCATATCTTCGAAGACTGCTTCGATTACCATTTGCACATCTTTTACTGCTTTTTCTGTTTCAAGCAAAAGATTAATTTTATTAATAACATTTTTTCCTTCTTCTTCTGTAATTTTACCTTTTGAGATAAAAAATCTGTTTAGATTTTCCTTAATTGAATTTTTTGCTTCCTCCAAGATATCCGTGTTTAAATCAACTAAATTCACAGTATAACCATTAATTGCGCATATTTGTGCGATACCTGAACCCATGGTACCAGCGCCGATTACACAAACGTTTTTAATATCCAATTTATAATCACTTTTCCCTATATTGATTGAAATCAGGTTTTCGACGTTCAACAAAAGCATTTTTTCCTTCCACTGCCTCATCGGTCCCATAATAAAGCGATAGACCTCCAACACCTAATTGTGTTATTCCACTTACTCCATCCGTTTCAGCCAAAAAGGCATATTTCAACATTTTTAATGCAGTAGGGCTTTTATCTAAAATTTCTTGACACCATTTATCTACTTCTTCGTCTAATTTCTCATAGGGAACTACTGCATTCACAAGTCCCATTTCTAAAGCTTTCTGTGCAGGATATCTACGGCATAAAAACCATATTTCTTTTGCACGCTTGATGCCAACAGCTCTCATTAAATCTCCGGTACCATAGCCAGGGTCAAATGAACCAACCCGCGGTCCTGCTTGCCCTAATTCCGCATGTTCAGCTGCGATACTCAAATCACAATTAACATGCCAGACATGACCTCCTCCGATAGCAAAACCATTTACTCGGGCAATAACAGGTTTTGGCAATGTACGGATTAAAAAAGTAACACGCTGCCAGCCAACTTCTAAGGGCAACATCTGCTCCCCTTTGTAGCCTCCCTTGTCCCGAGTTGTTTGATCCCCACCGGTACAAAATGCTTTTTCACCCTTACCTGTAAAAACAACAACCCCTATTTCTTTATTCATACATTGATTAAGAGCATCAATTAATTCATGAACTGTACGTTGAGTACATGCATTATACCGTTCTGGTCGATTAATAGTAATCCTCGCTATTTTATTCTTCTTTTCAAATATGATATCCTCATAATTCATTATTTTCACCTTTCAATTTCTTATAATATCAATTTACTTTTTATTTCTATAAAAAGATTTTACACCTTTTTAGTATTTCTTTAAATATTAAGGATGAGATTTTAAAACCATGATATTTTTAATCTCTCGCACCATATCTAAGCCATCCTCATTAATTTCTTGCAAAACCTCTCTTAGAATTTCATTAATTTCCACATTTTTAAGTTCGCAAGCTACATATAATAATGAAAGGATCTCTCGTGAAAGAGTTCTTAGCTGTTTAATATCTTCAATTGGAATTCTAATCCCCAATGCTTTTAGATCTTTGTGAGTTTCTTTCTCTTGCTGTCTTATGGTGATCAAAAAATCATTCTTGCGATTTTTCCAAATCTCAGTAATGGCTCTGATTGATAGCAAGTAACGTTTGGTTGGGCTTCCAATGCCAAATACTTCTTTGGTAAAATTAAGTGGTTCGGATTTCTGCAAGGATTTCAATCCGAATGACCGGTTTATTTTATTGCTTTTATCCAGTTTATGTTTCATTTGAGAGATTTCAGATGTTAATTTCTCAATTTGAAGAGATAATTTTTCGATTTTATCTAAAAACAATTCCTTACCGACATTATTTTCTGGTTTTTTATTCATTATGATCACCACCTATATTGTTATTATATCATTTTCACGGTATAAAATATAAAACTAATTATTAAAGGAATAATCTGCTTAAGATTTGTGATCTTAAATAACCTTAAATCAAATTATATAAAATCAGATAAGCTTTTTTGCTTTGAGAATTGATGATATGGGTGGCCTAATTTCTTTTTTAATTCATTTGCCGTCTCTGGAGCAAATCCTGTATAATGATTATTTACTATGATAAAAATTTCCTTTACATTTTTATTCGCCTTTAGTTCTTGTATTTTATTAATCAATTGAGTGATTTCTTCTTCTTTTTTTCGCTGAACAATTTTAAAAGATTGGATTTGTCTATCTCCAATTAACCGAATATAATAGGAATTTTGATTTGGAGCGTAATAAGGTATGATCTCCTCTATATAAGAGGTTGCAATTATAATATTTGATTTCTTAGTTAGTATTTTGATAATATTCTCGTCAAACCAAGAATTATCTCTCAATTCAATTACATATTTATTATTCGAAGGAAGTAAATCAATAATTTTTCTTAAGTATTCAACATGCTTATCTGAATATTTAAACCAAGGAGGAAATTGTAATAGGTAATAATCAACTTTATCATTTAACGGTCTTAATTGTTCAAAAAATTGATATATTACATAATTAAGGTCTTCTTGTTCATATTTATGAGTTATTTCTTTCCAAACTTTTACTGCAAATCGAAAATCTTCAGGTACGCGATTATTCCAATTGAATACCATTTCTTTAGAAGAGAGGTTATAAAAAGTAGCATTTATTTCTACGAGGTTAAAATATTTAGAATAGAAATTTAGATGGTCAGATCTATTTAGATGTTTGGGATAGAATGTTTCAATCCAATCATCATAACTCCATCCTGCACACCCAATTTTTAACTCTACCATTTTAGCAACCCCTTTTTATTTTTTTTAGTGTAAAACTTAGAGCATTCTACTATCTATAAAATAGGTTTCCTTAAATTTAAATCAATTATCAATAAATTTAAGAGTAAAATTGATTTTATTAATATAAGCGAAAGAATATATAGTTCTATATAGAAATGACTCAAATAGAATTTTACGATCTCTTTTTAAAAATTATTATATCTTTTTTCTGTGGTTTTATCATAGGAATCGAAAGAACACGACAAAGCGCCCAATATGGAGCCCGAGATCATATTTTTGTTTCTATGATTGCCACTACTTTAATTGTTATTTATGAGAATTATTTAGAGGTTTTGGGCATTTGGGTTTTGACTATCACTCTTGGAGGTATAATTTTATTTCTTTTAATTGGAAGTGTATATAGACTATTTCATGAAGAGGATCCCGGATATACTACTACTCTATCGATGCTGTTAGCAATAGTGGTGGGAATTTTATCCTTTTATAACTATTTGTTAGCGATTGCTATATCTGTCATCTTCCTAATTATTTTATCAACAAAAAAGCAATTCTATAAAATTAAAAACTTACGTAGAATAGAATGGACGGGTACTGTTGAATTTATTGCAATTGTTGTATTGTTATTTATTCTAATCCCTGAAGATATAGTTATCGTAAATATCAACCTAAGATCCATCATTTTCATATTCATAACAATCTTAGCTATAAAATATTTTAGTTATTTTCTATTAAAGTATTCAGCAGAGCATAATTTATACTATATATCATTATTAGGTGGTTTTGCTCATAGTGAAGCAACCACAGTTCAACTTGCGGAAATTGGAGCTTCATCTTCTTCCATCTGGTTAGTAATCCAGACGATGCTAGGTCGAATGATATTGATAATACTTTTGGGAGCTATAGATTTACTTGAATATGCTTTTTTACCAATATTTTTGACAGCAACAGTTGGTTTATTTGGATCTTTCTTAATCTTAAGAAAAAAAGAGACTAAGTTGAAGTTTGATAAAATTGAAAATCCCCTTTCTTTAAAGAGTGCCTTAATCTTTTCTGGAACATATGCATTTGCACTCTTAGTCACTTTTATATTAGATTATTTCTTTTTTAAAAATTTTATCGCCTATTCAATTATCTCCTTTTTAATTGGTTTATTATCAGGTGGAGCCTCCTCTTTGTTTGTAGCAACGAGTTATGTAAGTGGTTTAGTAAATATTGCTCAAGCTTTATTATTATTAGCCATAGGGCTTACGGCTGCTATTATAAATAAAATATTTTATTCATTGCGAGTTTTAGATAAGGAGAAAAATAGAACAAAATATTTACTTCATTTAATCTTTTATCAGTCTATAACGATTTCTCTTCTCTTTACTTCCACCTTTCTAACGATTTATATCTTTTCTCTCCCTATTTTTTAACTTTTTTTGGGTTTTTATTCTATTAATAATAAAAATTTAAAGAGGAAAAGGCATAATTATTTAGATAGAGATGGTAAATTTAACTTGGAATAACAAGGATGAATCGAGAGAGTATTTAGAAAAGTTAAAATCTAAAGATCATAAGTTTGAAAGGATTGAAATCCATTCCCTTACTAATTATAAAAAATTAGATCAATTCTCCAAATCTAACAATTGGAAAAATAAGCTTTATTGGGGTGAAAATCTTAGAGTAGCTTCATATTTATTACCTAAATTTAAAGATAAAATTGATTTAATTTATATTGACCCCCCTTTTTTTTCAGGGACTAATTATAATATCCAAATATTTGAAGATGAGGAGGATGTTGAAAACATTGCTTATCATGATAAATGGCAAAATGATTTAGATTCATACTTAAATATGATTTATAAAAGAATTATTGTATTTGAAAAATTGTTATCTCTCCACGGTTTGATTTTTATTCATCTAGATTGGCATGCTAATCATTATATTCGAGCCATTATGGATGAGATTTTTGGAGAGAAGAATTTTGTAAACTCAATTGTATGGTATTATTATAACAAATATAGTGCTGGGAAATATAATTTGCCCAGAGCTCACGATGATATACTTGTATATTCTAAATCGGATACCCACAAATTTAATCAATTACGGATTCCGCGTGAGAAACCTATTAAGCAATTAAAACGGGTGATGATTGATGGAACTTTGAAAAATGCGAAAGATAAAAATGGTCATGTGATCTATAGAATTGTGAAAGATAAAAAATTAGATGACGTCTGGAGGATCCCATGCTTACAACCAGCATCAAAACAATGGACTGGTTATCCAACACAAAAACACCATAAACTATTGGAAAGAATAATTAAAATTGGTACAAACAAAGATGATCTTGTAGCGGATTTTTTTTGTGGTTCAGGTACTACACTTTTTGCTGCTGAAAAATTACATAGAAGATGGATTGGAGTAGATAATTCACAATATGCGATATATTTGACTAGAAAGAGAATTTTAAGTTATCACAAGAAATCTAAAGTGAATATTGTATATCCTTTTGAATTGCAAACAAATCTATCGAAATCTAAAAAAGAAATATTAGAAACTGATTTTTTCAATAAAAAGTTGACAATAAAAAGGAAAAAATAACTTTAGATAGTATTATTATGAAATTCTATATCCCAATTTAGGTAAGTGGATAGTGCTTCATTAGTAATTGCTCCAACTTCATTTAAATTAGCCGCAACATGATGAGCAAAACCTCTCTTGCATATTTTTTTCAATAAATTTTGAAGTTCTGGAATTTCTATGACTCCATATCCCCCGAAAGTCTCTAATGTATCTTCTGTATATTTTCCTTCTGCTATGAGACCTCTAATAGTACCTGTGGTGTCATCAGTGTCAATTCTTAATAGAGTACATTGTTTTGATTTTATTCTCCCTTGAATTGCCCCAAATGTATTTTCTTCTCCATCAAATTCTGCCATTATTGGATGGGTTGTCATTTTACTGTCTTTAAAAAAGGATTTAGGTAAATTGCTACAATGGAATAGAACCATTTTATTTAGATCTTCACCATAATTATTATTCCAATCTAATATCGCTGAAGGTGTTTCAGTCGCGGCTTCTAAAATATACATACCAACTAGTCCGGCGATATCGACTTCGCACGCAGCGGGGATTAATCCTTCACTGAAAATACTCATTACGGCACAAGGAACTATTCCAAAGTTGGAAACTATAGATGGCCAGCATTGGAAAGCAAAACCATCCAGCTCTCTTTCTTCAACCCATTCCTCTACTACTACTGCAAGTTTTGCTAATTTTAGTAATCCCTCATCTGGGAACATATTTGTAGAAGTATATGACTTAATAAATTCAGTCTTCTCACTTATTCGAGGATCATCAGGATCCAATCTTTCTATTGCACCAAATATTTCGGAAAGATCAATTGGTTCGATTGTAATTCCATAATGTTCCAATATTTTTTCACTATATCTCACCGTATCAAACGCGCTGGGTCTGGTTCCAATTTGTCCAAAACGAGCATTTTTGACCATCTTAATAATTCTGCAAATTTTATCGAAATTTATTAGATCCTTTTTAAATATTTTAGATGTTATTGGACAAGTATGTTGACTTGTAAGTGTAAATGGGATATTATATTGTTTTAAGACCCCACAAACAGAAATCTTTCCACAAAATGCATCTCGCCTATGCCTTCTATCCATTTTATTTATTTCATCTGATGATGCTTGAACTAACACAGGAACGTTTAATCCCGATAATCTTATGGTATCAGCTACGCCCTTTTCATCGCCAAAATTTGGGAGAATGACTAATATTCCATTTATTTTTTCTCTATTCTCTCTAAATAACTTAGCACACTCTTTAGCATCATCATAAGTTTCAACCACACCATACTCAGTATCATTTTCAGATAAAATTATATAGTTAAAATCAAGTTCATCTAAGACTTGGATTATTTCTTTTCTGCCTTTTTCAGCTAATGGACTTGGAAAGACATCACGATTTCCAACAATAACACCAAAAGTGTTTTTTTCCAATTTTTTACTTATAAATGCCATAATCTTCCTCTCATTTTCTCCATTTTTAATATTTCTTTTATAATTTTAAATTAATCTAAGATCCTTATATAAAAGAGTTTTTGTATCGCATTTTTGAAGTAATATAACTCATCACCATCGTGATTTTTCACCTAACTTTATATCTAATACAGGAGTACCATTAATCGCATCGAGATTTCTCACAAATAAAGTGGTACCTTCCACTCTCATAAGCTTTACATTAGAGACACCCATATGAGAAGGACGATCTGGAGTTCTTGATGCAAAAATTCCAACTTTTTTCCTATCTAATCCTCTTCGGAATATAGATTTTATGTTCCTTGACTTATGTAAATAATACACTATTGTAATCCATTTCTCATCTTCTAATTTGTATAGAAAAGGTTTTTGGGACTCGAAAAGATGGATTTTAGATAATTTTGTTTTACTTCCCTTTAAACCAAAACCTTCTCCTCGTTCTAATGAATTCTCTACGTAGCCAATTGGATATATCTTAAATGGCTGAAAATTTTGATATAAACAAGAATAACAAATATATTCATCATCGATTTTCTCCAGTTGAGAAAGATCGATTCCTCTCATACATTTTTTGCATACCGGCATTATCAAAATAGTATAATTTTTCCTTAATTTATAAGTTTCTAAGATTTTAAAACGATGCTATAATAAAACAGAAAAAAAATTTCTATTTTGATATTTTTTAATTTTAATTCCTATTTTTTCTTCTTATTCGCCTTAAATTATTTATTATTTTAAAAGATTATATAGATATTTTAATCTTTTTGTCGATACTCTATAGAAAATAGCTATAGAAATATGAATTTATCTTAAAACTAGTCTATGAAATTAATCTATATTCTCTCTATTATCTCTCTAAGGATTTTTTCATTAAAAGATCCAATCATAACACCATTCTGAACTAGTAATTCTCCATATAATTCAAGGTTCTTATTTAATAGCTTTCCATCTTCAAAAAAAATTAATGCTGGAATCGCTGTTATATTCAAATCTCGTGCTAATAGTCCGTAATCACTGACATCAATTTCTTTTAATTCAATTTCTTTCTCATGTTTAAAGCTTTCTAACTTTTTAGCAAGTAATTTACAAGATCTACACCATTTAGAACATAATACAACGATAAATTTTCCTTTTTTTGGTCCTTCTATTCCTAGGTTTTCTAAGGTTAAAGTACTCAAAAATGAATCCTCCAATTATTTTGATAAGATGATTTTTTAAAAATCAAATATTACTTCTTTTTTGTTTTTCTTAACAAATTTTATAAGATTATATTAATTAAGAGGTTTTTTATTAATATTCTTCTTATTATAGCTCTAAATTTAGGTTCTGAATAGATATCAAATAAATTCTGAAATTATTTTAATTAGAAGATAAAATTAAATTAAATTTCAAAATCTATAATAAATAACAAACAAGAATTGATTTATTTGGACAGAATTAACTCTTTTGAGACTTTTTCAGAAAGATATGATAAGTGGTTTGATGATAATCCAAATGCTTATTTAAGTGAAATTAAATTATTAGAAAAAGTTATTCCGAATGGTTTAGGTTTGGAAGTAGGAGTTGGAACTGGGAGATTTTCAAAACCTTTTAACATAGAGATTGGTTTGGATCCTTCAATAAAAATGGAGAAAATTGCCAAAAAACGAGGAATAAAATTAATTAATGGAATAGGCGAAAATTTACCTTTTAAAACTGAAATTTTTGATTTTGTGGTTTGTATTACTACTATATGTTTTTTAAAAAACATAAAAAAAGCGTTTAAAGAAGCTTATAGAGTGTTGAAAATAGAAGGAAAATTAATATTGGGTTTTATTGATAAAAATAGTCCATTAGGTATTAAATATGTCAATAAAAAAGAACATAATCCATTTTATAAAGTAGCAAGCTTTTATTCCGTTGAAGAGATTATTAATTTACTGGAAAAAACTAGATTTATTGAAATTGGAATACAGCAGACTATTTTTAGAAATTTAGAAAACATGAATAAAATAGATCCTATTAAAAAAGGATATGGAAAAGGTTCTTTTATCTCTATGATGGGAATAAAAAAATTTCAGAGAAAATCAATGAAATCTCTTAAGAATTATTAAAAAATAACCTTCTTTTTATTAAAACTAAATTTTAATAAAATTAAAAGAATTAAATTCAATAATACAAATTATTATAACTAAATACGTACCGAGTATTTATAAAACCAAAGAATTTAGATTTGACATCATTAGATTGAATCTCTTTCAGATTTATATCGATATCAATTATTTTTTGAAATAACGAAAACCGATCAATATGGAAGTAATACCTGCGATAGATATTAGTGATGGTAAATGTGTAAGATTATTTCAAGGTAAAAAGGGCACTGAGAAAGTTTATTATGAGGATCCATTAGAAGCTCTAAAATATTGGAAAAGAATTGGTGCAGAGAGATTACATTGTATTGATTTAGATGGAGCATGGGGATCTGACAAAAATAAGCAGAAATTAAGAGAAATGATCCAGAACACGGAAAGTCAAATTAAAGTTCAAGTGGGGGGCGGCATTCGAACCATACAAGAGGCGAAGGACTTAGTCGATTTAGGTGCTGATCGAGTGATAATAGGGACGATGGCAATTAAAACACCAAAAAAAATCACGATTCTTTCAAAAGAAATAGGGTCAGATCATATAATTGTCGCCTTAGATTACAGAAAAGGACAAATCGCCACTCATGGATGGACAAAACAAACTAATAAAGATCCTTTTAATTTTGGTAAGAAAATTGAGGGATATGGAGCAGGATTTATATTATTCTCCGCAATTGAATCTGATGGAGCATTCACAGGGCCAGATTTTATAAATATCGAAAAAATGATTAAGACAGTTGATATCCCAATTTTAGCGGCTGGTGGAATAAGAAAAGAAGAGGATTTGGATAAATTACATAAAATCGGAGTTTATGGTGCTATTGTCGGAAAAGCATTTTATGAGCAGAAAATTGAACCTTCAGTAGTAAAAAAATCTAAATATAAAAATGAAAATATATAAAAAATATATATACAAAAAGTCAAAAAACTAAAGGATTGTAATAGAATGCTCGAGTCAATTTTTGAACCGTATCTATTTATATTACTAATGGCTTTTATTTTAGGAGTTCTACATACAATCTTACCTTGTGAAGATAAAGCTATTTTTCTGTTTTGGTCCTTGGGAATTTCAAAAACTCCAAAAAAAAGTTTTATTATATTAGCATTATATGGATTTGGGTTAATATCAGCAAATTTGATAATCGCGGGAGGGCTTATTTTTATTTCTGTTGTACCATTTTTTTTCGGATTACCCATTCCCAATTCTAATACGATTAATTTCTTAGGGGCATTATCATCAATAATAGCAGCTCTCGTGCTTTTATTGGTTATTATAAAAGGGAGGTATATACCTCATAATCTTTCTGATAATGAACTCCCTTCTCAAATGAATTGGGAGGAACCTAAAACACCATATATATTCGGAATACTTGCTGGATTTGCTCCTTGTATCTTTGAATTTATTATATATACACAGTGTATACAATATACGATTAGTGAAGGTTTTCTATTAGGGTTAATGATTGTCTTTATGTTTTCTTCAGGTACTTTTATTGGATTATTCCCTTTAGCACTAGCAAAACTTGGGACATCTCAGATATTTAAAAGAAGAGCCAAAAAGAAAAATAGAATTTTATATGCTATGACGATTATAATAATTTTATTTAATGTAATTGTAATGATTCTAAGTGTGTTGGAAATTACAATTTTTCCAGTTACAGAAATTTCTACCCCTTAAAAAAATTATAATTCATATGTAAAAATTTAAAATTTTAAGGAATATTTTGCTATTAGATTGACTTTTATAGAATAATTATCTTTATTTTTATAGTAATAAATGGACTAATAAAGATTAATTATAAATAAAATCTGTTAAAAAATTAATAAAGAAATAATTATAGATAGGGGCACTAAAAATTATGGAATCGAAATGTTTATTCTGTGAGAGTAAAGAAATTGAGTTCAGATGCGAGAAATGTAGTTCTAGTTTTTGTATTAATCATATGGCTACTACAGAGCAATGGGAATGTAAGAAACATAACGTAAAGTATTCAAAAGCGAAAGCATCTGAAACAAATTATCGTTGTACTGTAGTGGAGGACAGTAAATGCCCTGAATGTGAATCTTTACTTCAACTAGATAAACTTTCTTCAGGTCAGTATTATTTGCAATGTACAAATTGCTCCTGGAATTCATATCTGAATACACCAGGATTATTTTTTGCTTCTAAAGATAAATTAGCAAGAGAAGCAAATAGATATGGTTTAATTGAGGGGTTCAGATTATGCGGAAAAAAATTAAGCCATTATGAAGGTAAAGAAATCTGTCCTAAATGCTTTTTGGATTTATTAATGCGCTCTTCTATTACAAATTTTTCTACCGTAACAAGCTCATTTAATTTACAAGAAGATCAAATGGTAAAATTAATCGAAAAATATCTTAATGAAGAGCGAATTTATGGTATTTTAGATAGAAAAAATAAGATGTTTTATTATATTCCTCCTGATATTAAGGAAAAATTATTAGCTAAATTCAATGATGAGGGCATTATTAAAGTGGCCGATATTGCAACAATGTTGGATATGAGTTCAGAAATAGCATTAAAAATAATTTATAAACTTATATCAAAATATCAAATAAAAGGTTCATTCACTTTAGATAAAAAAACATATTATACTCAAAAATATATCACATCAACGACCATTAAAAGCATTAATAAGGAAGGAAGATTAAGTTTAAAAGATTTAGCTGATCAGTTTAATATTCCAAAAGATTTAATGAAATCATTTTGTGTAAATTTAATGAGAACGGATGAAATTTCCGCCTTTTTTGCAGATCGTGGGAATGATATAATTACATCAGATCAAATTTATAAAGAAATCTTGAAATATGCTGATGATCATGGGAAATTTGAACTGAAAAAATTAGCAGATGAATTAAAAATTGCAATTGAATTAGCACGTCGAAGCATTCATGATTTGATAAAAAATGGGAGATTAAAGGGAATATTTACGCAACGACGAGAATTTATTACAGAAAAACATCTTGAAAGGCGTATAAAAGAAATAGCAAAAGCATATAGGACAATGCCACTTAAAGAATTATCTAATAGAATTGGGGTGACTGAGTCTAGTATAGAGGAAATGTTAGCTCAATTAATTGGAAAAGGCGAGATTGATGGGTACATTGATATGGCTAAGAAACTTTTTGTAGCTTATAGTGTTTCATCTGTTCGCCAATATTCTCCTGCTAAAAATAAAGAGAAAATTCATCATGAAGATGAAGATAAAATTGAAGTCGTACGGGAATATGATTTTGTTGGAGGTCAGGTTCGATTCAAGGTCGTTATTCGAAATAATAGCAGCATGGCTATAAATAATGTGAAAGTAATATTGGATGCACCATCAAGTTATAAAATAAAAGAACCTATGATAAATGTTCCGGTTATTGAAAGTGGGAATTCGAGAGGCGTAGATTTTTACATTGAGCCTAAAGAATGTGGTATCTCTAATATTAGCGGAACAGTAATTTATAAAAATGCAAAAGGGAAACAAACCTCAATTCCAGTTAGGAAAAAGGAAGTTCAAATAAAATGCCCATTGGTATGTACTTCTTTATCAACAATGGAGGATTGTC
The DNA here is from genome assembly GCA_046497275.1 of Promethearchaeia archaeon. Lineage (GTDB taxonomy): Archaea > Asgardarchaeota > Lokiarchaeia > Sigyniarchaeales > SOKP01 > TEKIR-8. The sequence continues at coordinate 1,733 of JAWOFX010000050.1, read as the reverse complement.
AGACAGCTATATCATCTCTCCCTAATGATGCTCGAGCCTTTTTAATTGCTGATTTAGATCCACGCCTAGCTTTTAGAGCTGCAATTAGAGCATTAAAAAACTTTGAAACGAGTATGATTACTTCTCATGAGGATGCAGAAAATCAAAAAAGTTATCGTGCTGAAGCATGGTTTTGTTCGGAAGCAAAGGTCACAGGTGGACGGATAGTTACTAGAATTTATGTTTCTGAGTCTAATCAATCCTTAGAAGTTAGAGTGTGGTGTGCAAATCCAGGACAGTTAACAGGATTTCTAGCAAAGGTTATTGAGATTTTATTTGAAGAAATTAATATAATTAGAAAAATAAGAGCAGATGAAAGAGAGAAAACAATCGATGTTATGGCTATAACGCAAAATCTTGCGGAAATAAGCGATTATTGCATGTTGAAATGGAAGGCACTTAACATTCGTAATAAGCTTCATGATACCTTTGTCAGACTTAGAAAAATATTAGGAGATGATAACCCTATATTAGGACGGATTGAGTATTGGCTAACGGTATTAAATAAATATGAGAAAGATGAAAGTATATCGGATGACGACGCAGAGAAACTTGGTGATGATGTTGAGAAATTCAAAAATGTGTTAGCTCGTTCAATCCAGCTTTAATTTTCTTTTTTTAGATTCTTATCAAATGAATTTTATATATATTAGTAAGATTATTTAATAAGAATATAATTTAGGATATTAATAAGAAATATATTGATTTAATTTTAAATGTGAATATAATGCCTATTATTTCTATATCTATAAATGAGAGCATCAAAAGATTCATAAATAAGCTAATTTCTAAAAATCAATATGATAACCGATCAAAATTGGTCCGAGATGCGTTAGTAAGATTAATGTCTACGGTAGATGCTGAAAGTTTTGATATTGAAGAGTCTCCCTCACCCATTACAAAGAAAATTAATGGTACCTTAATGTTTATAATCCCAAATGATTATAATGTGTTGAAAAAAATTAATAAAATCGAAACTTTTTTTCAGGATCATATTGTGAGTAAAACTCAGCATTATATGCGAGAAGATCTAACAATTTTTATGGTATTTGATGGCTATCTAGAAGATTTCCATAAATTAGTAGTAGAAATCAATTCAATCAACGAACTTAAAAATTTTCGGTATCTAATTGTCAATTAAATAAGAATAGTGGGTTAGCTCTTACTCGAGAACAGATCGAAAAGTAGATAGCCCGGCACGGATTCGAACCGTGGTCCTAGGATTCAGAGTCCCAAATGCTTGGCCGTTCTGCACGATATATACTTATATATCGTTCTACACCACCGGGCTACCTATATCTAATTAACGTATTATTAAATTTAAAATAATTAAAAAATGTAATTGATTTTTTAGAAAATTAACCTATATTTTTCTTATACAATGCTTTATTCTCTGGTAATTATGTTATTTTTATATTAATAACTAACCTTTTAGGATAAGATTATTTATGAAAATTAATATCTAAATTAACTAGCATTAATAAAATCATAGTCATAATGTATGATTTACTGCCAAAAGTAAAAACTAGTAATAACACTGAAGAAACGTTTGAACCGAAGCGCATTTATAATAGTTTAATCGAAGAAACTAATTTATCTCCCCAAGAGGCAAATGAAGTTGCAATTGAGTTGACTAGACGAGTCATTGCCTATAAGATTAAAGTGTTAACTTCACCTGAAATTAGAGAAATTGT
>JAWOFX010000150.1:0-4227 GCA_046497275.1 Promethearchaeia archaeon | reverse complement strand
TTATAATTAGATTTTTCATTGTAATATTACTTGGCACTGTTATGTTTTTCGGATATTATTTTCTTGCACCATTTTTAGTTGGAGATCCAGTAGGTGGCGAACCAAATCAATATTGGACAATTAATCCCACAGCCTTCTTGTTGTGGTTTTTATGGATTGAATTATTATATGCATACGTATGGAAGAATTGGCCGATTTATAAGGTGTTCAGGTGAACTAAATGTATAAAGCAAATGACAAATCATTACCGATGGATTTTTCTTGGATCGGAAATTGGTCTGCTCGTAGAGCAATTTTAACTCCTAATAAAGAAGCAATTTATGATAATATGGAGGACAAAAGATATAATTTTCAAGAAATAGAAAATAGGGGAAATAGACTGGCAAGAGTCCTATTGAATATGGGACTCCAAAAAGGTGACAGAGTTGCAGCCTTTACAACCAATAGGATGGAAATGATTGACCTTTTTTTTGCCACGGGAAAAATCGGAGCTATTTTTGTCCCATTTAATGTCCGTCTTGCTCCAGCTGAAATTGAACAGTTAACAAAAAAGATGGATCCAAAAATATTATTTTATGAAACGAAAGTTCAAGAAAAAGTTCAAACGATTAAAGATTTGGATTTGATTAAAAATAATATTGTATTCAACGATAAAGGATTTGAAGGAGATAAGAGTTATTACGATCTTGTTGAAAAAGTTTCAGATTCCCCCATAGAAAAACCAGAGATTAATTTCGAAGATCCTCACTTGATTCTTTTCACCGGTGGTACTACAGGTTTACCAAAAGGAGCTGTTTTATCTCATCGAGAAATCTTTTGGAATTCAGTGAATACTATTATGTCTTGGGGACTACGACCAGATGATGTACAACCTTTACTCTATCCATTATTTCATACTGGTGGATGGAATGTTTTAATTTTACCATTTATACATTTGGGAGCGAAATCTATTTTAATGGGTGATTTTGATCCCGTTGAAACTCTAAAGGTTATTGAAAAAGAAAAATGTACCATAGTTATTGGAGTACCTACCATGTTTCATATGATTGCTAATCAAAAAGAATTTGAAACCGCAAATTTTGATTCCGTACGAATATTCATTTCTGGAGGAGCTCCTTGTCCAGTTGCGATTATGGAAAACTATTGGAAAAAAGGAAAACCCTTTAAGATGGGTTATGGTTTAACTGAGGTTGGTCCTAATAATTTTTATTTACCAGAGGAACATATAAAAGAAAAACCTACATCCGTAGGTTTACCCGTCTTTCATTGTGAAATGAAATTAATAGATCCAGAAACAGAGAAAGAGGTTGCACAAGGAGAAGTTGGAGAGTTATTATTGAAAGGACCTCATATATTTTCTGGTTATTGGGAAGAACCTGAAGAAACAGAAGAAGTAATTGAAGAGGATGGATTTGTTCATACTGGAGATCTTGCAAAGCAAGATAATGATGGTTATTATTATATTGTTGGACGTCGGAAAGAAATGTATATTAGTGGTGGAGAAAATGTTTTTCCCGTTGAAATTGAAGAAGTTCTTTATAAACATCCAGCGATAGATGAGGCGGCAGTAATTGGCGTACCAGATGATAAATGGGGAGAAGTTGGAAAAGCGTTTATCACCTTGAAAAAAGGAAAATCTACCAACTCGGACGATATTAGAAACTACTTAAGCGATAAATTAGCAAAATATAAAATACCAAAATATTTTGAAATTAGAGACTCGCTACCTATGAGTGGAACCGGTAAGATTTTGAAAAAAGAATTAGAAAAGGAGGAAAAAGCGTGAAATATCGTCCTATTGGACTAGAATCGTGGGGGACCTATTTACCAGACAAACGACATTCAAGTAAGCATATCTCTGAAGAAACAGGTATACCTGAAAATATCCTCGAAGAGAAATTTGGATTAACTAGTAAAACAGTACCTGGACCTGAGGATCATACCGTTGCGATGGGAGCAGAAGCTAGTTTTCAAGCACTAGAAAGAGCAAATCTTAATCCAGAAGACTTAGACTTAATTATTTGGGCCGGAGAGGTTTATTCTGAAAGACCTATGCAAATCAATGGTATTAAACTACAAAAATATTTAGGGTGTCCAGAAAAACCTTGGGCTTTTGATGTCAATCAACGTTGCGGAACCTTTTTAGTGGGAATGTTAATGGCAAAAAGTTTAATTCAAATATATCCAGAAATGGATAGAATATTGGTTGCGAGCGGATATAGAAATTCTGATTTAATTAATTATCAGAATGAGAATTCTAGGTTTATGTTTAGTCTCGCAGCGAGTGGAGTTGCGGCGATCCTGAAAGCAGATTCCCGAGAAAATGAAATTCTAGGTATTTCTGCGATAACTGATGGAAGATTTGCCGATGATGTGTATGTTCCTGCTGGAGGTACAGTTGAGCCTATTACATGTGAAGCAATCGATGAAGGTAAAATTTATTTAGATGTTCCTGATCCTGATGGTTTAAAACAACGTCTTGATGATTTTTCAATGAAATCATTTGAAAGAGTCATAGATCAAGCACTTACGAGATCGGGATATACTAGGGAAGATATTGATTATCTCGCTCTCTTGCATATGAAAAGAAGTGCATTTGAATATGTGTGTAATGCAGTGGGGATAGACCCGTATAAAGAGTCCACCTATTTTGAAACTATAGGTCATAATGGACAAAATGATGGGATTCTTTCAATCGAATTTGGAATTGAGCAAGGAAAAATTAAAAATGGAGATGTAGTAGTAATAGCTGCCGCAGGAATTGGTTGGGCATGGAATGCAGGAGTAATAAGATGGGGGTTACTAAAATAAAGAGAATTGAAAAAATATTATTTTTTTATTTTATTTTTTTGAATAATTATTTCTTCCAGAAAGATGTAACTAATTCATTAAATTCATTAGGATGATCTAATATTACTAAATGACCCGCGTTTGGTATAATAACTATCTCAGAATTAGGTATCCAATCATATAACATTTCACTCGCCCAAATTGGGGTAGTAATGTCTTTTTCCCCTACAATCATAAGAGTAGGAATATATAGATTTTTTAAATGGTGACACACACGAAACCCTGCTGATGCTGCTGTTGCGCGAAGACATTGCTCTTTAGTCAAATGATCAGTCACTTGTTTTGCTACGAATTGTGCTATTTCCTCATCGTAAGGATTTAATCCTCTTTTACTAATTCCCAATGCAAACTTATCCAAATTATACTTATCCACTCTTCCAAGTACATCTGTCTCTGCTTCAAAACTAATAAAACAAAATCCACTACATGAAACTATTTTCTTTACATGAGACGGATATTTTAATCCATATACCAAGCTAATCATCGCGCCTAAAGAATGACCAATTAAGTATAAATCCTTAGTCCAACCAAGCATTTGTAAGAGGGAGTGCATATCATCCACATAATTTTTAATTGTAAATCGCTCTTGTGGTTTAGTGGTTCTTCCATGACCTCGTAGATCAAAACGTAGAATATTAAAATCTTCTTTAAAATAATCTAATTGTTCCCTCCAACAATCACTATTCAAAAATAAACCATGGAGTAGAACCATTTTCGGTCCTTGGGCGTTTCCGCTAATTTCATAAGCTAATTTGAATCCATTTTCTATTGAATGATATTCCATATTAACTCTTTCCTTTTATTATTTAATAATATTGAATTTTGAGAGATTGTATTCACTAAATATTTAGCAAAAAAAACTTATAAAACTTTCATCGATGGATTTTAGAATTTAGTATATCTTACACTTTTTTATAGATCCTTAAAATAATAATAACAAAAATATTTTTATAATAAAAAATCTCAATAATCATTATATAAGATCTTAAAATATGCACAAAATGAGAAATTTTAATATTAGTTATATTATTGGGTTATTTCTTTTAGTCGCTGATATGATTTTATGTTTTATAATGATATATCTGGGTCATTTAGATTATTGGCAATTCATTGATGATACCTTCGCAGTTTATTTCTTTATATCCATCATCAGTATTTTCGGGGTGGGAGCAGTTTTTATTATTGTGGGATACGCAAGAAGGAATTTGGAAGGAACTTTACGATAATTTTTTCTTTATTTTCGAATTAATTGTTAAATCTAGCTTTTTATAGCGAAATCTTTAAATAATAAAAAAATATATTTTTGCACACTAGAAATCTAAATGTCTTTAAAAAAATTATAAAAATAGGTTATAACTTATGAGAAAAAAACAAATT
>JAWOFX010000138.1:0-7617 GCA_046497275.1 Promethearchaeia archaeon | reverse complement strand
CTTAACATAATTATACATTCCAGCTGTTGAGCCTATATAGTCAGCATAATCTCTGACATCTTTATTACATTCTGGATGGACTAAAAGCTCAGCCTTGGGATGTTCCTCTTCTACCTCTTTAATATCATCTAAAGATAAATGTGAATGTACATAACAATGTCCATTCCCTGGCATTTTCACAATTTTTAAGCCTGATCGTTCTTCAGCATATTCTGCTAAATTTTTATCTGGTCCAAATAAAACTTCACTGGTACCAAATTCTTTACTGATCTTTCTAACAATATCCACAGAATTAGATGAGGTACAACAAATATCAGATTCTGCTTTTACTTCTGCGGTAGTATTTACGTAAGTTACAATAGGAATGTCAGGATATTCTCTTTTATATTCTTTTACAATATTTCCATTCAAATAGTCTGCGAGTGGACAACATGCCTCCTTAGAAGGAATCAATATCTTTTTATTTTGATTTAATATTGATGCTGTTTCAGCCATAAATATAACTCCAGCAAAAATGATGTATTTAGAATTAGCTTTTTCTTTAGCTATTCGGGATAATCCTAAAGAATCTCCTAAAAAATCTGCAATTTCTTGTATACTTAATTCTTGATAATAGTGTGCTAAAATGGTAACATCCTTTTGTTTTTTAAGATCTCGAATATCTGATTGTATTTCGCTTATACTCATAGTTATCCATCTTTTCAAAATTGAATTAGATTATTTATTTAATTATATTATGTAATGAAAATTTATAGACCTGTTTTATTCATAATCTATAGAAGACCTATAATTAAGTTATAACAGATAATTAAAGCAATATTTTAAGCTATTCGGTTTCGAGATTGAATCTATTCATTTAAGAAAAATCTTTTTTTAAAACACTAAATAAAATTTTATAGAAGATTATATTTTTTAGCGATTTCTAAGAAAGAATCAGCAAAATGCTTTACTTGATCCCAAGAAAGACCGAAAGTATTAAACTTGACCTCCTTTGAGATACCAGGCAACATTCCGAGTATCCCTCTTTCTTTAAATTCGTCTCTTAGGAAGAAACCCCTCCTAGGATGGGATTTTGACACTTCTTCAAAGCATTTTGTTTCTACGTTTGTAAGTGGATGAATTTTAGGTAATTTTCCTAAAACTTTCAAATTTTTTATCTTCTGAATTTTTTCAATAACATAATTTGCTTTTTTTGACTCTTCTTTTACATATTTTTTTTGTGTTCGTTTTACGACGGTGGGAAAACTTGCCATTAAAGTAATCAGAGGTGCTCCATAAACAGGAGGACATCCCATAAAAGTACATATTTTATTTGAAAATGTTCTATTGGTGAGATTTCCATGAATTTTAGAATGTACCATTACATCATTATAATAGTTATCTTTAAAACCTAACAAACCAATTGGACCTGAAGAAGCCATAGATTTATGACCCGAACAAGCTATGAAATCAACTTTTCCCTTCTCACAATCAATAGGAAAGATACCTCCAGAGTAAGCAGCATTCAATAAGAATGGGATATTATACGTCTCACAGATTTCTCCAATAGGAGAAGGATCATTAAAATTTCCATATTTATAATCAACATGAGTTAAAACGACCAGCAATGGTAATTCTGCCTCATGTTTTTGAACTTGGTTTATTGTTGCTTCGAAATTTTCTTTTTCTAATTTATATTCTGGATATCCACTATTAGGAACTTCTTTTATCTGTAAATTATTCGTTTCAACTGCCAAATATGTAGTATAATGAGCCAAACTGTCTACTATCACTACTCTGCGCTCGGGATATCTTTCGGAAAGCACTTTCATCGCAATTTGTTTTGCTCTTCTAGCTGCGGCAGTCGGCATCACATTTTCAATCTGTAAATAACTCGCCATATCCTTTAAAAAATCAATCACTGGAGGATTCTCAATTTTATCAATTCTACCTTTTAAACAATTATCACATAAACTATATCCATCAGCATAAGCAATTAATGCTCTATAAGCTTCAGGAGTTAATATTCCTCCCCTCTGGATGGGATGAATATTGATAAATTCTTCATTCACAGTTCTCGTTAGATTTGCATACTTTTGTCTCAATTCTTCAGTATATTCTAAATTAGGCATAAATAACTCAAAACCTCTTTACTAATTCTACTATTAATAATTCTTAAAAAATTAAAAGAATTTTTAAAAATAGCTAAAATTAAACAAGAAAAGTAATAAAATTTGGAAACTTATATTTTATACCACTTATTTAATGAGTTTTCGTTTAAAAATGCCAATAATAATGCCAAGCCCTCGTACGGGAAAAGAACCTAAAATACATGATTCTGTTTTCATTGCTCCAAATGCTGTAGTGATTGGAGATGTCGAACTTGCAGAAGGTGTTAATATATGGTTTGGAGCAATATTAAGAGGAGACTGGGGAAGTATTAAAGTAGGAAAGAATACTAGCATCCAAGAAAATGTTACTATTCATTTAGAAGCGGGAAAATCTGTTAAAATTGGTTCAAATTGTATAATAGGTCATCATGCGATGATTCATGGTCCTTGTGAAATTGAAGATGGATGCATTGTAGGAATAGGGTCCAATCTCTTACACGAATCTAAATTAGGGGAAGGATCAGTTTTAGCAGCTGGTGCCGTATTGTTGAATAAAGAGATCCCCCCTCGAAGCTTAGTTGTCGGAATACCTGCCTCTGTGAAAAAAGAAGGGATATATAAAGGCAAATTACAAGGAGCAATAACATCAGGAGAGTATGTAAAGAATGGTACCGCATTCAAAAATTTTTTTGAAGAAAATCCTTCTTATTTTTAAAAATTTTTTCTTATTTTTCTATTCATTATGCTGAAGAACAAAAACAATTTTCATCTTTAACAACTTTAATTTTATTGAAACTCATGTTTAAAAGATTGACCATTAATAATTGATTTTCCAGATTTGGAAGTCCTAAGGTTGTTTTAATAACTTCCAATGCTTCCAATGTTCCTAAAATTCCAGCGGTGACTCCTAATACGGGAAGAGGGGTTTCAGCTTCTTTATCAGATTCAGGTTCAGAGAATACACATTGATAACAAGCACTTTTAGCGGGATTGATCGTAAGGATTTGTCCATAAAATTCTTTTATCCCAGCAATAACTGAGCGAATATTATTGGATACCGCAGTCCTATTTACTAAAAATTTAGTTCTCATATTATCGCTACAATCTATTATGAAATCAATATCGTTAATATATTTTTTAATTGACTCATCATCCACATAATCTTTATAAGCTTTGATAGTCACTGTAGAATTTAGAGATGATAATCGATCTTTTGCTATCTGAACCTTATCTTTACCGATATCTTCTTCTCTATACAGAATTTGACGCTGAAGATTCGATATGGAAACAACATCATTATCAATTATTCTTAATTCTCCAATTCCTGCTGCGGTTAAATATAAACTACACGGAGATCCTAATCCTCCTGTGCCAATCTGGAGTACTTTAATTTTACCTAATTTTTTCTGACCCTCCTCCCCAATTGATTCAGACAATATTTGACGAGAGTATCTATCTAAGTCTGATAGTTTTTCATTCAGCATATTCTTCATCTATATAATATATTTTTAAATTTATTTATCGTTTGCTCCATTTCTATTAATGCGATGCCTAGATTTTTATTTAATTCCATTAATGAAATCAATATTATTTTTTCTAATCCCATTATTATTAATTGGTAATCCTCCAATTCAATAGTTATATGGTTTATTCCTTCATTATCAAAATATTTGATTGCAGTTTCGAATGCTCCCTGTATCGTTGCAGCCATCGCACCGAATTTTCGTTCATCGATATCTCGAGGTAAACGCGATGTAATTAATAATCCATTTTTTTTAACTAACGCTGTACCAATAATACCTCCCGTAAATTCTAATTTCCGTAGTTCCTCATTTAATCTATCGATTACAATTTGTTCCATTTAAAACAAATACTAGTTGGGAATTAAATGAATATTTGTATTTAACTTAAAATAACTCAGATATAAAAAAATATGTGTGCTTTTATAAAAGGAGAAAATATTCTTTAAATACTAAACTATATACCAAAACCATTTAATCTATTTGCAAAAACCTTTATTCCCATTTGAAGCCTTAACTCGATTCCGCCAAGATGGGTTTCTTAATTTCGCTGATTTACCAAATCCGCAACTCGCACAGAAACCTTTTCTCCTGTTAAAGGAATGATTTCCGCAGCGTCTACAAATAGTGTGTGTTGCTGTCTTATTCTTTTTTCCTTTACTAGGTGTACCTTTTCCCATTATTTTTCACCTCTTACTTAATCGTCTTCATCTTCTTCTTTTTGATATAATTTTTTATCATGCTCTTCATCTGAATCAGATTCAGTGAACAATAATTTTTTTCGATCTTGTCCAATTAATATAATAGATGCGCCTCGAATCATGACTGTTCCAAGATCTTTACTTCTTTTTCCTCCTCGACCGAAATAAATCTCTTTCGCATTCTCAACAATTAAATTCATATAATTGTCAAATTTTACAAGTTTTCCCGTTAGATATGTGTTCCAAATCTTTAACTTAATGCGTACTTCTTCTTTAAGTATTGCTTTCGATAATGTTCTACTTATTGCCACTCTTAAGATCCTCTTTTTTAATGCTCTTAAAAATTTTAAACTTCAATCTGATTACTAATATTAAAACTCAATTAAATTAATATTTTGGGGTTTTTAAGATTTAGAATTCTAATAAAGCAATTTTATGTATTTTATGAAAAATTTTTCATTAGGTGATAAAGTTCTTCAATAACTATAATAATATTCATAGATTTTGCTTTTGTATCTTAAAAACCCAAACTATAATTGAGCATCATTAATTTTTAATATTTTAAAGAATATGTAAAAACATCATATTATAATTAAATTAGGCAATTAGTTATGAAAAAAATAGGAATTATCGACACTTGTGTTGATATGCCAGAAGAACTTATTCTCGCAGCAGGATTTATTCCTTATAGGCTATTTGGAGATCCAACAATCTCTCATGAACATGCAGATGAACATGTACCTGCAACACATTGCGTGTGGTCTCGAAATGTTTTAGAGCAAGGTTTAAGGGGTTTTGATAATGATATAGTAGGAATTGTCTCTGTTCATGGATGTGATTGTACAAATAGACAATTTGATATATGGTTAGATTGTGTAGACATAGATTTTATGCATTTTCTGAATTGTCCCCTTAAAAGAACTGAAATAGCGAAAGAGTTTTACATTGACGATATGAAAGAATTGAGAGACCATATGGAGAATTATTTTAATATAGAAATCTCAGATGAAAAAATCTGGGAAAATATTCGTTTAGTGAATAAGATTCGCAATCTCTTGAAGGAGATCTCAGAATATCGTAATAAAATGATCTTAAAAGGTTCAGAATTTCATCAAATCATTAAAGATGTTATGACAAGCAACAGAAAGGAAGCCTTAGAAATGTTACAAAAAGAGTTGGAAACTCTTCAATCTAAAGAACCCTTTTCAAATAATTATCTTAAAAAAATACTTTTAACAGGATCTCTCATCGATGATACCTCTTTTCTTGAGCATATGGAGGAATCTGGTTATCAAATAGTCGTTGATGATTTGTGTATTGGATTACATTATTTTATGAAAAATATTGATGAATCGCAAGCCGATCCTATTGATGCGCTTGCAGATTATCATTTTAATAAACCAATATATTCCACTAAAATTCCTTCACATTCCCGATATGAGTTTATTGAAAAATTAGCTGAAAAATATAAGGTGGATGGTATTATTAATATTGCTCAAAAGTTTTGTGAAACCATCCTTTATGATCATCCATTTATGAGTAAAAAATTTAAAGAAAAAGGTATTCCATATCTATTTCTTGAGAAAGAATATGATTCTGAAGCGTATAAACAATTAAGGACGAGGTTTGAAGCTTTTGCCGAAATTATATAGAATGGAGGGTTAAAAATATGTCAAAAATTGAAAAACAAGGAAAAGGAAAGGCTTTAGACGCCACACAAGGCTTAAAAAATATAATGGGCCGTCATATTCTTGCTATCGAACAAGCTTATAGAGATGGAAAACCTACAGCATGGGCAACGTCGGGAACACCCGTGGAGTTATTATACGCGATGGATGTGCAACCAATGCTTCCCGAAAATTCAGCAACTATGAGTGCAGCTCAGAAACTTTCTAAAGGTTTTATTGAACTAGCTGAAGAGGAAGGATTTTCCTATGATTTATGCTCATATTTTAAAACAAATGTGGGAGCAGTATTAAGTAATGCTGATATAATCAAAGGAGGAACAAGAAAACCTACATTCATGTTATCGAGTGATGTAATTTGCGACACACACGTAGATTGGTTTCAAACCCAAGCAGAACGAATGAATGTGCCTCATTATACAATAGATGTCCCTCATGTGGTTAGTAATACGAACCAAAAACAATATAATTATTACAAAAAATACGTTGAGGAGCAATTATGGGAATTTCTTGAGTTTGTTAAGGATATTACTGGTCATGAAATTGATATGGAGAAATCCAAGAAGGTCGCGGAGAACTCTTATAAATTGGGAAAAATTTGGCAAGATATTTTTGAGTTAAGGAAGCATGAACCTTCTCCTCTTTCAACACGAGATACATTTGGTGGACTTTTTCCTCTATTCACAATGCCGGGTTTAAAAGCACCAATCCGATTATATAAAAGAATGTATAGAGAGGCACAAGAACGCATCGAAAACGGAATAGGTGCTTTAGAAAACGAAAAATATCGCCTAATGTTTGAAGGGATACCTTTCTGGTATGCATTGAAGTATTTCAGCACTTTAGAACGGTATGGCGCGAATATAGTATACGAAACATACACTTACGCATTCAGCAAATACATGAATCCAAATGTCACTAAAGATATGGTATTAAATAAACCGATAGAAGCAATGTCTGAACTTATGCTCAGTTTTTGGTATATTTATGATTTAAAAACACGAATCAGAGAATTTAAGAAAACTGTAGATGAATGGAAAATTGATGGTGTGGTCTTGCATAATAATCTCTCCTGTAGACCAAATTCATGTGGTATGTATGATTTGAAAAAACATCTGCAAGAAGATTATGATATACCGTGTCTGATAATAACAGCTGATATGAACGATCCGAGAAAATTCAATGAGGTACAAATAACAAATCAAATTGAAAGTTTCATCGAGATACTAGAGCAAAGAAAATAGCGTGGTTTTTTTGTGTTTATAAACCAAACTCGATAATGTTAATCTCTCTTTATTTTATGTATTAAGAATTATAAATCAGTTTGAAATTCTTATATGAGAGTTCGGTGTTAATATAAGATATTTATCTCCAATCCTACCAAGAGATCCCCCATTTTGTCTTAAAAACTTTTTTAGATCATCGATAGCTCTTTTCAAGTCCAAGATTTGGATCTTGCCATCGTCTAAAATCTTTTGAGCATTTATTATTAAAACTCTTCGATTCATTAACTGTTGTTTGATATCTTCAATCTGATTTAAGTTTGAAAGATCATATTTCTTGATAAGAAAATCCTGGATCACAGAACTTAAATCTTTGGTAAATCCCAATGTTTCTTTTG
>JAWOFX010000186.1:0-39272 GCA_046497275.1 Promethearchaeia archaeon | reverse complement strand
TTTAATCTATAAATCTCAGATTTCCAATTCAGGTTTTTTTCTTTTGACAACATTTCTGCTCGCTTAACTAAATTTTGGACTTTAAATTCAGTTATTTCCATTTCGTTTTCTCTTTCGGATTCAAAAGAGTAAAATTTATCAAAATTTTTAATATCCAATATAATATCTTCTAAATCTTTTATTTCCTTGCCATTTTTATCGATTATAATAGGATTTGAATTTTCTTCAATAAGGAGTCCTTGAAATTTAGTTTTAAAAATGATTAAATATATTCTATCCATATTTACAAGTTTTTCTTGAAATTCTCTTGGTAAATGTTGTTTTTTAAGAGTTAATTTCGTAAAACTTCCATTAAAAATATCACTCCTGCAAAATTTCAAAATTTCATTTATCATTGGATGTCCTAATGCAAAAAAATCTTTCTCCTCTTTTGCTTTTGCTAATTCTAAATCGAAGGTTCCTTCATATTGCTGATCAAGAAATTTTCGAGACTTTTTTAGAAAGAAGTTTGAAAGACTTATTTTAGTAAGATATTTTATATCATCCTTTTTCGTGATATTTGAATGATTTAATATGCTTAATTCACCATATTTGCCATTTTCTAATGAAAAAAAAGCATCTATAAGATGGTAAAGCTCATTGTGAGTTAATTTTACATCCTCACACGATAAATAGTTCATAAAAGCATCCATCTGAAAAGATTTTTTATCTATAAGCAGATCATCCAACTGCATCTCCATCTCATTTGCTTTTTTGATTTGATCATCTAGATTTCTATTGAATTCCCTTAATTTTTTCTGTTTTTCTTTATCATCAGTAAATATTAAGTCTTTAAAGTCTTCTTCTATTTTTCCGATAATTGGTTCTAATTTACCTATAGATTCCTTAAATAAATTGATTCGTTTATTTAATGCGAAGATAATATCTGTTTCTATAGTCCCTTCCATAAAAAAATTATAGATATAAATTTTTTCTGATTTTTGGCCAATTCTGTCCAGTCTCCCTATTCTCTGTTCCAATTTCATGGGATTCCAAGGAAGATCGTAATTAATTAAAATTCTACAAAATTGGAAATTACGCCCTTCTCCTCCAATCTCTGTTGATAGAAGCACTGAAAAGGAGTTATTTTCTCTAAAGTTTTTTACTGATTCTGCTTTTTCTTGTTTATTCTTCCCACCGTAAAAAGTTTCAACGAAAAATTCTGAATTCTCTCTCTCTATTCTCTTTTTCAAAAATTTTAAAGTATCTACAAACTGAGTAAAAATTATTAATTTCTCTTTTGGATTATTCTGATGAATCCTGTTAAGAAGTTTTAATAGTTTTTCGGATTTAGAATCATAAGGGATTGCCACAAGTTTTTTATAAAAATCTGATAAAATCTTTTCTTGATTTTCCAGATTTAATATTTGTTTTGAAGAGTTATATTTCTGATCTTTTTTTCCATTATCTAATGTTCTCTCTTCTAATTCCGATTCAAAATATTCAGGGTCTTCCTTCTTAATCGTTTCTATATAATCAAAGTGATCCTTCTTATTATTAATTTGTTTTAATCTTCTTTCAAGGCTTTTTAGAAACGCATACTTCGAACTGGTCAGAAGTTTCTGAAGTGTAGTTATAACAAAACCGAGCCCAATATTTCTGTTTTTTAGATCCCCAGCCATATTATAAATCTTAGCCAAATATAGACGGATCTCATTATAAATTTCAAGCTCTTCCTGTTTAGGATTTACTAAGATAGTTTTCACGATACGTTCATTAATATAGTCTCTTGAAATTACATTTTTTTTTCTGTTTCGTATAAGAAATTTTGATAGGGTATGTTCTTTCTCTAATTTTTTGAAGATTGCTTCTTTCTTATTAGGATCATGCATTTGATTGACAAATTCATTTAGAGAAATATTATGATTGACATAATTGAGTTCTTTAAGCAATTTTATAGTGTTTTTTACTTCAAATGTGTTTAATTTATTTAATTGTGAGATATTTTTTACTAAAAGACTAATAAAAGGCATATTTTTTCTAAAATGCTCAAAATCACTAAAACTTTCAAATGCCTCCGGGTGTACAAGTTCAATTAGGGAATAAAGTTCAAATGAATGCAACTGTAAGGGAGTTGCTGTTAATAATAATAAAGATTCTGTGCTCTGACTTAATTCTCTGCCTAATTTATAATTTAGTGTTTCCCTATAACTACCTGTTGACATATTAAGCAGATATCTTCTTAAGTGATGTGCCTCATCAAAGACCACTATATCCCAAGAGATTTGAGATAAAAGGTTGATATATTTTGGATTGCGCGCAAATTGTAAGGAACAAATAATTAAATTATCATAATAGAAGGGATTTTTCAATAAATTTGAACTTTTATGACTTCCTTTTTTGCGCAATTTTTTAATTTTCTTGCCATCATATATTTTAAACTTGATATTGAATTTGTTCGAAAACTCAAATTTCCATTGATTAATAAGGGTAGCAGGAGTTATAATTAGAATTCTTTCTGCCAGATTTCGAGCCATCATTTCCTTAATATAAATGCCAGCTTCAATTGTTTTTCCCAATCCAACTTCATCCGCAAGGATCATCCTGGGAAAGTATTTCTCAGATAATCGATGCGCTACATTGATTTGATGAGGCATTAATGAAAGTCTGGAGTTAGTAATACATTTTATTTGATGAGAGGTGTAATAAGAATGAAAAAGGGATGCCCAGTACTTAATAAGAAAATTTTGAGGAGGATCTAACTTTTTTTGGGAGATTTCGAATTTTGAAGATTTTTTCAAATGAGAAATAATGTTAGATTCATAAACTTGCGATCTTTTTCCATTTGAGAATAGAATTTCATAAGAAATCTCTCCGTCTTTAATGAGAAAATCAGAAGAGTTTATGACTCCAATTCCTTCATTTGTCTTAACCTTATCATTGATTTGAAATACATAATGAATCAGATCAACAGGATGGATAATCTTAATTATAGAATCTTGAAATTGAACTTTATATTTTGTGATGAAGGAGGTATCATCCTCATCCAAAGATTTTGAAGTTGGAATTTTTAATTCTTTTATAATTTTACCAATTCCCAATTCTGGATTTAATCTATATATTACCCAATTATAAAGATTGAATTTTTTTCCTGAACAGTGAATATTATAACATTTAGAAAACTTTGAGGCTAAAGTTTTTCCACAAAATGGACATATTGTTGATTTTCCAATTGTGATTGATTGCGGTTTTTGGTTCATTTCAAAGCTCTGTATGGATTTATGGAAATAAAAAATTAAAATTGATTCTTATACAATAAAATAATTAATTATCGATTATCAAAGAATTTTATTATTTATGAGAAGAGAAATGTTAATTTTTTACAAAAACTCTAAATAAAACTATTTAGGTTTTTCTAAACACATATATTGCCCATCCCAACGTGTCTCGCTCCCAATTTAGATATAGATATTTTTCTTTATTTAATTTGGCTAAAAGCTCGGGAATATCTGGATCGCTCGGATTTGCTTGGACATACTTATCTGTTGCGTACCATTGAAGCCCGAGATATCTATCCCATTCATCGGAGTTACTCACAAATGTGTACAATAGATTTAAACCAAGATTTTCTCCAATTTGTACATTCCCAAGATGCGTACTGTAGGTTTCGTATTTAAGTTCCGAAAGGTTAAAATATTCTTCCGGGGGCGTACAAATCCAAAAGGGTTCTCCCACCACGATGAGTCCGTTGCGCTTGGTTTGACTCATCAAATATTTAAGTGTCCCCTCATGTCCATTATAAATCCAACTGGCACCTAAACAACATGTAAGGTCGAAGCTCTCCAGTGCATCAGGCTTATAATCGGCACCATCCATTTCAATTAGTGTTAAATCGGCATTCGGAACACGTTCTTTCGCTTTTCTTCTAGCATCACCGAGGTGGTATGGTGAGAGATCAACGCCTATACCGGACACATTATACTTTTCGACAAGCCGAATCAGGAATTCGCCTTTACCGGTGGCGATTTCTAACACTTTTGAGCCCGATTTTAGTTTCATAAGATCTATAAGCACCTCCAATTTTTCAACGCTTGTAGGATTGCACACAAGGTGCTCCTTGTGCGTCACATCGTAATATTTCCAAAATTCCATTTTCATCTACTTATATAATTTGAGATAACTATTGATTGTTGTGACTTAAAGAAAAATATAAATAATAAGAGATTTAGAGTCAGATTCTTTTCATCTTCTTAACTTAGCAAAATTTATTTTCTTTTAATAAAATCGAGTTGTTTTTCATTCCCTACATCTTTAAAGGAAATGATTTTTCTTTTAATTAACTTGTCTACATGGTATTTTATTGAGCTCCGACTTAAATTTAATCTTTCAGAAATAGTTTTTGAATTGATTCCTGGGTTTTTCTTAATGAGATCCAAAATATTTGAAGTAATATCAGATTTGGATAATAAGATTTTAGTATAATCTAAATCAACATTATTTAAATTAGAATAAAATGTTGTATATCGTCCTAGCTTTTTCATTTTGATAATTTCATTGGAAAGCAGAATATCTAAATGCCATTGAAGTTGTACTTTAGCTAAATCTAATTCTTTAAGTATTTCATTGGTACAAATTCCAGGTTTTTCCAAAATAATTATGAAGAAATTTTCCTAATTCGAACTTTTGTTGAATTAAAGGAAGAACCGCCTCCTATTTTTTGGGGAATGTTAGACGTCAAAATATTAACAGGATTTCCATCTAATCCAATTACTAATTTGGGAGCCCATAAGACTCCTTTTTTCATTTGATCTGGCATTTGTGATTTTAATTTTATAGAACCAAATGAATTATAGATTTCTACCTTCATATCATCCTCAATCCCTAATTCTTGAGCATCTTCAATATTCAATTTTAAAATTGGAGGTATTTCACCATAAATTTCTTGAAATTGTGAATGGGTATAGTTTTTAAGTGAACTGGTCAACAAAATAAATTCATCAGAATCAACTGTTGGATGATCAGTGTTAGGTAATGGGGCAATCCCCATTTTCTTGGCAACAGTAGAATAGAACTCGATCTTTTTCGATGGTGTATAATATTTATTAATTTTCCTCGTTTTCAATTTTAATAGGTTATCGTTTATTAGATCTTCAAATGAACCCTTTTCTAAGGAATATTCTAGAAATTTTTTGCCAACTTGCAAGGGATCTTCCCATAATCCACCCTTTTTTATATCTAATTTCTCTGATATTTTCTTAAAAACCCACATTTCACTCTTGCTTTCTCCCAATGGGTTTATTATTTTAGGAT
Organism: Promethearchaeia archaeon; assembly: GCA_046497275.1. Lineage (GTDB taxonomy): Archaea > Asgardarchaeota > Lokiarchaeia > Sigyniarchaeales > SOKP01 > TEKIR-8. The sequence continues at coordinate 33,983 of JAWOFX010000186.1, read as the reverse complement.
TATATCGAATATATGAATGACTCCAAGGAATTATTATATCTTCTTTTTCAAAAAAGGTTGGAGCTGGAAGCACGATATCTGCGAAATTACATATCGAGGACCAATGACTATCATGAACCACAACAAATACATCCTTTCTTTTCAAGAATGCTCTAAATTTTTTTTGATTTGGTAAACTGGCTGAGGGATTCGAATTGAAAATATAGATAAACTTAATATTATTTTTTTCAAGATCTTCAGCAATATTTACCTGACTTATGATCTTCCGATCTTTATTTAGATCTTCCAATCTCAAATAATCTTTATTAATAAAGTACGCTTGATCATTGCTAAAGAAAAATCCACGATGAATTCCTAACAATGCAGGAATAAGTGATATAGTTCGGACTGAATTCGCTCCATATCTACTTTTCGATAGTCCTATCCCGATCAAAGAAGCATTCGGTCTAAATTTAGCGTAAAGTCCTGATACGTCTCTTAATGTTTTCTTGTTTATGTGGCAAATCTCTTCAACTTCATTATATTCAATACTATCCACTAATAATTTATATTTATCAAATCCAAATGTCCATTTCTTAATGAATTCCTTATTTATATATTCATTATCAATTAAATATTTGGATATGCCAAGCGCTAAATAAGTATCAGTCCCTGGAAAAGGATTTATCCATAAATCAGATTGTTTTGCTGTCTCGGATTTTCTTGGATCGATTGTAACTAATAAGGTATTATTTTTCTTTCTAGCTTTAAGACATAAATTCCATAGATGAGGAGCACTCTCTGAAGCATTAAACCCCCAAAATACTATTAATTTTTGGTTTAAAAGGTTTTCTGGTTGGATTCCATAGCTTTTTCCATAGTGAAGTGAGATTGCTTTATGCCCAGATTTAGTACAAATTGAATAATCAGTTTGGGCAGCCCCTATAAAATTCCAAAATCTTAAAGGATAATCCCATGTTAAAATACCACCATTTCCCGCGAAATCTATATGTAATATTGAATCTGAATCATACTTTTCCAAACATTCTATAAGTTTTACCGATATTTTATTAAGGGCTTCTTCCCATGAGAATCTTTCATAATCTCTCATCGAATTATCGAACTTGTGAGGATATAAGATTCGATTTTTATATACATGTTCAATATCTTTTACTCCTCGAGGACATAACACACCTCTTGTGATTGGATGATCTGAGTCACCTCTAATCGAAATCAAATTGCCTTTTTTATCGGTTTCTATAATCATACTACACGCATCATAACAATCTCTTGCACAGACAATTTTCTTTTCTTCCATCTACTATTATAAAATTCGCGTATTTATATTAGTATGTATAAGATAAATTTACAAAGAATTAAAATAAAGACTGTAATATTCTTTAGAAAAAAATTGAGAATTATAAAGTTAAAAGTAAACCAAAAGATGTAAAGAAAGGAGAGATTCTTTCGATTGGAAATCTTTTTTATATATCATTTTTTGATTCTTCCTTTTCGGTATCTTTTTTAATTTTTGGCGACAATTTCTCAGAGAGAATTCTATGGAGTTCATTATAAATTTGAGTACGGGGTGTAATTTTAGGGGCAGGAGGTGGAAGAGGAGCGGGTTTTACTTGTTCTTTTTCAAGTTTGGTTTTTGCTTTTGAAAATGTAGATTCATACCCAGAAAGGTTTCTTCCATTTTGAGTTAAAATCCTATTTTTTTTTAAAATTGATTCCTTATATTCTCGACTTTCAACAGGATTGAGATAAAACATATCATTTGGAGTATTAATAAGTACATCCCGGGATAAACGTATTAAAGTTCCGCAATTATGACATTTATGTGTATTTAACGTCCCATCAATCAATCTGGCAATTAAGCTACCATCGATATCCATGAATGTATTAATACTAGCGTAATAAATTATCTTATTCCTCTCCCCACATTTAGGACAAGAAATCATTTTTGATGCTAGTTGAGTTATAAAATCTCACACTCTTTTTTCATTAGTTATGTTACATAATACTCATGAGAAATAAATATTTTAATGTCAAATTGTCTTAAAATAGCATTTATATTTTTTAAAAGTAAAAGAGGATTAAGATTAATAGTGAAAATGCAAAATAAATCTGTAAAAATAGGAGAAAAATTATTGCATAACAGCTTTTTCTGATAATAATTCCATTAATTTCTCACAGATATAGTTATAATTAGATATATTTCCAATATTTAAAATATCGATAGACTCGATAATTTCAGAATTCTCATGTAAGTTATAATTGATCTTTATTTCTGGATTTTTCTGCTTCAGATCTGAGATTATTTTTTCGCTAAAAATGTTCTTAAAAATTTTAGAACTTTTTTCGAGTTTAAATTGATCTGGATTCACAAAAGTTATATTAACCCGATTAAAATCAAGATAATTCACAACACATAACAATTCATCATTTTTTGAATAAAATTTTCTCTCAATTTTAGATGTGATCACTGATTCTCGAACTTTTGAGAGTAAATCCACAATCTTATGCGTTATGTAGTTATATTCTTCAATAGTTTGAAGACTAATGATTTTGATATATTCAATTAAATTGGTATCACCATAACAATCAATATTAATTTCTAAACGTTCATTATCGACTGCTAAATTCTCTTTTATGTCTTTCAGAAATAGAGAATCAAAAGTTTCAGAAGACTTTGAAAGGTTTAAAAGTTCCGGGTTAGTAAATTTTATCTTCACATTTGAAAAATTATAATAATCTAAAATACATAACAACTCATTATCTTGACTATAGAACTTTCTTCTTATTGAAGACTCTATTTTTTTTCCCGTTCCTTAATTTATGATTAATATATTATTTTAATAAAATAAAGAATTTTTGAATCTTTGTTTCGAATGTTTTTTAAGTAAAAAGAACATTTTAAAGCCTCTAAAAAATCAATTATTTAGGGGCAAATGTTTTGAAAATAAATACTTAAATTAAAAATTCAAAAACTATTTTTATATCTTACAAGAGTTTATTCAATTCAATTAATTTTTAAGCTGATTTATGTAATATGACAGAAGCATTATCAAGTTCCGTTCTAGTGATAGGTGCTGGTATAGCGGGTATCCAAACTTCTTTAGATCTAACTGAATTAGGGTTTAAAGTATACTTAGTAGAAAAAAAGCCTACAATTGGAGGTACAATGGCACAATTAGATAAGACATTTCCTACGTTAGATTGTTCTTTGTGTATTTTAGCTCCAAAAATGGTGGAAGTATATAGAAATCCTAATATTGAGCTACTAACCTATTCACATGTAGAAAAAATTAATGGAACGGCTGGAAATTATAATGTGAAAGTAATTCGAAAACCAAGGTATGTTGATGAGACAAAATGTAAGGGTTGTGGAGATTGTGCTACAATTTGTCCCGTAAAAGGAATTCCAAGTGAATTTGATGCTCACTTAACTACTCGTAGTGCTGCTCATATCTCATTTCCCTCTTCAGTTCCTCCAATCTATTTAATTGATGAAAACAAATGTCTTTATTTGAATCATGGAATTTGTAAACTATGTGCTACAGGGTGTAAAGCAGACGCGATTGATTTCACTCAAAAACCCAAAGAAATTGATATAAATGTTGGAGCGATCGTTATAGCCACTGGTTATGAACAGCAGTACCCAGAGTTTTATTCTCTACTGGCGGGTTCAAATCCAAATGTTCTTTCAAGTATGCAATTTGAAAGATTATTATCTGCTAATGGGCCAACAGGTGGAGAATTAATATGTTTCGATGATAAAAAACATCCTCATAAGATTGCTTTTCTACAATGTGTTGGATCGCGAGATTTCCATCATCCAGATTGTAAAAAATATTGTTCTTCAATTTGTTGTATGTCCTCTGCTAAACAAGCAATCGTGGCTAAAGAACATGCTCCAGATACTGAATGTGCTATATTCAATACAGAGATAAGAGCAAAAGGTAAGAATTTTTATGAATTTATAGTAAAAAGTAAAGAGGAATACGGAGTAAATTATGTTAATGGTAGAGTTTCCTTGGTTAAGGAGAATCCGCAAAATGGTAAATTGACTTTATTTTATGAAGATATTGATAAAAATAAAGTTGAAAATGATGAATATGATATGGTTGTATTAGCAAGTGCTTTATTTCCAAATGATTCTTATTATGATTTATTAGATTGCATTAATGTTGACTATAATGAATTTGGTTTTATTAATGAAGAGGGATTGATTAAATCAGAAGAAAATAACATATTTTTTACTGGTTATTCAAGGAAACCAAAAGATATACCTGTAGCGGTTGCTGAGGGAAGTGCTTGCGCCGCCAAAATAAGTGAAAAACTCAATCCCGTTAGATTTAATAATATAAAAGAGGTTGTTTATCCCCCAGAAATTCCTGTAGGTATAGATGATGAACCAAGAGTAGGTGTTCTTGTATGCCAATGTGGAATAAATATCGCGGGGGTTGTTGATACTTCAGCGGTGGTTGATTATGTTTCTAAGCTTCCTTATGTAACACATGCCGAAGAAAATATGTATTCATGCAGTTCGGATTCTCAAGAGAGAATCAAGGAAATGATTAAAGAATATAAATTAAATAGATTTATGGTAGCATCATGTACTCCAAGAACTCATGAACCATTATTTAGAAATACTTTAAAAGAAGCTGGATTAAATCCATTTTTATTTGAATTGGTTAATATTAGAGATCAAGATTCTTGGGTACACCATAATGAGCCTGAAAAAGCGACTAAAAAAGCTTGCGACTTAATCAGAATGTATTTGGCTAAAGTCGTTAATCTTCAACCTCTTGAAAAAATCAAAGTTAAGGTTGAAAAATCAGCTATGATAATAGGTGGCGGAATTGCTGGTATAGTGGCAGCTCATAATCTTGCTAATCAAGGATTTGAATTATATCTTGTTGAGAAAAAGCCAAGTTTAGGAGGGAATTCTTTAGAATTCATTGATTTATATGATATTCCTATGCATAAACAAGATATTTTGAAGGATATTAATGATTTAAAGACAAAATCAAATGTTCATTTATTAACGAGCTCTATAATCACAGATATAACCGGATACGTAGGAAATTATGAAATTAAAACCCAAAATGTCCAAAATGAATCAGACACTTTTGATTTCATAGTTGGAACTATCATTGTGGCTACGGGAACTAGTCAATCAGATACAGATAGATGGAAAGATGCTATTAAAAAGCATCCAAATAAAGTTTTCACTCAAAATGAATTAGAAGCTACGCAAGATACAAAAGTACCAGGTTTTAATGATGCTACAATTATATTATGTGTGGATCAAAGACGGAATGAATTTAATCAAGGTGAGACTATAAAAACCTATTGTAGTAATATTTGTTGTAAAGTAGCGCTTAAAAATATTGAAAAACTCTTGGATATCAATCCAGAAGCACATATCCATATTCTATATAGAGAATTACAATTTTCTGACTTGAATGCTGAGCGATTATGGCGTGATTTAAGGAAAAAAGTTTCTTTTGAAAGATATAAATCCATCAAAGAAATAACGATTTCAGAGAATAATGGAGCATTTCACATAAATTATAATAATCTTGGTGCGAATTGTGAAGTTGAATATGATACAGACCTATTAGTTCTTGCAACCCCTGAAATTCCGGGGAGGGGAACTAATGAACTCGCTAAAATGCTTAAAGTCCCTACCACTAAAGATGGATTCTTTTTGGAGGCTCATGTTAAACTTCGTCCAGTTGATTTTGCAACTGATGGGATTTTCTTATGTGGCGGAGCACACTGGCCAAAATGGATAGATGAAGCAATAACACAAGCATATGGAGCTGCCGGGAGAGCCGCTTCTTTAATGGTTAAAGGAGAAGTCGAGACGGAGGGGATAACTTGTTATGTGAATGAGGAGAAATGTATAGGATGTGGTGCATGTGCAGAGATATGTCCTTACAATGCGATAGAAATGTTAGAAATTACTAAACAGATTGGTCTTTATACTGTCAATGAGAAAAAAGCACATGTAATTAAAGCACTCTGTAAAGGATGCGGGGCATGTGCGGCTGAATGTCCATTAGGGGCTATTAATCAGAGACATTTCAGTAATTTTCAGATTAGAAAACAGATTGAATTATTACCAGGCATTAATTTAGAATAATATCCAATATTTGAGGGATTAAATTAATAATGAGTAAAACAAAAATTAAAGAGAAAGAAGCCTTTCTTCCAGAAATTTTAGTTTTCTGCTGTAACTGGTGTTCTTATGCCGGAGCAGACTTAGCGGGAGTTTCAAGATTTCAATATCCTCCAAGTATCAGAATAGTACGAGTGATGTGTTCAGGAAGGGTAGAACCCTCATTTATTTTAACTGCATTTAAAAATGGTATAGATGGTGTTTTAGTTACAGGATGTCATATCGGTGATTGCCATTATATTAGTGGTAATGAATTAGCAAGAGAAAGAATGAATCATATGAAAACTTTATTGAAAAAAATAGGAATTAATCCTAATAGATTTCGATTAGAATGGATTTCAGCTAGTGAAGGAAAACAATTTGCTGAATTAATACGGGAATTTAATGAGATTATTTCAAATTTAGGTCCCTCATCTTTTCCCAAAAAATTTGGAAAGATTGAACTAAAAAAGGAATAAGGATAAAAAATGACAGAATCATTATCTAATAGTGAGCAAGAGGAAGTAAAAACATTTAAAGATTTAGATAAGGAAGTAATTCAAAAAGATTTATGTTGCGCATGTGGGGCATGTGTAGCTTATTGTGAAAGCCAAAGCTTTGATGTGATTAAGTTAGATGAATATATTCCTAAATTCAAATCAAAAAAAAATGAAGATAATTGCACAGAATGTGGACTTTGTTATTATATTTGTCCTCAAACAGACACGTTGGAGGAATTATTAGTCGAAAATCTTGAAATACAAGATGAATTAGGGCATATAATTGATATAATCGCTGCAAAAACAACAAGAGAAGCAATAAATAAGGTTGGACAAGATGGAGGAATAGTTACTACTATCTTATCTTATCTATTCGAGAAAAATAAAATCGATGCTGCTGTTGTTTCTGAATATGATGAGGAACTTCACCCAAAACCAAAATTAATATTTGACAAAGAGGAACTCTTAAAATCTGCCGGAACACGATATTCTATATCTAGTCAAGTTTTACCATTAAAAGACTTGTACAATATTCCCTTACAAATTCAAAAAGAAAAAGGTATTTATGACATTGACCAAATCCGTGTGGCTTTTGTAGGAACGCCTTGTCAAGTAAAAGCCTTAAGGAAAATGAAATTGCTCAGTATAAAACCTGCTCATGTTGTCAAATATATTATCAGTTTATTCTGTTTTGAAAACTTTGAGTATTCCACGCTTTATGAGTTAATAAGGAAGGATAAAGGAATAAAACCTTCAGATATTAAAAAAACATATATAAAGAAGAACTTTTTTGTTGAAAGTGAGAAAGGTGATACCTTAGAAGTTAATATTAAGAATTTAGACCCTGCTGTAAGATCCCATTGCAAAGTCTGTGATGATTTTGCTGGTAGATTTTCTGATATAAGTGTAGGATCCACAGGTGCACCGGAAAATTATTCGATAATTATTACCAGAACGGAACCAGGGCAAAAATTGATAGAGACTTTATTATCACAAAAATATATTGATCAATATATCCCTCCCAGAGATAAAGAGACTGATTGGAGAGAAAAAAGAAAGAATTTCTTCAGGAAAATGATTTCTAGAAAATCAAAATAATTTTTCAAGTTCTATACTTATTTTACTAGCTAGGGTTTAAATTAATAAAATTCAAGAATTTTTAATAAATTATATTACTCGTTAAAAAATTTATATGTATACATGATTTTAAAATTATGAAAAAGAATCCTTCTTTTGAAAGGTTCAATAATAAATATAACAGAGTGGATCAAGACAGAGCACCTATTCCTTTTACAGCGAGACTTATGGCATATTATCGTGCTCAAGAATTTGAATTGAAAGATGCATTGATTATTGATCCGTATGCAAAAAGTTTAGCTGGCGACTTAACTGAATATTTTAAAGATCATGGGAGATATTCAAAAATGGATTATAGCATAGTGAGATCCTACTATATCGAGGAAAATTTATTGAAACTATGGTGTTATGAAAGAAATAGATCTCAAGTAGTTTTATTAGGTGCAGGATTAGATACACGCGCGTATCGATTCACTCCATTATCAAAAAACTTGCACACTTTGTTTGAAATAGATTTGCCTGAGTTAATGGAGTATAAAAAAGAAATATTAAAAGGAGAAAAATCTTTGTGTGAATTAATACGAATAAGTGAAAATCTCTCGAATCTTAATTGGATTGATAAACTTTTTCACTATGGTTATTCGAAAGATATCCCAACCTTTTGGGTTTTAGAGGGAGTCATGTATTACTTGGAAAAAAATGAAGCTAGTTTAGTATTAAAAAAAATTAGCGAGATTAGCTCAAAAAAGAGCCGAATATTTACAGATCTATGTGTCCCTGTATATGCTGAGGTGAGATTAGGGCCATTTTCCAAACATTTTAAATGGGGAATAGAAAAAGAAAAGATAACTAATTATTTTAAAAAAAGTGGATGGAAAGTTTCAGTAGATTGGGCAGATAATCATGATCAAGGTAGAGATGTAGGACAGAAAGGATTATTCTTTATTTCTGGAGAAGTTTTAAAATATTCTAATATAAAAACTCTTAAGCCCTAAAACTTTAAAGGCTAGTAAATTATATAGTAAAAATTTGCTATAGATGAATTAATAGAGTACTTGTTTTATCTAAGATTTCGTAATTTCTCTAAATGCTTAGTTAATTTTTGAGTTAACATATTCTTAAGATCTTCGGGCATATCTTGGGATTGCGTTTCTGCTTTATCAATTATCTCATCAAGAGAGGGATATATACCTTTATCCTTAATAATCCACGGAACCATAGTATTCAAATCATTTTCACCATCCCAATCAATCATTGGAATTTGCTCTTTGGTGTAAATTTCCTTTTTTAAAAATCCCTGCATAAGAGATTTATCAAATAAAGTGTCACACGCTATCCAATTTTCGGAAAGATAACATTCACAGCAAGGATGATTTTCTATCAAAAGAGGCATTATTTTATAAATAGTATTCGGCACCACACCTTTAAGACTCTCTTTAGTTAAAGAAAAAATATGGAACCGAGCTGGAATACTCGCTGCCCTGAGTAGAGCAACTTGAAGATTAGATTTCCCACCACAATCTCCATTTCCTCTCTTAAGTACTTCAGAAGCTTTAATAAAATCATTCAACATGAATTTTACCTTATCTCTTACAAAATAAAAAATACTTAGAGCCTTTTCCTTAGGAGAATCATCATTTTTATTAAGTTCATTTACTTTTGCGATGATCTTTTTATTATTATGATCACAATAATTTGTTGGTTTCAAATATTCCTTAAAATCTATATCTGATTTTAAATTCATTCCTAATTTCTACTTTATTTATTTTTTTAAAAATTAAATATTAAAAGTGAATGAAATCTTATCGAATCTCTGTCATTATATTTTGGAATTGATAAGATTTTTTTGAATAATTTCGGATTTCGAAAACTTTTAGTATATATATTGATCAATCAGAAATATAAATAATTCTATTTTCTTTATGATCAGAATCAGAGATTCATATTAAAATTATAAATCATTAATTCTGCTTTGAGGAAATATGACTTTCTCTGAAATGGATGAATATACATATCGATCTTCAAGCTCTTCCATATACTAATTTTAAATACTAATTTTAAATTATATCCTAATATCATAAAAAAAATATAAATCAATTGAAGATTAAAACAATATAAGAGACGGAAATTACGTTATATATCGTTCATAGAGTTATATGAGTTAATAATCAAACTAATAAAGTTCAATTCTCTTATATGAATTGAGATAAATATTTTAATAAACTAGAACCAATAATTAAGTGTGAATATAGAAATGACCGAAGCAAAAAATTTAACAATTCCAGATGAAGTAAAGGGTTACACGCAGACAAGACTCGATGTCGACTTAACTACGGGAAAGATAACAGAAACTAAATTATCAAATGATTTTCTCGCAAACTGGATAGGTGGTTATGGTTTTGGAGCAAAAGTATTATGGGATGAATTAGAACCAGGTATTGATCCTTTAAGTCCTGATAATATTTTCGTTTGGGCAATAGGTCCATTTCCGGGAACCATTTTACCAACAAGTTCAAAATATGGTGTGTTTGCAAAATCACCTCTAACAAATATGTTCGGTATGTCTATTTCCTCGGGATCAGTTGGTGCCCAAGCAAGACGTGCTGGTGTTAATATGATAGTTTTTAAGGGTAAAGCACCAGAACCGGTTGTATTTGTTGTGGATGATGATGATAGATATAGCATGTCGTGCGAAGATTTATTGTGGGGCAAGGGATGTTGGGATACAGAAGAAATACTAAGAGAAGAATTTCAAGATCAAAGATTAGCTGTGATGGCAATCGGTCCCGGTGGAGAGAGGATGAGTCGATTGGGATGTATCACTAATGATCGAAATCGTCAGGCGGGTAGAACTGGTATGGGAACGGTAATGGGCTCCAAAAACCTAAAAGCTATTGCCTTTAGAGGCACGAAACCTATTTCTGTAGCAAAACCTAAAGAATTTTATCAATTAGCTAAAAAACTAATTAAAGTTGCTAACGGACCTGCAACTTCGAAATATCGAGATTTAGGAACCCCAGCTGGACTTACGAGTTATAATAAACTTGGAATGATGCCCACGTATAATTATAAGGAGGGCACTTGGGAAAAAATAACGAATGGTGAGTATACAGGAGAAACTCTTAATGAAGATTGGGTCGTAAAGAAAGTAGCATGTTCTCAATGCTCCGTTGCTTGCGATCATTTAGCAAGAGTATCAAAAAACCATCCTGATTATCCAAATTTAGTTGCAAGTACAGATATAGAACTTTTATATTCTTTTGGTACAGCTTGTGGTAATGCTGATTGGCCTACTGTGTTTAAATGTATTGAATTATGTGATGATTTAGGCATTGATGGAATATCAGGTGGCGTTACTGCGGCTATGGCGTGTGATTTATTTGAAGAGGGAATTATCACTAAAAAAGACTTGGGATATGAATTACCATTTGGCTCTACAAAAAATCTAGTCCGATTTACCGAAGAGATGATACGAGGAGAGGGTTTTGCTGGGGAAGTTTTTGGTGATGGAACTTTAATGGCAGGAAAACGTTTAGAAGAAATGGGACGCGAAAATGCTAGTTTTCATGCAATGAATATTAAAGGATTGGAAATGCCTGCATTCGATCTTCATGGCATGACTTCTTTTGCCGTGGGAGAGAGTGTTTCAATTCGCGGAGCGTGCCACTTACGAAATGGAGCTTATGGACTTGATGCTAAAGGAAAGTTTGATAGGTTTGCCTATGATAAACCCGTTGAACGAGGAAACGCAATAATTGATGTAGAGGATATCTATGCCGTTATTGATTCCTATATTATTTGTAAATTCACTCGTGGAGTCTATGAGGATGATGATGAGATGGCGAAAGTCTATGAATTAGTAACTGGCATCCCTCATACTGGAGATTCTATGAAAGAACGAGGAAATGCAATAGTAACCTTATCGAAGTGCTTTAATATCCGTGAAGGATGGACAAGAGCAGATGACCATCCTCCTGAGCGATTCTTCAAAGAAGCACATACTAAAGGACCTGCTAAAGGAGTAACCCTAGAGGAAAAAGGATATCAAAAATTATTGAGTGGGTATTATGAAGCTCGAGGATGGGATACAGAAACAGGTATTCCTACTGAAGAAACTCTCAAAAGTTTGGGTTTGGATTTTGTTATTGGAAATTTAGAACCACCAAAGAAAAAAGGGGGGAAAAAATAACCAATGGCTACTGCAAGATCCAAGACTAAAAAAAGAGGCGGAAGGATGCATCAATTCATAATGGTTGATCCAGATCTCTGTACTGGTTGCGAAACTTGTGAAAGTGTATGCTCTTTTGTTCATGAAGGGACTTTTAACCCTATCAATACTAGAATTCATAGAGTACGTATCGAACCGGTGTTCAATATCGCATTAGCGTGTCAAAAATGTGAAGATTCACCATGTGTTCGAAGTTGCCCCGAAAAAGCACTAGAGCAAGATGATGCCACAGGAAGCATAATTGTGGATGAGGATAAATGCAATGGGTGCGGATTCTGTATAAGAGCATGCGATTTCGGTGTTATTTCACTTAATATAAATACACAGAAAGCACTTGTGTGTGATTTATGTGAAAATATGCGAGAAGAGTTCATAGATCCTGAAGTAGGAGAGCCTGAGCCACAATGTATCGCTGTGTGTCCAAAAGAAGCCATATCACTCAAGAATGTTGAACAAATTGGAGAGGAAACCAGGATTGAGGCAGTTAAGCGTCTCTTTTCCGAGCAACTTGAAGAATATGAAAGCTAATTCTGTTTAATTCTTTTTACTTATCTTTTTAATTTTTTTTTAGATTTTTTATTTTTAATATACCTTGTTTTTAATGTGTTTATTCTTTCATTATGGAATTATGTTCAATTAAAATAAAAAAAATGGAATTAATTATGATTTTTTAATTATATACTTCTGCGAATAAAGAGGGTATAGCAAAAACAGTCGAGATGTCATCAACCTTTCCTCTAACAGTTATACTATACGTTCCTGGTGGGAGAGAATTATTATATGCTTGCATACTCACGTAATATCGTTCAGAACTGGCATAATCAAAATCATCTATAAAATAAGGAGAGGGAGTCATAGAAAATTCATTAAGATATAAATAAATTTTCGTAATATCAGCTTCTGAAGTGTCATAGATCAAGTAGCAAGTAAATAAAGCATGCAGTTTCATAGTTTGATTCGTCGTGAAAGTAATATTCATTCCAGAAAGAGGGGTTATGGTCCATTCTACAGATATTGCACTGCCATGATCTTCGACATAATAAGTTTTTATCTCAGAGGTTGTGTCTCCATTGTCCAATTCAGGCGCTAAGATATTGTCGAAGAATACATATCCTCCTAAGCCTGCTCCAATTAATCCTAGAATTAAGCCTGCAACAGCTAATTCTTTTCCATTTGCCATAGTAATCAGTGAATTTTTATTCTTAATTGAATTTCAAGGAAAAAGATTATAGGTTTATATATAAAAGTTCCGTTCAAAAGAAATCCGATTTACTTCAAATTTGAAGCATATTGCCATTAAACAATTTTAATTCCTTTTATTTTTTCATCTTTTTTTTAAAACTTATTTGTATTAATTATTATTTTTATTTCCTACTATTCTAATTTCTTTCTGATTAAAATTTAGAGAGATATAATTTGATGTTTATATCAAAGGATACCTATTTTTATCAATTTTATTTAATAAAAAAAAATAGAATTAGTTAAATTGTTTTTTGCGAAGAAATAGTAGTAGCCCAATAATCGCGATGAGCGTTGAGGTTAAAATAGCTGGAGTCGACCAAGGAATTGCTCCACCGGGTGTAGAAGGCGTTTCATCCTTTTGGAGAGCCTCTGGGTCAATTGAAAATTCGGAAGAGTAAGAAAGCTCTTCAAAACCATTTTTTGAGAGTGAGGCTTCAAAATCGATTCCAGATTCTCCAGGAGCTATAAAAATAGGATCGAGTGAAATCATATAATACCCACTCCCGAGCTCGGTTATATTTGCCGAAACATCAGTACCATTCCAATACGCGGTTATTGAAACCTCTTCAACTCCATGATAGGTCGCATTAGAAATGAAGAAAGTGATGGTAAACTCATCCACAGTGAAAAGTTGATCGGTCATAGTCATATAAAGCTTCTGTAAAGGTGGCGGATCACAAATATTACCGTCAAATGTATTATTCTCAGATTCATATTCAATAATGCAAGAATCTGTGTTTAATAGAGAATTTTCCTGGAATAAATTGTTATTACTTTGGTGGATACTGAGTCCAATATTGTTATGATCAATATTATTGTTTGAAACATTTATCTTTTCACTATGAGCTAAATCTATACCGATATAATTATAATTAATGTGATTTCGTGAAATATTTACCTCACTACTTCCATATATCTCAAGTCCCGTATGGCTGGTGGTGATAGAGTTATTCTTGATCTCTCCATTTTTAACGTTATATAAAGTAATTCCCGGAAAAATCGCATCATTAGTGTTTAGGGTACAATCAGAGATAATGAAATGTTTTTCAGAATTTCTAATCTCAATGCAAGCTGCCTGCCATTGTTTATCAATTATTTTATTTTGAATAATATAAGGATCTTCTTCAGTACCTGAACCGTTTACCCAAAATTGCTGAGCTGCCCATTCCCAATCATAATCTGTATAATCATCAATGAATATTGGGGTAATCTTTTTGAAAATAGGGTAATAATCCATTCCATTTGCAACGCTAATGATTGGATGAGGAATATCTCCTATACCATCATCATCTAAATCATATCCTGTATAATTTGACCAATAATTACCTAAAGTTGTATAATTCCACATGGTTGAGCCCGCATAATTTAAAACTTGGATATCATTAAAAACAAAATAGTTTTGATATACCGTAGTATTAATTGCAGTTGGGTATATTTCTAAGCCCTCATATTCAGAGCCTTGAATAATATTTTTCGTGATATTATTATAATTTGATTCATCTCCAATTAGTATTCCCCTGCCATTATTGAGTAAGTAATTGTTTTTCACTATATTATTCTTGCAATACCTGTCAATACTGATACCATATCCTCTCTGTTTGATAATTGTATTGTTTATTATCTCGATATTATTAGCCCACTTTTCCAATTTGATTCCATTTCCACATTTAAAAATATAATTGTTTTTTATTATGTCGTTTTCAGGTTCATCGCCAAAAGTGTCGATAATATTAATTGCATAATCTAATGTATCTGAAATTTGATTGTTAGAAAGAATATTATTTTGGCAATTTTTTAGGTATATACCGCGATAATTATCTATAAGAGTATTATTTATTATGGTTAAAAAGTTAGATCCTATTGCGTATATTGCATTTCCGTTTGATGTAAACCCGTTATGTTCAAAATAATTATCTGTTACTGATGAATGAGAACCCATTGAAAGTGTAATTAATAAACCATATTCTGAATTATTTAAAATAATATTTTTAGTAACTATACAATCATCCTCATTTATCAAAATTCCTGATTGTGAATTTTTCACTTCATTTTCAATAACAGTCGTATTACCGCAATCAATATAAATTCGAATTCCATAACCTCCCGTATCAATGACTTTATTCTTGCTTATTATGTTATATTTGGAATGACGCTCCAAATAAATCCCATGATAAAACCCAGCTAATCCATTTGAATATAGCGAATTTTCACTAATAAGATTATAATCATTATAATGATAGAAATATATGCCATTACGGTCATTATTATGGATCTCATTGGTTATAATTTCATTATGATCTGAATTGTTCAAATAAATCCCGTTTCCAAGATTGTAGGATAAATTATTGTTTTTTATTACCCCATTAGTGGTATTTAATAGTTTTATTCCCGCATCTTCAGATAATAGGCCTGTATTGGTTATTGTAGTATTTTGGATGATAAAATATTCATTTGAATCAATAATAGTAATACCGCTTGTACCGATTCCACCTCCACCATCAATCACAACCTTTTCAATAACATAAGGATCATTTTGAGTTCCAGACCCATCACACCACTCTTGACTAACCGCCCAATCCCACGTTCCATTGCCCCCTCCCGTTTGAGAAATAATGAATGGATCTAAATTCCACGTCTGTGAAGTTTCTAAGTTGAAATTATCATTGTTCTGTGTGCTATTATTATCTTCAATGTCGATAAGTAAAAACAGGCTATTTATTGAAAATATAAGCATAATCGACAGCGTTAGATATAACACAATTGGTTTTTTTATTTTTAGGTTCATTTTAACACAATTTTTAATTATTATTTTTTTTGTTTATAAAAATATTTAGATCTATCTTAAACGTATGGTAAATTAAATGTTTATTTTCTGTAATTAACTGAGATTTTTTACATTAATGTACATAAAATATGATTTTATTGCTAATTTTGAAATTCAATCATCATAGTAGGTTCAGAAACCACTTAAATAGAGCTTACGTTTCAATTTGAGAGATTGATATTTAAGAACTTTGGAAATGAATGGATTGTAAATTTAAGGAAAGTGGATAAATTCGCAATTCAATAAGAGTGAGTATAGAGACATAAATGGATGTCTTTACTGGAAAGGAAGTGCGATTGGGATACCTGCAAAAGAAGATTGGTAAATCTAGTGGATTATATTATAAAAGAAAAAAGCGAGAAAAAGATGGGAAACCCGTTTATTTCTTGAAACGTGTATATCTTTAAATCTCTAATTTATAATTTATTGAAATTCTAATTTATTAATTAAAATTTAACACTTTTTTTAATAGAAGGAGCCTCTTTTATTATAATTATTTCGGGGAGCTTTCTCGGTTACTTCTACTTCTGTAGCTTGTGGACCTTTCTTGCCTTCAGTGACCTCATATTCAACTTTGTCACCTTCATAAATTGCCTTAAAACTATTTTCATCGCCAGCAATTCCCGAGTAGTGTACAAATATATCGTCTCCGCCATCATCAGGTGTGATAAAGCCGTAGCCCTTCTTACTGTTGAACCACTTTACGACACCCTTACTCTTAGCCATATAATCACTTCTTTATTATTTATTACTAATTAATTTTCTAAATAGATGTTAAAGAATTATAGAATAGAAAAATTAAAAAACCTTTCCTTTCTTGAAGTTATAGTTCTTTTTCATAGGAAAGAATTAAAAGAGCCTTTTAATTCTCAGTGTTGAGTAGAATGAAAAATTAAAGTTCAAAAAAAGAGTAAATATTTCATAAATGTTTACGCATATCTTTTAGTCTATTTCTAAGTGTAACTTCAGTGATTCCAGCGATATCCGCCATTTTTTTTTGAGTAATTTGTTCGGAAGCAGATTGTGCTGCCATATAGAGTGCTGCCGCAGCGAATCCACGGGGATCCTTTCCAGTTATCAGTAATCCAGATTGAAATGTTGTTGAAAGTAAGTTGTATGCTTGTTTCTGAGTTTTTAATGACAGTTCAGCTTCACTCCCAAACCGATAAATTAGTTTTTTTGGGGTTATTGGATGATAACGTAACCCTAATTCAGGTAAAATTTTTTTCAATATCAATCCAAGTGATTTAATAACTTTATGTCGCGAAATCATAAGTGCATCGCATATCTCATCAAGAATACGTGGATATTCATGTACTCTAATTGCAGCATATAAAGATGCCGCGACAAATCCATCTATGGTTCTTCCTAAAGTCAATTTCTTTTTTGCTGCTTCAGTATATATTTTCCAAGCAGTTTCCTCTATATATTTAGGAATATTTAACATTGAGGTTAGCATGGTAAGTTTGGGTCGTGCTTCCCAGAAATTGCGCTCAATACTTGAGATTAAGGATTTTTGAATTTTTGATAAACGAGAAAAGAGGGATTTTTGTTGAGGGCTCATTTTATCCTCTTTTTTAGCAGAAGGAATCGTAGTTCTGGGTCCAAATTGTCTCCAGCGAGGTTCAGTTATTCTTCGTTTCTCCACCTCTTCAGAAGTAAATGCTCTCTGTTTTAATCCAACAATATCTCTTTGATGTACCGTGCCACAATTCACACATACTTCCTCCCCACGAACCTTTTCAATCCTTGGATCTTCGCAACATTTTTCTTCTCGATAAATATTGTCATTATTTTCTATTTCTCTGGTTTTAGAATTCTGTAGTCTAGATTCATTCATAATTGAAAACTCCTAATTATTTAATTTTTATTTTTTTAAGAGTTGAAAAACGAGGATCGCTTCTACCCGTATCTAAATTTAAGGAGATTTTATTATTTAAATTTAAAGCTTAAAACTTATTAATCTACGAGACATTTTCAAAAATAATCAATTACTCAATGAAAAGAGAAGAATAGAATTGAATGAAGATTGCATTTTTTGTAAGATAGTAAATGGTCAAATTCCATCAAAAATTGTATTTGAGAATGATACGAATATGGCGTTCCTTGATATTAATCCAATATCGCAAGGCCATACAATAGTGATTCCCCAAAAGCACTATTCAACCATAGAAAGCCTTCCAGATGAAGAAGTCTCTAATCTATTTAAAACCGTTAAAAAAGTGGCATCCTTAATCCATGATAAATTAGATATTGATGGATATAACATTATACAGAATAATTTTAGGGCCGCTGGGCAAATGGTAGAACATTCTCACGTACATATTATCCCTCGAAATAGAAGAGATAGAAAAATTTCACTAAATATTCCTAAAAAGCAAGCGAGTGATGAGGAATTAGAAAAAGTGATGAAAAAATTAACATCTTAAAATGATGTCTTGCTTATTTAGATTTTTTTTTATAAAATATTATTTAAAATTTATCCAAAAGGAAAAAATACATAAAAGACATAAAATTTGGATGGTCTTTAATTTATTATATCAAGGAAAAGATATGTTAATTAAAGAAATTCTTTAATATGGATAAAATTATATTTATTTCAAGAATTTTTTTAAATAGAAAAATAATTCAATATAAAAGTTTCAAGAGAAAATTCGATTTAATATGTCTAAAAATAAAAAAGAACGAGCGCCAATGATTCTTTCCCCTTCTGATATAGAGAGAGCTTTTAAAAAAGTAGAGAATTTTCAAAAATTACTTAAAAAAGGGAAAACACGTCAACAAATTATTAAGGATTTAATTAAATTAATAGAAATAAATGATGAGTCTAACTGAGCTCTTTTTTAATATTGGATCTAAACTTAATATTACCTCCGTTCTTATAGGTGGATTAGCTCTCCCAGCTTATAATGTCGGTAGAACTACATTAGATATAGATATAGCTATATATGTTGAATCTCAAAAAAAATTAAATAGACTAGTTGAGACTCTCTCTAAATATGGGATTCAAACACAACAAAATCCCAAAATAAATCATGATCTATTCACAATATTTGGAAAAAAAAATGAAGCTGAGATTTGGTTAAAACCATGCGATAAATTTGACTGGGATCAAAAAATGAGAGAGAGAACATTTCATATCGACAAAAATATAAGAGTTCTATCAATTGAAGATTTCATATTAACAAAACTAGCAAGATCCGATCGAACTTTGATAGATATTGATGATATTATTCAAATTTTAATTGCAAACTCTGATTCCATTGATTGGGATTATTTGAATTATAGAATAGCATGGGCAAATGTGAAAAAGGATTTTGAAAAATTATTAGAAGAATTTTCTCAGAAGGCAATTTCAGAATATCAAGATATCGCAAATAATATCTTAAAACAATATCAAAAAAGTAAACAGAATCAAAGCTTCGAATAAAACTTAATTGAATATTTGTGTCTATAGATTCAATCAATCACACGTCTTAGAATCATTTCTAAACCACCCCTCGAATCTCTTGTCCCTATAACTATTTTCTGAGGTATTCCCTTCATGAAAGGATATTTCACATAAATATCAATTGGAAATTTATGCTTCTCTGCTTTTATTACATTCTGTTCATTCGGAATCGATATTCTTTCAGTTAATTTAATATAATAAACAGTTGCATTACTATTACATTTCGGACATCCAGGGATAAAATCTGAACTAATGAAGATGACCGGATCTTTCCAATTTGAGAGTTGATCCTTCAAAAAGGCACGTAATTCTCCCATCGCAATAATTTCCATAATACTTTATAGGAAAGGTCAAATTAAAAAAATATGGAATAGATCAAAAATTCAGAAAAAGATCCTCAAGTTAAATAAAGCCAAAAAATTCAGACTTTATCTTACTGGATTGATGATTATGAAATATCGATAATTTTAAAGAATTCAATGATTCTTGATAAGAACAAATTTTAAGAACAAATCTTAATTTTACCAATTAAAATAAATACTAATAATAATTATAAATCAAAAACAAGTAAATCTCAAGATATTAGGAGGTATTACTTTCTAAGAGTGAGAAAAATGTCTGATGATGAACAGACCAAGGAAAACGTAGGAGCTTTTATCTGTCGCTGAGGTGTAAACGTGGCAGGAATACTCGATGTACCGAAGATTGTCGAAGAGATTGATAAAGAAGAGAATGTAAACGCATACGAATATCTAAACATGTGTACGTCTGGTGGCGCAGAATTCATGAAAGAACAGATCGCAGAAAAAGGTTTTGATAGAATAGTTTTAGCAGCTTGAACTCCTCTTACTCATGAACCAGTATTTATGGATATTTTGAAAGAAGCAGGTTTGCCACCAAGACATCTTGAATTTGTTAATATAAGAGAGCAATGTTCTTATGTTCATCAAGATCCCGATGTACGAGAGGAGGCAACAGAGAAAGCAATTGAATTAGTTAAAGCAGGTATTGGAAGGTCTAGGTTATTAGAAGATATTCCAACGAAAAAAGTATCCGTAAAACCAGAGGCTCTAGTAATCGGTGGTGGAATTGGGGGAATAAATGCTGCACTAGATTTAGCAAATGAGGGATATAAAGTGTACTTAGTGGAGAAAGAGACTACCATAGGAGGAAGAATGGCTCAACTTGATAGAACATTTCCAACTGATGATTGCAGTATCTGAATCTTGGGACCTAAAATGCTAGAAGTTGAGCGTAATAAAAACGTCGAAATTTTATCATATAGTGAAGTTGTAGATGTAGATGGATATATTGGGAATTTTAACGTGAAAGTAAAACGCAAAGCGCGATATGTTAATGAAACACTTTGAACTGGGTGCGGATCTTGTACTGATGTATGTCCTATATATGTGCCAAACTATTTTGACGAGAACCTTTCTGCTCGAAAATGTATTGATATTGCATTTGCGCAAGCAGTTCCTGCAATTTCTAACATTGAACGAGATTCATGTGTAGAATGTTTTGCATGTGTAGACGCTTGTGATAATGAATCGATTGATTTTAGTCAACAAGATGAAATTGTTGAGTTAGAAGTAGGAACAATAATAATTGCAACTGGTTGGGATCTTTACCAAGGAGATGATTATGGGTATGGAATATATGATAACGTTATAACACAAGTACAATTGGAACGAATAATCGCACCAAACGGACCAACACTAGGACATTTAAAACGACCATCTGATGGAGAACGACCTAAAAGGATACTCTTCATTAATTGCGTGGGATCGAGAAGTTTAAAAACACATGAATATTGTAGCGTGGTGTGCTGCAATCTTTCGATAAAAAATTCCAAGCTTATCAAATCAGAGTATCCCGATTCTGAGATAATGGTATGCTATATAGATATTCGTGCTGGTGGTAAGATGTATGAAGAATATTATCGGCGGGCACGAAATCAAGGCATATTATTTGTAAAAGGAATGGTGGGAGATATACAAGAAGATCCCGAAACAAAAAATCTCATAGTTAAATTAGAACCGGTGGGAACAGATACAATCATTGAAAAAGAATTTGATATGGTGATACTCTCTTCAGCATCACTTCCATCTAAAGGTACAGATGAAATTGCTAAAGTGATGAATTTGGAAAAGACTCCGGATGGCTTTCTAAAAGAAGCACATCCACGATTAGATCCCATATCAACAAAAACTCCGGGAATCTATATTGCGGGTTCTTGTCAAGCCCAAAAATCAATAGACCTTACGGTAAGTCAAGCAAAAGGAGCAGCCTCTGAAGCAAGTATCCCGATGAAAAACGAGGAATACATAATAGAGCTAATTCGAGCTCAACCAAATGATGAACGATGTGCGAAATGTTATAAATGTGTTGAGGCATGTCCTTACGGTGCGATTTCAATCAATGGAAAAAACTTAATAGAAGTGGATATCATTAGCTGTAGAGGATGCGGAATTTGTGAATCCTTGTGTCCTTCAAAAGCTATAGAATTAGCACATTATAAAGATAATCAATATGATGCATTTATTGATGCATTACTACCTATTGCAGAGTAAAGAGGTAAATAAAATGACAAATAATGGAATTAAGATAATCGCATTTTGTTGTAGAAAATGAGGATACGGAGGAGCTGATATGGCAGGCACAATTCGCGCCCAATATCCAACAGCATATAGAATAATTATTGTTCCATGTACCGGACGAGTTGGAGCAGATCTTGTTATGCGCGCAT
This sequence comes from Promethearchaeia archaeon, assembly GCA_046497275.1. Classification (GTDB taxonomy): domain Archaea; phylum Asgardarchaeota; class Lokiarchaeia; order Sigyniarchaeales; family SOKP01; genus TEKIR-8. Next base: position 11,761 of record JAWOFX010000186.1, on the reverse strand, counting down.
TCGGAAGGGGTTCTGATGGGGTATTAATCGTCGGCTGACATCCAGGAGAGTGTGATTACGAGACAGGAAATAAATTTGCGTATCGTAGCGTAGAATATCTAAAAGATGTGTTAAATTCAGCAGGAATCGCACCTGAGAGACTTAGAATGGAATTTTGCAGTTCTGCTGAAGGCGCAAGGTTTAAAGAAGTAGCCACAGAATTCTATAATACTATTAAAGGATTGGGTGGAAATCCTTTAAAAGAAAGCTCCTCATAAAATTAAATGTGTGTCCTAATGAGACAAGGTTGAAAAAATGAGAATCTTGTTGAAGAAATGGAAGCCCCATTTAAACACATAAAGTATTTAATAAAATTAAAAAATAAAAAATCAAATTGGAAAATAATAGAAACGAAACGTATATGAACTAAGAATTTATGTTTCTCACCATAAATTATTTTTCAAAATTATAAAATTATAAAGATTACGAGTTGAAAGCTGTGGAAACACAAGCAGAATATCTCATAAAAGAAAAAGACTTCCCTACATTGTTAAAGACCTTATTGAAAGAGGGAATGGTTGATAAAATAATCGGCGCAGAAGTAAAAGTAAGTAAAAAATCCGGTGAAGTAGATCGATTTTCAATCTCTCCAAAATTATGGGAAAAACCCGAGGAGATTGAAAGTTTTCCCGTGTCTAATTTAATTACCTATGGATACGCCCGAACGGATTCTGCCTCTAAATTCTTACATGCAAGCGCAGATGGAGCGAAAAATGAGAAAATCGCTTTAATAGCTCGACCTTGCGATACAAGAGCATTAATAGAATTGAGCAAAATAAAACAAGTGAATTTAGATAACTTATTTATCATTGGAATTGAAGATCGCGGAATGACATTAAATGTCTCACGGGAACTTCGAAGCGAGAAGGATCTTGATACCACAAAAATCGTAAAGGAGAAAATCACGGATGATGGATTATTATTTTTACTTGATGATGGAAAGACAAAACAAGTAGGAATCGAAATTGCTGATAATTGCTCGAGATGTATTCGAAAGCAACCTATAATCGCAGACATTTCTATTAGTGATATTGGAATTCCTATTGAAGATGAAAATATTATCTTAAAAGTTCATAGTGATGCTGCAGGCGAATTAATCGATAAATCAGGAATTAAGGCTGAAAAACTACCAAGTGATATTAAAAAAGCACATGAAGACAAAATGGCTGAGATTCTTAAGACTGCAGAAGAAAAACGAGCGAAGGATCTCGAAGAATGGAATAAATTATCTCAAAAGGAAAAACTGGAACAGCTTCAGAAATGCACTATGTGCGGAATGTGTATTAGGGGCTGTCCAGTATGTTATTGCGTCGATTGTATCCTTCAGAAAAAGCGGAAGGAAAAAAATATTGATAATGTAAGTTATCAGTTAACGCGCATTGCCCATGTTGCTGATCGATGTGTAGAATGTGGAAATTGTGCGAATAATTGTCCTATGAATATACCACTTTCGCTAATTTTTCAGTCTCTAAATGAGCAGTTTCAAAAGGAATTTAAGTATCGCGCAGGAGAATCGGTTGAAGATACCCCATTTAGAAGTGGTAAGGCAATTAGAGAGATGGAATTAGAGAAAACGTAGTTTTTTTATCTTTTTTTATATTTATTTTTCATTGTATTAATGTTTAAATCAGGTTTTATAAAGATCTCTTCCTTATAAGTAATTTTAATGAGCTAAAAATTTTTAGAAAATAAAGTACAACCAAAAGTTCTGTCAAAATTTATTTGGATTATTAAACATTAAAAAAAAATTTATTAGGTTCTGTATCAAAAATAATGATTAACAACAATAATTTTAATTTTTTATTAAAAAACTCAAAATCTAATAAAAAATCTAATAAATTTGGTGTTAAAAAAGATGAAAAAATACATTCAACTTCTTATTATCGCAGTAATATTAGTGCTTATGCCAATTATAATATTTATACCTACTTTGATTCCAAAACCGTCTGGTATAATTAAAGAAGGGGAGATAAATACTGATCTTGATGATTTTGCGAATCCATCCTCGTATTATCTCTCTGATTTAAATTTTACGGAACGTAAAGATATGTATTTGGATTTAGCAAATAATAGCGATGGATTTAATGCTCAATGTGCCAAAGTATATCTGAATGAGACAGAATATAATGAAGCAAGGATCAACCAATCCCTCGATAAAATCAATATCAGAGAAGATTGTTCGGATTTTGATATGAATACATTACTAAGAATGATGTATTTAGATCTTGGCAAATATAATATCCCCTCTGGCTTGAATGATAGCATAAAAGATGCCATTTTAAATTTTAAGTATTGGTTTACAGAATCAGGTCCAGATGAGATGATCTTTTGGACTGAAAATCATATGATCTTATTCCATACGGCGGAATTATTAGCTGGTCAATTATTTCCTAATACCATATTTCCTAATTCAGGATGGAATGGATCCCAACATATCGAACATGCTCTTCCTTTAGTGAACCGTTGGCTTGATTGGAGAGCTAAGTTTGGGTTTGCAGAGTGGCATTCAAATATTTATTATCGCCTTGATTTAACTGCTTTATTAAATTTGGTGGATTTCGCTCAGAATACTACCATTCAAAAAAAAGCAGAAATGCTAATTGATTTAATCGGATTTGATTTTGCAAATAATTATTATAAAGGTTTTTATGCCACTGCCCACGGAAGAACTGAGGATGAAAAACAAGTAGGTACTTCCGCATCTAATCCTCCCGAAAAAGAGTCAACTGCAGAACCAGCTTGGTTGATGCTTGGTATTGGATCAGATGATATAACTACTGGAGAAAACGGGGCTGCCGTATTTATGGCAACAGGGAATTATTTCACTCCTAAAATATTAGAAGATATAGCAAATGCGACCGCAAATACAAATACCCATATTCATAAATCAAGGAATAATATAGATATCTCAGAGGGTCCTAATTATGGATTTGGATATGAAACCGAATCAGATCTTATGTTTTGGTGGCCAATGTCTGCTCCTGCAGCTCCTCCAGTATTAGAATCTTCTTTAAGAATTATGAATACTTATGAGTTAGATCCCGCATTGATATTTAACGATGAAGCTTTTGTTGATTTATTTGATATTGGAGCCACTATTTATGGAACTTCTCTGAAAGATTTTAGTCATATAATAAAGGATATCACTCAGGGTGTGTCCCTCGAGACTGCTAACACCTATACATATAAAACTCCCTATTACCAATTGTCTGGGGTCCAGGATCATCAAAAAGGAATGAATGGTCTTCAAGAACTTATCTGGCAAGCTTGCTTGGACGGAAATGCTACTATATTTACTAGCTCTCCAAGTGCCCTTAGTGCTAGTGATCAAAAATTCACGAGTGGTTGGAAACCCCGTGCGACTTTATATGAAAATGTGGGTATTATCCAATATGACCGACGCGCTCAATCGCTTATATTAGAATTAGTTCAAGAATTTTTAGGAGAGAAATCATATACACACGCATATTTCCCACGTTGGGCTTTTAATGAATGGAATAAATCAAACAATTGGGTATTTGGACGGCGAAATGACAGCTTCGTAGCTTTATATTCAAATAACCCAACAGAGTGGAAAAGCAATTATGAACTAAGAGCGGAAGGAAAGAAAAATGCATGGATAGTTGAATTAGGAAGTGTTGATGATGATGCTTTCGATTCCTATGAAGATTTTATAGCCAAAATTCTGAATGCAAATATTGGAATCTCAAAAAAATCTATAGGGTATGAAATCATTTACAATTCCCCCTCTAAAGGAAAAATTCGGGTAAGTTGGGATGGGGAAATGAAGGTGGAGGATCAAATAATCGATCTAGGACCATATGAGCGATTTGAAAGTCCATACTGCAATCAGACATTTGGGAGTATGCAAACCATAATAGAATATAACGGACAAAAATTAACTCTTGATTTTTTAAATGCAAATAAAACAATAGAGGGGGCATAAAAAGGTGATGAACTATTAAAATTAAAGCGTTTGTCGGAAGATATCAATTAATTAATTGGTTTAAAGGAACAATTTTCCTTATTCTAGGTTTATTAAATAGCCGATTTAATGTTGGATATAATTGGTTCATCGATAACCTAGTATTTGGACCAATAATATATTTTCTAGTAATTGTTGCAGGGATGCTACTTGTCTTGTATCTAAAACTGCCTCAAGACACAAAGGAGAGAAAATTGTCTAAAAAGAGTATCGTATTGACAGTATCCATAGTTTTTTTTCTCATATCGTATGGGATTTTATCGTTTTTTGTGTTTTATTATGGGAGAAGTATTATATTATTAATCCTTTTAGGAATTATTGGGATAATATTATATTTTTCTTGTTTTTTCGGAGATGAATGGGAAAATAAAAGCATTTTAATGATAATTTATATTGGCTTTGCGGTTTCATTTGGATTAATATTTGGTGCTATACTTAATGATATTTCGATTCCATTATATCTTTATTTCTTCTTTTTTGGTGTTTTGACTCTTCAATTCTCGAAAGATATTTTAAAAAGCTGTAAAAGATCTGCTCAAGAGAGAAGTAATAATGAAGAATATCGATTCTTTGCTGATATTTTTGGTCTCAATGTTTCCCAGAAAATAGTATTGATACTACAGTTTCTAACTATCTTGTTTCTTTTAATCCCATTTGTAACTGGAATATATAATTATTTTCTTTATTTGTTCCCAATGCTAATCGCAATGATTCTCATAGTCATTTCAGTTATATTAAATTTGGTATACGATTTCGAAGAAAAATATAATGGGAAAGTATTTATTCTGTTGAGAATAGGGATGTTTTTTGTAATTGTGGCTTATTTCTTTGGAAGTATATAAATTTAAATAAATCTTATCTTATTTTTTTTTTACCATTTCCAGTAAATATCCTCTGCATGACCAAGCATATTTTCAATGTGTATTTTTGTTCCATCATCTAATATTATATCTCCTGAGTAGACTCCATGCAATAATGATGAATCTAATTTTATAATTCCAAAATTAAGTTTCTCTCTATGCGGAATAAGAGGTTCTAATACCATATTAAATCTCCCATCATTACTAGTGAATTTCCATGGTTTTGTTGGATCTCGATTCTCATGATGAAAGGTAATTTCATCAAGTTTATGTGCCTTTCCATTATAAAATACGATGTTTTCCGTATGTGTCGCTCCCTCTTCACTTCCTACTTGACCAAAACCATAACCAATATTAAACGCTACAGGGATATTATCAACCATCCCACAAGCACTTCCCCACAACCAATGAGTGTTATATGGCCAGATACCACGTCCCCAGTCCATTAATCCAAATGATTTATCAGGTGTAAACGTATAATCCTGTGCACCAATTTTTAGTGTTCCTTCAGCAGGCATCATATTGATTTTATGATTATAGTAGAATAGTTTAGGTTTTTCATATCCCGTTACTATAACAGTATTATCCCAATCTGGTTTATCTTCAAGAATAATAGTTCCTTTGATTCCTTTTTCTAAGAAATTTGGATCATCAATTGTAAGAATTCTTTTATTACCTTTTTTTTCTATAGTTGCCTTAAATTTATCGGTAGGAAACTCTGTTAAACTATCCTTTACTGAGCTAAGTGGCAATATCTTAGATTTAGTAAAAAATTTCATGGTACTTACGTCCTCACGCTCTCTTTTATTGAAATCAAGCCAGACATAACTCATTTGAGTGAGATATCCAATATCTCCAATAGTAAGTTGGAATCCAAAATCTTTATTTAAAACAGAGTAATGATCCCACTCCTTTATTCTCCACCAACTTTTTCCTATATCTTCCTTATTATATTTTAATAATGGTTTCCTCGCCCATCCTGTTTTAACAAGGGACCCATCCTCCTTAAATAATTTTGATGATTCTGTAATTTCTATTTGATCTCCCATTTTACTAAACCTTTATTTATTATTTATTATGATTGGAATTAATTTTCAACCTTAATAAAATTTCAGTTTATATGAAAATATCTAAATTTAATAGAAAACATTGAATTCAGATCATATGTTCAATTATTTTCTGCTTTAATAATTGAGCTTTATCAAGATCGTATATACCTTCGGTTCTCCATAGGATATCTCCTTCTTGGTTAATCAAAAAGATATAAACGTTTTTGTAACTTTCAAGATTGAGAGAATTTTTAAAAGTATTTAGATCATGGTAAAAATTAATTATTCTGTTAATATTTCTATTTAGAATACGTCTTCGTGCTCTCCTACTCATATATCTTCTCAAAACTGCAAGTTTTTTATTATAGATATGAATTTGGTAATAATCCAAGAAATTTATATCAGAAATCAAGGTTTCCATGAAGGATATCCATCTTTCCAAATTTAATTTGTTAGATTTTCCACATGGGAGAATTAAAATATTTAGTTTACTCCCTAAATCATTTGGGATAGTAAATGGAATATTATTTAAAGCCATCCCCGTAATTTCTGGAAACTTCACAAATACCACAATATAAGACCAAAAATTATAAAAAATTCTTACTTGAAATTTTAAATCTTTCCTTTATATAAATACCTTTTACATTTTTGTAATTTTGAAGAAATAATTTAAAAAAAGAATATTAAGGATTCTATTCCTTACTAGGCTTAGAAGAAATCTTGAATTTAGTTTATAAATTTAGATTTGAGATTGCTACATATTAAGGAGATTTTTGTTAAAAAAATTTAAAAAATGGACGATTTAAAAAAATATGCTATACAAACTCTAAAAGATGTAGGAATTTCTAAAGACCAATGGGTTTTGGATTGTTGTTGTGGTAATGGTACTTACACAATTCCTGCTGGAGAGTTAGTTGGGATTAATGGTAAAGTTTTTGCGGTCGATCGGAATAGTAGTAAACTAGATGATTTAAAAAAGAAAATCAAAGAAAAAAACTTGCAGAATATAGAAATTATCGAAGAAGATGTAGAATCAGGAATTTCTCTACCAAAAAAGGTAGATATCATGCTTTTTTATGATATTTTCTGGTATTTTGGGGCAAAAGAAGCGAAAACTGTTAAGTTATTTGAGGATATGAAGAAATTAGCAAAGGAAAATTCTTTAATTTCTGTGTTTCCCACTCATACCAGCCCAAATGGCGTGGAATGCTTTAAAAAAACGATGCAAAAAATGGGGTTTATTTTAGAAAGTGAATATAATAGAAAACTTGTTCATGAAAACCACATAGAAAAAGGAATTTTGTTAAATTTTAGAAAAAAATCTGAATAAAATAAAAAGAAAAAAATGCGCTTTAAATGGAGAGTTTAAATTATAATGTCTAAAAATAAAGAGGAGAATGTAGAAAATTTTGTAATTAAACCCATAGGTATAGTGAGAAGCAATTATAGAGAAGCTTCTCTTAAATATCAAAATCGCGATCTAAAACTTGATGAAGATATCTTATCCAGGTCAAAAACCGGTAAAGATCAGATATCTGAACTTATTATCTATGAAACATATGAAGAGTGTTTAGAAGGGATAGAAGATTTTTCTCATATTATAGTTCTATATTGGTCCCATACTGTTGGTGAAGAAGCTCGCTCAGTCTACAAAGTTCATCCCGCAGGAAAAAACGAGTTTCCTATGGTTGGAGTATTTGCTACAAGAAGCCCTATTAGACCTAATCCAATATGTTCTACAACTGTAGAACTTTTAGAAAGAGATGGCAGGGTATTAAAAGTAATAGGATTAGATGCTCTTGATAGAAGTCCAATAATCGATATAAAATTTCACCATCCTTCTTACGATTCTCCTTCTAACGTGGAATTAGCAGATTGGATGGAAGAACTATTGGACTTCTTCAGAAATAAAACAAAATGATTAAATTATCTTTGTTCTTGATAAATTAATTAATAATCATGCGGAATTCCCTTTATATGTAGAAGAAGATGTTCATATCCATCTAAATCCTCAATCCATCCATAATTCGCATCAGATTTAGAATCTAAATCTTTAATATAAGGTTTAATATCAAGCAAAGGAGTACCATCAAAACAATCTATTGAACTTATGAAAATATTATTACCCTCGATCTTTTTTAATTGTACTACGCTTAATCCTATCAAATTCGGGCGTAAAGGAGATCTGCTAGCAAAAGCTCCAACCTCAGCTCCACCTGTCCAAGGAGGTGAAACGATATCATTAATTTCTCGCGAAACAAGATGAATATAATAAAGCACGTATATATAGCGAAATTTGTCAAGTTTATGAAGACTTTCAATATATTGAGGATCCACAGTAATTTTAAATTCCGCTTGATCCTCTTTGACAGGTTGATAGGGAGCAGTATCTATATATGGCGTGTGAATCGTTCCAATCTTTTTTAATTTAAATTTTTCTGACTTGTTTTCTTCTTTTTTTCTGTGTTCTATTTCTTGTGGTTTCTTTATTTCTAAATTTCTTTCTTTAGCGCTATTTTCAACATTATATTTTATAGATTCAAAAATTTCATCCATATCTTCAAATAATTCAATTACTTTTTCTAATTTGTTTATAAATTCCTTAGATAGGGAAGGTTTAATTCGAGAAATCCATTTTTTAATATCATTTTTATGTTCGTTATTATGATTACTCCAATAAGATAGCAGTTTATTTACTTCTTCTAAAGTTAGTTTTTTTATTTTTATTACCTCATTCTGGAATACTTAAATTTATATAAATATACAAGGTTCTCTTGGAATAAAGTCAAGAAACTAAAAATATTTTTTTCAAATCCCTTATTAAGATGAATAATTATCCTTATTTATTAGTAATTTTTCTTATACATAAAAATTCAATTTGGTTATTATATATGCCATTAAAAACCCCTGAAGAATATCTGGAAAGTATTAAACGACCCGTCAATTTGTATATGTTTGGTAAGAAAGTAGAGGAATTTTGGAACCATCCAATAATCAAGCCCTCTATTAGAACTGTAATGAAAATATATGAATTAGCCCAGATGGAAGAATATAAAGATGTGATGACAGCGACATCACATTTAACCGGTGAAACGATAAATCGGTTTACACATATTCATCAATCTACTGATGATTTAATCAAAAAAGTTAAAATGCAGCGATTACTTGGTCAGAAAACTGCATGTTGTTTTCAAAGATGCGTCGGATTTGATACTGCGAATGCTCTTTATAGTGTAACTTATGAATTGGACAAAAAATACGGAACTAATTATCATGAGCGCTTTAAAAAATACTGGATTGATGTTCAAAATAAAGATTTGATGGTTGGAGGAGCCATGACAGATACAAAGGGAAATAGAGGGATGCGCCCGAAAGATCAACCAGATCCTGATGCATTCTTACATGTTGTGGATGAGAAGGAGGATGGAATAATAGTTAGAGGAGCTAAAATTCACCAAACAGGATTTTTAAATTCTCATAGGGCGATTATCATGCCCACATTATCATTAAGAGAAGGAGAAGAGGAATATGCTATAAGTTGTGGAGTCGATACAAATGCTGAAGGTATTACAATGGTATATGGACGACAAGCTAGCGATACTCGAAAAATGGAGGAAGGCAAATTAGATATAGGTAATTATAAATTTGGGGGACAAGAAATATTTGTCATCTTTGATAATGTTTTTATTCCATATGAAAATATTTTCATGAATGGAGAAATAGAATTTGCAAGTGATTTGGTCAATAGATTTGCTGGCTTTCATCGACAATCTTATGGGGGGTGTAAAGTTGGTGTTGGAGATGTCTTAATTGGTGCTTCGGCTCTTATTTCTGAATATCATGGAGTTGAAAGAAGCTCTCATATTAAAGATAAATTGGTAGAAATGATCCATTTAAATGAAACACTTTTTAGCAGTGGAATTGCGTGTAGCGCCTTAGGATTTCAAAGAGATGCTGGTAATTATGAAATGGATATGTTATTGGCTAATGTTTGCAAGCAAAATGTTACAAGATTTCCATATGAAATAGCTCGTTTAGCGGAAGATTTAGCAGGTGGACTTATTGCTACTCTACCCTCTGAAGAGGATTTCAATTCGGAAGAAATAGGTCATTATATGAAAAAATATCTAGATACATGTGAAGAACCAGTACTTAACCGGTTTAAACTTCTTCGGTTCATAGAAAATTTAACAATGGGAGTAGCTTCTGTGAGTTATAGGACAGAATCAATGCACGGAGCAGGATCACCTCAAGCTCAACGTATTATGATTGCCCGACAAGCAGATGTGGGAGAGAAAAAGGATTTTGCCAAAGAAATCTTAGATCTCGAATGAAATTTCTATTTTTAAAACTTAGAAAATATAATCTATAAAAGGACTAGCATTTAATACATTATATAAAAAGTAAAATAAACAAAATTCTCTAATATTAGATCCATAAGAGTATAAGATGAGATTTAATTTTACTTTTTATAGTGAAGTTATAAATTTTAATTTACTTTAACATTTAACAATATAGAAGAATAAAATTAATATCTTTAATTGAAAAAAAATGTCATTACCAGCCAAAAAAACTATCGAAGTAGACGAGAATATTACCCATTACGTTTATAAGATGCTCAATCACGAGATGATTCTCGAATATGACGAATCGAAGTGCTTGGAATGTGGGTTTTGTCATCGTGTGTGTCCTGTCACGATTTCTATTTACGATGAACCGATCAAAAAAACTGCAATCGGTACACCAGAAGAAATGAAAATGGATTCGGATAAAAAAATCGTCGTTAATACCGAGCGCTGTATCTGGTGCGGAAGCTGTTCATGGGTTTGTCCAGGATATACGCTAAAACTCTATATCAACGGAGAAGAAAGAATCCCACTTGTGGAGAATGACTCTCTTCCTAAATTTAAAGAGCAAGTAAGAACACTTGAAAATGGAAACAAAGTTAGAAAAGTTGTCGATGGTAGCATAAAAATCACATCCGAAGAAAAGGATAAGAAAGTTCTTGAAGAGTTTGCTGATGAATGTGCTGTCGGAGCGCTTTCAGTCGAGGATGGTGAAATAGTAGTGGATAAAGATTTATGCATTTTATGCTTTAAATGTTCTGAAGCAGCTAAAAATTATGAAAATATTAGTGTTGAAGTATTTCGAGATCGGTTCATGGATGTAAAAGGAGAGCCAGGGTCTGTGTGGAACGCGATCATGGAAAGAGTTCTAGGAAAGGTTGGAAAGATTAAAGGAATCACCAGTAAAAGACAGAATAAACTTGCCGACGCCGTAATGAGATTAATGGGAAGAGAGGAAGCAGAAGAACAAGATTAGATAATTCTTATTTTTTATTTACTTTTACTTTATTCTAGGGTAAAATATCATACATATTAATTCTAATAAGAAAATTCTCTATTTATCTACTTTTTAACTTTGGAGCGATATAAAGAGGGATCAACAACCCTTATCATTTTTTCTCTCTTAAGCGGGGCATTAAGAAAATTGATTATTTTATTCACTTCTCGAGATGGATTGTTGATTATATCCGTATAATTAAGATCTAAAAACTTGATATTTTCTTGATCGAGTGCCCATTTCTTCATTGACCTTGCTTCTTTGTCAAACGCTTTCATAAGCACTTTAGGATATTTTTTCTCGAAATCACCGAGCATTTTCTGTTGTGATTTTATCACTTCATTTATATCCCGATTCATAAAAATTACTTTATATTCATTGTTTTTCGGAATAAATTTTAATAAATGAGAAATCACTTTTACTGCTTTTCCTGTTTCTCCTTTTAAGCATGAATTATCTTTTCCGAGTTTTTTCACAGCTTCCAA
>JAWOFX010000180.1:0-4990 GCA_046497275.1 Promethearchaeia archaeon | reverse complement strand
ATACAGATCAAGCTATAGATGGTACTTCTACAAATTTTTGGAACTCTTCGACTATTGGTAATTATTGGGATGATTATCCCGGTGTTGATGATTCTCCTTTAGACGGCATTGGAGACTCTCCCTATACTTTCACAGGTGGAAGTGATTATTTACCAATATGGGATGATGATAATCCAAAAATCCTTATAAATTGTCCAACTAATAACTCAAAACAAACAGCACAGAGTCCTGAATTTGATATTGAAGTAATTGACCCATATACTGAATCATTATGGTATAGCATTGATAATGGAATAATCAATATTACTTGCAATTCCAGTGGCACCGTCGATCAAGCAGAATGGAACTCAATCTGGAATTCACTGGATGACGGAGAGCAAATTCAACTCACATTCTATGCTAATGATTCTTTTGGTCATTTAGGGATGAACACTTCCTATTTAATTAAAGATGCTCCGCCAACTATTAACATAATCTCTCCCTTAAATAATATAAGAATAGGGAGAGAAATTCCAGAATATACGGTTGAAATTAGCGATGACTCAATTACGCAATGGTATACTTTAGACTTAGGACTGAATAATATCACATTTTCGACTAACGGTACATTCGAACAAAATGCCTGGGAGGCAATATGGGATTCCAGAGCGGACGGCGAGACCATCCCTATTCGATTTTATGCGAACGATACATTCGGGCAGATCTCTATGGATGAGATTTCTTTAATCAAAGATGGTTTTCCAACACTAAATATAATTTCTCCTACAAATGGTACAGAAATAGAAAGAGAGTTATTTGACTTCAATATAGAGATTATCGATTATTCGATCAATAATATGTGGTACACCATTAACGGCGGACCAACTAAATATTCATTTTCTTCCAATGGAACTATAGATAATGAGTTTTTAACAGTTTGGGATTCTAAATCTGATGGTGAATCAATAAAAATTGAGTTTTTTGTCAATGATTCCTTGGGACAAATTTCGACTAAGGCGATTTATTTGTTTAAAACAGAACCTGATAAACCCAGTGGTGGAATTCCTGGCTATGATCTTCCGATAATTATAATTATCGCTTTATCTGTGGTTGGAATAATCTATATCAATCAAAAACGCAACAAATAAAATTCAATTATTTTTTTCTTTATTTTATGATTTTATCTATTCTATCGGAGTTTTTGTCTAATTTTAAAAGAGTATAACTTTTATTCTAGAAGGATAAATCTTAAGATTTTTGCTATTTATGCAAATATAGATGATTAAATGAAAATCGGATATCCTTGTATCAATCTTTCTTTAGAATGTCGAAGTAGTCGCACTTTTCGGCTAAAAAATTATTCTATTTCCCGATTGAAAGACACAATAAAAAATAACCTAAATTGCCTTCAAGAGATTTTAGATTACAATAAAAAATATGAATTCCTATTTTTTAGAATAACATCCGACTTAATTCCGTTTGCTTCTCATAAAGTCATGGATTTTCAATGGCAAGAATATTTTAAAGACCACTTCCTAAAAATTGGAGACTATATTAAAAAAAATCAAATGCGAATCACTATGCATCCTGGACAATATACAGTATTAAATTCTAATAATGAGGGGGTATTTAGGAGAAGTTTAAAAGAAGTAGAATACCATGTAGAAGTGTTAGATTTAATGAAATTAGATTCAACTGCTAAAATTCAAGTTCATGTTGGGGGAAAATATGGCAATAAAAAAGAGAGTTTGAATAGATTTATTGAGAGATATAGTGAATATAATGAAAAGATTAAAAAACGATTAGTTATTGAAAATGACGACAAAAGTTATAATCTAAATGATTGTATGAATATTAATAACGAAACAGGAATACCCGTCATATTTGATATATATCATCATCAATGTAATAATTCAGGAGAATCTATGGAAATAGGTTTTAAAAAATTTACCAGTACCTGGAAACAAAAGGATGGGATACCCATTGTTCATTATAGCTCAGAACATCCCACTAAGGGAAAGCCAAGTCATTCTGAACATATAAATCTTACAGATTTTAATCAATTTATTCAAAAAACGAAGGATTTTGATTTTGATATAATGTTAGAAATTAAAGACAAAGAAAAAAGTGCATTAAAAGCATTAAATGTCTTAAGAAATGATTCTCGTTTAGTAAGATAAAATATTTAATCCTTTCTATAGCCTAAATCCATCATCATCCCGTAGACAACCCCTAATACGATATTTTTCATAATTGGATGGTCATTTCCTATTAAATCTGTGCGAGGCGTCAAATATGGCATAATTTTTTCGACTATATATTTTGTTTCTGGCTTTTCTTTATAGAATTTAACGATCTTTGAGCGAAATTCTTCTGTTAATGCTTTATTCTCATTAAGAAGATATTCTACATTTTCTTGACCACAGACCACTCCAAAGTGGCAAAAACCAGCTAGTTTAGCATTTAATTTTTTTAGATTTTCAAGAGATTTTTGATAAGATTCATATTCAAAATATACTGGCATAGACGTGGGCATGGTCATTAATTCTTTAGAATGGTATACGGTGCCAGCAGCTTCTCCAAGAAAGACAAAATCAACTTCATCGTCTAGGATAAAGAAAGGAGATTGATGATCTGGAGTGTGACCAGGGGTTTTAAGAAGAGCTAAATCAATTCTTTTTCCATTCAAAGAAAATGAGTCAATAACATATCTTTTTAACTCAGAATTCTTGAATTCAGTTTCAGGTTGAACAATCATAAATGCATCCTCCTCAATTTGTTTCATTTCTCCAATAAAATTCCCGAAAGTTCTTTTAGCTCGATTCAGATGAGTTTTAAAATTATTTAAAAGACATTTTGTGTTTTCATTTGCGATAATTTTAAAGTCTTGATTATGCGGCTTAATTTTGTTATAAAGTTTCCATGCTCCTCCATTATGATCAAAGTGATGATGGGTTGTGACTAAATATTTTATTGAATTCAATTTAATATTGTGATTTTTTAAATATCTAAGGAGTTTATTAACTTCAAGAGAAGATCCGCAATCTAATATGAGAGAGCATTCATCAAATTCTGCAACATAACATGATAAAATTCTCTCCTTCCCAAATTCTTTCAAGTCAATATGATGAAGATATTCATTAAATTTTCCAGAAGTAGTTATTATATCCTTACCCATGGTGGAGAAAATAAATTAAAGATTAAGAAATTGATTATTTTTAATTCGAAGGTTTTGAATTAAATAATAAAATGTTGAGATAATCAAAAAAAAATAATAAGAGAAATGAAATACTAATCCTTAAATACTTAGGTTTTCTTTCCATTCTTCAACTTTCTTTTTTAAATCCCGTTTTTCTATATCAGTTAATTCCCTGTTAATTGACTTTAATCCCGTAATCTTGTGGAATATATTTTTCACCGTGTTATTATATCCTACGTTTTTGACATATGTATTGTGAAAAGTTTGCAATTTTTCAGCAATTTGATCTCCAGGTAATTTATCTATACTTTCTATTATGGTTTCATATTGAGTTTCTAAATCTTCTGGTTCTGATGGTGTGGGTTTTACTTCTTCTTTTAACTCTTCTGGTTTCTCAGCAGGTATTTCTTTAGGCGGGGGAGTAGGTTTTTCCTCTTCAACTGTTTGAAACATTTCAGTTCTTTCCACTTTTGGTTTTTCTAAAGGTGCTACTTCAACAGGTTTTTCTTTGACCCTCTTTTGCTCTGGCTTTTCCACTGGTTTTGGTGGGCTTATTGGTTGTTGCCTCTCCTCGGGTTTAATTTCTGTTGAACTACCAACTGAATATGAAATTCCTTTTTGAGCTCCAACCCATGCATCTTCAAGAATAGGGACAAATATTTTGATATGCTCTTCTATTATACTTCCAATTCCAGCGATTTCCGTTCTCCTCTTTCCTTGCACTTCGATTTCAGAAAGGACACAGAGTACAACTTCTTCATAGTCTCTATTAATTCCCCAAAGATTCTGCAAAGCTCGTTTCCTATAATCAACATTACCCATCGTGTCTAATTGATCAAGTATTGCTTTATGACCTGGATTTGAAACATCAAAATATGTGGCAATGCGAATATTTACGTGTTTTGGCGCGGATTTAATTGAATTTAAACCAATATCAGTAATTTTTGGAGCAACTATTAATACACGTAATTTAGCTCTGGAAACTTCTTCATTAACATGTGCTTTAGCTGCCTCAGGAGATCGAATAAACCATATATCTTGCATAGTTATCGTTGATCTTTTCTTAGCTTGTTCCCAAAACTGTTCTGTCATTGCCTCTTGCATTCGTAATCTATTGAGAATTTCATCCAAAGTATCATCAATTGTGTTTACAACTTGATTTGTAAATAAAGATTTAAAATCTCCTATAGAATCGAAAATATCACTGTAGATAGTATTAATTTTTTCTTCGGCTATATCAACCCCTTTTTGAAATTGGCTACTTAGATTTTCAAAGATTTTCTCTCGATCTATATCAGTTTCAACCTCAATATCTTCCAATCCTACAATAGTATCCTCTACTGAAGATTTAAATTTATCTACAAAATCTTCATTCAATTTTTCAATAGCTTCATCTAATTCATCAGTAAAAACCATCTCATTAACACTCAATTGAACATTCAGACCATCTTGAATATCTCTTATCCTATTGGACACAACTTTCTCAATCAATTGATTTACAGTTTGTTGAACAACGCCCAATCGTAATTTCTTTAGATTATCAGAGATGATTTTCTTCATGTTGTTTAATTCTTCTTGTAAATCTTCTACTTGAGTTTGAATAATTTGTGTAGATTTCGTATTAATTGATTCAAATTGTTTTTTCATCTCGTCTACTTGGTTTTTCATTAAGCTTCGAGCATAATTTTCCAGATCACCGATTTCTTTTGTTATACCCTTAAATTCTATTTTAGATGTTTCCAATTTTTCAGGGATCTCCTTTTTTTGCTTAACAATGTCTGAGATCATATTTTCCTTTATATCTTGAATGAT
>JAWOFX010000173.1:0-8419 GCA_046497275.1 Promethearchaeia archaeon | reverse complement strand
ACATTTTTAAAAAAAGATAATGAATGAATCAGTAATAGAAATACAAATTATTCCGCCAAATATATAATACATAAACCGTTAATATCTTTTGTAATTCGCACTCGAAGCTTTCTGGGGGGTTTCTGCATCCCGCGACTAAAAACCCTCTCGTTAACCTCTTGGCTTATTAATAAGTACTCAGGTTTCATGTGTCGTGTTCCAAATTCTCTCAGATATCTTATTGACTTTTTAGCCCATTTAGTTCTTGGACCTTTTCGAGCAAGTTTTAAAGGAACGGTGTAAATTCTCTCATCAATAATCTCTTCTTCAGGGATAATTTCCTCTTCAACTTCTGTTTCCTCAACAATTTCTTCCTCGAAAACCTCTCCCACTTCTTCTTCCGCACTGATTTCTTCTAAACTAAATTCTTCAATCTCTTCGATTTCAGCTTCTTCTTCGACTTCTTCCAGCTCCTCTCCTTCTTCGGCTAATTCCTCTTCTAAGTCGTCTAAGCTAATTTCTTTTCTCTTTTTCGCCATTTAAATCACCTAATTTACGTTTTAAAATTAATCTAATTTTAATTTATTATTTCTCCATTCTCTTCTAGTTTGTGGACTACTACGGACTTTTCCACCCGTTTTCATGGTAACCCAACTAGGAACAGATCTATTCTGTCGAATCTTTTTTCCTCTTCTTATCTTAGATGCATGATCTTTATTTCTTGCCATAATTTTCACGAGTTTATAGTTTTTTAATCTTAAAATCTTTTTTCTTATTTGAATTGGTAATTTTTTCTAACAGTTTTTTAAAGTCTTTATCAGACATTTGATTTCTAATACGTCCAGCTTGGAATAATTGAATCAGTTGTAATTCAATTTGTTCGGCAAACTCTGGTTTGACCATTCGGATATTTTCCAAGCGTTGACGACCTTTTTGTGAGAGAATTTTCCTCATAATTTGATATTTCTGTTGTTCAAATGCTTGTTGTTGTTCTTCCGCCATTTGGTTTTGCATTGCTTGATTTTTCAATTCTTCAAGCTTTCTCTTTCGTAATTCATTTAATCGTTCTTCATCATCACTCATATTCAATCACAAATTAGATGATTATTGTTTTTATTTATTCTTTTTCCTTAAAATTTCATACGCACTTCGTTCCAAAAAGCTAATTCCTTCTGGAGTAAGTATCCTCCCTTCCTTTTCTTTTTGAGTTATAAGATTAGCTTCTTCTAATTGTTGAAGTATAAGGCGAATTATTTTTCCTGAACCTTTTGCACTCTTTGACTTACCACGCTTATCTCTATATCTTCCTCCATAATATTTCCTTAATCGATTTACACCAATCGGCCCATATTTCCTAACCTTTCGTAGAATAGATGCTGCTCTTACATACCAAAAGTTATCTGAGTCAATAGGTGCTATCTCTTTATAATATGCAGTTTTCCAATACTCACTACCCTCTGGAGGTTGAATGGTAGGATATTCTTTCAATTTTTCAGCCACTGCTCCGATGAGTGTATTAGGTTTAACAATGTAAATTGACATCGTTATTCAATGATATTTTTTACTTATCCGTTCTTTATTAAATTATTAAAATCGTATATAAATTAAAAATTTTATTGTAGACTCAATAAAGGCTCTTTTCAATGGATGAAAAAACAAAATTTAAAAACGTTCTATTAAGTGACCCGCATACTATTTTAGGCAAGAAAGGCCTTCATAATAATGAAGGATTTATAAATCATGTGAATCAACTGTTAAAAACACATAAAATAATTAAAATTAAAATCTTGAAAACTGCTCTGCATGATATGAAAATTGATAAACTTGCAAATCTTATAGCTCAAAAGACTGACTCATATTTATTAGATTTAAGGGGGAGAATCATAATTCTCTCAAAAACTCCAATAGATATAAAATAATCTTATTTTCACGTTTTTCCTAAAATTATGACAAATTTTAAAGGAATTGCACAAAAAATCGCAAAAAGTCGGATGCTCTATCTCTTTCATTTAGCAAATGAGGTTTTCCCTGAAAATAGTGAACGTGCTAATCACTATGCTGACTTGGCTATGAGATATGCCCAACGTGCTAAAATTAAAATCCCTAAAGAATGGAAGCATAGAATTTGTCATAAATGCAAAAGATTCCTTTATCCAGGAATCAATTGCCGGGTTAGACTCCAATCAAGAAAAGGAAAAGCTTCTCATCTCACAGTTACATGTCTAGAATGTAATCATCAAACGAGATATTTCATTCATACCAAGAACCAAAATATATAATCTTGAATATCCTAATTATCTTATTATTCATGACGCTTACAATTTTTTTAGTTGAGTGCGGATTGGAATTGATCCCAAAGCGGATACGAAGTCATCCAGCAGTGAAAAGAAATTTGTCTATGAATAATTATTATTCCCAATTATTAGATAATGCTCTCCATCACTCCGCGATGAGGCGCCTAAAAAATCATAATAAGCGTGGAAGACCTGACATAGTGCATCTCTGCTTACTAAATGCTTTAGGCTCTCCACTAAATAAATCTGGACAATTAAGAATATTTGTTCATACTGTAAAAAACCGATTATTTGAGTTTAATCCAAAAATTCGGATAACTAAGAATTTTAATAGATTTAAGGGATTAATGGCCAAATTGCTTATAGATGATGGGATTAAAACTGAGAAAGAATTTCTCATCGCGCCTGTCTCCAAATCACTGAACGAAAAATTGTCCGAATTTGAAGATAAAGAAAAAATAATCTTATCAGAACAAGGAAAACAAATTAAATCATTTAAGCATTTATATGAACGAGGAATATCAAAGGATTATGCACTAATAATCGGTGGCTTTCAAAAAGCTGCGTTTTCTAATAATATCTTAGATCTCTCAGATAATCTTATATCAATAGCTAAAGAATCTCTTTTTGCTTGGATAATTGTAAGCAGAGTAATAACTTTCTATGAAATTATGTTTAATATAATTTAAAATAGATAGGACGTGTATATTTCATTAAATGAATATTTTAATTCATTCTTATTAATTATTACTTAATTTTTATTTTATAAATTATCATTGGGATAACAAGGATATATAGAAACGCACTTATTAATATATTTGGATGAGGAAAATAAGAATATAGCAATAATCCAATAATTAGGGCGGAAAATAAAAGAATTAAAACTTCAATATCAATTATTATTTTCTTTTTCTTTAGAAATAAAAAATACCCATTTAGCAAATATAAACTCCCAAACAAGACTACATAAAGAATCATCAATAAATTAGGATTCGGAGGATATCCGATCCATGTTAAAGTATTAAAAATAAGGCTAATCCCTAATCCACGTATAACTACCAGACAGAAATAATTCAATTTATCATTAAAATCCATTTGTTCAATTCTACTCTTAAATTCAAACACAAGTGAAAAATTGATTATATCGATAGCCATTAAAACGATCAAGATGAGATATATGTAATAACGATTTTGGGGAGAATTAATCAAAATTTGGGTAAAGAGCATTAAAATATTTAGAAACGATACCGTTGTGGACATAATGACTATATTTTCTTTTTCTGTAAAAGAATTTTTCCTAATTTGAATTATGAGAAGAAATGACAAAGGAAGGAAAAAGCAAGTGAAAATTATCAAGGTTACAGATAATTCTAATAGTCCAATGGATAAGAATCCGGCGATTAAATGCAAAACTCCAGAGATCATCATAAGTAGACTTAGGATACCTAATCTGATTTTATCATTCATGTGGTATTCAAATGTTTTTTCTCTTTTATCTATATCATCTTAAGCCTATAAAAGATTTTCTACTGAGAAAAGCAGTAAAAATAAAAGAAATGTTTATTTTAAGATCATATCGTTTTAGATCAAAATTAAAATGAATTGCGCTCGTTGTATAGAAATTGAAAGATTTTCTTTCATTGTAAAATGGTAGTATTCTGGCCTTCCAAGCCAGCGACCCGGGTTCGAATCCCGGCGGGCGCACTTTTATGTTCTCAATGATTCTTTATTCAAATTTACCTCAATTTATAATTAAAATTAAGAACTTACCTTACTACTTATAAGCAATAATAATAAAATAAGAAATCATTATGATGATAGTTCAATGAAAATTATCTCATCAAAACAAATTAAATAAATACATTCTTAGTTTGACTATTAATGGTCAATTATATCTATAAGGAATATAAAACAGCTTTAAACAAATTAAAATTTCCAGATTCTTGGTTTTGGGCGAGATACACTTCTAATCCTTATTCAGGATGTGAACATGTGTGTATATACTGTGATGCAAGAAGTCAGAGATATTACCTTACTCAGAATTTTGAAGAGGATATTATAATAAAAAAAGGTTTTGCTAAGAAGCTCGAAAATACTATAAAAAATTCAAAGTCTTTATTGCCAGATGTAATTGGACCAGGGGGCGTGTGTGACGCTTATCAACCAATTGAAAAAGAAGTTAAAAATACTCGAAAATTGCTAAAAGTAATTGCAAAATACCAATTTCCTGTTAATTTAGCTACTAAATCTAATTTAGTTGTAAGAGATTTAGATTTATTCCGAAAGATTGCGAAAGACACTTGGGCCACTATTGGTTTTTCTGTTTCTACAATGGATAATGAACTCGCTCAATTTTTAGAACCAAATTCTTCTCCTCCAAGGATGAGAGTAAAAGCATTAAGCGAAATAAAGGAAAAAGCTCCAGAAATACAAGTAGGTACTTATTTCATGCCGATTATTCCTTTTTTAGAAGATGATGATCAGAAATTAGAGGACGTAATTAAAAATTCAAAGAAAGCAGGTGCGGATTTTATCTTATTTGCTCCGGGATTAACATTAAGAGATTCTCAAAAAGAATTTTTCATTCATAAGCTAAAAAATAGTAAATATAGAAACATTGTAAAGCCTTTATTAAACCTTTATAGAGAAAATTCGGATAAAAACGAATTAACAAAATACATTAAGAAAATGAATATAAAGTTGTTCAATTTATGCAAGAAATATAATATAGAAATTCGAGTTAAACGATGGATTCCTTCAGATTATCGTAAATGGAATTATAAGATTGCTGAGATATTATTGAATGAAGAATATAAAAACTCAATTCTTGGTAATCCGAATAGTAAAATGAAATGGGCGGGACTCTATTTGAATAATTTAGACGAATCGATTATTAATTATTATAAGAGAGGAGAACTCAGAAAATTGCGAAATTTTGATGCGGAAATAATTGATTTTATAAAACCTTACCTAAAAGAGGGAGAAAAAGACCGTGATAAAAAAACTTTGGATAGATTTTTATGAGTAGAATAGATCAGGAAAGTAAACATCAAGTTGAACAGATTATTAGGAACATCCAAGAGGATTTAAGGATAAATGCTCCACAAAGAAATTCAGATAAAGTAGAGTGGGAGAAAAGGATTATCAACCCCACAGATCCAAAGTTCATAACTTATGGGTTGAAAGTATCCCAAATTGACAAAATTGTCCGATCTATAGTAAATGAGTATGATATCAATTTTGAGGAAGCATGCGAAGGTTTCAAGTTACTCATGGATACTCATAATCACGATGAAAAAATGGCTGCCATTAGCTTTATAAATAGATATAAACGACATTTTAATGATTATATAGTCGAATTATATTTTCAAACGTTAAAAAATAACTGTGATACGTGGGCATTTTGTGATAGTAGTATGATTAAAGTTTTAGGTCCTTATTTAGCAAAGAAAGGAAATAAAGATCTTGCTAATAAAATCATAGAAAAGTGGTCTAAATCTTCTCATTTATGGGTGAGGAGAGCCTCTATGGTTATTTTTCTTAAAATTACAATGATTCATAAAGATTTTGATATCGACCTTCTTCATAAATTAACTGAACGACTATTAAATGATTCTGAACAATATATTCAAAAAGGGATTGGATGGATGTTAAAAACATGCTCTAAATATAAACCAAAAGTGATTTTTAAATATCTATTGAAAAATCGAGTTAGATTTACGAGAGCAACCTTACGAACAGCATGTGAAAAACTTCCAGATAAATTAAAAAATGAAATATTACAAAATTGATTTTTTTTATTTTATCTAATCTCAATTTATCATATTGTCTGTTTTGAGATGTTTTCTCTTGACAAAATATTTATAAATCCCGTATAATGGATTTAATCGGGTAACATTCTCTTTATATTCTATGTAATCTTGACCAAATTTATTTATGAGCATTTTATCTTCTTGGATTGTCCATAGATATGTTAGAACTATTATTAGGATTGTTATAATGAAATGAAGTAGTGTTTGAGTCAATAAAGTTATTCCTATTGATAGAAAAATACCTGCTAAATATTGAGGATGCCTAATCAAGGAATAGGGTCCCTTAGTTACTACTTTATTCGTATGCACATAACTTTTACCTTTTTCAACTTCTCCCTCTTTTTTAAAGATATAAAAGGGTATAAAACCTAAATAAACGCTAATTCCCCAACAAATAAAACCCAAATAGAATAAAATCCATGACCAAATCTCATATTGAAGGAGGAAGAACATTATAAGCTGACTAATAAATAAGAATGTCTGAATACCTGTTAAGAGAATATTATATAATGAGAATTTTGATTTTCTCTCTTTTACACCTCTCTTTCGGGTCTTTTCATCATCTTTCATATTTTATTTCACCCTGTAAAGATACTATTTTTTAATATATAATAAACAATTTGAGTCCAATAATTAGTTTTAGAACACAATTGAATATAAAAAAGGTTGAAATTTTATTAAAAATTAATGCTCAAAGGACCATCATATCTACCAAAAAAATTTATAACATATTCTTGATTTTAAAAGATATCTTATTTATAAGAAATGAATATCTAAGATACACTAAATAAGATAAAACAACGTTGCCAAGGTGGCGTAGCCCGGAATACTCTTGGATTACCCAATTATGGGTAAGAACGCACCAGTATGTCTCGAAAACTTGAGATATGGTGAAACTGAAGATCTGGGCATCGTGGGTTCAATGAATTAGAAACTTATTCTAATTGGAACAAATCCCACCCTTGGCATATTAAAATTTTAGCTTATTAATAATTGTTTTAGCTAACTGATTATTTTCTTCTATTATTTTCTTAGAGATTCCCTTGCAATTATCTCTATAGGTTAAAGCATAAAGAAGTTCTAATTTTATAGCTTCACTACTAATATCATAACAATTTTTTTTACATAAATACTTTATATAATTCTTGTAATCTTTATCATAATGGACTTTTCCATATGGATATTGTTTTAATAATTCAGTTTTAACTTTCCTCCATTTTCGAGATTCTTTGATTGAAATTAAAACTAATCCGATTGTTTCAGCTCTATAAGCCCATTTTCTTGGTTCGACTTTATTAATAAATTTGACGACTTGTTTTTTACTCTCTATATGCAGTTGATAAGTATCTTGCCCCTTTGAAGGAAAAATACTTCCTGTTTGAATATTGAGAATTTCGCACATTTCCTTGAAATCTTTCATTAATGGTTTTGAGGCATTCTTAAAACCAACACGAATCCTTTTATATGATTTATGTACATGAATAGATCCGTCGGTATCTGTTAATCCTCTTAGACAATTCTTAACAAAATTATTATTCATTTTTATCCAATCAGGAACTTTCACTTGATTAACTTTTTTATCACCAGGTTGAAGTCCCTTTTTAATCAATTTTTCTACAATTGTTTTACCCGATACAGTTAATTTGATTGCATTTGCATCTTTTGGTTCATATATAGTTGGTTTTTTTCCTAAAACATCGAATAATAATTTATATACTTTTCGAGTATATTGGGGTTCTTCGGATTTATTTAAGGTGATTCTTATTCTTGATTTATTTCTAGGGATACTTCCATCTCCTAAAGCAATTCCAATGATTTCAGCTAATTTTAAATCTATCATTTGATATTGTATATAATTATTATTTTCTTTCTAGTTTTAATCATTTTTTATCTGTCTTTAATTTCCTCTGTACTAAAGGATCTAAATTTTTTTATAATAGGTTAATATCTAAATTCAGAAACCCCTCCAAATTATTAAATTATAAAAGAAATAGAAATTAAATCAAAATTGATTATGCGGAAAA
This sequence comes from Promethearchaeia archaeon, assembly GCA_046497275.1. Taxonomy (GTDB): domain Archaea; phylum Asgardarchaeota; class Lokiarchaeia; order Sigyniarchaeales; family SOKP01; genus TEKIR-8. Next base: position 310 of record JAWOFX010000173.1, on the reverse strand, counting down.
AATTAAAAAATTAATTGGTTTAGAATTTATCAAATAAGCTGATTTTCCTATGCTCTCATTTTAAAAATAATAGTTCTTCCTAAAATTCAAATTTTCTTCGCTCGTCGTTTATTATGAATTCCATAAATATTTCATTATCATTATCGATAAAATCCCAAAAATCTTCATAAATCTCTTTTAAGCTTCTTTCTCTGTATTGATTGGATGGATTCATTGGGGTTTCTTGAGGATTCGGTCGAACATTCGACTTTTGATTAATATTATTTTCATTTTTCTCAAGAGGATTATCATTTATAGTTATCGGGTCTGA
>JAWOFX010000155.1:0-25807 GCA_046497275.1 Promethearchaeia archaeon | reverse complement strand
TAGAAGAATTTAATTGATTATAAATTCTTAATAGAATAATGGTCAAGGAAGTATATGGAAAAATTGTGCGAAGTAAGATTCTAATTTTTCTAGTTCAATTTATAATTCTCACTCTATTTATATATGGATTTAATTACGTTTACCAAATTGATTTTGATGCGAGTATTAGTGAAGAGAGAAAAATGATAATCCAATTTTTAGCAAATTTTATTCAATTTAAGGATTTGGACAGTTTTTTATTTGTTAATGGATTTTGGATTCTAGTATCATTTATTCCTATAATAATTTTTAGAGAAATACGCCCCGCGCTTATAGCTAATTTAAAACTAATATTTTTCTTAAATTTCTTTTTTTATGTATTTTTATCTCGATATTCACCTATCTTTTTTAATAATGAAGTTTGGGGATTAATGCTAAATACTGTAATAATAACTATTATTATCGGTCTGATCTCAATAGTATTTTCATTCATAGCAAAAAAGCTTACAGAACCGAATATAGATGCACAGCTTGCAGATTTAGAAAAAGTTATTCAAACCACGAGATATGTTTGTCCAAATTGTGGAACTGAATATAATTCTGTTCCGAAATATTGTTATAAGTGTTCGATAGAATTAATTCACGATAACGGGAAAAATAAAACTGAAAATACAAATTAATCCATACTAAAAAAGAAATTGAATGAGATTTTGTTCATTGATAATATTTTTCGAATTTTTTGAGTTCTTCATCAATTTTTTTTAACTTATCAATTTGTTCCTTAGTGGGTGGTTCCTCATCATAAATATCATATGTTTTTAAGCCTAAATTCTCTCTAACTTGGTTTTCAACTCTGTTTATTTTTTGTTTGGTAGCGAAAAACTTAATAACCTTAAATTTTAATTTTGAGATAGCCTTTTCCCATTCTTCTGTAAACTCTCCGCTCTGAATTTCTTTTAAGATCTCCTCCATTTTTGGTCGTAAGGGCAATTTACGAAATCTAATTCCACGGCTCATAGAGCCATATTGACTAGTTTGTGAATGAAACCCAACCTGTTTCACTAATCCCACTTTTGCCATCGCTTGATAGGTATAGGACATTTCACCAGACATATACATCTCAATTAAAACAGCTTCCGGAGGATAACCCGCATCTAATAGAGTGTAAATTGCTGTGAGTAATACTCTTCCAAAAGCAGGTCCAAATCCTTGTTCATTAAATAAGTCCAATTCCGCCTCTTGCTTGAAGGTCAATTTAATTGCTCCTTTTTTCAAGGTACCTATTCCTTTTGCCAAAGCTAACAATATATCCATCGCATTACCCGACACATCTTGATTCACCGCAATAAAACTAAAGAAACCTTCCTCATCTAGAAATTTCTCTCGTACCCCCACGCCGATCATTCTAGGAGCCAATAAAAGTACGTCAATGGACTTTGGGATCTCAAGTAATCCAAATCCCACATTATATCCACTTGCAAATACAATCGCATTTCCCTCGCTTAAATTCGGTTTAATGGTATTTTCAAAAACTTCATCCATAATTTCATCAGGAATTAAAATAAAGATGATGTCTGCTTCCGTAACTGCATTTTCAATTGAATATGTAGGAAAACCATCTTCTATAGCGTATTGCTTGTATTCATCTTCTTGATTTCCCACTATTACTTTTAGACCAGAATCTCTGAGATTTAAGGCTTGTGCCCTCCCTTGATTACCATAGCCTATCATTGCTATTGTCTTATCTTTTAATTGTGAGAGTTTAGCATCCTTCTCGTGATATATCTCAACCATTTTTATTTTCTACTCTAAATTTTTAAATATTAATAATATTTTCATCATTAAAATAAATAGCTTTTCATTAAAAGAGAAAAATAAATACTTCTAGATCTCTCTATTTCTATCTTATTCAAGTTTTAATTCGTAAATAGTATCACAGTGAGAATCTCCAGCAGCAACCGTTTTTATTATTTTTAATTCGATATTTTTATCTACTGCTGTCCGAAAATATTCATGATCAATTTCCATAACTGCCTCACATAATTCTCTCGACGTGTTTTCCAACCCAAAAGGACATTTCGTTCCTTGAATTTGAAATTTTTCGTCAGAAACAGAAACAACATTTATATCATTAGGGTTATAACTTTTCGAAAATGCGTATGCAACGGTCGAAAGTTTATTATCCGAAATCTTCTTCTTGATTTTTAATCCAAGAGCCCTCCCTTGCCGCTTACATATTTCCTTTATAATCGGTAAAGATTCTTTCCCGAATTTTTTATAAATTGCCTTGATTAACATTCCTTGAGCTTCAATTGGATTTTTCGGTAAATCTTCCTCATTTAATTCTTCCATACTAGTATCCCCTATTTAATATTGAATTAATAAATTAATAATGTGTTAAAAACTATTAATAAAAATTAGGATAGAGGTTAATCTTGGATATATTATAGATATATATAAATAATAACTTGACATATTTGTATAATACATTTATTTTCATAGAAATTCAATAATAAAATTTAGATAGAAAAATACTAATAGAGAGGATATGAAATGCCAAAATTTATTGTAACTCATCCTATACCAAGAGCACAACTAGAACAGATGCAACAAATTCCTCCAGAACAAAATAGAATGATTATTAAAATGAGAAAAGCATGTGATTTTGACGCATATTGGGTAAGAACATGGGCAGTATTAGATCATGAAAAATTATATTGCGAATGGAATGCAAAAGATGCAGAGTCAATCAGAAAAGTATGGGATGAAAATGTTAAAGGAATAGGAATTGAATCTATTGCAGAAATGCAGGTTGTAGAGGCTGAAGAATTTCGGTAAATATTGTTTTTAATTTGTTGATTAATTCTAAAAATTTTTTTTCTATTTAGTTCAGAGAATCTTATTATTTCTATTACACTATTTTGTTTTCTCTAAGATAAACTAATAAAATTGAAATTAGAAATAAGGAATTAAGAAAAAAAGAAAAAGAAATGTAATTTTTATAGATTTAAAAATGCTGGAAAAGTTATTTCGGTTAATCTATTCAACCAAATCAATGGCTATCTTCATATCGTTAGCTGTAACTTTCTTTCTTCCAGAATGTTTAGCGATATCAAGCGCACAATCAGTTAAATTCTTCGCATATCCTTCTAAGAAGTCCATTAATTTGTCTACTGCTGCTCTACTTACGATTTCGGCTCCAGCATCTTTCATTAAAGCCCTGAGTGGGCTCCAGGCGAACGCTCCCATTTTTATTCATTCCTCCACTAATTTTGTTTATTTTTTTAATTTTATTGTGTAAAGATAGGATTAAATTTACTATCTTATATTTAAATTAGTATTTCTTATATATAAATGTGTTGGTTGATCTGAGCAATAAAATTAATACATTTTATTCGACAAAAAACTTACTCATTGATAGAAAAAAAATTTTTTACTAGTGAAGTTCACTATATGATCTGATGAAAACTTTATATGGAGTAATGATGTTCTAGATCCGATGATAGTTACTTTCTAGTAATTGAGCAGAATTGGTAATTCGAGGTTAATTATATGGAAGAGAAGGTAAAAGATTAAAATATGTTTGAAGGTTTTTAAGTAAGCTCTGAATTTAATCTCACACAATTTCAGAGTTTTTTTACTTGATATATAAAGGGGGTTTTAAATAACTCTCAATAAACAATTTCCTTGAAATTCTTTTTTTTATTTGATAAAAATTTAAAAACTTACATGAAATATAGAATATTACTAAAAGGTCATTTAAAAAGTGATCTATTTAATTAATAAACTCGGTGAGTAGAATTAGTATAAATTGGAGAAAAGCGGAAGGGAGTCCAAAATCCAAACAAAAAGTAAGTGGAAGAGAATTATTAGATTTGAGAGAGAGGATTTCTAAATTAGAAGAACAGAATTTTAAGAAAGATGAAAAGATATTAATCTTGGAAGAAAAGTTAAAAACAACAGAATCAAGTTTTAAGGATATTATCAATAAAGCCGAATTAGCCGAAAAAAACCTAAAGATAAAAATCTCTTTATTACAAGAGAAACTAGAGAGAGCAGAAACTCAAATACAAAAACAACAAAAAAGATTGGCTAATGTATTCGGTGGTTCTGCAGAAATTCAGGGCGAAGAAATAACAGAAGAAGGAGTTATTGGGAGCTATATGAAGGGATTTGACAATGTATTCGGCGAATTTAATAATCTTCGAAATGAAGTTGATGAATTAAAATTAACTCATTTTAATGAATTTAAGATTAATAAATACGAAATATCTCAAGTTAATGAGCGTTTGGATAATCTTATTAGTATTTTTGAAGAAACCATACCTGAAACAAACAAAGAAATTGAGAGATTAAAGGAGGATTTAATGGTGAAAGATGAACAAATCCGAATAACAAAAGAGAATTTAGATGAAGCAATAATAACTAAAGACAGTATTATTGAAAAATTGGAAAAAGATCTTGAAGCAAAAATAGAAGAAATTAATGATTTAAATAACACTGTTGATGCACTTTACACACAAATGTCAGAATTTAAAAATATTCCTAAAATTATTCGAAAGATTAAAAATTTTATTAAAGAAAATGGATCCATCACTGAAAAAGAGTTAAAAGAAATCTTAGAGAAAAGAATGGAACAACAAAATTAATCTATTAATTAAACACTCTTCCTCTAACTATTTTTAAACTTATGAAAAACAGGTAAGTAAAATAATAGCATAATAGAACTCTCTCTTTTATTTCATTTTTATCTGAGTATTAGTAATGAATAAAATAGGTATGATCCTACATCTCTTCTTAATGATTTACAACAAACTTTTAAAAAAATTCAAGGATCATAAAAATTTATAAGCATAAATTCAATAATTTTAGTTTATAGAATATATATTTTGTTAAGTATATGAAAATATCAGGGTGATTTTATATAACGATAGATTGGGAAAAGGCTTTAATGAAACCTAATAGTAAACAGAAAATAGAAGGAAAAGATCTATTGAAACTTAAGGAAAGAATCGAAGAATTAGAAGCAAATATGGAAAATTCTGATAAACGGGTAGAGTTAGTAAAAAAAAAATATGAGGCTACTGAAGAAAGTTTTAGGGAAATCATTGATAGAGCGAATCAAAAAGAAGAAAATTTAATCGCAAGAATAGATAACTTAAAACATCAATTAGAAGAGAAAGAGGAAAAATTACGAAACAAGCAAAAAGAGCTTGAGTATTATTTAGGTCCATCGTTAGAAAGCAAAAATAAACAGAAACCAAAAAACGGAGAATTGTATTTTCCGCCTGGATCTGTAGATAAAATAGGAGAGGAAATTGAAGATCTTAAATTTGAAATGGGAAAATTAAAAGCAAAGACTAAAAATGAGTTTTTAACAGATAAGATGGAAATTTCTCAGATCAATCAGAGATTGGATAATCTTATTGAACATTTAGATGAAACGATTCCTGAAACAAATAAGGAAATTGGAAGATTGAAGGAGGAGTTAAAAGTAAAAGATGAACAGATTAAAATTACTAAAAACGATTTAAATAGTGCGATAGTTAGTAAAGATAAAATTATTGGCAAATTAGAAACCGATCTGGAAGCTAAAATAGCACAAATTAATGATCTTAATAATACGATCGATGCACTTTATACTCAAATTAACGAGACAAAATCTATACCAGAATTGGTAAATGAAATAATTAATATAATGCAACATAAAGGCTATGTTACAGATAAAGAGCTTGAAAAAATTTTAGAAAAAAATTTGATATCATCTTCCTAAATTTGTAATTTTTTCCAACTATTTTTTTAATGAATTAGGTTTATGAATTATTGTTTAATGGGATAAAATAGAAACAGATGAGATTTTATAATATCTTTATGTCAAGTTTGGGAAATAATTTATTTTTAAAATAATCAGCTTTATTAGCCTTACCAAATAGACTGAAAAACTAGTACAATTTACAAAAAACTCTATTTAAATCAATAATAAAAATCTTAGATTTAAAATTAAAATTATCAAAACTAATTCATGACATATGCGAATACAACTCTCTCATAAGGTATATATAAACTAAAAATTTCCATATAATGTAGAAATGAAGAGATCTGAAATTAATGAAATAATGAAACAAGCGCTTGAGTTTTTTGAAGGACAAAAATTTTATCTTCCTGAGTTTGCATATTGGAAATTAGAGGATTGGAAGACGAAAGGTGAGGAGATTAATGAGATTATTGACAATCAATTAGGGTGGGATATTACCGATTATGGAAGCGGAAATTTCCATGATTTTGGGCTTATTCATTTCACTCTAAGAAATGGTAATCTTAAATATATCCCAAAAGGCACTAAAACTTATTGTGAGAAGGTGATGATAATGGAAGAAGAACAAGTGATACCGATGCATCATCATATACAAAAAATAGAGGATATTATCAATCGCGGTGGTGGTATTTTACTGATCCAATTGTATAATACAACGGCAGATGATCAATTAGCAGAATCACCCGTCGTTATTTCGATGGATGGAATGCGAAAAACTCTTGAATCTGGCAGTATCGTTGAATTAAAACCAGGAGATTCGATAACCATAAAACCAAGACATTATCATAAATTCTGGCCGAAAAAAGGAAATGGCAAGGTTTTAATCGGTGAAGTTTCCACGGTTAATGATGATTATAGAGATAATGTCTTTTTAAAAGAAACTGATCGTTTTGTAGAGATTGAAGAAGATGAAGCCCTTCTATATCTTCTCTATGATGATTATGAAAAATATCTGAATAGAGAAAATTAATTTTTCTCTCTTTCGAAAAATAAAATATTTAAAATTTCTTATAATATTTTTAATTCTATGGTAAATACGTTTGATATTCGTCCATACAATAAATTATCTGCTATTCCACTCAAATATGTTAAGATCACAGATTCTTTTTGGTCAGAGCGACAAGAAATCAATAAGAATATCTCATTACCTTTAATGTTTAGGAAATTAGAGGAAAATCATCATATTGATAATTTTCGCATTGCTGCAGGAGAGAAGAAAGGTATTCATAGAGGAGATTTTTATTATGATTCTGATCTCTATAAATTTTTAGAGGGGGCGCTATATTTTACAATTCATTTTGATCTATCTGAAGAATTAGTTTATAAAATAAGAGATATTATTAAATTAATCAAAAAATCACAATTAAATGATGGTTATTTAAATACTTATTATTCTCTTAACTTTCTTAATAAGCGCTTTACAAATCTATTAATTTTTCATGAATTGTATTGTACAGGTCATCTAATTGAAGCTGCTATGGCAGAGAAAGGGTTTTTTGATAAAAGAAATCTTTTAAAAGTCTCTAAACAATTTGCTAATTTATTAGTTAAAAGATTTCTAAATCCAAAGGTTTATGAGACTTCTGGACATCCAGAAATCGAATTAGCATTAATTAAATTATATCGAGAGACCTCTAATGACACTTATTTGAATTTATGTAAGCATCTTATAGAAACAAGAGGAAAAATTCCTCATCTCAGAACCTATGTTATGAGAAGATTAATTGATGCTATAAAGACTTTTGGAATCTCAAATGAAATAAAAGAGGAGTATCTTATAAAAAAAGGAAATAAAGAGTTCGAAAAAGAAGAATCTGCTGAATTTCTGGAAGCATTATCATTGAAAGATTGGCTTATCTTTCTTCAACAAAATCTAAATGGAAAGATTTACCAGTTAAATAAATCTATACGAGATTCTTATGAACCTTTTGGTCATGCTGTAAGAGCTTTATACTTATATTCGGGAGTTACAGATCTCTATTCAGAAACAGGGGATGAAACGCTACTCCGTGCTCTGGAATTAATATGGCTAAAAATGGTAAAAGCAAAAATGTATATTACAGGAGGGACTGGATCTGTCAAAGCAATTGAAGGATTTGGGAAGGATTTCGATTTAAAAGTAGAAAATTCCTACTCTGAGACATGTGCAGCCATAGCAAATATTATGTGGAATTGGAGATTACTTCTGGTTACAAATAAGATCAAGTATGCTGATCTTATTGAGCATTTACTCTATAATGCAATGCTAGTAGGACAGTCTCTGGATGGAAAAAAATATTTTTATAACAATTGCTTAATTTCTAATGGAGAGGAGGAAAGAAAAGAATGGTTTAAATGTCCTTGTTGTCCCACTAATTTTATACGTATTATACCTAAATTGGGACAATATATCTATACAACTTCAAAAAGTGGTATTTGGGTTCATCAATATATAGGAAGTGAACTTAATATCCCTTCAAATTTTTCCTCCTCTATTAAAATAAAACAAAATAGTCAATTTCCATGGAATGGCAAGGTCTCAATTAAATTTATATCGAGAGTGGATAAAGAAATCTCCTTGTATTTAAGAGTTCCAAAATGGTGTGAAAGTTTACAACTTTATTTAAATGATGAAGAGATTGTTGAGAGAAAAAAAGTAAGGTCATATTTACAAATCAAAAGAAAATGGAAAGAGGATGAGATTTTGAGAATAAATTTAAATATGGAACCAAGACTATTTTCAGACATTCGGAATAGGAAACAGACCATAGATAAGAAATATATTCAATATGGCCCGCTAGTATATTGTTTAGAGGATCTTGATAATAGAAACAATGGTTTCCCCCATATAACTATTGCAGTGGAACCTAATTTAAAAACAGAGTTTGAATCATCATTATTAGAAGGAATATTAACCATTAAGGGTGATCTTTCCTCTGGTAAGTCCTTTACAGCAATTCCATATTTTGCATGGGCAAATAGAGGTCGGACAAAAATGAGGGTATGGATTGATTCCATAAAATAAATTTCTAATTAAAATCATTAAAAAGGCTTAATTTTTACTATGATTGTGCTTATCTAAGAATTCTGTATAATTACATAAGTTTTTTATCGCTTTTGCTGCGAGATCAACAGATTCAAAAATCGGGATTCCTACATCAAAAAGTGCTTTTTTGAAAGTAATTCGTTCCTGAAAATCTTCTAAATTATCCCTAATTTTTGGAGCAATACATACTAAAGGTTTTTTCATTTGATTTTTTGCGTTAATTATTGCGTCACTAAAAGCTTTAGTTAAATAGTATGGTTTAATAAAAATTACTATGGAAATATTGGGATCTTGATCCATTGTTAATAGTGATTTTCCAAAAATATTCGGCATCAATCCATCACCTCCAAGATCTAAGGGATTTCTAATTATGGTGTTCACATCAGGTAAAAAGGTCTGATATTTATCTTTGGTTTTCTTTGACAAAGCAGGAACCTTTAAACCATTCATCTCCATTTCCTCCGTTAATTCAATTGAACTACCACCTCCAACAGCAATTATACCCAATTTATTCCTTTCAATTTTTCTGAAATCAAGGAAATTAAAAGCCATAGCGAGAGATACAAGTTCTAGAGTGTTGTTGACCAATATAACACCGGTTTGTTTAGCTATATCTTTCCATATTTTATGGGAGCCCGCCATACCACCTGTGTGAGATAAAATTGCTTCCTTTGTAGATTCTCCATAACCTACTTTCCATAAAATAACAGGTTTTTCACTAAGTGTGATCTCTTTTAAAATCTTTATAAATTCCTTTCCTTTTCGAGGATTTTCACCTTTTAAATTCTCAAGATACAATCCAACAATCTTTGTTTGATCATCATCCTTAAAATAGGATAAAAAATCAATAACGTTTAGATCAATCTGATTTCCTATAGAGATCAATTTACTTATATTGGTTGAGTAGCTATGAATTGAAATATTAGAAATATTGATTGAAAGCCCCCCTGATTGACTTATCAGTCCGAATTTCCCTGGGACTGAGGTTTGCCAACGACTAATTGATAATTTTGATTTTGGATTGTATACACCCAAGCAATTCGGTCCGATTATCCGAATATTATATTTATTAGCAATATCTAATATCTCTTTTTCTAAATATTTGTTTCCAACCTCTGAAAATCCTGAAGAGAATATAGTGACAAAAGGAACTTTCTTTTTTCCCACTTCTTCTAAGATTTGAGGACATTTCTCAGCAGGAATTGCAATTATGGCATAATCAATAGGTTGGTCACCATCTATCTCTTGAATCGATCCATATACTCGGTAACCTAATACTTTTTCTCCTTTGAGGCGTGGATTAAGTAAATAAATTGCCCTTTCAAATCCAATAGCTTTTAAACAAGAAAGAAAATATCCCCCACCATAAGGTTTTTCATTTACACCTATTATTGCAATCGCTTTAGGATCAAATAATTGCTCAAAATCATTCATTTATATTCTTATATCATTAAATATTAGGGTACACTAAAAGAATAACAAGTATTAAATAAGAAAATCTTTGGTTTGTATTAAGTTATATTATTTTCTGTAGGATAAATATACTTTTCAAACAAGATTTCTGTCATTAAATCAAAAGCCTCTTCGACATTTTGACCCGTCTTAGAAGAAAGTTCAACAAATGAAGCGAGATTATATTTTTGAGCTGCTTCAATACCATCTTGTCGAGAAACTTCTCTATATTTATATAAATCAAGCTTAGCACCTATAAGCATAATTGGAATGTCTCCTGCATGTTCCCTTATGATGCTTGTCCACTCGGGTAAATGTTCTAAAGAAACGGATTTAGTTATATCATACAAAAAGAAAGCCCCATTAGCTCCTCTACAATATTGAGGTAAGAGAAATCGAAATCTTTCCTCTCCTCCAAAATCCCAAATTTGATATTTAACTCCTTTACCTTTAAAATTAATGGTCTTACTAAAAAAATCAACTCCTATAGTCAATTTTAAATCTTCTAAAAATGATCCGGAAATATATCTAATTGTAAGTGACGTTTTTCCTACTGCCGCATCTCCCAACATTAATAGCTTAAAAGTAAAGTCAAAATCTACCACAATTTTTTCCCTAAAATCTTTATTTAATTTAAAAATGCTAATAAAGCTAATTTGAAGAGTTTTTAAACTTGGAAATTATTATTTTATATTATATTATTCAAAATATTTTCTTATAATACTATATAATCATTGGGAAATAAAAACTTATTATAGTGGATTATTATTTTCATTTTCATTAGTTTTCATTTAGAGCAAAAAACACCACAAATTCATGGTATATCCTAATAAAATCTTTATAAATAAATCATTGAATTCCATGAAAATTTGAGTCTAACTTAAATATTTAAGCGCCCAATTTTTAATAAATCAGTAAACTGAATATCTCATAAATATTAAGATTTAACTTTTTTTTAATTAATCTTAAATGATAACTGATCGTGATTATTTTAGTACTGATAAAGAGACTAAAAATACGATTGATGAAGAACTTCTTCTCAATAAAATTGGTGTCACAAAAGAAGAACTTCTTCTGAATCAAATAGAAAATATTGCGCTTGAGTGCAAAGAAATTGAAAATTTAAAAAATGCATTCATTGAAGCGATTTTATCGAATTTAGAAAAGCTCGATTTTAATAAGTTCATAAATCATCCAAAATACTATATAAAAGAATCGAGTTTAATAAAAAAAGTAGAAACCTCTAATATTAGAGGGTTAAGCATAGTCAGTGTTGATGGAAGTTCAGTGATAAAAAAATTTATGAATGTAGATATTTCATTTTTAAAAGCAATAGCAGTTAAGTATTATTTTTATGAAAATGAAAAGGCACGAATCAATTATTTTCCTGATTTCAACGGATTCAATAACTATGATCTTCAAGTTAATTTAAAGAATAAAGATGATAATTATATCGACACCAAATCATCGCTTGATATGACCTATATGGAAATCCATCTTCTAAATGAATTAATTAAGGATACACCGAATATTGATCTAATAATAATTGATGGCTCTGTAGTAATTATGCCGATTAATCTACTTTTTTCAAAAGATCCTAATATTAGTAATGAATATGATTTTCTCTTGAAAGAATATCATAGATTATATCAAAATTGTAAAAAAAACGGAATTATCCTTATTGGATCAATAAAAGACACACGAACATCTGCTCTAAACCATCTTATACGAGATTCAATTCAATATTTTAAGCCTAGCCATAACCATTTGGAAGAGTTCATTAATTTAAATTATCGAGAAACAATGAACTATTTTTCCGATTTGGATCTATTTAAAAGATTATTAAAAAAAAATGAAAGAAGTTGTATATTTAATTGTAAAACCGATGTAGATAAAATAAGAGATACAGGTATAAAAAAAGAAATTCCTTATTATTTTCCCTTAGATTTTTATGCATTTTATCTCAAAACTACGGCATATGATATGCCTTGTAGAATTGAGTTTTTCATCGAAGAGAACCATCAATATGAAGAGGCTACTAGAAAGGCGGATCTTATATCCAAAATCCTTTTACCAATCTCTAATTTAAATGAAGCTTATGGTCTTCCCATACCACAGATTGAAGCACACAGAAGGGCTGTTTTCACATCCCAAGAAATAAATTTATTATTTGATAATCTTAGACGCAAATTAAACAAATATGGATTCAATCTTTTAAAAAAAAGAAGAGATCGAAGGCCTTTTTAGGAAGTTTTAAGAGTTAACCTATTTAAAATTATATCTTCGAAAAATACATGTTTCTTATCCATTTCTTCATTTTTGAATCCTTGTTCTAATATTTTCCTATCTAATTCCTTCAAATCAGTTTTCGAGGAGGAAATATAATAAATAAATGATTTATATTCAAAATTCATGAATTTTTTTACTTGAACTAGAAATTTTAGAAAGATTTCAAATCCTTTAATTCCCCCCTCCCACGAACGATCGTTTTCTTCGCTTTTAAAAATATCCTCTTTTTCGATAGATGGTAAATAAGGAGGGTTAAAGATTATAATATCAAATCTACCCTTAAGACTTTCAGGGAATGAACCGAATAAATTTGATTTAATAAAAGTTATCTCCTCGGATAATCCATTCAATTTTTCATTTCGTTTTGCAGAGATGAGAGCGTTTTGGTTGATATCAGAAGCGAAAATGTTAGCATTAAAATTAAGATTTACGGTTTTAACGATTTGAAGAAGAATGGCGAGTATACCTGTTCCCGTTCCCATATCTAAAATATTCCTTACGTGTTGGATTTTTATTCCATCAAACTCAATTGGAGTTATATTTTGTTTCAAATGATCCAAGAGGAGATACGTATCATCAGAGGGAGTATAAACGTTATCTTTTATATAGTTTATAACGGGATCGGGATAATTTATGGCGAGTCGGCCTCCATATTTATCATTCTATAAATTTTCTCTGCTATTGAAGCAAAATTATCAATAGCAAACTGACTTACTTTCTGATTCTTATAGTTATTCTCTTTCAGTTTATTGATTACTTTATCTTTGTCGATCGCAGTGATATTTTCTTCTTTCAAAAAAAGTTTTATCGCATTCGCAATATTTTTGTTTTTGTAAGGCATTATACCTGCTATAAATTTTAAGAAAAATTGTCGAGTTTTTTGATGAAGAAGAAAAGGATGAATTTTTTGTCTTGGTTTTAGTTTTATGAGACTTAAATTTATTTTCGGACTCGGATAAAATGAATTTTTAGAAATTTGTATTCTTTCAGTTGATTCCATAAATGAATTAACTGTTACTGTGATTCGTGAAAAATTATGATATTTATCTTTATAAAAAACCCTATCAGCAATGGTTTTTTCAATTAATAGATTTCCTTCAGGAGGATTGGATTTGAAAAAAACTTTTTCTAAAATAGGACCAGTTATCGAATAAGGTATATTTGATACAACTTTATTATGGTCGGGTAAACTTTCTTCTAAAATATCTTGATTTATTAATTTTAAATTGGAGATATGGGAAAATTTCTTCATTAAATGTTGATATAGCTTTTTATCTATTTCATATGCATATACTTTATTTGCATTCTCAATGAGTTTCTTTGTGAGAGCTCCTAATCCCGAACCTATCTCTAAGATGATATCTTTACGACTAATATCTGAAAATTGAATGATTTTGGATAGAGTTCGCTCATCAGTAAGAAAGTTTTGTCCTAGAGATTTTTTAGGAGATAAATCAAGGTTTTTCAGAACTAGTTTTACTTCTTTTTTATTCATAATTGGATGAATTATTCATATCTTTTGGTCTTACTGAAGAGATAATACTTGATTCCCTCCCTTTGAAGTTCTTTTATAATTCGAAGTGCTATTTGCTTTCCAGGATTAGAGATACTGGTTCGATCGGAAATATCTTGGAAAGTAACAAATTCTTGTCTGTCTCTTGCTTCTAAGATTTCCCACATATGTTTTTGTCCGATTCCCGGAATTAATTTGAGAGAGTGCAGTCTAGGTGTAATTGAGGTTGAATTATTAAAGAATCTAATAAATAAATCTTCATAATTTACAACTTCCTTCTCTATTATTGGTTGAATTAAAGCTTTTGAGGTATTTGTGAGATCATCATAATCAATTTTACGCAAAACTTCCCCTAATTTTTTATTATTGCGAAAATTCTCATAAGTATCCTTCTCTTGAACTTTAATTTCTGAATCTCTATTATATTTTACCTCATATAAGACAAAATCAGGGAAAGTAAGCACTTGAGCGAGAGGGGCTCTTGCCCAACTTGGTTTTTCATCACCCACATGTCCATGCGGCAAGAGATCTAAGATTATTACATCTCGTTCTCGTTTTATAAATTGTTTTTTTTTGTGAGAGCCTTTTCGATAGGATCCTCCTCGAGGCTTTCTTCTGTATCGATCTCTTGGCCTTCTGTCCATCTTTACCCACTCTCTTCCTTTTTATTTTAGTTCTGACCATAATTTATTTTTATATCTTGAAATCTCAGTTATATCGAAAAAGGGTCATTAAAAAGTTAACTTATCTGTGTATATAAATTATTCGGTATTAATATTCTATCTATATAGACTTAAAATTTTATGCTATATAAAATTAAGAGGATTTCAATTCTTCAATTTGATAAAGAATTTCTTGTAACTCATCCTCATTTAAAGATTTACCTATATGACTCTTTTCTAAGATCATGCGTAACTCAGGGACTGTTTTTGGATCTATGTTTACAATATTGATGGTGTAAATCTCTTCAATATTATATTTATCCATCAAAAATTTTTTAATCTTTAAAGCATCTTTTACCGATAATTTTGAAAACTTGTTTACATAATTATAAGTAATCTCTTGGAAATGAGATAATCCCTCCTCTGGGTCAATTTCAGTCATTTGATCCTTTATATCTTCCATAATTTTTTTGACTTCTGGTATTGACACAGATTTCTCATCAATTTTACGTCCAAACATTTAAATCACAAAAATCAATTTTTAGAGTATTTAATTAGAACTAGAATTAAGTTTTAAATGTTCTCTACCAATAATTATTGTTTTATTCGAATTTCCCAATTTAACGTCAACTTCAAAACATCTTCCTCTAATGCCTGTAATAACACCAGTTCTTCCATGATATCTCCTATGAGGGAGCCCTCTTTTCTGTTGAGAAGGGTCAGCGATAATATTGACTTTATTTCCAATCTCATAGTCTATTAAATATTTATCTATTGCCCCCAAACCCTTCTGCCGAGGTTTTTTTCGATATTTTTTCCGAGATTTATTACGATATCCTTTGTGTAGAGTCATTTTTCTGAATAGTATTTAATTCTTATTACTAGTTTATGAAGAATAGTTTATTTATTTTGTGATTTTGCCAATATTAGCACGAGAATTTGGATGCATATAAGCTTAAGAATTAATATTAACTACATCAAGTTGCTCACATATTAATGCAAATCCGAAAATTTCGGTTAGAGAGGGTGAAGTTCTCCCTTGATCACCGGTAATTAATTCTTTAATATATGTCCCACCTTGGCTTTTTATAAGAAATTCAAAAAGATCGGGCTTTAGATATGTACCCTCGATCTCATAAATTTTTTTATTTCTTACTTTATCTGCTCTACGATGAGATACCCTATGAGGGGTTCGCTGCTCAAGTATTTCTTCTTCAATTTGCTGTTTAATTAATTTTAGTTTTTGATCAAATTCAGATTGTTTTATTTCTTCTTCCCCTCTGATGAGTGCTCTATAGGTTTTTTGTGTATCTTCTGCCTCTTCTTTGATCTGTATTACTTCATTTTTATCACTATATCTTAAATTCTCCACTTCAACCTTTCCTTCATTTTTTGAATTAATCTTTTGTTTAATCTGAATCAAATCCAAGGTTCTTATCTTTGGATTGATAAGTTCTAAAATAAAGGGTCTTCCTGAACCTAACATTCGAACATCAATATCTTCTCTCCCAGCACCATGAAATTTGGAACCTTCAGCTTGAGAGGCTATTACAAATTCTTGACAAATTAATTCTTCAACACTGGTTTCATACTGTTTTCCTGTAAAATCACAAGCTTCACACCCTTTCCCATTACATTTTCCACAAGGCCACCGAGTTTGGGGTATACCTCGAATGAGTTTTTTGTATCGCCCATAAATGAATAGTGAGCGGATAATTAAATTAATCGAAAAAGTTTCATAATTTATGGTATAGATTAACGTAAGATCGGGATAATGAAATTCTGGCTCTTTGCCAAATATTTCTGATAACAGTTTTCCTATCTCTCTATTGAAATGTGATTTAAATGATTCTGCCTCAAGAATATGATTGGTTACCTTGAATTTATCCTCTTTATTTAGAATAATCGCATCCGGGCTCGAACCTACTAAAAAAGATGTGAATTCATAATCAGAAACTTTTTCTTGTGCTTTTTTGGCATATTTTTCTAAATTATCGAAGATATTGTGGCATATATAACAATCTGGTTTTTCTGATTTCCAAAAACTTTCTATTCCTTCTTTTTCGAGAACTAATTTTGCTGGAAGATATCTTGCTTTTTCAGATAAAATAATGAGATTTTGCTTAGCCTTTTCTCTATCTATTTGCTCACCAGATAATAATTTTTGATGAAGATCCATTGTGAGTGATAATAATAATGAATCACCTCGCTCTTTGTTTGTCGTATTCGTTCCCAACAAAGAAAACATCCTGCCTAAACAAGAAATACATAAGAATTCGTTATTGTATATCTCTATTACTTTATCGAAAATACTCATTGATGTTTTCTATAATATTAGATTATTTATCTTATTATTGCTTTAGATTCTGACGTTAATACAAAATCAAAATTTAAAAATTAAAATTTATTTCTCTATTTAACTCTATAAAAATATAATAGATAAACAAAATAGAAGTAAGATAAGCAGGTTTTGATTAATGTCTGAAGGTGAAAAGAGAACTGGCTTTGTCAAGTGGTTTGATTACCGCAACAAAATAGAGAAATCCTCTTTTTGCGGAAAGGATATGGATTTATCGCAGTAAAGGACCAAGAAGAAGATGTATTTGTCCATTACTCGAATATCGATATGGAAGGGTTCAAAAAACTTGATCAAGGCGATGAGGTCGAATTTATACTAAAAGAAAATGAAGATGATGGTAAAGGACCAGAAGCATTGAATGTTGAGATAATAGCAAAGGATCGAAGATTTTAATAGGTTCTAACCGATTATGTTGATTTAATTTTTTATTTCCTTCTTTTTTATTAGATAAACTCTTTCATAACTATAATTTAGTTTATTTTTTGAAGTTTTAAAAAGAATTAGAAAAAAAATTTTTAAATTTTAATTTGTTCTTCCCATTCAAAATCTAAAATCACGTACTTTTTCGTATAGAAATAAGCTATAATCAGAACAATAGAAGCCAGAGGCCCCCATAAAACCAATCCGATAGAATATGGTTCAATAGCCGCCGTAGGATTGTAATATACAGGAATTGAAAGGATCACACCGATAAGGAATGCTCCAAATGCTTGGAAGATATTTAATATAATCGAAGGGAAGCCCGCATAAATGCCTGCTTTTAATTCTCCAGTTTTTTTTTGATCATCTTCAGCAACATCCGCATAAACAATATATGGGAACAAGAACCATCCACCTAATACTGCGCCAATACCAATTATAAAGATAATTCCAAAGACCAAGTAGGATGACATTGGAATTAATCCAATTAATGTAATTGGAAGGAAAACTACTGCTAAAAGAAAGACGTTTAGGAGAGTAGATTTTTTGCCGTATTTTTCTATGGATCTTCTCCAAATATAAAGAAAGATAAAAATAAACACTAAAAGAAAAACTGCAACAATTAAATAATCGGTCCCATCTAGATTTAAAGCATCCTCGGTATATTTCAACATTGTAGTTGTTACCATTGTCCAACCCAGGCCTGAGATCCCGACCATAAAAATAATTAACATAAAATTTTTATTTTTAATGATTGTTTTAAGACTTTCCATCATATTGGATTTTATCTCATATTTTGGTTCCGTGGGAAGTAAAATCGCAACTAAATAAAACAATATTATCGTTAGTGCCCCAAAAATAATTACTGGTATTGTAAAAAGTGAATATTGCGCATAGATATCCAGTTCTAATAAATCAATATAATCTGTCAAGATTATAAGTGAAAATAATGCCATTAAACCATTACCAATGTAGTTAAAAGTGTTTTGCACTTGGGAAACTTTTGGTCTTTCATTAACACTAAACACTTCTGCCATCCACGCCTGATATGGTGTGGTCACTGCATAACTTGCTCTGAAAAGAATATCCCATATTAATAACCAGAAGAAAAGTATGTCTTTATTATTCATGTCAGGAAGTACTAAATTGGGTAATAATAAAAAGATGATAGAAATTCCTAAGATTGGTGCAAATATGAATATATAAGGTTTCCTTCTTCCATATTTTGTATATTTTGCATCACTGAGCCATCCAAGCAAGAACTGAGATGCTGCGATCGTTAAGTACCCCATGGCAATTGCAAAACCAGTTCGAAAAGGATCTAAACCATATCCCGATGTATAAAGCGTGAGTAATGCCCATCCTTCGATTCCTAATATAATGGATGTCCCTAATCTAGGCATCCCGAAGATAATCCTTTCTTTCCTGCCTGTTTCTCGTTTTATTTCATTGAGTTCAGACATAATTATTCATCAAAAATTTTTTATTAAATTATAACTTCAAATACAACTTAGGTTAAAATAATTTATAATATTTCCTAATCAAGGGTTATTAAGTTAAGAAGTATAGAAAAATAGTAAAATTAATGTGAATGGATTTAATCTTCCTCTTCCCATCCCAAATCCTTTAAAACTGCTTCCAGAGATTCTGTCTCCTCTTCCAAAATAAATTCGGTATCGTATTCCGAAGCGGTCTCAGCATCAAAATCTGGTGGCTTTAATTCATCTAAAGAGGGTAGTGATCCATATTCTGAAGCTGGCTCAGTTTTAGGTTCTAATGAAGGGGCAGAGACCATAGTCTGAGGTTCTGGCTCTACTACTGGCTCTGGTTCTGTTAATTCTTCATCAACTTCCATTGGAGTATAATCTTCCAGTGGAACTGGAGCTACTTCGTCATCATAAACTTTAAACTGAGAATCGGAAGAGATATGTGATGTTGTTTCAGGTGTTTCAGGGATGCTCATTTCTGTTGTTTCTGTAGTAACGCCAGCTGCAATTGTTTTTGGAATCGAAACAATGTTTTGTTCATTTTGAGGCTCCATTTCGTCTGATTCAAGCCCTTGTTTTTCCCAATCATCAAGAAAACCTAATAAGCCATTCAAAGCTGCTTTATCTTGTTCCACAGACGGTTTTTTAATTGTTTCTTCCTCTTTTTCTTCCTTCTCTTTTTCTTTTTTCTTGCGCAGCTTTTCTAATTCATCTTCTTCTAATGATAAGGCCATTTCCGAATCTTGATCACCAGATATCAATGCGTTCAATTTCTTAGCCAAATCTCTAAGATATGGTAAGTAGTATCCAATCTTATATACCGCTGTTAACCCACTAAAAACGATATATTCATCATTAATAGCCATTAAGATACTATATCCTGCTTCATTGTGTAAAATGATTTCTCGTAGTGAACCATGATTCGTTGCCTCGCTTAATCTTAGTCCTAAATCGATTAATGCAGTACTCGATGCTGAAGTTGCATCTGCATCTAATTCTGCGGATGTAGCACTAGAGACTTTCATTCCAACACGAGATAATACGGATAAATTCTTAAGATGTGTTTTTTCTTCTTCTTGTTTAAGTACATACATCACTTTTTGACGAACATCGTCTGCTATTGATGACATTTTTATTCAAAGAGACCAAATGATTTTATTTTACTCAAGAATACAATAATAAAATTAGTATTAATAATTTATCGTAAAGCTCATCATTGAAAGAATTTTTTTAAACTCATTTGTTTGGAAGGGGGTTCTAATTTTTGATTAAAGGAATACCCCGAAATTTCTGAGATTATATTCATAACTTTTTCGAGAATATTTTCTGGAGTCAAATTCTCTGTATTTATTTCAATGATTTTTTCAGAATCTTTTCTGGTAAATAATATCTCATTATAAAAGGTTAAAACATTAAGTAGATAATTTTTCTCTGTTTCATTCCATTGTTTTCGTATTTTTTCTAAGGATCCTCTGCGTATAGTTCGTTTAAGGATGGTATCTGGTTCAGCAGTAAGATAAATAATATAATCCTCTAACCATTTTACAGAATTAAATGTATCTAATATAAGATGATAATCTTTTTCTTTTAAAAATAGACTCTTAGAATATACAAGAACGCATAAAGGAGTTCTATCAAGAATTAATACTCTCCCATTATATTTATCATCAAAATTTTTAATATTTTTATTTCTCCGAATAAATTGTTGAAGGAAATGGATTTCAGATCGAAAAGCTGTTTGTTTGTTTCGCGAACCAAAAGGAACTGGAGGTTTTTTGACATATCGTTCTGGAAAAAATTTAAATTTAGGATTATTTCGTAATTGTTTTTTAAGTAAATTAAATATAGTAGTCTTTCCGACTCCGTGAGCCCCAGCTATCGAGAAAACAATGTTATCTTTACTTCCTTTGTTTCTATAAATAGTTCTCCCCAATATTTTGATGGCTCCTTCGAAATTATTAATATATTATAAAAATGAAAAGAAAATTATGGTATTTTAATAAAAGGGTTTAATGGTTTTTTTTATTTGTTAATTTGCAAAATATAATAGTTTTTTAAAAAATCCTAAAAGAATAACATCATGATTAGAAGAATCAAATTATAAATTGTGTAGGCTACCATAGAATTTGCCAGATTCCCATTAATTTCATAAACACACCCTAATACTAAATTCAATATAAGATATGATACGAAAAAATATATCCCTATTGGTAATGAAACGAAGAAAAATAATATAGAGTATGTTAATGAAATTATTAAGGCAACAATTAGAATTACTATTACTTTACCTTTTAATTGGTTTCCAAATTTATCTTTTAATGAATTATGGAGTGTGCCTCGAAATAATATCTCTGATGAAAGAGATTGAATAATGAGAAGAATAGTGAATAATATAATCCAATAGAACTCAGTTGTTTTGAGGGTTCCAGCATAAGCAGAATAATATTCTTGGATCCCTAAAAATTCATCAAATCCCATATCTATAATATACTGGAAGAATATGTCTAAACCATAATTTATAAAATAGAGGATCATACCTGCTGCTATCCCAAGTATTAATGCAATTGACATAGTTTTACTATTTAAGTTTAAACCTAATTTCTCTTGCTTATGTCCTCTTGAAATAATATAAAATAGTGGATATATTCCTAATGTGATTTCTGGAATTTCTCCAACTAAGATCTCTACTATGCTCACAGAGTCTATAGGTGTTCCAATAAAATCTAATATTATAGTATTGATAGTCAGAAGAACTATGAAATAAATTGCTATAGAATTTCCAAAAGCATAAAGCCCTTCTCTTAAGTTCCATGAATTTTTATTTGTTAACGGTTGTAATTTTTCTCCAGTAAATATAAAACCAGATTCTTCTTTCTTAGGCTCTGTTTCTATTGGAGGGGGTTCTTTTAATTTCGCATTACAAACGGGACATTGCTTGAGAATACGAGATCTAATGATTGACCCACATTCGGGACATTCTCGACCAGGTATTTCCCCTGATTTAGAGCTTTTCTTGGTCGTTTTTTCAATAGCCTTTTTTTCTGTTTTCCTCGCATTTATCGCCAATTTCCCACATTTAGGACAATATATTCTGTCTTTTTCTAATTTAGCTCCGCAATATTCACAGTATTTAATCTCATTCTCATTTTCATCTGGCATTATTATAATTAAATGATGAAATAATAATTATATAATTTATTATTTATTTCCATTAATAGGAATATATTCTTTGAGATATCAAAAAAGTTAACAGATTAGTTGATTTGATAAAAATAAAAAATATATTAATCTATAAATCCGTTATAAAATTATGCAACTCAAAGTTTTACTTATAGTACTTCCGAGTTTTATAATCGTTACAATATTTTTAACATATCTATTATTTTTTCATTTTGAATATGTAGTAATAGGGATAATATATATTGTCATTTCTTTAATCGTTGGAATAACTTTAGTCAAAGCAGGATTATATTCACCACAATCTGTGTTTGAAAATACTTCCAAGGAAACAATTAATGTCCAAAAAGTAGATGTGAGCTTCGACGATGGAGTAAAATCAACAGGTCTTATTTATAGGTCTCTTACAGAAACTATATCTACTCCAAATGGGAAACAGTATCAAAATCCACGACCTATAATCATATTTTTTCATGGATTTATGGATGATAAAGAAGTTAACAATATGTTTATGATTCCATTAGCTCAAATGGGTTATATAAGTGCTGCTTTTGATCAAAGGGGACATGGTGAAGCAGGTGGAAAAAAGGAGGATATGTATAAGTTATATAATGATGTTAAGATATTTATTGATAAAGTATGTACTTTTGAAGACGTTAAAGAAGGGGCTATATGCTGTATTGGAAAATCTATGGGTGCTACCTCTGTATTAACCAAAGCATATGAAGATGAACGAGTCGCGATGGTGATAGGTATTGCAGCGCTTCATGATGTTGAAACTTTACTCAATAGGGATTTTACTTTCTTATCTGCAGGTTGGGGGATTAAACGTGCTATGAAACATATGGGAAGTCAATCTGCTTTAAATATGGTTGCGCATAAATTTCTAAAAAGGGATTCAGATTATAATAAGAAGAGAGTTTATTTGATTCATGGTGAGAAAGATTCTATTTTTCCCCCAGAAATAACTTTTGAGTTAAATAAAAAACAAGCAAAAATACCAGATGACCAAGCAATTTTAATTAAGAATTGTGGACATGATTTTAAATATCAGGAGCCATTATTATTCGGAATAATATTAAAATGGATACTCGAAAATGAAAAAATGAAGATGAATTAGAATCAAAATCTTCAATTGAATGCTAGCAATGGTTAAGTTTTTTCTTTGATATGCTCTATCTTATATTAAAAAAGATTTTGGGAATAAAAAGAGCAAAAAAATAAAATATCTTGATAATTATAGAAAACAAAACGAGCAATATTAATATAATAAATGAAGAGTGAAGAGAGAGTTAGGCGTGCCTTTCATTTTGAGAATCCAGATCGTGTTCCAATGTCTTGCTTGAGTTTAAAAACTGATTTTTTTCCTGTTTCAATCTATCCTTTAAGATCCTGGCAACCTACTAATTATCCCCCACATGTACAAGGTGGGGTTGATTCTATCCAAAAATTATCATATAGAATATTCACCTACAGATGGAAAAGAAAATTTAGAAAAAAAGCGGGATATGAAAGAAAATTCTGGAAAAAACCTCATATTAGTATTGATGAATGGGAAATTCAATGGAAGTCTTCAGGATCAGAAAGTAATGATATTACAAGAGGACACCCTCATTTTGGTCCATTGCAAGATAATTGGGATTATCTAAAGGATTTTGAGCCTCCAGATATATCAATTGAAGAAAGATATAATTTTTTAAAATCTGGAATTTTGAAATTATTAGGAAAAAATAGATATACTTTGGGAGAATTAGCTCCCAATGGATTTTTTAATCTATGCTCTCAAATAAGAGGATTTAGTAATTTTTTAATTGACATAGTGAGAAGACCAAATAAAGTTCATCAATTAATAGAAAAACTTTTGCCTTATTTCACGAATCTTATTGAAAATTATAAAAAATTCTATCCTCCCCTAAATGCTGTAATAGTGGCAGATGACTTGGGATCCCAAAAATCTCCATTTATAAGTCCAGAAATTTTTAAGACATTTTTCAAAGAACCTTATAAGAAAATAATTGATTTAGCACATGATCTTGGACTTGATTTCATTATGCATTCATGTGGTCAAATTTATGAAGTAATGCCCGATATTATAGAAATTGGAGTTGACGTGTTTGAATTTGACAGCCCTCACATGGTTGGTGTTGATAATTTTAAAAAATGGGCAGAAGAAAGGAAGGTTGCTTTCTGGCTTTCTTCAAATATACAAACTACTTTCTCATTGGGAACCCCAGAAGAGGTGGAAGAAGAGATCAAAACATATATAAGAAAAGTGGGAAATAATGATGGTGGTTTAGCAGTTTATGAATATATGCCCTCCTCAACTTTAAGAGCTCCAAAAGAGAATGTTATGGCGCAGAGAAAAGTAACCCTAAAATGGGGTCAATATAATGAAGATGGAAAAATAAATTGGTTAATATAAGATAAATAAGGTAAAATTATTTGGAAAGAAAACAAAACGAATATTGGAAGGGTTTAACGAGGAGAATATAAATTTCAATCTTTAAAAAAGGAAAAAGTCATTTTTTTGAATTTCTTCTGCTTATCGAATATAATTCCATTAGAAGAAGACCATGATAATAGGAGATACTGTCAAAGTATCCATCTCCATCATTTATTCCCGCACTTACCAAAGCCAATTGTGCATTGAGGGCAGCTCGCATTAATAATTCAATTCCTTTATATATTAGATTCGGACTCCATGTATTTTGTAAGGGATTAGCCCACCACATCGGACAGCTATGAATTCCTCTATCATAAAAATATCTAGCAGTAGTATAATAATTCTCAACACTCCAATCTTTTGATAAAATTAAGTTATCGGCTAATTTCATTAATTCATTAAGACTTTTTACAATTTTCCAATAATAAGTATGAATGTTATTTTCGGGATGCCTCCATAACGGATAAGGGATATTACATTTTAAATCCTCATAAGACGTACTCCAGCTGGAAGAGATTGGGATAATGGTTTCTTCTGCATAAGGAAAATATTTATTTAAATTAGATATAAATTCAATTTCGATATTATCGATTTCATCATTTTCATTGTCTTGCTTCTGATATTCATTTTCTTCAATCAATTTTAGAGCTTTCCCAAGGAACGTTTTTTCATACTTTTTTATGTGCCATCCAAATGTCTCTCCGTCTATAGCTGTTATGACATAAGTATCATTTTTTTTATCTGTCTCATTTTTATGGATTTCCCCTAAATCTTTGATAAAATATTTAGGAGTATATTTCTTGAAAGCAATTTTATTACTCAAAATGTCGTCCCTAAAGAATAATTCCAGACCATTTGGAGATTTGTAGATTCTATCATAGCACCAACTATTTGGACACGAAATTCCACTCATAATCACCCATTTATATCCAAGATCTCTCACAATTTTCGCTACTTTTGAGGAGATTGCCATCTCAGGAGGGAAAAAACCCCTCTTAATCCATCGATTATCAAACACTTCTGTGTTAATCTCCTCATTGAGTTTTATTTGTCTTTTCACTTCCTTTTTAGGGATTAGAGGTAATATTGGATGGAATTTAGCGGTGCCCACAATTTCTATTTTATTGTCTTCTATTAATTCTATTAGTAAATCAATTGAGTCCGACATTCCGTATTCTTTTAATAA
>JAWOFX010000154.1:0-3295 GCA_046497275.1 Promethearchaeia archaeon | reverse complement strand
AATATAATTATTAATGAATACATTTTAAGTTTGATGAGTTATATGACAATTAATACAAGAGATACCAATCATACTTTATGTCCATTTTCCGATAATTGTACTTTGCCGCAGATGGAAATGCTTTGTAGTTATCCAGAATGCAAAGTATGTCCTGAATATCAGATTCGGGAAAATTCGATGAAGATGAGGAAATAAATTATTTTTCTTCGCGAAATGTATCTTTCTCGATCGAATATATATATTTAGATATATATTAGGATAAGATCTTCGTTTTATGGGAATTTAACCTTTTGATGGGTAATGCTATAATTGTGCTTGTTTTTTAAGATTTTTTTTATTGAATAGAATAAAATATCCTGTTCTTGGGATGTAATTACAGGAAATTTGTAATTCTGTGAAGTATACTTAATTTTTTTTTCATTAGAGAATTTAGTGATAAAATGAACGTGTTTTTTCAGTCTTTTTTGATAGATTTCCTTTGTAGTTTTCTTAATATTTTTTATATTACTTTCAAATATATTCATAAATTCTTTATTTATTTCAAATCCAAAAGAGTTTCTGGCTAAAATCATCGATGCAAGTGATGTAGTGCCTGTGCCCCAGAAAGGATCTAAAATGGTATCTCCATAAATAGAGAACATATTTATTAATCTGTAAGGCAATTCAAGTGGAAAAGCTCCAGAACGTTCACGCAATCCATTATTGTTTTCTAAACTCTGTGAAACTCCCTTTATATCTCTCCACACATCAGAAAACCATTTGTTTCTTTCCTCCCAAAAAAAAGCACTATGATATCGTTTTTCTGATTTAGGTTTGAATTTTCTTTTTAATTTCCCTTTTCTAAATATAAGAATATATTCATGTTCAAGAGTGACATAAGCATTTGAGGGAAGCATCCCAGAACCCATAAACTTAGTGGGACTATTAGTAGGTTTCCTCCATAAAATTAATGGGAGGGCAATACAATCATTATCTTGAAAAAATTGGGAAACTTTTACATGATTGGGAAATAATTGAAAAGTATCACCTATTTTTCTCGTGGCATCACCAATATTTATACAAATAATTCCTCCATCTTTTAAAGTGCGAATAGATTCATTCCAGACTCGATTTAACTTTTCATGCATAAGTTCAAAAGCTAATTTTCCATTCTGATCTTCCAAAGCTTTTTTTATCCTTCTGTCTTGAGAGGAAAAGAGATTATCCCACATTTCTATCATAGGATAGGGAGGAGATGTAATGATTAAATCTATTGAATTAGAGTCAATCTCACTCATATCAGTAGAATCTTTAAAATATATAGAATGACTCGTTTTCATATCGATCTCGAGATATTGAGTTTTATAATATCAAAATTTTAAATAAAATTATAAAGTTTTATTATTAACTTAAAATCATTCGATATTAGATTTTATATGGAATATTAGTTGAAAAACCTAAAAATAAAACAAAATATAGATTGAAATATCAATTTTAAGATTCCTTTGATTTCTGAAGCTTAGCCAAGTCTTTTTCCAATCTTTTAATTTCTTTCTCAACAGCCTTTATGCGAGATTTTCTTTCTTTCTCAACAATTTTTAGTTCTTTTTTAAGATCCTTTGATTTACTTTTACGCAATGTATCTAATTCTTTGGTCAATTCTTTAACAACTTTTTTGAGTTCTGCTGCTTTTGTTGCCCATTCATCAGCTTTCTGGATTGCTTCCTCAAGACTCTTTTTCTCAGCTTCTAAAGCTTCTTTAGTAGAATTTATATTCTCGTCATATTGTTTTTCTAGTAATGGTTCTACAGATGCTTCCTTTTTCGTCATTTCTTCTTCGATCCTACTGATTTCATCCTTCTTATCAGTTATTTGATTCATTAAATCTTCTTCTGTCATGTTTTTTAATACCAACTAAGTATAATTTTATAATAAGAATTTCTAATTATCGTTATGATAAAATAAATTCTATTATTATTTTAATTATTCTTTTTTCAGTATTTTGATAATGAAAGATTTTTAATACAGCTATCTAAAAAATTTGAAAAT
Organism: Promethearchaeia archaeon; assembly: GCA_046497275.1. Classification (GTDB taxonomy): domain Archaea; phylum Asgardarchaeota; class Lokiarchaeia; order Sigyniarchaeales; family SOKP01; genus TEKIR-8. Next base: position 1,267 of record JAWOFX010000154.1, on the reverse strand, counting down.
AAAAAAAGAGAGTAGAGGGGAATTTTTAAATATTTTAATCAATATCTTCTCCAAGAGCCTTTCTACAGAGATTAGTTAGTAAATAATTCTTAAGACCGCTTCTTTCGACTTTTGAACCCATAATTTCCATACACATTGGACAATTATAGAAAACTACTTCTGCTTCATGGTCTAACATATCTTGAATATTTTTCTTTTGAGTCTCGCGCATAAGTTTTTTCTTTCCAAGCCCTATGAGAGCACCACCACAGCATAGAGCATTTTCTCTGTCGTATTCTCTCTTAACTCGTTCAATGCCTATTAAATCACATATTTTATCGACATATTCTTCTATTTCTGGCATAAATCGAGTTGAGCAATTTCTCTGATACGCAGCTTTAATATCCAATTTTTCTATGTCTGATTCATGATCTTTAAGATAGTTATAAACATACTCAAACACGTGAATGGGATTAAAACCTTCAGGAAGTTCAATATTATTTCTTGGACAATAGGATGAATAAAATCCATAGCATTCATCATGAAAGCAGATCATATCTTGAATTCCTTGTTTTTCAATATTCTCTAAGATTTGAGGAGCTCTTTCTCGTATAACAGAGTCTCGAGCCATATGATGATAAAGTAGATTACAAAAGAAATCTCTTCCTCCAACATATTGTAGATCATCAAACATTTGACCTTTCATATCATCGGCATTTGTTTTAATAAATGCACATTTATTTAATGTAGGCTCATTTGGATCAATCCCATCCCATGGTTTAAATTCGTCATGAGGTTTATACATCATAACTGTTCTCTGACGTTGCGCTTCATTAACTTCTAAAGATTCATATTTTTCTTGAAGAATTGTTATCAAATCAAATGGATGAGAATCATACGGACAGTATTCATCGCAAGCAAAACATGTTATACATTCAGAAAGAACTCGAGATTCTTCATTATCAATCATTTTCATCATTTCAACACGAGCATCATCCACTCCATCAAACTCTATCCATTGACAGCGCATTAAGCAATCGATTCCTTCACATTTAGCACAATTAGAATCATCAAACATTTTTAGTTCAAATCATTTGTTTATTATTTATTTAGTTTTTGAATAACTATTTGAAAATGCATTTAGGTTATATAAATAGTTTTATCTTAATAATTCCACGGTTAACTCAAGATAAGTTTTACCTTCTTATACAGTCAATAAAAATATTTAAATATTAAAAAATCAAAAATATAGATTACAGATTTGTAAGATCTGTGAAATCTAAATATA
>JAWOFX010000039.1:0-8936 GCA_046497275.1 Promethearchaeia archaeon | reverse complement strand
ATCAATTAAGCTTACAAATTTGGCAATTTTTTCGACCTCTTCATGATTAATATAACCTGGAACCAATAAAGTGCATCCACTCATCTCAGGTACACCATTTCGTGTTCCGAAGTAATTTTCAGCTAAAAATTTGAAATTATCCAAGGTTCTTTTATTACTTACCCCACAAAGAGCATAATTAAGCTTCTCATGAAAAGATTTCAAGTCAAATTTTATATTTCCACCAGTTTTCACTGCAATTTTCATACACTCCTCAATAAGTTTTTGATTACCGCTTCCATTCCATTCCCAGCAAAAACGGATTTTTCTATCCGAATTTTCTTTTACTTTTTTTAGAATTCTTTCTGCAATATTAATAGTAAAGGGAAGTTGAGGTTCAGGATCACCACCAAAAAAACAAACACACGTTATTTTTTCATTCTCAATAATTTGGGTTATGATATCATCAACGCTTGAAAATTTTGATTTAGAGATATTTTTATGGGAAGCATTTTGACAGAATAAACAGTCATAAGAACATCCATAGAGAAAAGCGGCATAACTATAAGTTCCGTATTCTGGTCCATCAAAATCTGAGAATTCGGGATATCCATTTGAAGTATTTGCAGGACAAAACCAGGCATTACAACAATTAGTAGGGTTGGCGTCAATATATCCATGAATGTATCCTTCAGATTTACTGGGAATAGGTAATTCCTCATCTTTTGCTTTCTCCAAATTTCTTAGCCCACAATAACTGGTTTGATCTTTAGATAAAGAGCATTCATTTATACAAAAATTACATTGTAAAACGATATCATCCTTTTTCGCATGAGGAGAATTCGCGGGTAATCCTTCATTCGTTCTCACATTAGCATGAACTCTAAAAATATGTTCCTTAATCTCATTCCAATTCCCCGTAAGAATACAGTCTCGACAGATTTGTAGTGTGTTAGAGATGAATTTGTCTTTTTTTCCACAGAATCTGCATTTGGTCATATATTATCAACCTTCTTTAGGAGTAGAAAAGTTTTACCCCCTTTTTGATTTGGATTGTTCTTTATAAAATACCCGTCAAAGTTATTTGCGGTGAAAGAGGAGACAAAAAGATCTAATTCCTTATCAGTATTAGGATAAAACTCTATTACAATCCGTCCATTTTTTTTAAGGCATTTGTTTAAATATTTAGCAGTAAAATCCAAGGTTTTTTTTATCTCTGATTGAGTTGTTTTCTTATACGTAATGAAATTGTATGCTGACACAGATATAATATAATGAAATGTTGAAGGTTTGAATGGAAGGTTAACCATATTTGCTAATATTAATTCTAAAACATTCATATCACTAAATAATTCTTTTTTATGATAAGTCTTTTCCAGCATATCCATTAATACATCAATAGAAATAACATTAAAGCCAAGATCTATTAAAACTTCAGTCGAAAACCCTGTTCCACAGCCTAAGTCTAATATTAAATAATTTGAAAAATCCAATATATTAATAGGTCCCAATTTTTGATCAAAAAGATATTCAACACACTCGAGAGTTGTTTTTTTCTGATTTCGCTCCATCCATTGAAGTTCATTATATTCTTCAGCCTTAGCACCTAGATAGTCATAAGGAAATTGAGGCAAAAAATTATTACGTGGCATATAGGATCAAATATTCTAAAAATCAAACCTTATAATAAAATTAAAATTTAAATATATTATGAATTTAACTTTAATATAATTAAAAAAATAGTAGAGAACTTAGATAAAAAATCAAAAGAATATGCCCGACAAAGAAACAATCTTAGTTGTGGATGATGAACCGGATATATTAAATCTCACAAAAAAGTTTCTAGAATTGGGAGATTTTAATACTATTACTTGTAGTAATGGGAAAGAAGCAATGAAGATAATTAAGGATAGATCTAATGATATAGTACTTATATTATTGGATATTATGATGCCCGGAATGAGCGGATATCAAGTTCTTGAAACAATAAAAACCGATGATGATCTTAAAGATATAGTAGTCGTTCTCTTTACTGTTAAAAGTTTTAATGAAGATGTTCAAAAAGGAAAAAGATTAGGCGCAGATTATTATATTACTAAACCTTTTTCAGGAAAAGAATTACTTAAGAAAATAAAAGAAATTCTTAATAAAGATTAGTTCCTTGTTCTATTACTCAAGTTGGTTAAACCACTTTACACATAAAGTTCCGTTTTTAAGATTAATAAAATTTTGATCTAAATTATTTCATATAATAGAGATTAATTTTATGCTCTATATGTGACAAACGAAAATATTTTATAAAGAAAAAATCATAATTTATTATTCCAATATATTAGAAATTGCAATAGCAACAAGGATTAGCATTATAATTAAAAAAACTAGACCTATAATCCCAATAACCCCTAAAGTATTTAAAAATAAATCATTTGATTTCATTTTCTTTCATCCCCATATAATTAAGAAGAATTTTCCATATATTAATATTTATTAATCCAAAAACTAGTTGAAGGATAAAATGAATTAAATCATTTTAAAACTAATATTTGTAAAGAAAAAAGAAATGTTGTGTTCATTTCTTAAGAAAATATCTCCATAAGATATTTAATTAAAGGCCAAATTAAAATCCATGAAAGTAAACCTAATAATATTAAAATGCACAAAGTTTTTCTCAGTATATGTGATAAGTGAGAATTAGGCTCTCTACCATTTCTATCTAATAATGCCGGATATAATAAATGGTCATGGGGTTCTTTTTGATACCAATATGCTGTAGAGGACCAATCATCAGCTCTGTGATTATCATGACCATGCTCGATACAAACTATTATTTTTTTATTAAAATAAATTGGATCCTCAATATGATACCTATAATAAGTTATTTTTCCAAAGAAATTAAACCCTCCTGGTTTTATTGTACCGTGATACGGCGTGCTTTGTTTTTGGCGAGGACAAAACGCTTGATTTACATAATCCTCTGTCCCTGTTCCTGGTAAAGTTATTATGCCATGATCAATATCATCATCAATAAATATCATATCATCGCCCTCTCCAGGCCAATTTAAAAACCAGGGCATAAATGTTTGATTATCAATATCCAAATGGCATCCTACATAATGCCCTTTACCTTTTGCTTCAAGAATAGTATAATTTCTTTCTAAGGGATTTCTATTTCTCCCTCCACGAACATTGAAATTAAATGGTCTTAATTTAGAGAATTTCTTACCGGTCTCCAAATCTATTTTCTTAGGGTCTGTGGGATTTTCCCGACGCCATTGAGCATGAAATCTCCCATATTCTTCCGCATTATCAAAAGATTCCTCATAGATCTCATAATCAATATAATAATAAAGCCTAAAATTTTTAGAAGTATCATTCTCCAATGTAATTTTGAAACTTTGAGAGAAGGGCATAGGAAACCAGCAATTAAAACCTTTTCCATTTTGTGGACTCATTTGAAGTGGGAGAGAAACAAAATTTTCCCTTTCGGCGTGTCCCATTCCAAAAAAATCCCCGAGTGGAACTTCTACACTTGGAGTATCTTCCGTCTCCCCATCCCAATACATTCTTATAATTACATGGCGAAGATAATTTTTAAAAAAACTCATACATGTACACCAAATATGAGTTATGCATCCACTCCCTTCATATTCTCCAAGTATAACGGTTTTTCCAGGCTCAATATCAATCCAATCATGATTCCCCCCATATAAATCATAGCTGGATAGTCTTCTTCTTTTCACTCCGTCTGGTCGTAGTTTGGCTATATCATTTAAACTCGATTTTCCCAACTTCATATTAATATTGTTCAACCTATAAGTTTTAAAGTTTATTCTATTAAAATAATTAAGAAGAAAAGATTTGAGATACTTATAAAAAATATGAAAATTGTAATCTTCGCACCTCATCCAGATGATGAATTATTAGGAGCTGGAGGGAGTATTCTCAAATGGATGGATGAGGGAAATCATGTTGAAATTATTTATATTTCTGATGGAAGGGCAGCCTATACTTTTGAAAGACGAATGGGACGCTTAATTGAGATTGAGAAAACTCAGATCTCGGAAGATGATTTAGCAGGTATTCGTATGAAAGAAATCGATAAAGTGATTGAATTTTTAGAGATTCCTAAAGAAAACGTCCATAAATTTAAAATACCAGATCAAGAAGTCATGGATTTTCAAGAAACAGGTATTGAAATGTGTAAACCAATTATAAGTGATGCTGACCGAATAGTTGCTCCTAGTAATAACAATGCACATAAAGATCACCAGGCAACATTTGATATTGCGTCAACTGCCGCAAAAGAACTCAATTTAAAGGATATTGAATTTTATATCTACGCTTTATATGTGAGCATTGATGTTCCTAAGGAAAAGCAAGTTAAAATTAATATTAAAGATTATTCTTATAAAGTATATCAAGCATTACAGCTGTATGGTTCTCAAAAGGTTATATCAACGGTGAAAGCGAGTTTTGAGAGAATGAAAAAGAAAAAACGGGAACGGTTTGGGGTTTTTAAATTAGAGGATTTAGGGAAATATAAAAATTTCTAAAGAATTCTAATTTTCTTATGTAATTATCGATTAATTATAGTGATCTAAAGAAAACTTAATAGTTTATTATAAAGCAAAATAAAAGTTTTTGAATTAAGATTAATTAAAATCCATATTCAATAATCTTATTAAGAGAATTAAGACAAAATGTCTAAAGAAGAAGATTCAAAATCTATAATAGTAATTGGTATGGGTTACGTGGGAATTCCTATGGCAGCATTATTAGCGGATGTACCAAATCTTTATGTAACGGGAATCCAGAGAAGATCCCAAAGAAGTGGGTGGAAAATTGATTGGTTAAATGCGGGGAGAAACCCGTTTGAAGGTGATGAACCCGGATTGGATGAATTAATTGAACGCGTTGTAAAAAATGGAAAATTTCATGTTACTTCGAAGTATGACTGTGTTGATGATGCTGACTATGTGCTTATCGATGTCCAGACACCCATAGATCTTTACACAAAGATTCCAATGTATGAATCGCTAAAAGAAGTATCCGAAAAAGCGGGTAACCATCTAAAAAAAGGTGCAACGGTGATCATCGAATCAACAGTTGCTCCTGGAACTACGAACAATATTGTGAAACCTATTCTGGAAGAAGCAAGCGGAATGAAACGGGGAGAGGGGTTTTATCTAGTATTTTCATTTGAACGCGTAATGCCTGGGAAATTAATTGAATACATAACTGATTTTCCAAGAGTTATCGGCGGAGGCTGTGATGAAGCTAATAAACGCGCTAAGTATTTGTATGGAAAAGTTGTGAAAAAAGAGCTTCAAGTTACAGACACTCTTACCGCAGAATTAACAAAATGTATAGAAAACTCTTACAGAGATGTAAACATAGCTTTTGCCAATGAGATGGCATTACTATGTGAAGATTTCAATAGAAATATCTTTGAAATTATAGAATTAATTAATCATCGGCATGACCGAATGATGCATATGCCTGGATCAGGTGTGGGAGGTCACTGCTTGACTAAAGATCCTTTCCTTCTCCTTTATGGACATGATGCTTATTCTGAAAGGAATTATAAATCCCACATTAAAATTGTTCCTTATAGTCGAGAACTCAACGATTTCATGCCTAATCATATGGTAGAATTAATGGAAGATGCATTACGTCAAGCACGTAAATTTGTTGACAATATAAAAATCACCTTAATGGGAGTGTCCTATAAAGCCGATACTGATGATACTCGAAACACACCGGCTAAAAATATAATTGAATCTTTAATGAAAAGATACCATTCACATAATATTATCTATATTGCCCATGATCCTTATGTAAAAGAACGAGATTATGATATGACACAATTAACTGATAATATTGGCAAAGCAATATCAAATTCAGATGTCCTTCTGTTCGCAACTAATCACAAACAATATTATAATTTAGATCTGAAGGATATTAAGGAGAAAATGAGAACACCGATTATTATTGACGGTAGAAATATATTTAATAAAGAAATCATGGAGAATATGGGATTTATTTATCGCAAAGTGGGGGATGGTCCAAATAAATAATATCCCTTAAATAAATACTCCGAAATAGTTTTTTAATTAAAATATAGAAAAAAGAAAAAATTAAGTAAAATTAGTTTGCTCTAAAATTTTTATATTAATTATTTGAATTACTTCTTTTTCATTGGTTCTCCACAGCAAGAGAAACCTTCTTCAGTACATGAACCCTCTTCAGCGCAATCACATGCCTTAGTTACAGTTAATTCTAAACCACATTCAGAGCATATAAACACATCATTTTCTTTTAATTCTTCACAGCTAACCATTTTATTCACACTCTAATTTTAATTGGATTGTTATTAGATAATCAAGCGGAATTATTTAAAAAACTTTTTTTTATTTTATAAAAATTTCTAAATCTCAAGCTCTTGCGGAACCATTAAATTAAATCCTAGCATTTTTGATTTAATTTTTGAGATATAATTTATTTATTATTTTCGGATTGTTTATCTTGTCGCCATTCCTTAACTTTTTTTACACAATAGAGAATTCCGTCTATAATACCTCATCCTGTACAATGAAAATCGGATTTTTTAGAACTTTTCTCTTGATTGAATTCTTGCATAATTAAATTACCAAATCGTTTGTATTTATGAACTAAAAATAAAAGCAGATTTTATATATTCTCATTATATTTCATAATCACTTTAATATCGGTGTCTCTGGGTTAAATTTATATATGTTCTGAATAATTATTTTATTTCATTATACTTTTATAAAAAATAAATAATTTATTTCATTATACTTTTATAAATAATAGAATAAAAATCAATAGGTGAAATAATTTGAAATTTGCCATAAGTACTGAAGGTAATAGAGTTTCTGCTCATTTTGGTCGTGCTCCATTATTTACTTTTGTCACTATAGAAGAGGGGGACGTTGTTGAAAAAGAAGCATTATCAAATCCAGGTCATACAGTGGGAAGTATTCCTCAATTTGTCAATGAACACGGGGCAAATTGCATGATTGCAGGGGGTATGGGACGGAGAGCAGTACAATTCTTCGAGCAATACGGAATAAATGTTATTACAGGGATTCAAGGTACTATAGATGAAGTCATTGAGAAAATTAAAAATAATACCTTAGAGGGCGGTGAAAGTCTTTGCGCACCTGGTGGTGGAAAAGGGTACGGAGTTGAAAAGATTCATACGGAAGCAGATGATGAATATAAACATGATCATAACCATTAATTTTAAATAATTATTACTAAATATCTTCACTTTTTACTATTTTTTGAAGATTAAAAAATCAAGGAAGGAAGAAATTAATTTGATTTTAAAAGTTAATTTAATTTAAAACAATGACTATGGATAAGAAAAATAGATTTATTAAAACAATAGTCTTTGATTTGGGAGGAGTGTATTTTACGAGAGGAACTTATCTGGCAATTATTAAATTAATGGATTTGTATAATATCGATAATTTTTTTCTTTTATATGAGATATTTGGTGATAGATATCAAAAAGAGGGATATTTACTTCGAAAAGGGCTTATATCTCTTGATGAATTTAAAATGCGAGTAGGGGAAAAACTTCAGATTCCAAGAGAAGATCATGAGCATATTATTAAAATTTGGTTTGGTTCCTATCTCCCACATTACAGAATAGAAGAATTAGTGAAGGATCTCAGTCAAGATTACCGACTCGTCATATTCAGCGGAAATATAAAAGAGAGAGTGCATTTCTTAAACCAACGATATGGATTTCTAAAATTTTTCAATGATTGGGTTTTCAGCTATGATTATCAAAAAAATAAGAATGATATTGAATTCTATAAAGAATTATTAAAACATATAAATTGTCATCCATCAGAGGCTCTTTTAATTGACGATGAACTAAAGAATGTAAAGATCGGGCAATCTGTTGGGTTAAATGCTATACAATACTATTATACAGAACATCTTATTGAACAACTACAAAAATTGAACATAAAATTTAATTTAGAAAATTAGCTATTTCATTATAATTACCATTTTGTTAGAAAGACTAAAAGAAATTTTCGATATTTTAAAAAAATGCTTGGCATAAAGGACCTAAAGGATGAGCTCTCTGAAATGAATTCAGAGATGAAGACAGTCGCAGAAAAAATTACTGACCTTTCTGATAAAGTAATTAGTATAAGCGAACAAATCTCAACATCCATGGATAAAATGAGCTCTGTTCTTCATGAGACAAATATCACAATTCGCGATTCGTTGAAGTTAACGTCAGATACAATTAATAATATGAGTGAAAATTTTTCTAAGGCATTAGAAGAAGCATTAATGAAAATGTCTGAATTTAAACTTCAAATGGATGTTAGAGAAACCATTTTAAAAAGTTTAGGTCTTGAAGGCATATTACCTGATTTTTTAAAGAAGAAAAAATGAATAATATCCTTGCTTCTTTTCTGATGAATTAAATTATATTTATTTCTTCTGATATTTATTAACTACAAAAGACAAAACAAGTAAGGATGAAACGTAGACTCCAAGAAATATACCCCAAAATATGATCTCAAATTGGTTATTATACACAAATCCCATTATGAATTTGTAAAGAAAGAAAATACTGAAAAGTAAAAGCAATCGTATATAAAAGCCTATTTCTTTCATTTGAAACAAAATTATTTTATATTATATAAGATAGTAATACATTATATAATATTAATTTATAAAAATACACTGGAAAAAATGAATAAAAGACAGACCCCGCCTACCAACTGTTACATTTGCAAAAAAGATTTCGAACATGAAGTCGATACTCTCTTTTATTGTATTTGCGACATTTCTGTATGTGATGAGTGTATAAATTCTATCAAGATTAGCAATACAGAATGGCAATGTCCAAAATGTGGCGCAAAAAACAAAATTGAAGATAGTAAATTATTTCGAGAGAAAAACAT